>DATJJY010000051.1:0-3948 GCA_035491895.1 Gemmatimonadales bacterium
TGTGCACGAGGTTGTCGATCTTCGTCCCGTCGCCCACGAGCGTGTCGTCGACGCTGCCGCGGTCGATGCAGCTGTTCGCGCCGATCTCCACGTCATCCCCGATCACGCAGCGCCCCACATGGGGGATGCGGCGGTGCCCCGCTCCCTCCCGGCCCGACACGTATCCGAACCCGTCGCTGCCCAGACGGACGCCCGAGTGCAGGATCACGCGCCGGCCGAGGATGGTGCCGGCGTAGCAGGTGACCTGCGGGTACAGCTCGCAGTCGTCGTCGATCGTGACGCCGTCGCCGATCACGCTCTGGGCGCCGATGCGGACATTCCGCCCCAGCGTCACCTCGCGTCCCAGCACGACGTAGGGCCCGATCGCCACCGGATCGGACCACCTGACCCCCGGCCCGATCACGGCGGTCGGGTGCACTCCGGGCGTCCAGGCGGGAGTCGGATACAGCACGGCGAGCACCGCGAGCAGCGCCGCGTGCGGGTCCGGCACGATCACGCGGGCGGTCGCGCCGCTCTCCGCGGTGGCGAGCGCCTCGGCGCAGAGCACGATCGAGGCGCGCGAGCGCTCAAAGTAGGGGAGGTAGCGGCCACTGACAAGAAACGACAGGTCGCCGGGACCGGCCCGCTCCAGCGGCGCGATCGCGGCGACATGCGTATCGGAGGGACCGACGAGGCGCCCTCCAGTGAGCGCGGCCACCTCCGCCGCCGACAGCGAGCGACGCGGCTCCGCGCTCATACGGCCTGCCCGGTCAGGGCCCGGCCTGGCGTACCCGCGCGATGACCTTGGAGGTCAGGTCGAGCGCGAGATCGGCGGCGACGATGCCGTTGTTCTGCGCGTCGGCGTCGAAGATGAACGCGTAGTTCCCCTCGGCCCGCATCCCCTGGATGATGGTGTTGATTCGCGCCTGGAACGGACCGAGCAGCTCCTGGTTGCGGGCGCGGGCACGGGAGTCGAGCTCGCTGGAGCGCTGCGACATGCGATCCTGCATCTGCTGCAGGTCGCGGCGCTTGGCGTCCTTGGCCGCCGGCGACAGGGCGATCGACGCCTGGTCGAAGGCCTGGACGGCGGAATCGAGCTGCTGCTGCAACTTCTGGATCTCATCGCGCATACCCTGGAACTCGCGGGCGAACGTCGACTCCGCGGCCGAGTAGCCGGGCGTGCTGTCGAGGATGGTGCGCGACCGGATGAAGGCGATCTTCTGAGCCGCCGAGCTCGCCGCCGCACCGGTCGTCGAACGCGCCGGCGGCGACGCCGCCTGGGCCTGCGCCATCACCGGACCCGCGAAACCCAATGTCAGCCACACCAAGACTACCCGCCGCATACACACTCCATGAAAAGGGGACATCAGAAGAAATTGCCGAGTTTGAAGTGCAGTTTCCAGCCCGGGGCGGGCTGGCCAAGCGCGTTGACCCGGTCGAAGCCGTAGGCGAAATCGAGGCCCAGGGGCCCGAGCGGCGAAATGACGTCGACCCCGATCCCCGCCCCGCGGAACAGTCGGGTCGGATTCCAGTCGACGGCCCGGACCCAGAGATTCCCGGCATCATAGAAGGTGTTCACGTAGAACATCTGCGACACCCGGAGCCCGATTTCTCCGGTCATCAGGAAGAACGATTTGCCGAACGACGCCGCCGACGCGCCGGTCGCGTTGGCGGTGGGATTGTACCCCTGGGGCGTGATCGAGAACTCGTCGTACCCGCGCAGTGGAATGCCGTACTGCGTCCCACCCATGCTGAAGAGCTGATCGAAGAAGGGTGAATTCCCGAAGACGAAGCCGGAGCGCGTCGACAGCCCGAGCACGACCGGGATGCCGCCGCCGGCGACGCCGCCCTTCCCCCCAATGAGCGCCAGCGGCGCATACCAGTGCCCCTCGAGGTCGACCCGCTGGAAGTTGCCGTTGCCGCCCAGCGGTCCGCCGCTCTGCGCCACGCCGACCGTCGCCATCGTTCCCGCGGTCGCGAACGGCATCCCGATCCGGTTGTCGCGCATCATCGAGACACCGAACGTCGAGCGGAGGCAGTTGTTGCAGTTGAACACCGAGCTGAACGCCGCATTGTTCGCCGACCCCTGCACCGTCTGCTCGTCCAGCCCGTAGGAGACGAACAGCCGCGCGTAGCGATCGTGGAAGGCGGGGAAGCCGAACTGGATGCTCGCGCCGCGGCGGCGCAGCTGGCCCAGGTCGGCGATGTTGTAGCGCAGCCGGGTATTGTGCGCGTCGAGGGTGCCGGAGATCCGCGTCTCACGGATCGCCGGATCGGTGAACGAGATGTCGAAGTCGTTGATGTTCTTGCCGAACTGCCACTGGAACTTGCCGCGCTTCCCCTGGCCGAAGAGGTTGGGCTCCTCGAGCCCCAGGAAGCCGCCGAGCCCCGTGCCCTGCCCCACCGATGCGCCGAAGTTCACGTTGCCGGTGTGCTTCTCGGTGACGTGGAAGACGACGTCGACATCGCCCTGGTCGTTGGCCTGGGGCGTTTCGGGATAGGGCAGCGGCTGGTTGAAGAACCCGAGGTTCGAGATGTTCTGATAGGACCGGATCAGCGCGTCCTGGCGGAAGACGTCGCCGGGAATCATCACGATGGCGTCGCGAATCACCCGCTCGCGCGTAATGTCGTTGCCCGCGATCTCGATCTTGTTGATGATCGCCGGCTGGCCCTCGTTGATCACCCACCGCAAATCGACCATCGGCTTGCCGTCAGCCCCGGTCCGCCGGATGACGTCGTTGCGCACCTGCGCGTAGATGTAGCCTTCGTTGTGATACCGGCTGTACAGCGCCGTCGTCGCATCGTCCCATTTCGCCTGGGAGAAGACCGCCGGACCGTGCGTCGTACCGCCCATTCCGAGGACGCCGCTGCGCTGCTCGGTCCTGAAGGGGAACAGCTCCTGCAGCTCGTCGGTCGAGAAGCGCCGGTTGCCGACGATCTCGAACGTCCCCACGTGATATGGCTCGCCCTCGCTCACCTTCAATACGAGCTCGGCCTTGCCGGTGGAATCGTTGACGAGCAGCGTGTCGTCGAGCACCTGGAAGTCGACGAAGCCGTGCTCGCCATAGAATTTCGGCAGCCGCTCCTGGATGTCGCCGCGCAGCTTGTCGTCGTCGTATTCGCCCTTGCGCCACCACCAGAACCCCTCGGGGCGCGTGCTCATCGCCTTGACGACGGTGGAGCTCGCGAAGTGCGTGTTGCCCTGCACCGTCACCCGCGAGATCGCCACACGGCTTCCCTCGTTGACGTCGAACACGATGCGCACGCGTGAGGACTCGGCCTCGTAGGTCTGCAGCACCTTCACCTGGGCGAGGTAATAGCCGCGCGCGCGGTACAGCGAGTCGATACGCCCGCGGGCACGAGCGACCGCCGCCGGATCGAGCGGGCGCGCCTCGGCGAGCGTCACCTTGGAGCGTACCGTTCCTTCGCCCAGGCGCGACACACCGCGCAGGGTCCAATGCATCAGGATCGGGCGCTCGTGCACCCGGATCAGGAGGATCTGGCGCTCGCCGCTCGTGTCCTGATCCACCCGCACGTTGTCGAATTGCCCGGTGGCGTAGAGCGCGCGGATGGCGCGCTGGATGTCGCGGTAGGTGGTGAAGCGTCCGGGAACGAGGCCGGCCGTCTGAAGGACGACGGCCGTGGCCACGCGCTTATTGCCGATGGCGGTGACCGAATCGGGCTGGCCGCCGGGCGCGGTCTGCTCCTGGGCCCGCGCAAGGCGCGGAACCAGGAGAACCAACGCGACGGCCAGCGGAGGGAGAAGCCGGCGACTCACGCCTTCGTGCCGGAGAGCGCGCGGAACGCCAGGCGCTCCTTGTCGGGGGCCACATCGACCTCGATCTCGTCCCCGCGCGCGAACTCACCGACCAGGATCTTCTCCGAGAGTGGATCCTCGACGTATTTCTGCACGGCGCGCTTCAAGGGCCGCGCCCCGTAGTGCTCGTCGTAGCCGTGATCCACCAGGAA
>DATJJY010000052.1:0-19457 GCA_035491895.1 Gemmatimonadales bacterium
GAGAGCGCCACTACCGCCACTACGAACGCCAGACGCTGCAGATCACGCACGCCGTCGCTCCAGGAAAGGGTGGCGGGGGAGGCGGGGGGCCGGGGGGGGGCGGGGCGGAGAACAGATAGAATACACGAGGTCGAAATGCAAGGTCCGCACTGGAAAAAACTTGCGACACAGATGTACCGCGAGGGACTAGACGCTGAGGGAGCCGCCGAGCCGCCGAGCCGCTGTGTGGACGCTCAGGACTTCGGGGATGAGGATGGACTCCTCGCGCCCAATTCGGCGTCCACTCGGCGGCTCAGCGGCTTGGCGCCCATCTCGGCGTCTCACGCCTGTGCCGCGACTATTCCACTCGGAACGGAATGCCCCACTCATTGGACCGATAGTTGTCCGCCGTGCCGAGCTCCAGCGTCGCCGCATCGATCGCGTCGACCACGAACCGATCGCGGCCGGTGAAGCGCACTACCCAGCTGCGCTCGAAATCGCCGTTGCCGTCGTCGATCATCGGCACGCGGCGCCACCGGATCCCGGTCGGATCGGCGTGGCGCACGTGCAGGAACCCGAAGGTCGCCGGAGAGAAACCGCCCCCGGTGGAGTTCGCGACGTGCATCGTCACCTTGACGGTGTCGCCGGCGTGGAACAGCGGCACATGCGTGTCGACGGAGATCAACGAGTCGGGGTTGCTCACCTGCAGCACGGCCGTGCCGTTGACGGAGACCGCCACGTCCTGGATCTGCACCGTGCGGCGATCGACGGCGGTGTTTTGCCAGTCGAGCAGCGTGAGGGCCACCGCGCGCCACCCGTGGTCCGCCGTACGATCGCGCACGAACACCGCGCGCTGCTGCACGCCGTCGGCCAGGGGCTTGCTGTCGGGATTGAACGTCGAGTCGGCGGACGTGTCGACCAGGAAGATGCCCTGGAAGCTGGCGCTCCGCGTCACCCACGCCGAGTCGCCCTGCACGACGATGTCCCGGGTGAAGATGGGACGGGGACCGCCGGGGACGACGCGCAGCCGCCCCCAGTAGCGGGGCACGATCGCCGTGTCCTCGAGACTTTGTGTCCCACCGACCACGGACACCGGTGAGGTTCCAGTGACGCCCGCGGCGCCGAAGTCAGTATCGGTATACCCGGTGAGGCCGTCATACGCCGCCTGGACGGCGACCTGATCGGCGCTCGTGCCGGTGGATTCACTGCACGCCGTGCCGACCAGGGCGACGGCGACGAGCCCCATGGAGAAGGATCGGAAGTTGCGCATCGTACTGCTCCTGTTCGGTTGAGAGACGGTCAATCCGCTCGAGCCGCAGGAACAGACGCGATACGTGAGTTGGTGTTAATGGCCGAAGGGGCGGCGCTGTGCCCGGTGACCCCGATCACCTAGTCCAGGGGTCAGGCAGCGACGCGCCGGCCGCACGCCGCGCAGAAGTGCGCATCGGGCGGGAGCGCCGTGCCGCATTTCGCGCAGAACGCCACGGCGTCAGACAGACGCCGGCCGCACGCCGAGCAGAATATCGCGCCGGCTTCCGGACGGCCGCCGTGCGTGGGGCAAGTCGCCGTGGGGAGCGGCGACACGGCCAGACGAATCCGCGGAGCGTCAGCCTCGGAAGATTCAGTGCGGAGGGCGGCGAGTGCTTCAGCCGTGTACTTCGCGTTCAGCGCATCGTAATCGGCGTCGCTGAGCTTTCCGGTCGCCCGATCGAACTCGATCTCCTTCAGGGCGCGCAGGGCGACGGCGCGCGGCGAGAGATCGTCGTCCGGGTCCTCCCCCTCCATGGTGGCGGCGTCGGCGACGCCCGCAGCTGGAGGGGAGAGGACCGGCCACAGCACAAAAAAAACGGCCGCCGCCGCGAGGGCGAGGCCGGCAGCCAGCTCGAAGATCGAGCTCACGCCTCGGTGCGCCGCAGCGCTTCCTGCAGGCGCTCGAGCTCGGCGTGCGAAGCGCCGAGGCCCCCGGCGTCGGCCGGCGCCTGCACAGGTGTCACCCGTTTGACCCAGTGGTAGAGGGCGAAGACGAGCGCCACACTCGCGGCCAGGACGACCAGCCAGGGGGTGCCCCAACCGATCAGGTTGAAGCCGCTCTTGGGCGGCGCCATCAGAATCTCGACGCCGTGCTCCCGCACGAACGCCGCGACGATCTGCTCGCCGGAGTTTCCCGCCGCCGCCAGGGCGAGCACCTGCGCGTGCAGCTTGGGACTGACGGGACAGGTGAAATCGGTCGTGCGGCAGGTGTAGACGTCGAGCCCGCAGCCGCAGGTGCACTTGATGCGCTTTTCGATCGCCTGAATCGCCGCGTCGTTGTCGCGCGCGGTCACCGGCAGGACTGAGGGGCCGGCCCAGGTTGGATCGAACAGCTTGCCGGAGGGCCCGGCGGTGTCCTGAGACTGACGGGCGAACAGTACGCTTCCCACTCCGGCGGCGAGGAATTCCCGCCTGTCCATCATTCTGTCCCCTTCGCTTCAGCGACGAGCTTCACCGCATATCCCGCCTGCGCGCGGCGCACCGTAATCGACCCGCCGCCCGGCCACATCACGATCAAGCCCCCCAGCGCCACGATCATGCCGCCGTACCAGACCCACCACACGAGGGGGTTGATCGTAAAGCGATACACCGCCTGCTCGGTCCCGTTCACGACCCCCGCGAGCACGACGTAGAGATCCTCGCGCGCATCGCTCTTGATTCCCACTTCGGTGGATGGCTGGAACGTGGGATTTCCCTCGGCGTCCACGTGCTGACGCTTCTCCGTCGTCAGCAGGCCGACCCGCTTGCCGTTGCGGCTCACCTCGACGGTGGCCGCGGTGACCTGACGGTTCAAGGCGTTGTACTGGGAGATCCCGAGGTGGGTGAAGGTGTAGGTCCACCCGTACGGGCTCTTGATCGAGGCCGACTCGCCGGGCCGGAGCGTCGCTTCGGTCTCCGTCTTGAATGCGTACCCCGCGAATGCGATGAACAGGATCAGGATGCCGAGGTGCACGACGTAGCCGCCGTAGCGCCGGCGGTTGCGCGCGAACAGCCGGCCGAACGCCAGCAGCCATGCCTCGCCGTACTGGCGGTGCCGGGCCGACACGCCGCGCCAGAACTCCTGGGCGATCGTCGTGCAGACGAAGGCGGCCAGCCCGATCGCGAGGATCGGATAGAGGTCCCGCATCCCCGAGGCGAGCAGCGCCAGGATGGTCAGCATGCCGGCGGCGGCGGGCGCGGCGAACTGTCGCTTCAAGTTCGGCAACGACGATCGCCGCCAGGCGATGAGGGGTCCGATCCCCGTGAACAACAGCAGCAGCAGGCCGAGCGGGATGTTCACGGTGTTGAACCACGGCGCCTTCACCGTGATCTTGGTCCCGCTGAAGAGCTCCGTCAGGATCGGAAGCAGCGTTCCGAACAGGACGGTGAACGCGATCCCGACGAGCAGCAGATTATTGAAGAGGAAGCTCGCCTCGCGGCTGACCATTGATTCGAGCTGCGAATCCGCCTCGAGCAGCGGCAGGCGCCGGGCGTAAATCGAGAAGCTCGTGATGCCGGCGAGGAGGAGAAACCCGCCGAAGAAGTAGCCGACGTTCGATTGCGTGAACGAATGCACCGACGCGATCACGCCGGAGCGCGTAATGAATGTGCCGAAGATCGACAGCAGCCACGAGCCGATGATCAGTCCCAGGTTCCACTTCTTCAGCATGCCGCGTTTTTCCTGGATCATCACCGAATGCAGGAACGCCGTCATCGTCAGCCACGGCAGGAACGAGGCGTTCTCGACCGGGTCCCACGCCCAGTAGCCCCCCCACCCCAGCTCCACGTACGCCCACCACATCCCGAGACAGATGCCGATCGACAGGAACAACCAGGAGAGCAGCGTCCACTTGCGGATCGCCACGAGCCAGTCGGCGTCGAGCCGCTTCGACAAGAGTGCCGACATCGCGAACGCGAAGGGGATCGTGATCGAGATGTACCCGAGGTAGAGCATCGGCGGATGGAACACCATCCCCGGATTCTGCAGCTGCGGGTTGAGCCCCCGGCCGTCCACCGGCGTGTAGGCGAGCCGCTCGAACGGATTGGCGTGCGTGATGCTGGAGAACACCATCACGCTGAGAAAGAACATCACGACGAGACTGGTGATCGCACCGACGTACGGCAGGTAGACGCGATGCCGCGGCGCGGTGAAGGCCTGCGCCAGCGCCCCGAACAGGGACAGCACCGTCGCCCAGAAGAGGAGGCTGCCCTTCTGCCCCGCGTACAGCGCCGACCAGGTATAGAAAGTGGGGAGATTGCGGCTGGTGTAGGCGGCCACGTATTCGACGTTGAAATCGTGCCGGAACAGCGCGACCTCGAGGCAAACGACGGCGACGAGGAGAGTCGCGCACAGCGCATAGGCGGCGTGGCGCGAGCTGGCGATCAGGTCCGCGCGGCCGCGCGCGCCGCCGAGAAACCCGGTGAGCGCGCCCCACGCTCCGAGGAGAAACGCGACCCAGAGCGCCAAATTGCCGAGCAATGTCATTTAGGCCTTGGGAACCGACTCGTAGCGGGAGCCGCATTTCGCCAGCACGTCGGTCGCGTGGATGACGCCGTCGTGCTGGAGGCGACCTTCGACCACGACCTCGACGCTGTCGTTGAACGTATCGGGGGCGATGCCGCGATACACTACGGGATACGTGGCGCTGCCGTCGGTCACGCGGAAGCTGATCGTCTGGCGCGGCACGTCGCGGCTGACGCTCCCGGGGACGACCCGCGCGCCGACGCGCATGCCGACGTCGTAGAACGTCGGGTCCGCAGCCAGTTTGTGCGACAGCTCGCTCGGTGTCAGGAAATACTGACCCGTCTGCTTCACCCCGGACGCCATGAGATAGCCGACCGAGCCGACGATCAGCACGGCCCCGAGGGTGAACTTCATGCCAGCGTTCATACGTCCATTATACAACCATTGGTTGGAAGCGCTCCAGTGCCCGTGCGCGTACATTCCTACTCGGTTCATGACGGCTTCATCTGAGATACCGGCCACAGCCTCTCCGTTGCCGCGGACCTCCCTGATCGCGGCCCCGGGCTCGGCGGCGATCGATTCCACCGTCGTCGAGGACCAGGTCGCCCGGGAGCTGCTGCGGCGGCTGGTGGGCGAGAGCCCGCGCGCCGAAATCGCCCATTTCGTGCTCATCGGCCTCGTCGCCGTCCTCCTGTGGCCGTGGGTCGCGCACGTCACCCTGGCCGCCTGGGCGGCCGTGGTCGTCGCCTGCACCGTGATCCGCGGGGCGCTGCGTGCCCGTGTGCGGCACGGCGATTACACGCCGGGACGAGCGCTGGGGCGGATCCGTCTCGCGCTCGCGGCCACCGGATTGGCGTGGGGCATAGGTGCCGCCGTCGTGATGGCGGACACGCCCGTAGCGCCCGCGGCGCTGCTCCTCGTCGTGTTGTGCGGCCTGGCCGCGGGCGGCGTCGCTTCCCTCTCGGGCGACTTGTGGGCGTTCCGGAATTTCATCGCCGGACTGCTCGTCCCCGTCCCGGTCGGCATCGTGCAGGGCGCGTTTGGACGCGACACGGCGATCGCCGTGTTCATGGTCGTATTCTATTCCGCGGCGATGCTCATCTTCCACCGGGCGTCCTACCAGCTGCTGTACGACCATCTGCAGCAATCCTTCGACCTGGCACGGCGCGAGCAGACGGCGGTCCGCGATCGGGCCTACCTAGATGCCGTGTTCGCCAGCGCTCCCGTGGCGATCGCGGTGCTGGGGGGCGACGGCCGCGTCCGCGGCATCAATCCCCAATTCGAGACGTTGTTCGGCTTCCCCGCCGCTGAGGCCATGGGCCAGGACCTCAACGAGCTGATCGTGCCGCGGTCGGAGCAGCCGAAGGCGTCCCGGTTGGACACCCTCGCCCGTCGCGGAGAGCGCGTGGCCGTCGAGGTGGAGCGGCGGCGCAAGGATGGCTCGCTCGTCCCTGTCCTGGCGACGGCGAGCCATCTCGCCGGCACCACCGGCGGCGATGTCTTCGTCATGTACCAGGACATCAGCGACCGGCGCAAGGCGCAGGACGCGCTGAGCCAGCTCGCCAACATCGTACAGTCGTCGGAGGATGCGATCGTCGGGCAAACGCTCGACGGGGTCGTGGTGAGCTGGAATGCCGCCGCCGAGCGCATGTTCGGGTTTGCGCTCGGAGAGATCAAGGGTCGCCGTATCACCCTGCTCCGTCCGCCCGAGCTGAGCGGTGAGGCCGACGACATCCTGGAGCGGATCAAGCGAGGCGAGCACGTCGACCATTTCGAAACAGTACGGCTGCGCAAGGATGGCACCCGCATCCCGGTGTCGCTCAGTATCTCGCTGACGCGCGATACGGCCGGCCGCATCAGCGGCTTCTCGACGATCGCACGGGACGTGAGCAGTGAGGTGGCGAGCCGCGCGGCGTTACGCGACGCCCGCGACGCGGCTCAGCGCCTCGCGCAGACCCGCAGCTCGTTCCTCGCCAACATGAGCCACGAGATCCGCACGCCGATGAATGCCATCCTGGGTCTGACGGAGCTGCTGCTCGATACCGAGATGGCTCCGGAGCAGCGCCACTCGCTCTCGCTGGTACAGACCTCTGCCGAGACGCTGCTGACGCTGCTCAACGACATCCTCGATCTGTCGAAGATCGAGGCCGAGCACCTGCAGCTCGAGTCGATCGCGTTCGATCTGGAGCACCTGGTGGAGTCGACGGTCGAGCTGCTCGCCGTGCGGGCGCGCGAGCGGCGGCTCAACCTCCTCGCCGACGTCGCCTCCGACCTGCCGGCGAGCGTGCGGGGCGATCCGACCCGGCTGCGCCAGGTCCTCACCAACCTGATTTCGAACTCGATCAAGTTCACGCACGAGGGTGAAGTGGTCGTCGCGGCCTCCCGATCCAGCGCGCCGGACGGCCGGTCCCTGGTCCGCTTCGCGGTCCGCGATACCGGCATCGGCATCGCCGCCGACAAGCTCGATGCCATCTTCGAGGAATTCAGCCAGGCCGACACCTCGACCACCCGGAAGTACGGCGGCACGGGCCTGGGGCTCGCGATCTGCCGCCGCCTGGTGCGTCTCATGGGGGGGGAGCTGGCGGTCTCGAGCCACGTCGGGCAAGGAACGGAATTCAGCTTCGCCGTCCCGCTCGAGGAGGGGACCGCGGCCGCGGCGGCGGTCCCCGCCAGCCTGGCGCCGCTCGCGGGCCGCCGCGTGCTGGTGGTCGACGACAACCCGACCAACCGCCGCATCGTTCTCAACATGCTGGCGGCCGTGGACATGGACGTGACCGAAGCGAACAGCGGGGCGACGGGGCTGGCCGTGCTGCGGCGCGCGCAACGCGACGAAACGCCGTTCGACCTCGCGATCATCGATTCCGAGATGCCGGAAATGAGCGGTTTCGAGCTGGCGGGCGCGCTGCGGGCGGATGCGGCGATCGGAGAGACGCCCCTCGTGATGCTCACGTCGTCGGGACAGCGCGGCGACGGGCAGCGCTGCCGCGACCTCGGCATCGACGGCTATCTCCCCAAGCCCACCTCGCGCAGCGATCTCCTGGAGGCGATCAAGACGGTCCTCACCGGACCGGCGGCGGGCGGCGCGGACGAGGGCGGGGTCGTCACCCGGCATACCATCGCCGAATCCCGCCGCCACCTGCACATCCTCGTCGCGGAAGACAACCCGGTGAACCAGGAAGTCGTTGCCGCCATGCTGCGCAAGCGGGGCCACCGCATCGACGTCGTCGCGAACGGCCGCGCCGCCGTCGAGGCCGCCGCGCGCACCCGCTACGATGTGGTGCTGATGGACATTCAGATGCCGGAGATGGACGGGTTCGAGGCGACGCACGCGATCCGCGCTACACCATCGGGCCAAGACCTCCCGATCATCGCACTCACCGCGCACGCGCTCTCGGGGGAGCGCGAACGGTGCCTGTCCCACGGGATGACCGATTACCTCACCAAGCCGCTCCGCGGGCACGAGCTGTTCGCGGCGGTCGAAGGCTGGGCACCGAGCGGGGCGGCGGACCCGGCCGAACCAGCGCCGGCAGCCGAGGGCGCCACGCCCCCGGTGGATGTCGACGCGTTCCGCGAGCAGATGCGGCTCGCCGGCGCCGAATCGGCGGTGGACCAGATCCTCGACACCTTCCTCGAAAGCACGCCGCAACGCATCACGGCGATCGCCGAGGCGTTATCCGCCGGAGATGCGACCCGCATCGAGCGCGCGGCCCACGCGTTGAAATCGGCGGCCGCGACGATCGGCGCGAAATCGCTGGCGGCGTTGTTGCAGCAGCTCGAGATGGCGGGGAAGGAAGCGAACGTGTCGCGCGCCCGTTCGTTGGGCAACGACATCGAGGGCGTCAGCAACCAGGTAGTCGATTATCTGACCGGGCTGCGGGCGCGCCGCCCGGCCACCTAGGCGGACCCAGCCCGCGCGAGCGCCCACGCCGCCGCCGCCCGAGCGTCCGCGACTCGCGGCAGCTCCGTCACACCGGCGAAATTGTCCCGCAGCCCCACGACGGGCGTCCCGATCCGGAGCGCCAAGGCGATCTCCGACAAGGTGCCTGTGCCGCCGCCGATCGCCACGATCGCGCCGGCGACGCGCACGATGAGCGCGTTGCGCATCTCGCCCATCCCGGTCGCCAGCGGAACGTCGATGTAGCGGTTGGCGTCCCGCGCATCGTTGCCGGGGAGAATCCCGATCGTCAACCCACCGGCCGCCTGGACACCGCGCGCGACGGCTTCCATCACCCCCGTCAACCCGCCACAGACGACGACCGCACCGCCCTGCGCGAGCCGCCGCCCCAGCTCTTCCGCCAGCGACGCCTCCGCGGCAGTGCACTCCGATCCGCCCACCACGGCAACGATCCCCCGGCGGCGCTCGCTCACGCTGCCGCGGCGGTCACGGCCCGCCACCGAAGGGCGGGTGGACGAGGCCGCGCTCGGTGATGAACGCCGTGACGTAGCGTGCGGGGGTGACGTCGAAAGCCGGGTTGAACGCCGCCACCGCGCTCGGTGCGATCGCCCGCCCCGCGATCGACTTCACTTCATCGGCGGGACGCGCTTCGATCGGAATCGCCTCGCCGTCGGCGGTCGCCGGGTCGACCGTGGAGGACGGCGCGCAGCAGTAGAACGGCACCCCGTGATGGCGCGCCAGCACCGCGAGCGGGTAGGTCCCCACCTTGTTGGCGAAATCCCCGTTGGCGGCGATGCGGTCCGCTCCGACGAAGACCAGATCCACCCGCGCGTCGCGCAGCAAGGTTCCCGCAGCACCGTCGGCGAGAAGCGTGCAGGGAACGCCCGCTTCGGTCAGCTCCCAGGCCGTGAGCCGCGCGCCCTGCAGGACGGGGCGCGTCTCGTCGACGAAGACGTGGACGCGGCGGCCCGCCTCGTGTGCGAGGTAGATCGGCGCGAGCGCGGTGCCGATCCCGCCGGTGGCGAGCGCGCCGGCGTTGCAGTGCGTCAACACGTTCGCCCCGTCCGGGACGAGCGGCAGTCCCGCCTCGCCGATGCGGCGGCACATCGCGCGGTCTTCCTCCCAGATGGCCGTCGCCTCGACGCGCAGGCGCTCCCACACCACCGCCGCCTCGCCCGGCGTCCGTTCGGCGACGTCCAGCATCCGCGCCAGCGCCCACCGCAGGTTGACGGCGGTGGGCCGGGTGTCGGCGAGACACGCCGCCGCCTGGCGCAGCCGGCCCAGGAACGGGTCGCGCCCGCTCCGGCGCGCGTCTCGCAGCCCGGCCACGAGCCCCATCGCGGCGGCGATCCCGATGAGCGGCGCCCCGCGCACTTGCAGCGTGCGGATCGCAGTGGCTGCGTCGTCGATCGTTTCCAGATCGCGGTGCACGAGCGCCTCCGGCAACACGCGCTGATCCACGATCCGCACGGCACCGCCGGGCGACCAGGAGATGGCCTGGACGGACATGGCGTGAAACTAATGCAGAATGATGAATGCAGAATGCTCAATGATGATGTAGCATTTTCTCATGACCTACCAAACCCTGCTGTTCGACGTCCGCGACGGCATCGCCGTCGTCACCGTCAACCGCCCCGACAAGCTCAATGCGCTGAACGACCAAGTGATGGCGGAGCTCGCCCTGGCCGTGGAGCGCATCGCCACGGAACCCGGGATCGGCGGGGCGATCGTCACCGGGGCGGGACCGAAGGCGTTCATCGCCGGCGCGGACATCGGCGACCTGTCGCGCCAGGGGCCGTTCGACGGGAAAGCCCGCGCCATGCGCGGCCAGGGAGTGCTGCGGCGGCTCGAGACGTGCGGTAAGCCCGTCATCGCGGCAGTGAACGGCTACGCACTGGGTGGCGGGTGCGAGCTCGCGATGGCCTGCCACCTGCGGCTCGCCAGCGAGGCGGCGAAATTCGGCCAGCCCGAAGTGAAGCTCGGCATCGCGCCGGGCTACGGCGGCACGCAGCGGTTGCCGCGCCTCGTGGGCAAAGGCGTCGCGCTCCAGCTGATCCTCTCCGGCGAGATGATCGACGCCCAGGAAGCGTATCGCATCGGCCTCGTCAACAAGGTCGTCCCCGCGGCGGACTTGCTCGCGGAATCGGAAAAGATGCTCCGGGGTATCCTCGCCATGGCGCCGCTCGCCATCCGGCTGTGCATCGAAGCGATCGATCAGGGTCTCGAGATGACGCTCGACGAAGGGCTGCTGCTCGAAGCGAACCACTTCGGCCTGCTCGCCGCCACGCACGACATGAAAGAGGGGACCACCGCATTCCTCGAAAAACGCCCGCCGCGCTTCGCAGGACGCTGACGCTGGTGCTGGCAGCCGGCGCCGCGACATTCGCCTGCCAGGCGGACCGCGAGCGGCCCGGCCCACCCCACCTCGCCATCACCCTCAACCAGGACTCGGTGCGCTCACCCGACACGCTCACCGGCTCCCTGCGCGCCGATGATCCCGACGGGATCGACTCCGTCTGGTTGTCGGTCGACTCGGCCCCGCCGCTCGGCGCTGACGGGTTGCTCGAGTCGACGTTCCTGGCGTCGTTCCGCGCCGCCGTCCAGGGCGGGCACGTGTTGGGCGACCATGTATCGGTCCGGCTCACCGCCCGCGACCTCTCCGGATACATCGGGGGCCTCGACACCTTCGTCGTGGTGAAGGGTCCCTGACCCCCCTTTCCAAGCCCTTGTCAGTACGTCAAATCGGGGCTCGCCGCAGCGCAACTAAGTATTGACGGCACAACAATTTCCGGGTATTTTTGTAGGGCTTTCCGAGGCACTCCTTTTGACCCTTCCAAGATGACCGACCACGAGCGGAAACGGCGCGCGCCGATGGCCGTGGGAGAGGCCCTGCAGCGCTACCTCACCCGGTCCGGGATCGCGCCCCGTGTGGCGCAGGCGCAGGTGGTGACGCAGTGGGCGGGCCTCGTGGGGCCGCAGGTCGCGGCGGTCACCACCGCGGAATCGGTCTCCCCCGACGGCACGCTGTTCGTGCGGGTCGCGACGAGTGCGTGGAGAAACGAATTGCAGCTCATGATGCCCGACCTGATGGCGCGCGTGAACGCGGGCCGCGGCGCGGGCCGGATCAGGACCATCCGCTGGCTCTAACCCGGTACCCCATGGCCAAACCGAAGAAGCCGACGGCAAAAGAAACGAAACACAACGGCAACGGCGACTACCAGGCCGACGCGATCCAGGTCCTCAAGGGTCTCGAGGCGGTGCGGCGCCGTCCGGCGATGTACATCGGCTCGGTCTCCGGCCGCGGCCTGCACCACCTCGTCTACGAGGTGGTGGACAATTCGGTGGACGAGGCGCTGGCCGGCTTCTGCACCAAGATCGACGTCACGATCCACGAGAACAACGCCATCACCGTGGTGGACAACGGCCGCGGCATCCCCGTCGACATTCACAAGACGGAGAAGAAGCCGGGTGTCGAAGTGGCGCTGACGGTGCTGCACGCCGGCGGCAAGTTCGACAAGAGCACCTACAAAGTGTCGGGCGGATTGCACGGCGTCGGCGTGTCGGTGGTCAACGCGCTGTCGAAGAAGCTCGAGGTCTGGGTCGACCGCGACGGCAAGCGCTACCACATGTCCTTCGAAAAAGGGGACACGAAGAAGAAGCTGGAGGTGATCGGGAAAGCGAAGGGCACCGGCACGACGGTGTGGTTCCTTCCCGACGACGGGATCTTCACCGAGACCCGTTTCGACTTCGCCACGATCGCTACGCGGCTGCGCGAGCTCGCCTTCCTCAACAAGGGCCTCGAGATCACGCTCGACGACGAGCGCAAGGGCTCCAAGAAGACGGAGACCTATCTCTACAAGGGTGGCCTCGTCGAGTTCGTGAAGTGGCTGTTGGGCAGCCGCAAACCGCTGCACCAGAAGGTCATCTCGTTCGAAGCGCGGCGCGAAGGTGTCGAGGTCGAGGGCGCGATCCAGTATGACGACGGCTACAACGAGAACACCTTCTCGTTCGTCAACAACATCAATACGCACGAAGGCGGCACACACCTCACCGGCTTCAAGGCCGCCCTGACGCGTACGATCAACGAATGGGCCAAGAAGGACGGCCTCATGAAGAAGGAGGACTTCACCCTTACCGGCGACGATGTCCGCGAGGGGCTGACCGCCGTGCTGCATGTGAAGGTGAAGGATCCGCAGTTCGAGGGACAGACCAAGACGAAGCTCGGCAACTCGGAAGTCGAGGGCATCGTCAAGAGCGTGGTGAATGAGGCCCTGGGGGAGTTTCTCGACAAGAACCCGAGCGTGGCCCGCGCCATCATCGCCAAGGCCGTCAGCGCGGCACGGGCGCGCGAGGCGGCCCGCAAGGCGCGCGAGCTGGTGCGGCGCAAGAATGCGCTGGACAGCGGGATGCTCCCCGGCAAGCTGGCCGACTGCTCGCTGACCGATCCCAGCCTGTGCGAGATGTACCTGGTGGAAGGTGACTCCGCCGGCGGCTCCGCCAAGCAGGGGCGCGACCGCAGCTTCCAGGCGATCTTGCCGCTGCGCGGCAAGATCCTGAACGTGCAGAAGGCGCGGATCGACAAGATCCTCTCCAACGAGGAAATCCGCACCATCATTACCGCTATCGGCACGAGCGTCGGAGAAGATTTCAAGATCGCGGACGCGCGCTATCACAAGATCATCATCATGACCGACGCCGACGTCGACGGCGCCCACATCCGCACGCTGCTGCTCACCTTCTTCTACAAGGAGATGAAGCAGCTGATCGATGCCGGTTACATCTACATCGCGCAACCGCCGCTGTATCGTGTCGCCAAGGGGAAGGAGGAGTTCTACGCCTACGACGAGAAGCAGCGCGACGACTACGTCAAACGCCTGAGCAACGGCGCCGAAACCCGGGGCAGCGTCGTGGTGCAGCGCTACAAGGGGTTGGGAGAGATGAACCCAGATCAGCTGCGCGATACGACGATGGACCCGCCCAAGCGCACCCTGCTGAAGGTCACCATGGAGGACGCGCTCGAGGCGTCGCAGCTCTTCGAAACCCTGATGGGCGACGAAGTCGAGCCGCGCCGCCGCTTCATCGAAGAGAACGCCAAATTCGTGAAGAATCTCGACGTCTGATTCCTCTCGTCATCGGCGTCGCCGCTCTCCTGATCCTGCTGGGTTGGTTTCTGTTCAGCGGCAAGGGCGCCGCCCCTGAGCCGACGGCCCACCGCCGCGTCGACGAATCGATCGATTACACCGAGCTGGAGCAGGCGGAGCGGGATGTGCGCGACGCCGACGACGAGGACAGCGTGCGCGACTGGGGGCCGGGCTCGGGAAAGCCACGGCCCCCGCACTTGCTCTAGTCCCGCGTCGAGTCCGCCTTCGCCGCCGTCTTGAAGAGGTGCAGGTACTGCCCGTACCCCGCCGCCTGCAGCTGCTCCAGCGGAATGAACCGCAGCGCGGCCGAGTTGATGCAGTAGCGCAAGCCCGTCGGCCGCGGGCCGTCGTCGAACACGTGGCCGAGGTGGGAATTGGCGTGCGCCGAGCGAACCTCGGTGCGATCCATGAACAGGGAACGGTCGGACTTCTGCTGGACGTTCCCCGCGTCCAGCGGCTTCGTGAAGCTGGGCCAGCCGGTCCCCGAATCGAACTTGTCCAGCGAGCTGAACAGCGGCTCCCCCGAGACGACGTCCACGTAGATCCCGGGATGATGGTTGTCCCAGAACTCGTTGTGGAACGGCGCCTCGGTAGCCTCGTGCTGGGTCACCTGATACTGCTCGGGCGTCAACGTCTGCCGCAGCTCGCCATCACTCGGCTTCTTGAATTGCATTGGATGCCACCCCTTCGTCGTGTCCTGGGCCGCCGCGGCGCGCGTCAGCGCCAGCAGCATGAGAATCGCCAGACTCCCTCTCCAGATTCGCAGCGCCACTGTTCCCCCCGCAAAAGGGCCGGACTTTCACCTTTGAGAATGCGCGTTCGCCGCCGTTGGTTCCTGGGAACCGTCTCGGCCCGATAACCATTCTACCCCATGGCCCGCGAGCGCTGCGCCGCCGGCGTTTGCCGGAGACAGGGCAGCCGGGTATTTCCCTACCCATGCGAGGTGCTCTCCTGATCGGAGTCCCCTGATGGCCGGGTGGAGATGGCCCTGGTCGCCCCGCCCGTACGACTGCGCAGCCGCGCTGCGTCGCCTGGACGATTACCTCGACCGCCGGCTCACCCCCCAGGAACGGCGGCTGGTCGAGCAGCACCTCGCGATCTGCACCGCCTGCACCTCCAAGTATCGTTTCGAAACCACCTTCGTCTCCGAGCTGCGGCACAAGCTCGCCCGCATCGACGTACCTCCGCGCTTCGCGGACCGCATCCACCAGACCCTGCATCAGGCCGGAACCTCCGGCGAGCTGCCGGGATCCAGTCCGTGACCGGGACGCCGGCCGACTTCGAGGCCGTCCTGGTACCGCTGCTCGATCGTGCGTACGGGATGGCCTACAGCCTCACGCACGACCGGGCGGACGCCGAGGACCTGGTTCAGGAAGCCGCGCTCCTCGCCTTCAAGGCATTCGGGCAATTCCAGCCCGGCACGAACTTCAAGGCGTGGTTTTACAAGATCCTGATGAACTGCTTCTACGGCCAGCACCGCAAGCGGCGCCGCGAAGGGGAAACCGTCGATCTCGACAACCTCCCCGCGCTGTACCTCTACGGCAAGACCGCCGACATCGGGCTGCACGATCAGACGCAGGATCCGGCGAGGGCGCTCCTCGCCCGACTCGACACCGAGCAGATCGTCGCCGCGCTCGAAGCGCTCCCCGAGGAGTATCGGGCCGCCTGCTCGCTCTACTTCGTGCAGGAGTTCAGCTACGAGGAGATCGCGCAGACCCTCGACGTGCCGCTCGGCACGGTCCGCTCCCGCATCCACCGCGGTCGCAAGCTGCTGCAGCAGCGGCTCTGGGACATCGCCCTGGAGCTGGGCATCGTGAAGCAATTGACGACCAGAGCCTCGGCTTGACGGAGCCCCAACGACTCGCCGAGGACGCCGCTCGGACCAAGAACTGGAAGCGGTGGGGGCCGTACCTCAGCGAGCGCCAGTGGGGTACCGTGCGCGAAGACTATTCCGCGGACGGGGACTGCTGGTCCTACTTCCCGCACGATCACGCCCGCAGCCGCGCCTATCGCTGGGGTGAAGATGGACTGCTCGGGCTGAGCGACCGCGAAGGCCGGCTCTGTTTCGCCCTGGCGTTGTGGAACGGTCGCGACCCCATCCTCAAAGAGCGGCTCTTCGGACTCACGGGACACGAGGGTAATCACGGAGAGGACGTGAAGGAGTGCTACTATTTCCTCGACGCGACACCGACCCATTCCTATGCCAAGGCGCTCTACAAGTATCCGCAGGCCGCGTTTCCGTACGACCGGCTGGTGGAGGAGAACCGCCGCCGCGGGCTGGACCAGCCGGAGTTCGAGCTCACCGACACGGACGTCTTCGCCGACGATCGCTACTGGGATGTCCTCGCCGAATACGCCAAGGCGTCACCCGACGACATTCTGATCCGCATCACCCTCAGCAATCGCGGCCCCGAGCAGGCGACGATCCACCTCTTGCCCACCCTGTGGCTGCGCAACACCTGGTCGTGGGGCAGAAGCGGTGAGGGGTATCCGGGCCGGGGCCAGCTGTCGGCCGAGGGCCCGCTCACGATCAAGGCCGTTCATCCGACGCTCGGGGTGTTCCGCCTGTCGGCCGAGGCGGTGCCCGCCGTGGCCCCCACCCTGTTGTTCACCGAAAACGAGACAAACACGGCGCGGCTGTTCGGAGTTGCGAACGCGACGGCGTATGTGAAGGACGCATTCCACGCCTACGTGGTCGAGGGTCGGGCGAATGCCGTGAATCCGGCGCGGGTGGGGACGAAGGCGGCCTTCTACCATCGACTGGAGGTGCCCGCCAGGGCGTCCGTGGTCGTGCGACTGCGCTTGACCACCGATGGCACGCGCACCGGCGAGCCGTTCGACGCGGTATTCGCCGATCGAATGCGGGAGGCGGACGCATTTTACAGCACCCTCGTGCACGACTTTGCGACTGCCGACGAGCGGAGTGCGGCCCGGCAGTGTTACGCCGGCCTCCTCTGGTCGCGACAGTTCTACTACTACGCCGTGGAGCAGTGGCTGGAGGGCGACCCCGCGCAGCCTGCTCCGCCGCCCGAGCGAGCCCAGGGGCGAAATGCCGAGTGGACGCAGGTCTATAACCGCGACGTGATTTCGATGCCGGATACCTGGGAGTATCCCTGGTACGCCGCCTGGGATCTCGCGTTTCATGTGGTCCCGTTCGCTCGGCTCGATCCCGAGTTCGCCAAGCAACAGCTCGTCCTGCTGTTGCGCGAATGGTACATGCACCCGAACGGACAGATCCCGGCGTACGAATTCGCCTTTGGAGACGTGAACCCGCCGGTCCACGCCTGGGCTTGCTGGCGCATCTACAAGATGACGGGCCGGCGCGGCAACCGGGACCGGCTGTTCCTGGCCCGCACCTTCCAGAAGCTGCTGCTGAACTTCACCTGGTGGGTGAACCGCAAGGACCCCGAGGGGCGCAATCTCTTCGCCGGCGGGTTTCTGGGACTCGACAACATCGGGGTGTTCGACCGTTCGAAGCCGCTGCCGACGGGCGACCACCTCGAGCAGGCCGACGGGACCGCCTGGATGGCGTTCTACTGCGCCACCATGCTCTCGATGGCGCTCGAGCTGGCGCGCGAGGATCCGGCATACGAGGATGTCGCCTCGAAATTCTTCGAACACTTCATGGCCATTGCGGACGCCATGAACCGCCTCGGTGGCACGGGATTGTGGGACGAGGGGGATGGCTTCTACTACGATCAGCTGCACGCCGATGGAACGCAGATCCCGTTGCGCGTGCGCTCCGTGGTCGGTCTGCTCCCGTTGATTGCGTGCGAGGTGATCGAGGAAGAGGAGATCACTCGCCTGGCGGGGTTTCGGAAACGCATGCAGTGGCTCCTCGACAACCGTCCCGACCTGGCGCGCAGCATCGCCTGTATGCACCCCAAGGGCCGTAACGGCTTCACGCATCGCCTGTTGTCCATCCCGACCCGCGAGCGCCTCACACGCGTGCTGCGCTGCATGCTCGACGAACGGGAATTCCTCTCACCGTACGGCATCCGCTCCGTTTCCGCGATCCATCGCGAGCACCCCTACATCGTGGATCTGCTGGGAGAGCGACACGAGGTGGGATACGTGCCGGGCGACTCGAGCACGCGCCTCTTCGGCGGCAACTCGAACTGGCGTGGGCCGGTATGGTTCCCGCTCAATTACCTCCTGGTCGAAGCGCTGGAGCGCTACGACCACTTTTACGGCGACACGCTCCAGGTGGAGTATCCCACGGGGTCGGGACGAAACGCGACGCTGGGCGCGATCGCGCAAGACCTTGCCGCCCGCCTTGCGAGTCTGTTTCTCCGGGACGCCACTGGCAACCGGCCCTGCCACGGTGGCGATCCTCGTTACGCCGGCGATCCGCATTGGCGCGATCTCGTGCTGTTCAACGAGTACTTCCACGGTGACACCGGGCGAGGCCTCGGCGCATCGCATCAGACGGGGTGGACATCGCTGGCGGTGAAGTTCTTCGAAGAGACCGCCCGCCGTCGCAGGGCGCGATGAGCGATGCGCTGACCGACCCGGAATGGCTCGAGACCGACGGCCGAGGGGCATACGCCTCCGGGACGGTGAGCGGGATTCGCACGCGCCGCTATCACGCCCTGCTCATGACCGCGACCACCCCGCCGACCGGCCGCGTCACGCTCGTGAACGGGGTGGAGGCGTGGATCGAAGTCGACGGGAAGCGCCTTCCGCTCACGAGCCAGTACTACGCGCCCGGCGTCCTGGTGCCTGACCACGGCCCCGCGCTCGCGGCATTCAGCCCGGATCCATGGCCCCGCTGGACGCTGCAGCTCGGTGACGGGCTGGTGCTGGAACACGCCGTCTTTCTCTCTCCGGAGCCCCGCGGCCCGGAGCTTCCAGCGGTCGTCCTCTCCTGGCGGCTCGTGGTCCCGCGAGCGGGGTGTCGCCTGTCGGTGCGACCGCTGATCTCCGGACGGGATATCCACGCGCTGCATTACGAGAACGCGGTGTTCAGCTTCGACAAAGACGCCGCGGGCGATCGCGTCATCTGGCGACCTTACACCTCGCTCCCCGCAATCCTGGCCCGCTCCAATGGCCGCTACCGGCACGACCCGGTGTGGTACCGGCGGTTTCTCTACACGGAAGAGGCGGCGCGCGGTCTGGACGCCGTCGAAGATCTCGCCGCCCCTGGGGTGTTCGAGTGGGACCTCTCCGCGGGAGAGGCGACGCTCGTGCTGACCGCGCCGCGGCACGCCACGGAAACGACGACGTTCCGCCAGTCGCTCTCACGGTGGCTCTCGTCGACTCGACGTGCCGAAGAGCGGCGGCGGGCCGCGTTTCCATCGCGCCTGCAGTGCGCCGCCGCTGCCTACCTCGTGCGCCGTGGCAGCGGCAAGACGATCATTGCGGGTTATCCGTGGTTCACAGATTGGGGACGCGACACCTTCATATCGCTGCGCGGGCTCTGTCTCTCGACGGGCCGGTTGAAGGAAGCCCGCGCGATCCTTGAAGCCTGGTGCGGGACACTCTCCGACGGCATGCTCCCGAACCGTTTCATCGAGGGGGGCGGCCCGCCGCAATACAACTCGGTCGACGGGTCGCTGTGGTTCATCATCGCGGTCGATGCCGTGCTGCGCGCGGCCACGCGCGTCCGGCCCGCCGTTCCCCGGAAGGAGCGGGAGCGACTCCTCGCCGCCGCGAACGCCGTGCTCACGGGGTACGCGCGTGGCACGCGCTACGGTATCCGGCTCGACGTCGATGGGCTGCTCGCCGCCGGGGAGCCGGGGGTGCAGCTGACGTGGATGGACGCCAGGACGCCGCGCATCGGCAAGCCGGTGGAGGTCCAGGCGCTCTGGCTCAATGCGCTCGCCATTGGGGCGGCGAGCGACGATCGCTGGCGGGAGCCGCTCGAGCGCGGCCGCCGCGCCTTCGCCGCGCGGTTCTGGAACGCCGAGCGCGGTTGCCTCTACGACGTGGTGGACGTCGACCACCAACCCGGCGCGGTCGACGGCCG
>DATJJY010000053.1:0-7805 GCA_035491895.1 Gemmatimonadales bacterium
TTCCTCACCGCACCGGAGTTCCGGCGCGCCGTGCAGGACGAGCAGCACACCCTGGCGGGACTGCAGACGCAGTACCTCACGGCCTTGCGCGGCGTGTACGGACCGGAGATCGGGGCGGACACCGCGTTGTCGCGGCAGAGCCGGATGGAGATCCAAGTGCCGCGCGTCGAGCGACCGAAGCCTTAGAGAACCTCAAGCTGCGTGACGCCGGGCGTGGGGCGGCCGGACGCGTTGGACGCGGGGGCGCTCGACCCGGACCACGGTTTCGGATCTCATTGCTGGCCAGGAGCACCCATGTCCGGGCCGTGCGGCCCCCGCGTTCCCCGCGTCCTAAGCCCCACGCCCGGCGTCGCGCCAAATAGCCAGAGTGCCCACCCCGGCGACGCGCCAATAGCCAGAGTGCCCCCTTCTGTAGTCACGCGCCGAGCAGCTGGTCGACCGCCCGCTCCGCCTCGCGGATCGAGTTGCGATGATCCGCCGCGCCGGCCAGATCGGTATTGGCGAACGCGATGCGCCCATGCGGAGCGTTGCGTAACACGTCGCGCGGGGCGGGCTGGCCGTTCGAGCCAAAGAAGAAGCCGGGCTGGGGATTCACGTAGGCGTGCCCCCAGCGGTTGAGAATGATGCCGGCGATGTCCTTCCGCGGGTCGAACCCACCCGGGGCGAACATGTCGCCGAGCTGCTCGCGAAAGGCGCGCTCGTATTGCGTGAAAGACGTGCCGAGCAGCTGCGCTCGACCCCGACTCCCCTGGTCCCCGATGGACAAGCCGGGCTGTGCGAACAGCACCTTGATCGTCAGCACGGTCGGTGAATCGGGCCCGAAGCTTGGGCTTATGCCGCCCACGGTCGCCTGCTTGCGCACGGCGAGGTAGTTGCCCAGCCCTTCGAACCAGCGGCATCCCGACATCCCCATCTTGAAGAGAAAGCGCCAATGGCGCACGGCGATGTTCGCCATCAGGCACGGCGAGCGGTAGAACTGGGCGTACGCCGCGCGGTGGCCGTCGGGCAGGTCGCCCACCACGTGCTTCGTCGTCCAGCTGCCGCCCGCCATCACGACGGCGCGGGCCTTGACGGTGTAGAGCCGCTTACCGATCGCGTACGTGATCACCACGTGCGGCGCATGCGCCGGATCGCCCTCATGCGCGACCCGGACCACCGTGGCGTTGAGCCGAATGCGCGTGGCCTGCCCAGCCCGGTCCAGGGCGCCGAAGCGGACCCGATTCTGCCACACCGCATCGACGGTGCGCGGGCCGGCGAAGGCGTCGGGGATGAGCGTCTTCACCATCAGACGAGCGAAGCCGCTGTTCCCGTCGGGGAACATCTGATCGCCCAGCGCATCGTCGCCGTCTCCTGGGAATTGCGTCTCGATGGCGTAGTCGCAGTACGCCGACAACACGTCGGGCCCGAGACCGTAGCCGCCGCCCTCGACCGGTGAGAGATAGGTTCGCACCGTCTCGCGGCTGATCTGGTGCCGCGCCATGAGATGGTCTTCCAGGGTGATCGCATCGAGCTGGCGCGAGATGGCGTCGCCTTCGGTCGTGGGACGCGGTCCCGGGTTATCGACGGTGCGCCAGCGGACGAGCTCCGCCTTTGCGGTGTCGGAGAGCGGCGCTCCCTCGAGGTTCTTTCCCCACGGATCGATCACCCACACACCGGGACGAGCCCCGAACTGGGACCCGAAGTAGAAGCCGTAGTTCTGCGGCTCGTCGTACGGGCTGTGCGGGAGCGGCATTTCGGGCGCTGGGCCGCGCCAGGTCTGATACGTGAAGGACGAGCGGTCCATCCCGATCAGGTTGTAGAAGGCGTCGGTGTAGCCGCCCTTCTCTGGCACGAGGAAGATCGCCGAGGCCTGGTGGGCGATGACGCTCTGGCCGTCGACCCGGAACTCGTTGCGCTTCGCCTCGCCGCCGAAGATCGCGTGGTTGTCGAGCACGAGACAGGTGCCGCCGCGCTTCTTCTGGAAGAAGACCGCCGCGGCGAGCCCGCTGATACCAGCCCCGACCGCGACCAGGTCGTACAACTCGCCGGTGTCGGTGGCGGTCGCGATGGCGCGCTCGAAGCCGCCATCGCGCAGGCGATGGCCTGCGGTCATCATGTCGTAAGTGTTGCCGTGCGCGCGGGCGTAGTCGCCGACGCCGCCGTAGCCGTCCCAGGCATCGGCGGGAGATGTGGTGAGGGGCACGTGCACGTGGGGACCGAATGCCATGCCGGCGCCCGCGAGCAGCGTGCCGTTCAGGAAGTCGCGGCGCGAGATCGGCTCGTGCATGCCGAGGCAATCATCGGACATGGATAATCACTCGCCGATATCGGGTAAGCGCGGGCGTTCCATTGTCGGTCGCCTCGAGGACCAGCTGGATCGTTTGCCCCGCGGTCGCGTCAGCCGGTACCTGTACGCTCGTGGCGAGTGCCGTGGGGCTCGAGAAGGTGACCTTGCCCGGGTATGTGCCCACGTCCTTCCACTGCCACCACCGCACGGTCACTGCGTTCCCGTCCGGATCGGAGCTCGAGCCCTCGAGGCGGACCGTTTCACCCGGACGCGCAGCGACCTCCGACCTCCCGCGGATCGACACCAAGGGCTCGTGGTTCGCACCGGCGTACGTCGGCGTCACCGACCAGAGCAGGCGAGCGGCGAGCCCGTTCTCCGCCGCGGGCGTGAAGTTCGGGTCGGGCGACGGTGGCCGTGGGCGGGCAGCGGCCTGTTCCTGCAGTTTGAGCAGGTCGTCGTACGAGTTGATCGTGATCCGCGGGAGCGGGCGCTGACCCGTGGCCGCGCTGGCTGTACCGGTCCCATGTCCCGCCCAGCCGCCCGGCGTGGCGTCCTCGTATCCCTGGAGTCCGTTGTCGATCAAGTTGAGATAGGTGAACGTGTCGCCCTCGCCGAGGAACTCTCCCTTCGGGCGCGGCGGCGTCCACACGATGTAGCCTTTGGCCTTGAGCTCTTCCGCGGTGAAGCCCGACAGCGCGAAGTAGTCGAAGATGTCGCCCTGCACCATCTGCTTCCCGTCGCCCCACACCCGGTACAGCGCGCCAAATGCCCCGCGGCTCGAGATGTTCGCCCGCGTCCAAGCGGCAGAGTAGTACAACGAATCGTCAGCGCTCGCGCTGGCCTGCGCCTCGTATCCCAGCGCGACGCCGCCAATACCAGCCCCGAGGGTCCTGATGTCGGGCCAGTTCGGTTGGATGTAGGTGGCGTACGTGTCGTCCTGATCCCCGGAAGGCGAGAGGATGGCTTTGTGCGAGACCTTCTGATAGACGGCGGACCACTGCGGCGTGCCCCTGTACTCCAGCTCGATCGACTTCAGCGCCCGCGCGATCGTGCTCTGTCCACCCCACGCGAGGAGGTAGACCGGGCCCGGCTCGTCGTCCATGAGCAGCGCCTTGATCAGATCTGAGCCCCGGGTGTCCTTCGAGATATCTCCATCGAACTCCACGTTCCCCCAGCGGATCTTCGACTGCAGCTCGGCGGGCGTCGGGTAATTCGGATCGTGTACGCGGAGGTTCGGATACACCCGCGCGTAGGTCGCCACGGCGATGTCGATGTAGTGCTCGTCCGGTGCCCAGCGCCACGACGCGCAGGGGCACAGGTTGAGCCCCCAGCGGGAGTACTCGCGGTTCGGGACGGACACTTTCTTTCCCGTCCCGTCCCCCTTCCAGTGGAAGCCGCTCGAGGCATAGATCAGTCCTTCGGTTCGGAAATCGGTGCTGTAGAGCAGATAGCGGATGAGGGAGTTCGCGTCGTCGAGCTCGGGATCGGTGGTAACGACGACCCGTGGGAGCTGGCGGACCTGTGATCCAGCCGTCGCGCAGGCCAGGGTGGCCGCAAGCAACGCGCACGTGAAGTGCCGAGCGATGGTCATTTCAGGATGATAGCCTCGACGCCGGCTCAGAATAGCTGTATGCTTGCCGGCCGCAACCCAACCGCAACGAAAGGAACTCCGTGCCCCGTCTCACGGCTGTTTCCGTCCTCGTCCTGCTGCAGGCGCTGGCCGGTGTGACGACCCTCGCCGCCCAGACCAAGCCGCGGCTGCGGCCGCGTCACACCAACACGTACTACGTGGCGGCGGACACCGTCACCTGGGACTACACCCCCAGCGGGTCGAACCAGATCAGCGGACAACCGTTCGATTCCGTCGAGCGGCCTTTCACCACGCCTGGGAAGTATCACATCGGACACGTGGCCTTGAAGGCGATCTACCGCGAGTACACCGACTCCACCTTCACCACACAGAAGCCGCGGCCTCCGGCACTCCAGTATCTCGGCATCCTGGGACCACTGCTGCGCGCCGAAGTGGGCGACACGATCCGGGTCGTCTTCCGCAATAACCTCGATGCTCCGGCGACGATGCACCCGCACGGCGTCTTCTATACTAAGGAATCTGAAGGCGCTCCCTATGCGGCCGGTCCGGGAGAACGGGACTTGGAGGGGAACGGCGTGCCGCCTGGACGGACCCACGTGTACGTGTGGCCCGTTCCGGAGCGCGCCGGCCCCGCCTCGGGCGACGGCAGCTCGATTCTCTGGATGTACCACTCCCATATCCACGAGGAGCAGGATCTCTCCACCGGACTGCTCGGGCCGATCATCGTCAGCGCGCGCGGTTCGACCCGCGCCGACGGCACGCCGAACGACGTGGATCGTGAAGTCGTGATGGCGTTCGACGAGATCGACGAAGATGTCTCCCGCTATCTGTCGACGAACCTGCATCGCTACGCGTCCAAGGGAGACAGCACCCCGATCGCATTCATCTTTGGGATCGCGAGCGCGGGAGGACCCGCAGAAGGCCAGTTCAATTTCCGGGAAACGATGAATGGGTACCTGTACGGCAACGGTCCGATGCCGACGATGCGGGTGGGACAGCGCGTGCGCTGGTATCTCATGGCCTCCACCGGTTTCGAGATTCATTCGCCGCACTGGCACGGCAATACGGTGCAGGTTTCCCACATGCGGACCGACGTGGCGATGCTGCTCCCCATGGGGATGGTGGTCGCCGATATGGTGCCGGACAACCCGGGGATCTGGCTGGTCCATTGTCATGTCTCGAATCATCTGCGGATGGGGATGCAGGCGCGCTACGAGGTGACTCGCTGACGTAGCCTCACGCCTGCCCCCACTCGGCCTCACCCCCTGCGACCGCAGGGGGTGAGGCTACTTCCGGAACATCCAGTAGACCAACCCGTTGAGATCCGACAACCCGACGGTCACCATGATCTGTCCGCGGTCGTTGACCGCTGTGGCGTTTCCCGGAAGCACGCGCAGACCGACCCGCAGCTTGTCGGCCAGGAAGTAGAACGAGATGGGAAACGACACCACGTGACCGGAGTAGGGACCGAGGGCGTCGCGCTTCCAGCGCCCGAACAGCTCTACGCCCGTCTCGATCCCTGAAAAGGCGGGGCTGGTCTCCTTCCAGTGCAGCACCGGCCCCGCCACCCAGTAATAGCGGTCCACATCGCTCGCGGCGTCCTGGATCAGGTGCAGCGGCGCGACACTCGCCGTCAGCGCCAGCTTGTTGCTGAGGTGCCAGGTGGGCCGGTAACCGAATTCGAGCCCCTGGCTGCCGAGGTTGATGCTCACGTAGTTGGGGACGAATGTGGCGAACCAGCTCCGCCCCGACCCGTGCGGAACTGACGACGTATTCGGCTCGAAGCCGCGACGGTAGCGATAGGCGGTGCCCGACTGAAACACCACCTCGGAGAGGGTCGCGAAACCGGTCCAATCCTTCTCTCCTTCCTGCTTGCGATCCCGCTCCACATGCCACAGCTGGTGCAGCATGAGGCCCACCTTGTCCGCGAGAAAGCGGTCGGGGCGCTGGACGAACGCCACGAAGTTCTGGTCCCCGTCACAGTGCACCGGTGAGCTGAGCCAGTCCTCGGGGAGGCACGGCGCTGATGGGTCGCCGATCCGCGCGAGCGCTTCCAGCACCGTGTCGCTGGCGAAGCGTTGCAGCATCTCGCGCAGGCCGTTGTGACACAACAGGACGACGATTACATCGCCGCCCTTGCAGCGCTGGTTGTCGAACGCCGAGTCGGCGAGGGGACGATTCGCCTGGACGAGGCCGAGCAGCAGCGCGCCGCGCGCCGATGTCGCTGGAGCGAGCACCGGCGCACCGGGGTACTCGGCGGCATAGAACATCCTGAGCAGCGTCCGCGGCAGTGAATCGGTCCCGCCGAAGTCGAGGTTGCGCGTTTCCACCAGCGTGCGCAGCCGCCGGGCGACGCACAGCGAGTCGACCGCGCGCGACGTGGGGCATCCCTCGGCGGCGAAGAAGGCGAGGGCATCGTAGACGCCCACGTAGAAATCGTATTCGCGGAACGGCTTCCCCAGGAACGCGGCGAAATTGCCGAGCTGCTCGCCGACGAGCACGAAACGCCGGTTCGTGATCTTGATGTTGTTGCGCGCGAACACGTGCGGCGCCCGCGCCAGCAGGCGCGCGAACGACTGCGCCTCGTATTGCCGGGCGGAGGGGACCGCCCCGGCGAAGAGGTCGAGCAGCGCCGCGATCCCTCCCGTGGCGGGCGGGGGGTTCGAGTCGGCCCGGGCACGCACGACCTGGGCGAGGCGGCCGCGCGTCGCGTCGGGATCGATGAAGATCATGATCGCAGTGCTGTCCGCCCGGTCGGGATGTCTCCAGACCGACCCGTTGTACAGCCCCACCGCCAGATCGATCGGGTTGTTGTCGAACAAGCCGCCGTCCGAGAAGAGCGCCGAGTCGTGCGGCTGCCCGTCGCAATCGCCGTGCGGTTGGTCCTGGTATTGCAGCGAGACGGGGGCGAACGCCCCGGGAAACGCCGACGACGCCTCGATCAGCGCGAACACGTGGCCCACCTTCACCACGTTCCCGCAGTCGGGCAAGAGGACCATGGCGCCCAACTTGCCGCTGTCCCGAAGCGCGGGTGTCGGGGCCAGAAACACGAGCGAGTCACCGCGGCGCGCCAGCGCGACGGCGGCCGCATAGCGCTGCGTCAGCGCGCGGATGCCGCTCGAAATGGGGATCGTGTCGGGGGCGACGCGGGTGATCGTGACGCCGATCGGGATAGCGCAGCCGCCCGGCGGTTCGGACGGCGGCAGGTGTTGTAGCGCGGCGGCGATCGTGTCGAACAGCACGCGATGGAAGTAGCGCCGGCTGAACAGCGCCGAAGTGGTGTCACGCTGGTTGTAGCGCTCCAGCGGGAAGAGCTGATCGAAGCCCGTCCGCACCCAGACCTTCCAGAGCAGGCTCGCTTCGGGCGGCACCGGCTCGGTGGTACTGCACCATTGGATGGCGGCGAGAAACGCGTTGATGTTCCCCGCCGATGCGCCCGCCGCGGTGCGGAGCTGGTACCAGGGCAGGTTCCAGGCTTTGCGCAGCGAGTCGCTGGCACTCTGCTTGAAGACTTCGACGAGGCCCCAGTTGACGCCGGCCTCGTAGGAGCCGAGCGAAACGCCGCCCGAAAGGGTGAGGATGACCGGAACGTGCTCGGCGTCACGATGCCGCGGTGACTGACCCAGCACCTCGCGCGTGCCCACGCCGAGGATGAGCACGAGCCAGCGTAACGGGCGTCGCAGTGCCGGCAGCATGACATAAGCTACAATTGCTTGACGTCGAATTGACTACGTTGCCACAACTTGTAGCTTCGCCCTTCACTGCCCGGACTCGGCCGCTCATGATCGTCGGGATCGACCTAGGAACCTCCACCTCCGAAATCGCCGTGCTCAAGAACGGCGTGCCGACGCTGGTGCGCGAAATCGCCGGATCGTCGCACGGCTTCCTCCCGTCCGTGGTCGCCTTGGGCACCGACGGGCAGCTGCGCGTCGGCGAGGCCGCGACCGC
>DATJJY010000054.1:0-19482 GCA_035491895.1 Gemmatimonadales bacterium
GCGAAATCAAGTTTCGGATTGAAGGCGAATTGCTTGCTCATGCGTCTGTTTCCTTCTGCTTGAGTTGTTTGACGTAGTGGTCGAACCGGTCCAGTCGAGCTTCCCACAACTGGCGACGCGCGGTCAGCCAGTCTTCAACGACCTTGAACCGTTCCGGTGCGATCTCATAGGTCCGCACTCGCCCGCGTTTTGTCGACCTCACCAGTCGGCTCTGTTCGAGCACCGAGAGGTGCTGCACGAACGACGGGAGCTGCATGTCGAACGGTGCCGCCAGTTCGCTGACGGTGGCTGGTCCGACAGACAGTCGCTCCAGGACCTTCCGCCGAGTCGGGTTGGACAAGGCGTGAAAAACTTCGTCAGCGGCTGGGGATTGAACCATTGTCGAACCGTCCCAATGCTGGGTTATCCGATCTGACCGAGGGATTCTACAGCCGTTGAATACTTTTGTAAATACCTAAGTATTGGCTATCTTGGAAACGGAGGCCCTTCACTTTCACGCGCACAAACGACACGCAAGGTTGCACGGACGAGGTCGACAGTTGCACAAGCGGATAGCTTTCCCTCAGTGCGCCACATGCCATACCATCGCGGTTCAAGCGCAGCCTCTGTCATGCTGGTCGTCTGGGCGACTGCCTGCCTTGAGGCGCCCACGGACAGCCTGTCCGATAGCGTCGAAGTCCGGCTCGCCAACCCCGCGGCCTGGCCTGGCAGCGACCTCGTCTTTGTCTCAAGGGCGCTCGCGAGCCAACAGGCGCTGCCGGTCGTCCTGCTTGACACACTCCATCTGGCCGTTGCACGACGCGATGATTCCACGATCACCGCCCGCCTGCCGGACACGAGCGGTGTGTTCGCACTGCACCTGAAGCTCCGGGGTGGGGACCGCTACGGCACTGTACGGATCGCCGGGTTCGCCGGCCGGGCGGACGCACCTCCGCTCACCGGGTGGCCGCTGGCGCTCTCGCCGCGGTCGCCCGTTGTGATCGTGGCAGCCGAAAGCAGTCTGGTGGAGCTCGACATGCAGACCGGCGTGACGGCGGACCTCAGCATCCGCCACAGCAGCAGTTGTGCCGTATCGCCCGGTCCTTCCTTTCGGGCTCGCGCCGTCGTGGCGCAGGGAGGGGCGGGAAGCTGCGAGCGTGCCGTGACCTGGGCCCTGGGCTCGACCCCTTCACCGCTTGATAGCGGGCCAACAGCGAGTGCCGCGGACAGAATCTGGGCCGAACTTTCGCCAGGCATGTGGCTGCAGGCGTCACACCATTTCATCACGGTGTACGGATCGGGAGCGACCATACTCACCGAGCAATTGGAATCCGGTGAGCGCGTACTGTTCTCGCCCGACCGTTCGCTCGCCATCGTTCTGGCGGCGTTTGCGCCGAACGACGTGCCCATCCTCGAAAGTGCCACCGGGACGATAAAGTTCCGGTTACCGCTGGCCCAGGCTGAAGCCATTGCCTTCTCAACGGACGGCGATACGATCTTCGCCGCGGGCCGGGCGAGCTTCGACGGCGGGGAGCCGGAGCGCCTGCTAGCGGCCTCTGCGGCATCGGGACACGTCGCGATCGACACGCCCCTGACGATGCCCATGCTGTTGGACCTCGGGCTCGACCCTGAGGGCCCGTGGCTGTACGGCGTCGCGCTCACCGACGACGGCGTACTATGGCAACCGATCATTCACGTTTTCGATCGGCACACGCTGGGCTATATCGCGAGCCTTCGGCCACCGACCGCGGTTGTTTGCCGCGCGCTGTTCTGCGGGCAGGTGGGCCTGGCGATCAGTGCCTCGGACCGCAAACTCTACGTACTGGAGATCGCCGGCTGGGGGCCGACCTCAATCACCATCCCCTCCGGCATCTATGCCTTCGATCTCGTGCCCATGACACAGGCGGGCCAGATTCTGTCGCCGTAGCGGAACACACTCCGGACAAAGTATCACTGGCGCGCCGCCAACTGGGATTTCGGCGAGACCTATTGCAGCGAGAACGCCCACACGGCACCGTCGCCGGCAACGAGCACGTACTGCTGACCGTCCAGAGTGTAGGTCTCCGGCGCGTTGTCGACCGAACCGATCTGGGCATGCCAGAGCGGCGTCGGGGGCTTCGCCCCCTGCAGGCCGTACGCCACCAGGCTCCCCGATCCGTCGTGCATGAACAGCAGACCACCCGCCGTCGTGAGCAATCCGATGCCGCCACCGCCTCCCCAGAGACGATACTTCCAGGCGAGCTTGCCCGTCTGGTAATCGATCGCGATGAGGGACGCGCCGAGCGATCCTACGTCGACCTGCTCGCTGCCACCCAACCCGACGAGCATGCGCGGATCCGTGTTCGTCAGGTAATACATCGTATAGACCTCGTGCAGCACGATATAGAAGAGCCCCGTCTGCGGACTGTAGCTCGGCGGATTCCAGTTCGTCGCGCCGCCGTTGTCCGGTGAGACGAGCGACCCGGCGACTGTATTGTCCTTGGCCGGGTTGCGCACCGGCTGTCCCTTGGCGTTCAGCCCCGCGGCCCAGTTGGCGGCGTCCGAGTACTTCACGGTGAGCAGGTGCTCGCCCGTGGTGCGGTCCAGCACGAAGAAGTAGCCGTTGCGTGCCGCCTGCATCACCAGCTTGCGGGGCTTCCCCGCGAACGTCCCGTCGACCAGCACCGGCGGCTGAGTCGAATCCCAATCGTGTGTGTCGTTGGGCGACGTCTGGTAGTACCACACGATCTTCCCGGTGTTGACGTTCACCGCCACCACCGCGCAGGTGTAGAGGTTCGTGTGCGTATCACGCGGTGCGCGCAGCGCCGCCGTATAGGCGGGCACCGGATTCCCCGTGCCGAAAATGTAGAGCTGCGTTTCGGGATCGTATGAGCCCGGCATCCACACCTGCGCGCCGCCGTGGCGCGCCGCGTCCAGACTCCCCCAAGTGCTGAGCGCCGCATCCCCTTTCTCCATCGGCACAGTGTAGAGCTTCCACTGCAGCTCCCCCGTGGTTGGATCGAACGACTGCAGGAATCCCGGCGCATCGAGATCGTCGCCCGTGCCCACGAGCACGTGATTGCCCACCACCACCGGTGCCATCGTCGAAAAGTATTGCTGGCTGAAGTCGGAGATTTCCTTGTGCCAGCGCTCCGCTCCGGTTTTCGCGTCGAGCGACACCAGATAGTCGTCGGGTGTCTCGAAGTAGAGCCAGTCGCCGTACATTGCCATCCCACGACTGCCGATGTGCGTGCCGCCGCGCGATTTCCACCAGTAGTGCCAGAGCACGTGCCCGTCGCGCGCGTCGATCGCCCACGCGTTGTCCGGCGAGGAGAGGTAGAGGATGCCGTTGACCTGCAGGATCGATCCCGAGAGACGCGGGCTGCCGCTGGTCGATCCCGGTGCATTCACCGGATTCTCGGCGACACCACCCGTGATGGCAGGAGGCCCGGGAGGCGGCCCGAACCAGTTGCCCTCGCCGCCACCGGCTCCAGCCGTCAGGCGCCGCACCCACGCGAGCGTGAGGTGCCGCACGTTGGTCGTGTCGATCTGGTTGAGCGTACTGAAGCGGCGCTGGCTGTAGTCGCCCGCGTAGGTCGGCCAGGCGTTGGTGGCGGGCCTGGTCAGCGTGGCGGAGTCCAAACCTTGGGCTCCCAGGGAACTGCCGGTCAGACAGGACCCGATCAGGAGAACGAGGGCAACTGTTCGCGTCATGAGCCCACCAGAGTGTAGGCGTTTGGTGCTACGCCGCACAATTGCCCGGATCGCATCATTTCAGCGTGACGAAATAAGCGGTCAGGTCATGAATGTCTGCGTCGCGCCACTGCGGCAGCATGTCGATGTGCCACTGCAGCGGATTGGTCACGACGACCTTCGGGATCGAGTCGTGCCGGGCAAAGCTCCTGTACGTCCCGTTCGAGTCTCGCAGCGCGATAATGAAGGCGGAGATGTGATCGAGCGCTCCCTGCACGCGTTCCCCCGAGGGGAACGTCACGGTCACCGTCACGGGCTGCTGCTTCACCGGCGGAGCGCCGGCTGACCGGCGCCGCATGCCATAGCCGCCGCCCGAGACGATCAGGTTTTGAATCATCTTGGGTTCGTAGCGGCCGCCGATCCCGGCAAGATCTCCCGTCGTCGAATGGCATTGCGTGCAGCGTCCGGCTCCATTGAAATAGGCCGCTCCCGCCTTCGCGTCGCCCACCAGGATGTCGAGCCTGCTCGGCTCGCCACGATCGGACAGCGGCTGGCTGTGCAGCCAGGCGGCGATGTCGGTGATGTCCGCCGCGGAGAGCGCGAACTTCGGCATCCCCGCGGATGGAATGCCGTTCTGGACGATCGGCGTGATCACCTCGCCGTTCTGATCGCGCAGCACCACCTGGTCACGCACCAGGTTCGGGCCCTTCTCTCCCCCTCTGGCATCCGAGCCGTGGCAGAAGCTGCAGTTGCTGCGGAAGAGCAGCTGGCCGTGGGCGACCTGCTCGGGAGCAGCGGGCGGATGCACCGGGTAGTCGGGAGCTCGCTCGCGAGGCGCTGGAGCCGGGGCAGGAGCGGGGCGCGCTGGAGTCTGCGCTGACGCGTGCGGAGCCGACAGCGACGTGACACCTGCGACGATGGCTATGCCGCAGAACCGAAACCGGCTGCGTGAAGGCATCGGCGGAAGGTAACGCGGTTTATGAAGATGTGCCGAATGTGAGATATCCCCTCATCATCTTCTCATCATCATTTCATTCGTGCATCGGAACAATCTCTGAACCATGAGCAGACGACTGAAGCTGGGCGCCGTCGCCTTCGTCGTCGTCTTCGCCGCCGCGCAACTGGTTCGTCCCGAGCGTGCGAACCCGCCGATCGATGCCAGCCGCACGATCGCGGCGCGCGTGGGGACGGCGAGTGGACTGAGCGCCGTCCTGGATCGCGGGTGCGGCCAATGTCATTCCAACGCGACCGTGTGGCCGTGGTACAGCAACATCGCGCCCGTCTCCTGGCTCATGGCGTATGCCGTGAAGCAAGGGCGCCGGGCGGTCAACTATTCCGAGTGGGCCGCGTATCCACCGGAGCGGCAGCGGGCGCTGCTGGGTGCGTCGTGCCGGGCCGCGTCGAGCGGCAAGATGCCCGGGAGCCTCTACACGCGGCTGTACCCCGAGACGCGCCTCTCACCCCAGGACGTCGAGACGATCTGCGCGGCATCGCGCTCGGCCGAAGCGGAGCAGCCATGACGACCACAACCCTCGAAACGAAAGTCCACGACTTTCTGGCCCAGAAGCGCATTGCGGTGGCCGGCGTGTCGCGCGACAAGAGCCACCACCCCGCCGGCAATCTGATCTATCAGCGGTTGAAGAAGACCGGGCACGACGTCTTTCCGGTCAACCCGAACATGCAGAGCTTCGAAGGCGATCGCTGTTATCCCGACCTGCCATCGATCCCGGGCGGGGTCGATGGCGTGGTGATCATTACGCGACCTGAGACCACGGAACGGATCGTGCGCGACTGCGGCACCGCCGGTGTCCGCCGCGTCTGGATGCATCAATCCATGGCGAAGGGATCGAGTGTCTCGCCCGCCGCGGTCGAGTACTGCCGGCAACACGATATCAACCTGATCGCCGGAGCCTGCCCGATGATGTTCGGCCCGGACGTCGACTTCGGACACACGTGCATGCGGTGGATCATGAAACTCAGCGGGGGACTACCCGCATGACACGGCGCCAGGCTGCCTGGATTCTCATCCTCATCGCCGATGCGGGATTTCTCGCCTGGGGCGCGATGGCGGCTGCCTTGCCGGATCACCTGCTGGGACCAGGTGGCACGCCGATCCTGACCGCCGGGTACGAGGGCTTCACCCAGGGCTCGTGGTCGCAGCTCGCGGGCGCGTCTCCGATGACCGCCAAGTACATCGTCCTGCTGTTCCGGATGTACGGCATCTTCAACGTCGTCTTCGGACTGATGGCGATCGCCATCACGGTCACGGCCTTCCGCCGTGGTGAACGGTGGGCTTGGTGGACGTTGCTCGTCGGCAACACGATCTCATTTGTCGCGGCCATGACGTACGACCGAACCGTGAACGCCATCGGGATCTTCGAGCTGTCGGAGTACCTCGGCCTCGCCCTCGTCTGGGGGGCGCTCGCCGTCACCGCTCCATTCCGTGCCGCGGGGCAGCCGGTTCAGGCGATCGGTTGACACGGCTCGCGCGACAGCGTCGCCGCACGAGGAACCCATGAAGCTGGAGGTCATTTCCAAGCACCCACGCGAGAGCCGGCATCCGACGCCGCTCCTTTTCATCCACGGAATGTTGCATGGCGCCTGGTGCTGGGACGTGCATTTTCTCGATTACTTCGCTCAGCAAGGGTTCGCCGCTCATGCGGTCAATCTGCGTGGGCACGGGAGCAGTGACGGGCGGGACAAACTGCGCTGGACCCGGATTGCCGACTTCGTCGACGATGTCGCGAGCGCGGTTCGGGAGCTGCCCAGCCCACCGGTCTTGATCGGGCATTCCATGGGTGGATTCGTGATTCAGAAGTATCTCGAGGATCACGCAGCTGCCGGGGCCGTATTGCTGTCTTCGCCACCGCCGGTAGGGCTTTTGGGGACAGCCCTCAGGATCGCCCGGCGGCGTCCGTTCGTCTTCGCAAGAGTCAACCTGACGCTCAGCCTGCAGCCGGTGATCGCCACTCCCCAGTTGGCGCGCGAGGCGTTCTTTTCGGCCGACTTCCCCGATGAACAATTGCGGGCCTATTGGCAATTGATGGAGGATGAGTCGTACATGGCGTTTCTGGATATGGTCGCTCTGGATCTGCCGAAGCCGGTAAGGGGAAAGACTCCCTTGCTGATCCTGGGCGCTGCGCGGGATAACATGCTCAAGCCCAGTGACATCGAAGCGACGGCGCGCGCCTACGACACACAGTCCGAAATCATCCCTGATGTGGCCCACAACAGTATGCTCGAGCTACGGTGGCAGAGTGTGGCAGAGCGAATTCTGGTTTGGCTGAAAGAACGAAAGCTGTAGACCCACACCTGCTTCTGGGCCTAGGCCTCGATCTTCGAGAACCGCCACGCCCCCGCCACGACGAACAGGACTCCCACACCGAGCAGCACCGCGACGTCCACCATGACGCCGAAGTGGGTACGCCCGGTCAGGAGGCCCCGCACGCCGTCGACTCCGTACGTGAGCGGATCGATGCGCGTGAGTGCGGCCAGGACCCTGGGGAGTCCGTCGAGGGGATAGATCGCGCCCGACAGGAAGAACAGCGGCATCACGAGGAAGTTCATCACCATCTGGAAGCCCTGCATCTGCGTGAGCATCGAGCCGATCGCGGTGGCGAGCGCGGAGAAGATCGCGGCGATCAGCGCGATGACGAGAAACGCGAGCGGCACGGCGAGCACGCTCACGGGACGGAAGCCGGCGATCAGGGTCACGACGAAAATCAGCGTGCCCTGCAACACCGCGACCGTCGCGCCGCCCAGCGTGCGGCCGGTCATGATCGCGATGCGGGGAACGGGCGCCACCAGCGTCTCCTTGAGAAACCCGAATTGCCGGTCCCACAGCATGGCGATGCCGGAGAACATCGCGGTGAACAGCACGGTCATGCCGATCACGCCGGGCGCCATGAATTGCATGTAGCTCCCCTCGCCGGCGCGCTGAAACACGGGCGCCAGGCCGAAGCCGAGCACGCCCAGATACATCAGCGGCCCGCCGAGCGAGGCGACGATCTGCACGCGCGAGCGCAGGTACTTCTTGACCTCCCGGAGCCACAGGATGTAGACGACGCTCATCGACCTCTCCACACGCGCACCACCTGGCGCATCTGATCCGCGGCGCTGGCGCTCTCGTCCCGAATCGTCGTTCCAGTGAGCGCGAGAAAGGCGGCCTCCAGCGACTCGGTGTTCGTCTGCTGTTTCAGCTCGGCGGACGAGCCCGTGGCCACGAGGCGCCCGTGGTCGATCACCGCGATCCGATCCGCCACGCGATCCGCCTCGTCCATGTAATGCGTCGTCAGAAACACCGTGACCCGTTCGGCGGCGTTCAGGCTCTTCACCAGGCTCCACATCTGATTGCGGCTTTGCGGGTCGAGCCCCAGGGTCGGCTCGTCGAGAAACAACACCTTCGGGGTGTGCAGCAGCCCGCGGGCGATCTCGAGCCGCCGCTTCATCCCGCCCGAAAACGTCTTGACGAGGTCATCCCGTCGGTCCCATAGCTCGAACATGCGGAGCAGGGTCTCGCTCCGCTCCCGCCGGACCGCGCGCGGCACGTGATAGAGGACCCCATGGATGTTCATGTTCTCCCACGCCGTGAGCTCCGAGTCGAGGCTCGGATCCTGGAATACCACGCCGAAGCGGCGCCGCACCTCGGTCTGGTGCGTCGTGGGATCGAGGCCGTCCAGCTCGAGCGATCCGCTCGTCGGCTGGAGCAGGGTCGTGAGCATCCGGATCGTGGTGGTCTTGCCCGCGCCGTTGGGCCCGAGGAACGCGAAGATCTCGCCGGGGAAAACCTCGAACGACACGTCGTTGACGGCGGCCACGGTGCCGAACGATTTGGCAACGTGCTGGACACGAATGATCGGACGCTCGCTCACGACAGCCTCCCCGAAGGTCCGGGCAGTTTACGCAGGCGAAGCGCTCGCAGGAAGGCTGGTTCTAGCGTGGTTCGATGGTGAACTCCGTGTGCAGATCGGCCGCAGAGTCTTCTCCGACCCAGACGTCAAAGCCGCTCGGTTCAACCACCCAACGCTGCGCCTGTGGGCTCCAGAACTGCAGCTCGTTCCGTCCCAGGCTGAACTGCAGCGTCTGCGTCTCGCCCGGCTTCAGCGTCACCCGTCGGAATCCTTCGAGCTGTCGCACCGGACGGGACGCGGAGCCGGAGCGCTGATGGATGTACAGCTGACCCACCGCGTCCCCCGCCACGGCACCGGTGTTGGTCACGTCGACGGCCACCGCGACGCTGTCGCCGGCCTTCATGCGACCCTTCGAGAGACGCAGGTTCGCGAACTTGAAGGTGGTGTAGCTCAGTCCGTATCCGAAGGGATACAGCGGTTTGCTGGCGATGTCCCAGTACCGCGACGTGAACTGGGGATCCGTCTCGGGGTTCTGCGTGAGGTTGTGGTTGTAGTAGAGCGGTTCCTGTCCGGCGGAGCGTGGCCAGCTGACCGGCAGTTTGCCTCCCGGGTTCACGTCGCCGAAGAGCACGTCGGTGACGGCGGTGCCGCCTTCCACGCCGGGGAACCATGCCTCGAGAATGGCCGCGGCGTGCTCGGCGAGCCAATTGATCTCGAGCGGCCGGCCGTTCTCGAGCACCACGAGGAGCGGCTTTCCCGACGCGGCGGCGGCTTCGACCAGCTGTTCCTGAATCCCCGGCAAGTCGAGCGTAGCGCGCGACGCCCCCTCGCCACTCATGAACGCCGGCTCCCCGACCACTGCGATGACGAGGTCCGCCTGATCCGCGGCGGCTTTCGCCTGCGCCAGCCAATCGGCGACCTCGGCCGCGGTCGGCGGCGGCACCACCTTGTGACCCAGGAACCCGTCGAACATTGAGGGGAAGATCTTGGACATCGCCGGCCCCCCCACATACGTGACATGCGCGTCGGGGCCGAGGCGATTCTTCAGCGCCGCGAGCACGGTGACCGCGGGGGCGTCGGTGCCCTGACCGAACATGCCGGCCGGCGTGGCACCGCCCGTGATGTCACCCGGCGAGTCCGCGAGGCTTCCGATGACCGCCACGTTCTTGATCGTGTTGGCGAGCGGCAGGATGTGGTTGTCGTTCTTGAGCAGCACCATCGACCGCGCGCCGAGCTGCCGCGCCAGCGACCGGCCCTCGGCGCTGACGTCCGTGCCGGCGGAGTCGCTCACATACGGATGCTCGAAGAGACCGATCCGGTACTTGACCTCGAGGATCGGCAGCACCGCAGCGTCGATCTGGGCCGGCGTCACCCGTCCGCTCGCCACCAGCCGCGCCAGATTCCTGTGGTACGTCTGGCTCGCCATGTCCATCCCGGCACCGGCGGTGATCGCCTTGTAGGTGGCATCAACCGGATCGGCGGCGAAGCCATGCGCCTGAAGGCTCGCGACCGCGAACGCGTCGGACGAGACGAAACCGCGGAATCCCCAATTGCGGCGGAGCACGTCGGTCAAGAGCCAGCGATTGCCGCTCGCGGGCACGTCGTTCAAGTCCATGTACGCCGACATGAGACTGCCGACGCCCGCCTGCACGGCGGCGTGAAACGGCACGAGATACACATTGCGCATCAGCTGTTCGGGGACGTAGGACCCGTCGTAGTCCCGGCCACCCTCAGCCGCGCCGTAGCCGGCGTAATGCTTCACACACGCCACCACGCTGTTCGGTCCCAGCGTGGCTCCCTGGAATCCCCGTACCTGGGCCCGCGCCATCGCGGCGCCGAGGTAGGGGTCTTCGCCCGCGCCTTCCTGAATGCGCCCCCAGCGGGCATCGCGCGCGATGTCGACCATCGGCGTAAACGTCCAGCGGATGCCGACGTTACGAGCCTCCCGCGCCGCGAACGCCTGCGCTCGTTCTTCTACTGAAGGATCCCAGGACGACGCCATGCCCAGCGGGATCGGAAACAACGTGCGGTAGCCGTGGATCACGTCGAGCCCGAAGAGGAGCGGGATATGCAGTCGACTCCGCTCGACGGCGAGATGCTGCAACCGATCGATCTGCTTCGGATCCGCCAGCCACAGAACCGCCCCGACGCGACCCTGGATGTAGTCCGAGTCAGCGGCCGCAGGGACGAGCCCTCCGAGGGGGATGCCGGCGACGAGGTTGAGCTGTCCGATCTTCTCCTCGAGCGTCATCTGCCGGAGCAGGGCCTGGGCGCGACGCGCCGGGTCGGTGCTCGCAGGGACTTGCGTGGGAGACGTGCGGGTCGATTGGGCCTGAGTGGCGGGCGCGGCGGAGAGGGCTGCCAGGAGCAGCGCGGTCGGGATCGGTCGCATAGTGGGCTAAGGCTTACACCCTACCCGGATGGGACGCAACCAGGGGAGATCGGTAGCGGAGCCCCACGACGCCGGTAGGATAGGGCGTCGCGGGGTTAGGTTACCCCCATGACTGTTCACCCGACCGCTGTTCGTGTGAGACCTCCTCCGCCGCGCCGTCGCCGCCTGCTCCTCGTAGTCGTTGTTGCCGTGCTCCTCTTCTTGCTCCTGCCCAGTCTCGTCACGTTCGGCGCGGAGTGGCCCTGGTTCCAGGCCCTGGGCTACGAACGCGTGTTCGCGACGCGGCTCCTGGCGAAGGCACTCCTCGGGGTAGGGGCCGGCGTTGCGGCGTTCGCGTTCCTATACGCGAACCTGCGGTTTGCCCAGCGAGGCGCCGTCCCGGAGCCGGTGGTGCTGCGGTTCAGCGAGAGGACCGGCGGCCTCGACGTGACGCGGCTGCTGCGCCGCCTTGCTCTCCCTACGGCACTCGGCGTGGCGCTGCTGTTCGGCCTGGGAGCCGCGGCTGGGTGGCTCGACGTACTCCAGTTCCTGCACCGAACACCGTTTGGGGTCTCGGATCCGGTCTTCGGCCGCGACGTCGGCTACTACGTGTTCACGGTGCCGGTCGTGGCGAGCGTCATCACCTTTCTCACCGTGCTCACGACGGTCGCGCTGCTCGCGACGATCGCGCTGTACGTGTTTCGCCAGGATGTCGTCGCGTTGCGGCGCCGCGTTACGGTCGAGCCGTCGGCCCAGTGGCATCTCGCGGGGTTGATCGCCCTCCTGTTCCTGTTAGCAGCCGTGCGGGTGTATTTCGTCCGGCTCCCGGGATTGTTGTACTCGACGACGGGACCGCTGGTGGGAGCGAGCTTCTCGGATCTCCACGCCGCCCTCACCGGCCTCCGGCTGGCCGGGCTGGCGGCGGTGGCCGGTGGCGCGCTGGTGCTGTGGGGGACCCGCACGCACCGTCTGGCCTGGGCCACCCTGCTCGCGCTCGGGCTCTACTTCGGCGTGTCGCTGCTCGGCGTCGTCCTGTATCCGGCGATCATCCAGAAATTGGTCGTGGCACCGAACGAGTTAGTGAAGGAAACGCCGCAGCTCGCTTCCCATATCGCAGCGACGCGGCGGGCGTGGGCGTTGGACCGGGTGGTCACGCGTGACCTGACCGGCGAGACCGGGCTCACCAAGCAGGACATCGAGGCGAACCAGGCGACCATCCAGAACGTCCGGTTGTGGGATCGCGAGCCACTGCTGCAGACATTCAGGCAGCTGCAGGAGATCCGCACCTACTACGACTTCGTCTCGGTGGACGACGACCGCTATTGGATCGACGGGCAGTACCGCCAGGTGCTCCTCTCCCCCCGCGAGCTGAACTCGGGGTCGCTGCCGACGCGGACGTTCATCAACGAGCGGCTCACGTTCACGCACGGGATGGGACTCACTCTCGGGCCGGTAAACCAGGTGACGCCGGAGGGGTTGCCGGTCCTGTTCATCAAGAACCTGCCGCCGGCCGCCAGTGGTTCGCTGCGCGTGACGCGCCCGGAGATCTATTACGGTGAGCTCACCGATTCCTGGGTGTTCGCCCGCACCCACCAGCGAGAGTTCGACTACCCCTCGGGCGACGAGAACATCTTCACCTCCTACGCAGGGCTTGGCGGAGTCCGGGTCGGCTCGTTCCTGCGTCGACTGGTGCTCGCGACCTACTTCGGGTCCCTGAACGTGCTGCTGTCGAGCGACATCACGAACGACAGCCGCGCGCTGTACATCCGGAATATTCGGGACCGGGCGCGCACGGCATTGCCGTTCTTGATCTTCGACAACGACCCCTATCTCGTGGTCGGGGATTCGGGCCGGCTGCGCTGGATCCTCGATGCGTACACCGCGACCAGCCGCTACCCCTACGCGCAGCCGGTCTCGGACGGCACGAACTACGTCCGCAACAGCGTGAAGGTGGTGATCGACGCCTTCGACGGCACCGTCACGGCCTACCTGGCTGACGCGGCCGATCCGCTGGCGCACACCCTGGCCCAAGTATTCCCCGGCATCTTCCAGCCGCTCGACCTCATGCCGGCGGATCTGCGCGCGCACCTGCGCTATCCCGAGGATTTGTTCCGGATGCAGACCGACATGTACGCGAGCTACCACATGGCGGAGCCCGATGTCTTTTACCACCGCGAGGACCAGTGGCAGAGGCCGGTATTGACTCGGTCGGGTGAACAGCGGGATCCGTTCCTGCGCCACATCGTGATGCGGTTGCCCGAGGAGCGCCAAGCGGAATACATCTTCATGGCGCCGTTCACGCCAAGCGGCAAGGACAACCTGGCTTCGTGGATGGTGGCGCGTAACGACGGGGAGCACTATGGCCAGCTGATCGTGTATCGCTTCCCGAAGCAGAGCCTCGTCTACGGGCCGGCCCAGATCGTCAATCGCATCAACCAGGACCCCGAGATCTCGCGCCAGATCTCGCTGTGGGACCAGCACGGCTCCGAAGTGCTGCGCGGCAACTTGCTGGTCATCCCGATCAAGGAGTCGCTCATCTATGTGCAGGCCCTTTATCTCCGGTCCGAGGGCGGGGGCATTCCGGAGCTGAAGCGCGTCATCGTCGCCTACCAGGACCAGGTGGTGATGGAGGAGACACTCGAGGCCGGGTTGGCGCGGCTATTCTCCGGTGCGGCGGCGCCTGCCACGGTGGCGGTCGAGCCGGCTCCGGCCGGCCGGCCCGGCGCGGGTCGCGCTGTAGATCTGACCCGCCAGGCGGTCCAGTTGTATCAGAGTGCCGTCGCTGCGCAGCGCGCCGGCGACTGGGCTCGCTACGGAGCGGACCTTGCCCGGCTGGGGGAAGTGCTGAGTCAGTTGCAGGCGACGCTCGGAGGCCGGCAACCCTAGAGTTACGACTCGGGGGGTGCGCCCCGACGCGATAGCGCGTACAACGCGATGAAGGCGACCTCCACCATGAGCGAGAGGACGCCTAACGGCTCGAGCCAGACGTCGGGTGCGAGGCCTGGCAAGCCGACGGTCCGACTGGTGACGTAGCCCACCAGTGCTCCACCCGCGACTAGTACGCCCAATCCCCACCCCCAGCGGCGCTCGCCCCGGTAGATCCCGAAGGCGGCGACGACGGCCGCGATGCCGTTTGCCAGGAACAGCAGCCCTTTGTAGGTGGCGTCACTGAAGCTGCCGGGAGCGTCGATGAAGTGAATCGCGCCCGTAACGAGGATGAGGACGATGCCTGCTCCTTGCGCTGCGGTCGGCGTAGTTCGCATGTCTCGTGCCGAACTTCGCGCCTCACGCACGCCTCGGCAAGTGTCGCTGGTGATGAAACGCGTGGTGACCCTGGGCAACTCGGGCGGCGGTGGTTAGCCTGGTACAACACTCGACTGGGAGCTGATCCGTGAATTGGCTGCAGATCGTTCTGCGATTCGTTCACGTGGTCTCTGGCGCCACGTGGGTCGGGATGATGGCGCTGGCGACGTTTTTCGTGGCTCCAGCGCTGGGCGACGTCGGCCCGGATGGCGGCAAGGTCATGGCCGCCCTGCAAAAGCGCGGCATGATGACCGTGATCCCGGTCTTCGCGCTGCTGACGCTGGTTTCGGGCTTCTGGCTGTTCCTGCGCTTCACCAACGGCCAGCCCGGTGTGATGCGCTCGGCCACGGGTATGGCGTTCGGTCTGGGTGGACTCGCGGCGCTGATCGCGTTCGTGATCGGCATCGTCTACGTGCGACCGGCGATGATGAAAGCCGCGGCGATGGCGCAGGACCCCAAGGGGAACAAGGAAGAGGCGGCGCGGATCCGCGATCGCGGCAACGCGGTTAGCGTATGGGTGGCGCGGCTGCTGTTCTTCGCACTCGGTGCGATGGCGGTGGCGCGGTATCTCTAAACCTGCACGCCATCACGTCTACGTCATCGAGCTCGACCGGGCGGTGTTGCGGCACGCAAAGTTCCGTGCTGCCAATCCCCACCACGTTGCCAAGAAGCCGCCGCTCTACGTGGGGATGACGGGGCTCGACCCCGCGATCCGGTTCGAGCGGCATCGCTACGGCGTCAAGGACAACAGCTACGTGCGCCGCTACGGCGTGCGGCTGCGGCCCGATCTCTACGCCGAGTTGAACCCGCTTCCTTATAAGGAAGCGCAGCGGATGGAGCGGGTGCTGGCGCGCGAGCTGCGCAATGACGGCTACGCGGTGTGGCAGAAGTGAGATCAACGGCCGGCGCCGCGACCCCGCACGCGCACCGGGACCCCGAGGAACTCGCCGTAGCGCTCGACCGCTTGGCGCACGAGCTCGCGCTCGCGCGGTGTCAACGGGACGAGGAGCTTCAACGTGAGCTCCACGGTCCTGCCGAGGCTGCGCCGCCATCCGCCGACGATCTGGCCATCGATACAGACGACGTGTCCAATGAGCCCGTCGACCCGGTGGTTCGGCCGGACTCGTCGCAGCCGCTCGGCGAACGCCGCACGATCCCTGAAGCCGATGACCAGCTCGTCGAAGTTCGCCAACAGGTGGCCGACCGGCATCTCGCGGCGGGAGGCGGCGCGCGACCGTGCGCGCCAGTACGCGGTGCCGGCATGCGTCTCGCGCGCCAGGAATGCAGCGGCGATGTCCACGCTCCGCTTCGCGTCGGCCACCGTGAGTCCCGACCACCAGGCGAAGTCCTGTACCGTCGCCGGCCCGCGCGTCGCGAAGTAGCGCCGCGCCAGGTCCTCCAGCGCGGCGTCCCGGTCGCGCGGCGACGCGGCGGGGACGCGCGCGTCAAACAGCGCGTAGGTGAACTGCTTCCCACGCCGCCCGCCACTGATGATGACGCGATCGAGTTCGGCCTGCATCAGCATCTGGTTCACCCGTTGGCCGGTCGAATGCCTGACGCCGGTGCGCTGCAGCGCGGCGCTCAGTTCGACGCGCGTGAGCTGCCGGCCGTCCCGCAGTGCGCGCTCGAAGACCGCCTGACTGCGGCGAAACACCTTCCGGTCGAGCTCGAGCTGGCGATTGTGGTACGCCATCGCGGCGACAATGCGAGGCGCCGTGAGCTCGAGCATCCAGCGGGCGTCTTCCGGCAGGACGAAATGCCAGGTGGGCCGTAGGACGTGGGTGCGCAGGATCGCACCGCTGGCAAAGGCGCGCTCGATGGCAGCGTCGGTCAGCCCCTTGCTTCGCTGCGCGATACCCCACGTAGCGCCGGCGTAGTCCTGCGACTGCACGGCGCCGAGCGCGCGCACCACCGCCGCGGGGTCGCCGAACACCGGCGCCACGAGGTGCTGATGCTCGAGTCGCAATCGGGCGATAGAATTACTCTTGACGGTTCCCATCGACGCCCTGCCGCTGGAGGACAACGTGTACAGATCGCTGCTCTTGATCAACCTACTCACCGTCTCCCTCCTGGGGGCGCAGTCACCGTCCCCCAGCAAGCTCTCCGTCCATTGGGAGGAGCTGACCGCGGCCGACTTCAAGGACGGCATCGGCCGCGCCCAGGGAACCTGCCTGCTCCCCTTCGGCATTATGGAAAAGCATGGGCCGCATCTTCCCCTGGGCAACGATCTGCTCAACGTGCGCTACGTCGCGCTCAATGCGGCCGAGCAGGAATACGCCATCGTTTTTCCCGAGTACTACTTCGGGCAAATCTTCGAAGCGAAGCACGAGCCCGGCACGGTCGCCTACAGCAGGGGACTGCAGCTGCAATTGCTGCAGGAAACGACCGACGAGATGGCGCGGAACGGCTGCAAGAAGATCATCATCGTGAACGGGCATGGCGGCAACAACAGCTTGCTGCCGTTCTTTGCGCAGAGCCAGCTCGAAACCCGCCATGACTACGTCGTGTACGTGCAGGACTTCGCGCGCAGCGGGCCGGGCGAACCCAAGCACAAATCGAACCCGGCCACGGACATGCATGCGGGCGAAAGCGAAACGTCCATGAGCATGATCGCCCGGCCGGATCTCGTGCACTTGGATCGGGCCACGCAGGAATCGGGTGCCGATCAGGCGAGGTTGAAGCTCCCGGAAGACTTGTACACCGGCATCTGGTGGTACGCGCGGTTCCCCAATCACTATGCCGGGGAAGGCGCCGTGGCGTCGCGCGAGCTCGGTCAGTTCGAGGCCAAGACATGGATCACCGCCATCGTGCAGTCGATTCGGGCGGTCAAGGCCGACCAGGAAAGCCTGCGATTGCAGAACGAGTTCTACGAGCGCAGCCAGCATCCGCTGGATACGCCGCAGTAGGCATACTCAGTCGTGACGGGACGTGTGACCAACCTGACGACCCGCCGCCGCGCTACCGCGGCGGCAACCCGTCGCACCACGGTGCGCGGCGACAAACTTGCGGCGCGCTCGGGCGGCGCGCTCTCGAGCGTCTACAGCTCCGAGAGTGAGCGGGCCTATCAACTGCACCGGCTGATCGGCAAGGGCGGCTTCGGGGAAGTGTACCTCGCGACGCCGCGTCCACGCGGCGCGCTCCCGGCGCAGGTGTGCGTCAAGATCGCCGAGCGCCTCTCGCCGTGGCTGCGCGAGTCGTACTTCGCGGAGCTCCTGGACCGTGAGCCCCGCGCGCTGCGCACCTTCGATCGATTTGTCGTCCCCGATGGAGCACGCACGCGCTACTGCCTGGTCATGGAATACGCGGAGCACGGAGACCTTGGCGCGTGGCTCGAGCACAAAGGGCCCCAGAGTGAGCGTTTCGTGCGCCGCGAGATTGCCGGGATCCTGACGGTGCTCGACGTGCTGCATCGGGGGCAGGCGCTGCACCGCGACCTGACGCCGTTCAATGTGTTCGTATGCGAAAACGAGCAGCTGAAGCTGGGCGACTTCGGTATTGCGACCCATCAGCTCAGCCGTCGCGGCGTCACGGCGGACGCATTCAACCTGTTCAACGTGCCGAACGAGATTGCCTGGGGCAGGGTGCGGCGCTGGCAGCAGCGCGACGACATTTACCAGGTGGGCCTGATTGCCGTCATGCTGCTGCGCGGCGAGACCAACCGCCCGATTCACAGCCGCGATGTGCGCAAGCTGCCGTGCAGCGATCACCTCAAGGAAGCGATTCACCGCTGCCTCGGCGTGCGGGGGAAGCGCTACGAGGCGGCGGGCGAGCTGATCGCGGCGCTGGCGCATCCGCGCAGCGAGCAGGGGTTCGGTCGGGTGAAGACTCTCAAGGGCAAGCGGGTGTCGTTCACGGGTTTCCTCAGCCGGCCGCGGAGCGAGGCGATCGCCGCCGCGAGACGGGCGGGTGCCCTCGTGCAGGGGAAACCCGGGCGCTCGACCGATATCCTGGTCCGCGGCCGAACCAACGCGTTGCAGATCGCCGGTGCGGTCGGCGGCTTGAAGGTCATGGAGATCCGGCGTCTCGCGGGGCGGGGACACGTCGTGACGGTGATCGGCGACCGTCAATTCTGGAAGCTGGTTGCGCGGCGCCGCCGCAAGACGGTGATGCGCCGACGCTCTGGGAGTGTGCGATGATTCGCTTCATTCAGGGACTCGCAATGCTCGTGCTCGCCTGTGGCACGTCACTGGCCGCACAAATGCCCGAAGAGCACGGCGGCCACGCGGAGCAGCTGGGCCGCGTCCGGTTCGCGACGTCCTGCCGTGGCGCGGCGCACAGCGGTGTCGAGCAAGGCGTCGCCTACCTCCACTCGTTCTGGTATGAGAAGGCGGCTGATGCCTTCGACCAGGCGGCCACGGCGGATTCGAGCTGCGCCATGGCCTTCTGGGGGAAGGCGATGAGCCTGCTGCATCCACTCTGGACCCCGCCATCCCCCGCGGACGTCCAGGTCGCGCTCGTCGCGATCACCCGCGGCCTCGCCGCGGCCAAGACCACACGCGAGCGCGACTACCTGGGCGCGCTCCGCGCCTACTACGGCGACTACGATCACACCGATCCGCGAACGCGACTCGTCCGGTATGCGCAGGCGATGGACACCGTGCGACGGCACAGCCCGCGGGACCCCGAAGCGGCGATTTTCTATGCCCTCGCCCTCATCGCGGTGGGGCAGGCGAGTGCGACGGACACGACGTTCGCCTATCAAAAACGCGCCGACTCGATCCTCGAACCGGCGTTCCGCCGCGATCCCCGGCACCCGGGACTCGCCCACTACCTGATCCACGCGAACGACGTGCCACAGCTCGCGCAGCACGGGTTGTACGCTGCGCGGCGCTACGCCGAGATCGCACCCGACGTCCCACACGCCCAGCACATGCCGTCGCACATCTTCACGCGCCTCGGGCTCTGGGACGACGTCATCGCGTCGGACACGCGCTCGGCGGCCGCTGCGCGAGCCTACGAGGTCGAGCGCGGGCTGAGCGCGATGTGGGATCAGCGGGCGCACGCCCTCGACTATCTCGCGTACGCCTATTTGCAGCAGGGGCGCGATACCGCGGCGCAGCGCGTCCGAGACGAGGCCGCTGCCGCTCCGACTGGGTATCCCGCGGGCTCGCTCATCCACGAGTACGCCTTCGCGGCGATCCCCGCCCGGTTCGCGCTCGAGCGGGGCGATTGGGCCGCGGCGGCGCGCCTCGCCGTCCGCCCCGCGCCCGAGTGGCCTGCCGCAGCGGCGATCACCCATTTCGCCCGGGCGATCGGAGCGGCGCGTTCGAGCGACACCGCGCTGGCGCGACAGGAAATCGTCGTCCT
>DATJJY010000055.1:0-35396 GCA_035491895.1 Gemmatimonadales bacterium
CCGGAGCTTCGAGGCCGAACGGGCCGGCGACCCAACGCTCTCGCCGGCCGCCCTCGCACGGCCGCACGGCATCGTCGCCTCGGTCTTGAGCGAGCGCGGGCCGAACGAGTCGAGCTTCGCCAAGGTGGCGACGTGGGTCTCGGGAATCGCGGTGATCGTGCTGCTCATCGCCTGCGCCAACGTAATGAACCTCCTCCTGGCGCGGGCGTTGCGGCGGCGCCGTGAGATCGCGATCCGCCTGGCCCTCGGCGTGACGCGCCGGCGCCTGCTGTCGCAGCTCCTCACGGAGAGCCTGGTGCTCGCGGCTGGCGGCGGCGCGCTGGGGGTGATTATCGCGGAGTGGGGTGGGACGGTGCTGCGCGGGCAGTTTCTCGCGGGATCAGCGGACGTGAGCGTCCTGGCCAACGAGCGCACGCTGCTGTTCGCCGGCCTGGCGGCACTCTGCGCCGGTGCGCTCACCGGACTCGTTCCCGCCCTCCGGGTGCTGCGACTCGACCTCGCCACCGATCTCAAGGCCGGCATCCGCGAGGGCACCTACCAGCGATCCCGCACCCGCGCCGTGCTCCTCGTCGCTCAGTACGCGCTCTCCGTCACTCTGCTCGTCGGGGCGGGACTCTTCGTACGCAGCCTGCGCCAGGTGCGCGACGTGCGCCTCGGATACGACGTCGATCCCGTGATGATCGTGGACCTGAACATGCGCGGGGTGCAGCTCGACAGCGCGCAGCGCGTCGTGCTGCGCCGCAACCTGCTGGACCGAGCCCGGTCGATTCCCGGCGTCCAGCATGTCTCGCCGCGCGTCTCGGTGCCGTTCCTCGGGCGGATGAGCGTCAGCCTGTACGTGGGCGGGATCGATTCGGTGCGACGGCTGGGACGCTTCCTCCTGAATGCAGTCGGTCCCGACTACTTCGCCACGATGGGGACGCGGCTCGTGCGCGGACGCGGCATCTCCGACCAGGATGTCGCGAGTGCGCCCGGCGCAATGGTGGTGAGCGAGGCGATGGCCGGAGTGCTGTGGCCCGGCCGGGAGGCGATCGGGCAGTGTGTCCACGTCCGCTTCGAGACGGCTCCCTGCACCTACGTCGTCGGTGTCGCCGAGAACATTCACTCGCAGCGCCTCGGTGACGATCCCACGTTCTCGTATTACCTGTCGTCGGCTCAATGGGACCCGGGAAACGGCGGCCTGTTCGTTCGCGTGGCCGGGCCGGCGCGCCAGCTCGCCGAGACGGTGCGGCGACGTCTCCAGGAGGTCATGCCCGGCGCATCGTATGCCGTGATAACGCCGTTTGCGGATGTACTCGGCCGAGAGACGCGGTCCTGGCACCTGGGGGCCACGATGTTCCTCGCCTTCGGTGCCCTCGCCGTCGTCCTCGCGGCGATCGGTCTCTACAGCGTGCTCGCGTACACCGTGGCGCAGCGCACTCACGAGCTCGGTGTGCGCGCCGCGCTCGGAGCGGACCAGCGGGACCTGATTGCGATGGTGGTGCGGGAGGCGTTCACCGTCGGCGTCACCGGCATCGCCATTGGGACGTTGATCGCGCTCGCCGGCGGCCGCTGGCTGGGACCCTTACTATTCCGGGAATCGCCGCGCGACCCGCTCGTCTTCGGGGCGGTCGCGGCCTTGTTGCTCGGCATCGCGGCGTTGGCGAGCTTCGTGCCTTCCCGCCGGGCGGCGGGGGTGGATCCGGTGGTGGCACTGCGAACTGAATGACCGGTGGTCGGTGGCCGGTGGTCTGTGGCCAGTGAGGTCCTCGACTGACCACAAGCTGCTGATTGCCGATCATGCGTGAATTAGACGTGCTTGGCGGGGTTCCGATGATGCTGGCTGGTGCGAGAACACGAGGATGGGACGACTCCAACAGGAAGCAATTCATGCCCATCTCCTCTCGTGTCTGCATCCGCACGTATCGTGACCTGTCCGTCTGGCAGCGGGCGATGGATCTCGTCGTGCTCGCCTATCAACTTGGTAAGCGACTGCCGAAAGAAGAGCTGTACGGACTGATCAGTCAGATTCGACGAGCAGCGACGTCCATCCCAGCTAACATCGCAGAGGGACAAGGACGCCGTTACACCGCTGAGTTTCTAAACTTTCTTGGCATTGCGAACGGATCACTGATGGAACTCGAAACCCATATCATTGCTTCACAGCGTCTCGGGTTTGTGAATGAGGCCGACGTGAAGGAAAGCTTGGAGGTCGCCGCACACGTCGGGCGGATGCTGGCAGGGCTGATGCGTCGGCTCGAGGAGCGAACACCACGCACGCGACATCACCGGCCACCGACCACTGGCCACCGACCACTCTGAGGATAAACCATGTTCGCCCTTGTTCTCTCTCTCGCCCTGGCGCAGAACCAGCATCCCGACACCGCGACGTTCATCACGCGCCTCGGCACGGACACCATCGCCATCGAGCAATTCACCTTCGATGGCCGGGTGCTCGACGGCGTGAGCGTTATGCGCTCACCCAACGTCTCAGTGCATCGTTATCGCGCGGTGTTTGGTGCCGGCGGCGTCGATAGTCTGACGTTAGCCGAAGGTCCGGCAGGCACGCCCGCGCGAACGGTGACGACGTATCGCTACACCGATGACAGCGTGCAGGTCGAGACCCGGCGGGACTCCTCGACCAGACGCCAGAGCACCGGTGTCCACGGCCGGCCCCTGCCCTTTGCACCGGACGTCCTCGGACCCTGGGAGGTCGCCCTGCGGGGCGCACTCGCTGCGGGCACGGGCGATCCGCAGCTGTCGCTGTTTACCGGCAGCGAGACGATCCGCTACACCGTGCATCGGCTCGGTGCGGACTCGCTGCATCTGGCGATCGAGAATGGTGACTTTGGGCCATTGGTCGCCCGGATGGACGGCGCCGGCCGGTTGCAGTCACTCGACCTCCGCGCCACGACCGACAAGTTCCTGGCCGAGCGGGTCGGTGCCATCGACATCGACAGCATGACCGCCGTCTTCGCCGCCCGAGAGATGGCGGGCAAGGGACTGGGCAACCTGTCCCCCCGGGACACCGCGCGCGCGACCGTCGGCGGCGCCCACATCCAGATCGACTACGGCCGCCCGATGAAACGTGGCCGCGTGATTTTCGGCAACGTCGTCCCATGGGACACGGTGTGGCGCACCGGCGCCAACCAAGCGACGCAGTTGATCACCGACAAAGCCCTCGCAATCGGTGGTACGGCCGTCCCCGCAGGGACCTACAGTCTCTTCACCATACCCTCCTCCAAGGGATGGCAGCTGATCATCAACAAACAGCACGGCCAGTGGGGCACGGATTACGACGCGAAACAGGATCTGGCGCGGATCCCAATGCGCCTCCGCACGCTCCCGACTCCCATTGAGCGCTTCACGATCCTGACTCGTGATTCGAACCTTGTGATTTCGTGGGACCAGGCAGAAGCATCCGTCGACATGAAAGCCCGGTGATAGCTTACTCCAGTGCCATCGCTCCCCACACGGCTACTAGTCGCCGATGATGACCCAGCGGTTCTGGAAGCCCTGCGACTGCTCCTCAAGGGAGAAGGCTATCAGGTAGAAACTGCCACTTCTCCAGGTGGAGTCCTAGCCGCCGTCGAGTCGCGCGACTTCGACGCCCTGCTGATGGACATGAACTACACCCGCGATACGACGGGCGGGGTCGAAGGCCTCGACCTCCTCTCCCGCCTCCAGGGGCTCGACGCCACGCTCCCCGTGCTCGTCATGACCGCCTGGGGATCGATCGAAGGTGCCGTCGAAGCGATGCGGCGCGGCGCGCGTGATTACATCGAGAAGCCGTGGGACAACGCGCGACTGTTGCAGCAGCTGCGCACCCAGATCGAGCTGGGACGCGCCATCCGCACGAGCCAGCGACTCGAGAGCGAGAACCGCTCGCTGCGCCGCGACGGCTCGCCCGAGCTGATCGCGACCTCCCCCGCGATGCTCCCCGTACTCCGCCTGATGGAGCGGGTCGGCCCGTCCGACGCCAACGCCCTGATCACCGGGGAGCACGGCACCGGCAAGGAGGTCGTCGCCCGCTGGCTGCACGCGGCCTCGGCGCGTGCCGGCCGCACCCTCGTGACCGTGAACCTCGGCGGGCTCGCCGAAGGCGTGTTCGAGAGCGAGCTGTTCGGCCACAACAAGGGCGCCTTCACCGACGCCAAGACCGACCGCATCGGCCGCTTCGAGATCGCCGACGGCGGCACGCTGTTCCTCGACGAGATCGCGAACCTCTCCCAGTCGCAGCAGGCGAAACTGCTGCGCGTGCTGCAGACGGGAGAATTGGAGCGCGTCGGCTCGTCCAAGACGCGCAAGGTCGACGTGCGCATCCTGTCCGCCACCAACGCCGACGTCGCCGCTGAGGTCGCCGCTGGACGATTCCGTGAGGACCTGTTGTTCCGCATCAACACGATCGAGATCCGCCTGCCGCCGCTGCGCGAGCGGCGCGACGATATCCCGCAGCTCGCCGCGCACTTCCTCACCGAGTACGCGACCCGCTACCGCAAGCCGGTCAACAAATTCCACGCCGACGCGATGCGGGCGCTGCTCGGCTACGGGTGGCCCGGCAACGTGCGCGAGCTGGCGCATGCCGTCGAGCGGGCCGTGCTGCTCGCCGAGGCCGACACGGTGCGCACCGTCGATCTGAACCTGCGGCCCCTGGGCGACGGCCCGGGGCGGCTCGAGGACCTGAGCCTCGAAGAGGTGGAGCGCGTGCTGATCCAGAAGGCGCTCGCCCGCGCCGCCGGGAACGTCAGCACCGCGGCCAAGGCGTTGGGCCTCTCGCGCAGCGCCCTCTACCGGCGCCTCGAGCGCCACGGCCTCTGAAGAAGAAACGGCGTCAGCGCTCGCACGAGTCGCAGGTCACCCGCCTCGCCCTCCTGGGCGGGCTCCCCGCCGTCCTGCTGGCGCTCTGGCTGCTCTTCTCCGGCGATTCGAGCGATCGCGTGCGCTGGACCTTCGGCGTCCTGATCATCGTCTGCTGGCTCGTGTTCGCGCTCGCCCTGCGCGAGCGGGTGGTGCGGCCGCTGCAGACCCTCTCCAACATGCTGGCGGCGCTGCGCGAGCAGGATTACTCGCTGCGCGCCCGGCGCCCCAACACCGAAGACGCCCTCGGCCTGGTGATGCTCGAGCTGAACGTCCTCACGGACGAGCTGAAGGAGCGGCGGCTCGGCGCGCTCGAGGCGACCGCACTGCTGCAGCGCGTCATGGGAGAGATCGACGTGGCGGTGTTCGCGTTCGACGAAGCGGCGGCGTTGCGTCTCGTGAACACCAGCGGCGAGCGCCTGCTGGGGCAGAGCGCCGAGCGGCTGCTGGGCCGGACCGCCACGGAGCTGGGACTGGGCGAGTGCCTCAAAGGCGATGCCCCGCGCGTGATCAATCTCGCCTTCCCCGCGTCGAGCGGCCGCTGGGAGGTGCGCCGCGGCGCGTTTCGCCAGGGCGGCCGGCCGCACCAGTTCATCGTGCTGGCCGACGTGAGCCGCGCGCTGCGCGAAGAGGAGCGCCGTGCCTGGCAACGGCTGATCCGCGTGCTGGGACACGAGATCAACAACTCCCTTACACCCATCAAGTCGGTGGCGCAGCAGCTCCAGCAGCTCGTCTCCGGCAACGGCTCGAGCGAGCTGTCGCGCGAAGATCTCGACAAGGGGCTCGAGCTGATCGCGAAGCGCTCGGAGTCGCTCACGCGGTTCCTGTCGTCCTACGCGCGGCTCGCGCGCCTGCCGCCTCCCAAAGTCGGGAAGGTCGACGTTCCGACTTGGGTGCAGCGCGTCGCCCGGCTCGAGACCCGACTCCCCGTCACCGTGACCCCCGGCCCCGCCGCCACGCTACGTGCCGACGGCGACCAGCTCGATCAGCTGTTGATCAACCTGATCGCGAACGCCGCCGATGCCGCGCTCACGACGGGCGGAGGTGTCCGGGTGCGGTGGGGACCATCGGCGCAACAGGAATTCGAGGTCGTAGTGGAGGACGACGGCCCCGGTCTTCCCGAGACGTCGAACCTCTTCGTGCCGTTCTTCACGACCAAGCCCACCGGGTCGGGGATCGGGCTCGTGCTGTCGCGCCAGATCGCCGAGGCGCACGGTGGCCGCCTGACGATCGCCAACCGCACCGACGGCACGCACGGCTGCGTAGCGCGGTTACAGCTGCCGGCTGCGTAATCGCCTCGCCTGCGACCCTTTCGGCGCTCGGGGCATCACTCAGGGACCGTGCGCCGAATCGCCCTCACTGCCGTGAATCTGGTCGCGCTGGTTGCCGCAACGGCCCGTGCGGCCCAGGCGCCGGCGACGATTCGTATCGACTCGCGTGTGCTGCATGAGACCCGCCCGATCGACGTCGCGCTTCCCGCGAGTTATGCGTCGAGCGAGCGACATTATCCGGTGCTCGTCGTCCTCGACGGTGAATCCCTGTTCCCCGTTGCCGCCGCCCTGACGCGTTTCTACGCCGCTGTAGGACAGCTCCCGGAAATGATCGTCGTCGGCATTCCCAACAGCGACCGCACGCGCGACCTGTCCCCGGCTCCCATCGCCGGCTTCCGTCCACCCCCCGAGCTGGGTGACACGTTCGGCGGGGCGGAGCGATTCCTCGCCTTCCTCTCGGACGAGCTGCTCCCGTACCTCGATCGTACGTACCGCACAGTCCCGATGAGGACGCTGGTCGGCCATTCCATCGGTGGGACGTTCGCCCTGTTTGCCCTGGCGCGCCGCCCCGAGGTGTTCACGGGCTATCTGGTAATGGAGCCGGCTACGTGGTGGAACCACGAACAAGAGATCGCAGACGCCTCGGGCGAACTGCAGCGACCGGCGGCGCGGCGAGCCCGCGTCGTGACGGTCAACGGCCCTGGCCTCGGCGTCGATACCACCGGTTGGGGAGGCACTACACCGCTGGTGCGACACATCACGACATCGGGTGGCGAGACGCACGTCAGCATGCCGGTCGCCGGGCTCATGCGAGGGCTGCGGACGATGTTCGCCGACTTCGTGCCGACGTCATGGCGGCCGGGCACCCGGCCCATCAGCATGCTCGATCGCTTCGACTCGCTCTCGCAACGGGTCGGCTACGACGTGACGATCCCGGAAGAGACATTCGGGTTGGTGATCCGGATGTCGCTCGACGGTCGGTTCTTCGACGACGCCGACCGCGTCCTGGATCGAATGGAGCGCACGCTGGGCGTCTCAGCGGAAAGCCGCGAGTTCCGCGCACGGCTGGCGCACGAGCGTGGCACGCCGGCCCCCGCCGGGTTCGTCCCGCTCGTGATCCCCGCGCACCGGCCGACGGCCCGGGAGGCCGCCGCGTTTCTCGGACGGTGGGAGAGCGTTCGCCCGGTCGAGCGGGGGAAGCACGAGCTGGAGTTTCGCGCTGCGGGCGACACGGTGGTCGCGTTGAGCCGATTTCAGCCCCCTGGCGCGCCGGAGCCGATCGAGAGCTACTGGACGATGATCCAGGTCACTTCCGACGGCACACTCGAGGTGGGCAGCGACTGGCTGCACGGCGTCCCCGCCCTGCTCGTGTTCCGTTGCCGCGTGCTGGCCGACGGAACGATGACCGTGGCGCGCGAGACCCGGGGGTTTGTGCGGCCTGCGGGGGCGCCGGATGATTCCGAGCTGCTGCGGTATCGCCGGCTCAGTCCTTAACCGACGTTTATTCCGTATCGCCTGCGCCGCGGTGCTTGGGCTTGCGCTGGTAGGCTTTCTTTGACCTGTGCACCTTGTGCGACGGGACCTTGAGCCGCTGCTTCGTCGGCGCCTTGGGGTTCGGTATCCGCACCGTCAGCTTCTTCTTCTCGCGGCGACTCATCCGGCGAGGCGCCGGCGGATTTGCTTGACGTGGTGGCGCGCGTGCCGCAGATGGAATTCCATCCACTCGGGAAGTGTGAGATCACCCAGCCGCGGGTGCTTCACGAAGAGATCCCGCGCACGCGCCGGCAAGAGCAGCCGCCCGATTTCCTGAATCCGCTCCACACCCTTGCGGAAGTGCATCTCGGCGGCGCCGCGCTCCACACGTTCTGCGGGCACCGATCGGTCGGGCGCCTGCATGAATGGCGGAAACACACCCATGTCCAGTACCAGGATTCGGGCGATACGCTCGCGCACTTTCAGCGGCCGGCGCACCATCGGGTCACGGGCCCGGCGGTCTTCGAAACCCGACGCGCTCCATTCCAGACCCAATGCCAGGTGCTCGACGATTTGCGCCGAGCACCAGTGCCCGGTGGGCGCCTTGTACCAGTCCACCTCGGGTCGATCCTTGAGGGGAGCGAGGACGATTTCGGGAAGGTCTGCGAATTGGGCCATTGGTGAGCTCCTCGTCTACTCGCGAGTAACACTCGCGGCTCGGCTACCTGTCACCGATGGTGACGTCGCTGCTCAGAATGTGTCGCCCTCGGCGACAGATAGCCGAGTCGCGGCTCTCAGCCGCGAAAAAACGTTCACCCCCGCTCCTCCACAAAGAGCCGCCGCACCCGATCCCCGTCGGCGATGAACTGATCGAGCTGGTCGGGCGCCGGGAGCCGCCCGGTGCGCCACCAGAGGAGGCGACTCCCGGATCCCGCGAGGTGATGCCGCGGGACGGTTCCATCGGGACCCGCAGCGACGAGATACGCCCGCCGGGCGGGCGAGAACAGCGTGCGTACCGCCGCCTCGTCGTCCCCCTGCAGCTCGTATCCCCGGGAGAACTCCTCGTCTCCCTCGAAATCGAAATCCTGGGCTCCGAAGCGCTGCGCCACCCGGCGCCAGAAGCCTTCCGGCGCGAGTGAAAATCGCGGCAGGGTGAGCCCGGGCATCTCCCAGAGCATCATGGCGAGCCGGTGGCGGTGGCTGCTCTGGCCGCCGCCCGTGACGTAGACGTAGTCGAACGCCGTGAACGGCGTTCCCCCCACCTGACCGCTGATGGTGCCGCCCCAGGTGCGGCCGTGCCCGCGCGTGAAGATCGGAAACACCTCCGCGAGCTCCTGCTCGGCCCCCGCACGTTTGCGCTCGAACCGGTAGCCGCGCTGCTCCGTGTACTGTTGCAGCGCTTCAGTGCGGCGCCGCTCGGCGACGAACAATGCGCCGAGAATCCCCGCGGGAACGGCGACGGCGGCAGCGATGATGGCGGCTGGGGGAATCACACGCCCGGCCTAAAAACCGATACCTTGTGTGCGACCGCTCATGCCCGGATTCTAGAGGTGAACTTCCTGCGTCGCCACCCGCTCGCGGTGATCCTCACCATCCTCGTGATCGCAGGCGCGTTCGCACCGCTTCCCGCCATCGTCGACGCGGTCACCGGCGCCCCGGCGGGCGACGCCGAGGTGACGCGTCCGGTGCTCTACGTCCTGGCCGCGCCGGTGTCGAGCGTCCTCGACGCGGTGACGTTTCTGAGCATGGCGCGCGCGATCTGGTTTCTCGTCTGCTGGATCGTTGTGCTGGCGGGGGTCGGCGCGACGCTGCCGGGCACGCGGCGTCGGCGGATCTTCCGCGGCGTGCTGGGAGTCCTGGCGCCATGCGCCGTCGCGGCGGCCGCGGTGCTGCTTCCCCGCCCCGTTCCACGGCTCACGACCGCCGAGCTGCCCGAGAGCGGCTTGACGATCGTCGATTACCATTCCCACACCGAGCGCTCGCACGACGGGCGACCCGGCTGGACACTCGAGCGGCTCGCTGAATGGCACGCGGACCAGGGCTTCCAGGCGGCGTACGTGACCGATCACAACGCCCCGTACGTCGGTTCTAACGACGATGGACCGATTCCGCTCCTTCCCGGAGAGGAGCTGAGCGTCTATCGCCAGCATATCGTGGCGCTGGGCACGGTCAACCAGTTCGATCTCACACCCTACTCGCACGACACACCCGGCATGATCGGCCTCTTCGGCGCGCTGCACGCACAGGGGGCGCTGGCCATCGCCTCGCTCCCCGAATACTGGCGGAGTCACTTCGACGACCTGGAGCAGTTCGTGGCCGGGGGCGTGGACGGCTTCGAGATCGTCAACTGTGCGCCGAAGGCACTCGCGTTCCCCGGTGCGGCCCGGCGGGCCGTCATCACCCTGGCGCAGCACCATGATCTCTTCGTCACGGGGGCGAGCGACAATCACGGCTGGGGCAAGGTGACGTGCGTTTGGAACCAGACGCACGAGGGGGCGCACGGCTTCGGAGGGAACCACGTGCTGGCGCGGCCGATCGCGCTCATGCAGGGCGACCTCCCCTCCTGGTCGGCCGCCTACTCGCAGCTGTGGCTCATGTTTCGGGGATTGTCGTGGGCGGAGCGGATGAGCTGGCTGACGTGGATCGCGCTGATCTGGATCTACCGTGGGATCCCGCGGCGCAAGGGACAGTCGGCGGGGCTCGGGATTCTGGCGCGCTCGCTCGGGTCCCGCCCAGTCAGCGAGTAGCCTTCAGGCGCTGCACCGAGCTCGCGACGCCGTTCGACAGCAGCAGATCGAGCTCCGTGCCGCGCGTCTCCACCGCGACACGGCCCCCTCTGCCGATCGACAGCACCTGACCGCTCGCGGGGTCCCGCACCATCACGATCGGCGCCGCGAGCGTATCCCAGGTGATCGCCGCGATGTGACCCTGCCACGATGCGACCGCGCCTTGCGGCACAGCCGGTGCGACTCCCTGCGGCCCGGCGGCGGACGCTGCCCGCAGGAACTGCTGGCCGCGACCCACGAGCCGCAGCGTCACGAGTCGGCTCTGAACCACGTCGGACAGAGGCAGCGCGAAGGCGAAATGACTCTCCACGCTGCCGCGCAGGTCGGCGATCGCGGTCGGCTCGAACGACTGGGTAAACAAGACCGCGCCGTCCTTGTCGAGACCCTGAACCTGGTACGAGCCCACGCCGCTCGGCGCCGCCGGCTGGGCCTGCAGCACGAACGCTGGCTCGAGGTAGGGGACTCCATTGCGAATCGATCCCCAGACGAGGAGCGAGCGCTGCGCCGGCAGCGTCGCGGCGGCCATCAGGCTGCTCGTCGCGATGTAGTTGAGGATGCCGTTGTAGGTGTAGTCGCTGATCCAGTTGTCGTCGCAATACCCCATGATGTCGTGAATCGTCGGCGCATAGAGCAGCGCCGGGGACGAGAAGACGTCGGTGCCGGTGATGCCGATGATGCCTCCGGCGTAGGGATAGTTCTTGTCCGGCGATCCCGCGCCGCAGCCTGGAGCGTGCTGGCGGTTGTACGTGTGCCCCAGCTCGTGGGCCACCGTCACTCCACGCCACGTCTGGTCGTCGTAGACGACCGCCGTCGGCCGCCCGATATAGCCGATGCCGACGATGCCTGATGGGTAGGTGACTCTGACGACCCCGACATACGTCGCGGGGGAGTGCTCGGCGACGCGCAGGGCGTCGATTTCGCTCAGGATCTGCGTCCAGGAGGCGTCGGACCCGTTGTCGACATTGGTCGATGTCGTGTAGGTCTGGTGCACGTCGAGGGTCGGTTGCGTGATCGGAAAGAGCCGGTACGCCGTGTCGCCATACGTCGACACGTTGGCGACGGTGACGTTCCCGGTGAGCTGGTTCCCCGTCTGCTTGATCGGCACGAAACGATAGCTCTGCGGGGCGGTGGATCGCACGACCTCGGCCTGGACGAGGGTGTTGTTCGACTCGTTCCCTTCGGCGATGAAGTGATCGGGGTCGACCTCAGCGGTGATCGATATTCCCGGCTGCACCAGACTCCCCGGCACGCTGAGATTCCATGTAGCAGAAAGGTTTCCCTCGCTCGGGGCGGTTGGCGCAGGCCCCGTCCCCGCCACCGTGGCGCTGGAGAGCAGCGTGCTGCCGTTATAGAAGCTGATCCGCACCGATGGGATGGCCGCCGAGCTTTGTGTCGCCCGGACGAACACGCGCACCAGGGCGGGACGGACGGCGATCAGCGCTTCTGAATCGTTCAGCGTCTGCGCCGACTGCGTCACGTAGATGTGATCGATGGTCAAATCAAACGGCGGCGGCGGGCCGCTGGCTCCCGCCTTGATCTCGAATCCCAGCGCGCCGCCATTGGCCGCGGGCCAGGTCGCGTTGATGGCCGGATGATTCGTCTGCGACTCGGCTTCGAGGTCCGCCTGCGTTCCCTCCGCCGACGGCTGTTCGGCCAGCTCCGTGAACCCGGCTCCGGGTGCGACCAGTGCGGTGTTCTTCGCGATCCCGAAGATGCCGTAGGCGACGTCATTCGTGTTGCCGAAGGCGGCGAGGTTGACCGTGAGACCGGTCGCTGCGTCCCCGGTGCGCGAACCGTTCTGCGCGATCGCCCCTCCCCCGTTGGTCCCGGATGGATCGACCCCGCTCCACTGCACCACGATCCATTGGCAGTTCGACACCGAGCTCGTGAATGTGATCGTGAGCGGTCCGCTCCCGGGCGCCGCGGCAAGCGCTCGATAGACGGTGAGCCGTTTGTGCGGGGTGGCGACGCCGTCGAAGACGGTGGTCGACACGACGGTCCACGCCGTCATCCCACCACCCGAGAGCGTTGGGGTCGCCGGAGCGGCGGTGGAATTGTGCCCGAGCACGGCGACGGTGATGAGCGCGTTTGATGCCGGAGCGATGCTCGCGCTCGTGTAGATCCTCTGGTTGACGGCGTTGTTCCCCGAAGCGAGAACCGTCTGCGTGATCGCTCCACCGCCACCCCCTGAGCTGAAGGTCACGGTGACGGCATGGTCGGCGCTCATCGCGAGCGCGCAGGTCCCGGTCCCCGAGCAATCGCCACTCCATCCCGTGAATCCCGCTCCCGGCGTCAGCGTTACGTTGTCCGTGGCGAGAAACACCGCCGTACATGAGGCCGTCGCTGGATTGGCGCACGTTCCACCAGGTTGCGGTGTTACCGAGAACACCGCCTGGCCTGTACCGACAACCGACAACGTCAGCACGTGGGTCGTCGGCGCCGACTGCACGAACGTCGCAGTGACGGAGCGATTCGCACTCATCGCGAGGGAACATGTCCCCGTCCCCGAGCAGGCCCCGCTCCAGCCGGAGAACGACCAGCCGGACGGGGCCGAGGCGGTGAGCGTCACGTTGTCGGTCGTGAGGTAGATGGCGGAGCACGACGATGTCGCGGGGTTGGCGCACGTGCCGCCGCTCTGAAATGCCGGCGAGAAACTCACCGAGCCCGTTCCGCTGACACTCAAGGAAAGGGTGCTCGTCGTGGGCGGCGGACCCGACTGTCCGGCAGCGATTTCCAGCGCGATCGCGCCGGCGTTCGCGCTGCCCCACGTCGCTGCGACGCTGGCGAGATCGGTGGCACTTTCCGAGGCGAGATCGGCTGCCGGACTCTCCAGCGATCCCTGCTCGACGTTGAGCGTGAACCCCGACCCGGGCGTCACCGCCGGTGCGGCCTTCGCAACGCCGAACACACCATACGCGACGTCGTTGCTGTTGCCGAAGGCGGCGAGGTTGACGCTCAATCCCGTCGCCGCGTCTGCTTGCGTGGACCCGCTCTGTACGATCCCGGTGGCCCCGTCCCACTGCATCACGATCCACTGGCAGTTCGAGACGGAGCTCGTGAAGGTGATCGTGAGGGGACCGCTCCCGGGCGTGGCGCTCTGCGCCTGGTAAACGGTGAGGCGCTTGTGGGGCGTCGCGACACCGTCGAATACGACGCTCGAAACGACGGTCCAGCTCGTCATCCCACCGCCGCTGACTGTGGGGCTCGGCAGGGCAGCCGTGGAGTTGTGGCCCAGCACGGCGACGGTGATCAGCGCGTTCGCAGCCGGAGCGATACTCGCGGTGGTGTAAATCCTCTGGTTGACGGTGTTGTTGCCGACGGTCAGGAGGGTCTGGGTGACAGCGGTAATCGCCTGGCCGGTGGGCATGTCCGAGCCCGGACTCCCGACCGCCGTCGGAGTCCGGTTCTCGGTGCACGTCGCCATCGCCCCGAATAGCGCCAGGGCAAGCAGCCGCAGGCCTTTGACCAGGGTGCGCCTCGAGTTCGGTGCTCAGGGTGCTCGGGGAGTTCTCTGCAACTCCCAGGCCGCGGCCACGGTGTTAAGATGAATGCGCCATCTCCCGGGACCGTCGATGCTTTCCGCCCGTCTCGCCCTGCTCGTCACCCTCGGCGCTGCGGTAATTGTCGGCGACGGCGCCCTCAAGGTGTTGCGCGTCTCCCCCCAAAACGCCGGCGAATCGACCGACGACATCACCGTCACCTTCGACCGCCCGATCGCGGGCGGGCTCGACTCGACGGTCGATCCGAAGACGATCTTCACGATCACGCCGCGGGTCCTCGGCAAGCTCGAGTGGCGCGATCCGGTGACGATCCGGCTGCATCCCGCGGCGCCGCTCCCAGCGGGCGTCACCTTCACGGTGAAAATCGCGAACACGTTTCACGCGATGGATGGCAGCCAGCTCGACGCGCCGTATTCGTTTTCGTTCCGGGTGAAGGGCCCGAAGGTGCTCGATGCGTACCCCGTCAACCAGTGGACCAACCCGCTCTATCTGACGCCCAGCACGCGCTTCACGCTGCTCGTGTCGGCCCCCGCGAATCTGTCGTTGCTCGCCGGCCTCATTTCCGCCGACGTCGGACGCTGCATCCGGGGGAAGACGATTGCGCTGCGCCCCCTGCGGCAGCGCCGCATCGGCACGCAGGACGAGCGCTGGCGCTACTACGGCACGTGGACCGGCGGCGACACGACGAAGGACCTGCGGCGCGTCATCGAGCTGGCACCCGCCGAGTCGCTGCCGCCGAACTGCGCGGCGACGCTGAACGTCCCCGAGCGGGTGGATAGCGTCACATCGAACCGCTCGTGGCAGTTCCACACCTACGGGCCGTTTGCGGTGACGAGCGCAATCTGCGGGTACAACACGGGCCGGTGTCCCATCGGACCCACGCACCTGTATTTCACGACGCCGGTGCGCGGCGCCGACGTGTTGCGCCACGTGCACATCACCCCGGCGATCGCCCTGGCGGTCAACGACACCTCCGCTGAATCGGCGGAGTGGTATCTGCAGGGACAGCTCACGCCGCGGACGACGTATACGGTCACCGTGGACGCCGGCCTCACCGATGTTTTCGGCCAGCGGGTGCCCACCGCCGGCGCTGCGTTCACGTTCACCACGACGTCGTACACGCCGCAGATCCGCTACCCCTACGGGCGCATGCTGGTGGAGCGGACTGGACCGCGCACTCTCGCCGTCGAGCACGTCAACGCCGACACGCTCGTCGTGTCGATCGTGGGCGTCCCCGATTCGCTCGAGCCGCGCATCCTGCAGAACCAGGGCGGCTGGCCCGACGTGTGGGAAAAGACAAAAGCGCAGGTCACGACGCAGACCATCGCCGTCCCCGGGACCCGCGACCTGCCGAAGGTCTCCGCGGTGCGCATCCCGGCGATCAACGCGGCGCGCGGCGGGGGAACACTGCAGCTGATCCGCATCTCCTCCCCGGCCGTCGATACCGTCCCCGACCGGCCCACCCTCATCCCCATCGCGGTCGTGCAGCTCACCGACCTGGCGGTGCACGCGCGCATCGGCGCGCAGGAAGGCGACGTCTGGGTCACCGGGGTGAGCGACGGGCTGCCCCGGCAGAACGCGAAGGTCACGCTGTACGACGGCGACGGAAAGGTCCGAGCCCAGACCACGACCGACGCGCGCGGCCTCGCCCGGCTCACGGGGTATGCGAGCGACACCGCGGGAACCGAGAATCAGGGCGAGGGCGACGAAGAGGAAGGCGGCGACTACTCGGGCTTCGAGGGCTACGTCGCGGCGACGCTCGGCACCGACCGTTCCGTCGTGGCCGTGTCGCGCTACGACGCCGACCTCTCCCCCTGGCAGTTCAACGTCTACGCCGCTTATGGCGCGGATCGCCTCCCGCAGGCGTCGACCGTGTTCACCGAGCGCGGTATCTACCGCCCCGGCGAGCCGGTGTACGCCAAAGCGATCATCCGGACTGGCCTGCTTGGCAACCTCAAAGTGCCGCGCGACTCGCTGCGCTGGGTGTTCACCGACCGCGAGAACGCGACGGTGAAGGATACGACCGTGGGGCTGTCGGCGTTCGGCACATCGGACCAGTCGTTCACCATCCCGCCCGACGCCCCTCTCGGTCAGTACGCGGTGCGCGTCGACCGGCGCCAGGGCGGGAAGTGGCACGGCGTCGCGACGACCGAATACCGCGTCGCCGAGTATCGGCCGCCCGAATTCCTGGTGAACGTCACGACCGACAAGGCGACGCACTTCACCGGCGACTCGGTCCGCGCCACGGTCGAGGCGAGCTACCTGTTCGGCGCACCGATGGCCCGCGCCGTCCTCACCTGGTACGCGCGGCAGCGTACCGCGAGCCCGTGGGAGTTCTCGATCCCGAACACCGACGGCTACGACATCGGCGAGATGGGATGGTGGTGGGAAGAGGAGCAGGACTACAACTACGGCCAGGGGAACGTCGTCGCCAACGGCACCGACACACTGGACGCGACCGGTCACCTGACGCTCAGGGCCGCCGCCCCTGTACCACCCAAGGGCAAGGCCGCCTGGATCTCCTTCGAGGCGACGGTCACCGACGTGAACCGGCAGACGGTCTCGGCCCAGGGCTCCGTCATGATGCACGCCGCGAGCTTCTACATCGGCGCCAAGGCGGCGGGGTCGGAGTACTTCTGGACGGCTGACAAGCCCCGCGTCGTGAATCTCATCGCCGTCACGCCGCAGGGAACGCGCGTCCCGGGCGTGACGATTCAGGGCACCCTGATCCGCCGCGAGTGGCACCGCGCCTCGCGCGAGCGGGCGGGGATCGACGAAGATGTCGGCGAGTGGGTGGCCGACACCGTCGACCGCTGCAGCGTGAAGACCGCGGCGAGCGATGTCCCCTGCCAGATGACGCCGCAGGACGGCGGCTCGTACACAATTCGCTTCCAGGCCGCTGACGAGAAAGGCCGGGCGGTGGCGACGAGCTTCTACCGCTGGGTGGTCGGCAAGGACTGGGTGCCGTGGAACGACGACTCGAAATTCAAGATGGACGTCGTCCCCGACAAGACGAGCTACAACGTGGGCGACACGGCGACGGTGCTGTTCGCGGCGCCGTTCACCAACGCCGAGGCGTGGATCACGGTCGAGCGCGAAGCGGTGATCGACGAGCGGCGCATGCGGATCACGTCGGGGACGACAATCCTCAAGCTGCCGATCACCGAAGCGTACGTCCCCAACGCGTTCGTCTCGATTATCGTGGCGCGCGGGCGTAGCGCCCCGCCCAAAGCGCCCGACGACCCCGGCCGCCCCACGATCCGCGTCGGATACGCGCAGCTGCGCGTCACGCCGGCGACGAAGCGGCTCACTGTCGACGTGAAGGCGCTCGCCGCCGAGTACCGACCGGGAGACAGCGCGCGGGTGGACCTGCGCGTGCACGACGCCGCCGGGAGGGGGCGTAAAGCCGAGGTCACGCTCTGGGCGGTGGATCAGGGTGTTCTCTCGTTGACCGGATACCAGACTCCCGACCCGGTATCGCTGATTTACCGTCCCCGCGGCCTGGGGCTCCGACTCGCGTCGAACCTGACGTCGGTGGCCGCGCAGGTGACCGAGGGCGAAAAGGGACAGCGCGCCCCCGGTGGCGGCGGCGGCATGGACGTCGAGGGGATCCTGCGCTCGCGCTTCCAGACGACCGCGTTCTTTCTGGGCTCCGTCGTGACGGATTCAGCCGGGCACGCCGTCGCCGTGGCCAAGCTTCCCGACAACCTCACGACGTTCCGGTTGATGGCGGTGGCGGTGACGGCGGGCGACCGCTACGGCTCGGGCGACGCCAAGATGCTCGTCACGCGACCGCTGCTGGCGCGCCCCGCCCTGCCCCGCTTCGTGCGCGAGGGCGATTCGCTGCTCGCCGGCGTGGTCGTCAACAGCCGGCTCGCCGGGACCCCGACGGTGACGGTCCAGGCAGAGACGCATGGAGCGTCGCTCCTCGGGCCCGCGTCGAAGACGGCGACGCTCGAGGCTGGTCGGGGTCGAGAGGTGCGGTTCACGTTCCGCGGTTCACCGGGCGACACCGCGGCGTTCCGCTTCAAAGCATCGAGCGGCACGGACGCCGACGCCGTCGAAACGCGGCTGCCGATCCGGCTGCCGTATCACCCGCGAGCGTTCGAAGTGGCGGGGACGCTCGTCGACACGACGAGCGCCGAGTTCGTGTTCGACGAGCCGATCGATCCGGCGCGCTCGAAGCTCGTCCTGTCGTACGGTGCGTCGCCGATCGCCCTGATCCGAGGGTATCGGGAGACGCTGCGCATCTACCCGTATTACTGCTCGGAGCAGGTGTCCAGCGTCGCGTTGCCGCTGATCGCGCTGTACCGGGCGCAGAAGCAGCTCAACAAGCCGCTCGTGACGGGGGACGCGCAGGCGCAGATCGCCGCGGCGGTGGCGATCCTGTTGGGCCGGCAGCGCGACGACGGCGCCATCGGCTTGTGGAGCAAGTCCGACTGGTCCTCCCCCTGGCTCAGCGCCGACGCGGGACGCGCCCTGCTCGCCGCGCGGGCGGCCGGGATTCCCGTCAGCGACTCCGCGATGGGGAAACTCGTTTCATACCTCTCGGGGTCGCTGCACAACCCGGCGAAGCTTTTCATCCCCGTCTTCCATTGGTATGACGACCAGAAGGTACAGCTGGGCGAGCGGGTGGCGGCGGCCGATTTCCTGAGTCGCGCCGGGTACCCGGACATCGCGGTGGAGAACGACCTGCTGCAGCGGATGCGGGCGCTGTCGTGGGAGGACCGCGCGCTGCTCGCCGAGATGCTGGCGCGGCGGCGCGAGCTCGGCGCCGCGCGGACACTGCTCATTCCGGCGTGGGCGCAGATCACGGTTGCGGGGCGGCGCGCGGTGCTGCCGAACGACTTCTCGGCGAAATACTTCTACTTCCAGTCGCAGGTACGCCCCGCGGCGCGCCTCCTCATGGCGACGCTCGCGGTCGATCCCGGCAATCCGCTGATCGGGCCGCTCGTCGAGACGGTGGCGGCGCGGGGTCGCGCGCAGCCCGACTGGTGGTGGGACACGCAGGATTACGCCGCGGCGGTCGAGGCGCTGTCGCGCTACGACAGCTATCGCCGCGCTGGGGCGGATCGGGTGGTGCGCGTGTTCCGGGGGACCCGCATCCTCTTCGACAAGCCTGCGGGCGGGACGTTCAGCGATACGACGGTCGCTCTCACCGGCCTCGTTGCCAACCGGCCTGACGGGAAACAGACGTTGCAGGTCACGCTCGCCGCCGAGGGGAGCGGCGCGCCGGTCTTCTTCTATGTGACCGTCCAGGCGGTGCCGGCGGCCCGGCCCGTCTCGCCCGCCGATGCGGGGATCAAAGTCGAGCGGTGGTACGAGCGCTATGACCGGCCGATGCCGACCACCCGTGCGGTGGAGGGAGACCTGGTGCGGGTGCGGCTGCGCGTTACGGTGCCCGAGCTGCGCAACTTCATTGTGGTGGACGATGCCTTGCCGGCCGGGCTCGAAGCGGTAGACATCTCGCTCCGGACGGCGGGGTTGCCGCCCGTCGCCAATGCGAACCAGCCGCAACAGCAGGAAGAGGGCGCCGACGAGGAGCAACAACAGGTCACGGGCGACGAGGGGCCGGGGTGGTACTACGGCTACTGGGAATTCGGGTGGTGGTCGCCGTGGGACCATCGCGAGCTGCGCGACGACCGCGTGGTCTATGTGGCGACGACGCTCTGGCCCGGGACGTACACGATGACCTACGTCGCGCGCGCGACGACGCCGGGGGTGTTCATCCGTCCGCCGGTGCACGCCGAGGAGATGTACAACCCGGCGGTGAATGGGCGCAGTGATGGGGGGGTGTTTACGGTGACGGCGAAGGGCCCGTGAGGCTCGCCCGTGCACTCTCCGTCGCCGCGGCCCACGCTACGGCCTGGCCTTGATCCGCTTCGACCGCGCCAGGTACGGCGGTGAACGCGACATTCAACCGCGGCGGTTAGGAGCGATCATAGAGCGAGCAGCATGCCCCTCATTCCGCTGAGCCCTGAGACCCAACGCCGCCTGGACATGTTGTTCGCCGAGCCGGATCGACAGACCGTGACCCATCTCCTCGTCACGCAGTGTGGGGACAACTTGCCCCTGAGGCACGACAAGGATCCCAGCGGTCTCGAGCGCATCCGGTTTGCCGCGCTGAAGCTGAGTAATGGCTCGCTGGCGGAGCTCTCTCGCGCGGTCCAAATCGCTCAGACGGATTGGCGCGACGTCCTCGTGGCGGCTGGGTTCGGCCACGACCCGCGGGCTCACCTGGCGTGGTTCCCCGATGGGCAGGATGCCTGACCTTGCGCATGCAGCCGTCGCCCATCAAGACGCGCACCGCCCTGGTGAAGGACGCCTACTTCTGGCGCCACTTCCGCCACATCTCCGAGCTCCCCGAGCGGCAGCCTGGAGTCCCGTGGCAGGTCGAGTATGCGACCGTAGCAATCACCGATCTTCACTGTCCCTACCCCACCCCGGGCGAGCGGGAAGCTCCTCCAAACGGCCTCATGGGTAGCGTTGGCTGGCCCGCGGGCTCTGCGGCAGGACGGCCTATTGGTGACATGGTGGCAGCCATCAAGGAAGAGATGGACCTGGTGACCGCAGACCTTACCAACCTGGCTTTGAAGAAGGTACTCGACCTGTCGGAGCGGGGCATACTTTTCATTCGTTCACGTGAACAGCCATTAGCGTTCATTGTGTCCAACGATACCTGGTACGTTCGCGAAGGCGTTCACCGCACCATCGCCATTGCCCTGGCCGGAGCGAGTGAATTGGAGGCCATCAATTTGGGCTCGGTCCGGCAGGCCGTGCAGTGAGGAGATCCTAGCTTTGTCGGGATCCTTCAGGCGATGGATGGCGCGCCGGCTGGAACGAGCGCTTACCACCTCTACGACCCTCCGTGGCATACCGGTGATCGTCCAGAACACCCGACCCGACATAGCGACTGCGGACGTGCTGCGACGTCTCGACGAATCGCTCGGTCTGATCGAGCGCTACGCGGCGCACCACTTCCGCCGGCTCCGTCGCGATTTCGCACGCATTGCCGTGCAACGCTACGCCTGCCGCGGCGCGTACATCCCGGACCAGCGCACCTGCCTGGTGGAGCTCACGTTCACGGTCAATCGCGACTTTTCGGCATCCCAGGTCGCTGCCACGATCCTGCATGAGGCGATGCACGCTCGCCTCCATCGCATGGGGTTTCTGCTCGGGATGGCGGATCGTGCAAGACAGGAACGATTCTGCCGTCGGGCCGAAATCGAGTTTGGCCTGGCCGTCCCCGACGGTGCCCCGATCGTCGAACGTGCTATGGCGACCCTGCGAGCAACGGACGAAGAAGTCGCCCCCGATATCGACCCGGCTCTGGCCGCCCACCGGGTTGCGCAAGCTGATTTGGCAGCCCTGCGGGCCCCCAACTGGTTGAAACGCGCCCTTGCCCGGCGTCAGGGACCTGCCTAGCGGAGTGCCTGCCCGATCACCAGTCCGATGAGCAGTGCGAGGGCCGCGAGGAGGGCAACGAGGGTGCCCGAAAGGCCCGAGGCTACACGGCCAGGGGTTTCGCCCGCCGAGAAAAACGTCACCGAGTCGAGCGTTCCCCGCAGGTCGAGCGCGTTCGCGAACCGGTCCGCCGGATCCTTTTGCAAGCATCGCATAATCGCGTCCGCGAGCTCTTTCGGAATCGTCGGGTTGACGTCGCGCAGCGGCATTGGTGCTCGGTTCATGTGCTGCTCGAGCGTATCCGCGGCGGTCCGCCCTCGAAACGGGGGCCGTCCGGTGAGCATGCGATAGCCGAGGGCGCCGAGGGAATAGATATCCGAGCGGTGATCGATGTCCGGCAGCCCGCGTGCCTGCTCGGGCGACATATACTCGGGCGTCCCGATGACCCGTCCACTCGACGATTCTTCCGCAGGCTTCGTGAGGCCGATAGCGATCCCGAAATCCATCAGCAGCACCTTTTGGCGGTCTCCTTCCAGGAAGACGTTGGCGGGCTTGATATCGAGGTGGACCATCTGGGCCCGGTGGGCCGCCGCCAGGGCGTCGGCCAATTCGCTCAGGATGCGCCGCGACTCGAAGGGCGGCAGTCGTGCCCGGTTCATCCGCGCGTCGAGCGTCGTCCCCTCCACGAACGGCATGATGTAGTAGATCATCCCCCCCCGCTCGCGGATGTCGAAGATGGGGACGATCCCCGGGTGCCGCAGCTTCGCCAGGGCGATGCCTTCGTTCCGGAAGCGCCCCAGAAAGTCCTGTTTCCCCATCAGATCGGGCCGGATGACCTTGATGGCCACCTTCCGGTCGAGTCGCCGGTCCCGGGCCTGGAAGACGCGGGCGAACCCCCCCTGCCCCAGCAAGGAGATGAGCTCGTATTCGGCGCCGAGCACCTGGCGCAGCTGATCGTTGAAGGCCGTGCTGGAGCGTGGCGGTGGTGATTCCTGCACCCCGGCAGTCGATTCTTCGGTTCCCGCCGGGTTGACGAGCGTGGCATTCGGATCGACGTTGAGCGGCGTCGGCGTGCCGCAGTGGGGGCAAAACAGGTCGTCGGTGCCCAGGGGCCCGTGGCAGGCGGCACAGCGAGGAGGTGCGTTGGTCATACCGCCAAACCTCGGGGCAGTCGGGCCAGCCATCAAGGCCACTCCTCGATCGCCCCTGCTTGTTCTGATGCTGGCCCTGGCCGCGCTGGTGCCGGGGGTCCTGTGAGCCCGCGGCCCCCTTTCACTATCTCCGTCATGGCTGCGGTCCCGGATGCACCGACCGCCGTCGCCTGGTACAAACGGGCGCTGGGCGCCGTCGAGTTGTGGAACTTGGGGTCAGTGGTCGGTCTGGAAATCGCCGGCGCACCGTTCTTTGTCGGCCAGCCTGAGAGGAACGGTTGGGAGAGTCCTGCCAATCTCGGCATAACGACTACCCGGATCGAGGTGTTTTGCGACGATCCGGACGCCTTCATTGCCCGGGCGGTAGAGGCGGGAGCGAATGGCAGCATCGACCGGATCCGGAATCACGCGATGCCATGGGGGCCCCACCGCCAGGGAGGCTTCGTCGATCCCTTTGGACACATCTGGTTAGTCGGTGATCGGTCGCCGTTACGGCCCCATCCCGGCGTCCCATGAAGCAAGGCGCGGCACGCTTATCAATCAATCGGTGTCGAGCAAGCAGCGACCACGGCGCAAGTCGGCGAAGTGACTTCGAGCGTACAGGAGACCGCGTGAACGAACAATCGCTGTTCGTCAAGTTCTGGACCAACGAATCGGCGACCACCCGCAACGTGCTCGCGAGAATTCCGGAGGGGTCTGACTACCGTCCGGATCCGAAGTCGCGCACCGCGCGCCAGATCGCCTGGCAGATCGTGTGCGAGCAACGGATGATCATCGATGCGCTCGAGAGCGGCACGGCGACTTGGGCACCGCCGCCGGTACCGGCGACGATGAAAGCAGTGCTCGAGGCTTACGACGAGCAGACCGCTGGAATCGCTGAGCGCTGGAGCAGATTGCCCGCCGAGCGTTGGGATGGCACGCTCGAGTTCTTTGGCCGTCAGCGGCCCGCGTCGCCGATGGCCTGGAGTTTCCTCTTCGACATCGTTCACCACCGCGGACAGATCACCACCTACCTGCGGCCGATGGGATCGACCGTGCCTCAGATCTACGGCCCGAGCGGGGATGAGCCGTAGCGCGTGGCCACCCGTTGAGCGATCATCGAGCCATGATCACATCTATCCGGACAGCCATCCTGTCGCTCAGCGTCGCGAGCCTCGCCTGTACGCTGCCGCAACGGCCTTCAGCCGATCAGGCGAACGCAGGCATCGACTCGCTCAATGCACGCGTCGTTCAGGCGTACCGCACAAGCGACCCGCAAGCGTACGCCGCCCTCTGGACCGATACGGCGGTCTTCGAATGGCCGGCGTTCAACACGGTGCGGGGTCCCGCCGCCATGGCGGCGATGGCGCGCAGCAACTGGGCATCGTTGCGAGATATGGACCTCCGCCTGATCGTCGCAGCACGGCGCGTCACGCCCGACCACGCGACGGAGTTCGGCGCCTTCCAGCAGTCCTGGCGGGACTCGAGCGGTGGGCGCATGACGGAATTCGGCAGATACGTCACCTACCTGCTCCGGCAGCAGGACGGCACGTGGCGGATGGATCGCTTCTTCGGCTTCGAGGACTCGACTCGGCCCTCACCTCCCAGACCCTGAGCGCGCTCCCAACCACAACAACGCGTCGATGATCAGTCGATCCTGAATCGGGTTGTTCAGCGTGTAGGACAACGTCCGGTTCGTCGTGTCGTACTTGTGCTCATAATCGATGTCGTTGTGACCCATGTTGAGATAGATCATCCGGTAGCGCTTGTTGGTCCAGACGACGGGATAGTACCCGCTGTGCCAGATCTCCAGCGGCTTCGGCCCGGTGCCCAGCGGAAAGCTGGTCGAGTCGATCGACAGCAGAATGTCGATGTCCGGATTCTGGCGCAGATCTTTTTCCCACCGGTACCACTCGCTGGGCGACGACCGGAACGTCTCGGGCAGATGGGTCGTCGCGGGGTGCGTGCGGTCTTCGACCCGGAGTACGGCCGACGTCGGTCGCCAGGTATTGCTCACGTAGGATCCCGCGCCGAGAAAGGTGTTGTGATACCAATCCCAGTTGGCCGGATACGCCGAAGGCGTCAAGGCAAAGCCGGCGAAGTGAAAGCCCATCCACGCGCCGCCCTGCTCCATGTAGGCCTGAAATGCCGCTCGCTCTGCAGGAGCTTCGGGGCGCGTATCCAGAAAGACCACCACCTGATACGCCGCGAGAAAGTCCGCATTCAGATTGTGCCAGTTGGAGGTGGTGTCAAAACTGAAATCGTATTTCGCCGCCACCGCCGGAAACCACTGCTCGGCCTCATGAAGGAAACTGATATGTGCAGCATCCTTTTCGCCTGTGAAGAACGCGATCACTCGAAACTTCGGCTGGCCGTGATCGGCGCGGAGGCCCGTACTGCAATAGATGAGCGCCGCAAAGCCTAGTGCGCTGAAGGCAGCCCTGGTGAAGCGTCTGTTCATAGTCCATTCTCTCCTTACTGAAATGGTACTCCGGGAACAGCTCGCGGCAATCGCCGTTCGGCCTGGTAACGGCCTGCACAGATTCCACCAGTCCACTGTTCCAGGCACTATTACAGCGACCCAACTACGGCCGGCTCGGCCGCGGTCGATTCGGTTACTCGGCCGTCCCCGTTGCCGTGCAACAGTGACATTGCCGACGGGCCACGACGGCCCATGCCTCGGCGAGCGATCGGTCTATTCCAGGAGGGTCCTATGAAAGCACACACGCTGACGACCATGGGTCTTGGGGCGGCATTGGGAATCTCACTCGTTGCCATCACCGCAACGCTGTCCAACCGGGCACCACGCCTCGGGGCAGCTCCCGCGTCCGACCAGTGTGCGGCGCGTCTGGCGGCTTTCGACACGCTCGATTTCAACGTCTTCAGCAACCAGAAGTGGAACCGGCTGTCAGAGAGTCACGCCAATGACATCGTCGTAACCTGGCCCGATGGTCATGAGACGCACGGCATCGCGAAACACATCGACGATCTCAAGGGTATGTTCGTTTACGCGCCCAGCACCAACATCGCGGCTCACCCGATCCGCATCTGCTCGGGCGACTACACCGCCGTGACCGGGGTTATGACTGGAACCTTCTCGCAGCCGATGCCGACCGGTGATGGCAAGACGATCCCGCCCACCGGCAAGTCGTTCCGTCTGACGATGGCGACGATCGGTCATTGGAACGGCACTACCATGGATCACGAGTGGCTCTTCTGGGACAACCACGAGTTCATGCGGCAGATTGGGCTGGCTCAGTGACGAGGAGCTCCCTGTGAACCCGGGCTCGCTACCTGCAACGAGCCGAGTGCGGCACGCCCTGGCACGGGCCGACGAGGAGCGGGTTCGACTCGGCGCATCCAGCCTCACGCCGCATCACGTTCTCTGGGCCCTGTTTCTCGAGAAGGACTCGGTTTCTTCCTCTATTTTGCGTGACCTCGGCTTCGATCCTGCGCTCATCGCCCAACGCCTCGGCACCGAATGGCAGGCCACGGGCCCCGCAGAGGCACCGTTCGGAGCAGACGTGCTGTGCGCGAAAGCCGCTGTGGTGGCAGCCGGCCTCGGTCACTCGTGTGTGGACACCGCGCACCTGTTGCTCGCCTTGTTGAACGAAGACAGTCGGGCGACCGCGCTGATGCGCGGCACCGGGGTGACGTTCGCGGCCGCGCACCAGGCGACTGCTCAGTTGCGACCCCGCACAACCAGGTGATGCAATGAATGAGTCGAGAAACCGCGCTACCATCGAAGCCTGGGTGGCAGCGCTCAACGCTCGCGACCTCCACGCCCTCCACAACGTCTTCACCGACGACGTGGTCATGGAATGGCCCCAATCCGGCGAACGGATCAGGGGCGAGAAGAACCGTCAGGAGATCTACAGTCGATTCCCCTCACTTCCAAAGGTGACGCCCCGGCGCACGATTGGAAGTGGAGACGTGTGGGTCCTGGAGGGCAGCCTCGATTATGGTGACGGGGATCCGTACCAGACGGTCTTCGTCTTTCAGATGCGCGATGGAAGAATCGCCAATGAGACCGCCTACTGGTCCAAGCCGTTCCCCGCTCCGGAGTGGCGTGCGCCGTGGGTCGAGCGGATGTAGCACCGCCCACACTCCTTTTCGTCATCGGCGCTTCGGGAGCCGGCAAGACCGCCGCCGTCCACGCGCTCGCCGCACGTGGCCTGCCGGGCGTCCGTTGCTACCACTTCGATACGATCGGTGTGCCGTCGCCCGAAATCATGCAGCGCGATTGGGGCGGTGGGGAACGGTGGCAAGATGATGCGACAAGGCGCTGGATCGAGCGTCTCGTCGCGAACCAGGACGGGGCGCAGTGCGCCGTCCTGGAGGGACAAACGCGACCATCGTTCATCCAGCGGTGGATCGCCGGCGCTGACGCCGGTCACGTGCGCATCGTACTGCTCGACTGCAAGTCGGCGGTGCGGGCGGCGCGCCTGGCCGGGCCCCGCGGACAACCGGAGCTGGCAACGCAGCAGATGGATACGTGGGCGGTCTACCTGCGAGGCCAGGCCGACGCCCTGCAGCTACCGGTACTCGATACGACCGACCTGTCAGTCGATGAAGTGGCCGCTGCGTTGGCTCGAGAGCTCGACACCCTCTGAAACATCGGTTCACTGCATGGCGTTGGAGCCAGTGACCCATAACGACCGCGGATTCTCCGGAAAGACCGCATGAACTCGGCTGGTGCGACAACCGCGGCGTCGCCGACCGTCGAGCGCATCGAGGCACTCGATGTGCTCCGCGGCGTGGCGGTGGCTGGCATTCTCTTCGCGAACGTGCTCGTTTTCTTCGGCATCTTCGCCATTACCCCGGAGCGCGCCGCCGCCTTCCCCACCGCGAGCCGCGACTCCGTCGCACTGTTTCTCTGGAAAGTCCTGATCGACGGTAAGTTCTACTCCGTCTTCTCCCTGCTGTTCGGCATCGGCTTCGGCCTGCAGCTGGCGCGCGGCGGCGACGAAGGTCTGCCGAGATTCCGGCGCCGGCTGCGCATCCTGCTGGCGATCGGCGCCGTTCACGCGTTCCTGATCTGGGCCGGCGACATCCTCACCTACAGTCGACCACTCGAGTTTCGCGTGCACTCTTGAGGGGCCGTATGTTTGCCTCCGGTGTTCTTCAGCTGGCCCGACCATTCCACGACGGAGCAAACGCATGGAGCTCGGCGCCTTTTCCATCAGCCTGGCCGTCAAGGACCTGAAAGCTTCGCGGACGTTCATCCTCACCTTTAACCCGGGCTGGGACAGCAACGCCCAGAAACTCGACACGTTCACCGACGTGCGCGAGCTGCAGCGCCAGCTGAAAGCCCAGGGCGTGCAGTTCGTCAACGAAGCGGACGAGAGCACGACCGGTCCCGCCAACTTCATCGCGGTCGATCCCGACGGGAACCCGGTTCTCGTCGATCAGCACGTGTGATTCAATGCTGCTTACTTGATCGAGGACTGCCAAAATGGACTTCGACCGTCTTCCGAGTCGGGTGGCTCGCCTTCTCCTCCTGAGTTGGTGCTTGACCGTCCGGCCGCTCGTCGCCCAGGCCGCGGGCCCGGGTGGCACGTGGCAGGGCACGTGGGATTCGCCTAATGGGTCCGTGTACACGGCGGTCATGCAGCTGACCGTCACACCCGACGGCTCTATCGATGGCTCGATCGCCTGGACGCTCAAGGACACACGCCGGCCTGATTTGCAGCCGAAAATCGGGGCGACCGGGACTGAGTACGTGCACGGCACGTACGACGCCCGCTGCCGTGTGCTGGCGTTCGCCGGCTACAGGCTGGACGATCCACGGCAGGTCCTTGGCATGGACCACTACCAGCTCATCCTCGCGCCCAACGGGGCGGGGCTCGGCGGCGTGACAGGAAATGACGAGGGCAAGGGCGACACCTGGACCGGCATGCTGTCTCTCAGGCGCTGACGAGCAATGCCATCACGCGGCTACCTCGCCGCCCTGCTGCTGGTCGTTGCCCTCGCGCTGATCGTTTCGGGCCTTCACCCCTACGATCGCACGACGTGGTGGCTCGAGATCTTCCCGATCCTGATCGCCGCGCCGATCCTCGTCCTGACCGCGCGCCGCTTCCCGTTGACCACCCTGATGTACACGCTGCTCGCGCTCCATGCGATCATCCTGATGGTCGGCGGCCATTACACATACGCCCGCGTGCCATTCGGCTTCTGGTTACAGGACCTGCTCGGCCTGGCGCGCAACGACTACGATCGCCTTGGGCACTTCGCCCAGGGGTTCATCCCGGCGATCCTGGTGCGCGAGATCCTGTTGCGCACATCCCCGTTGCGCCCCGGCCGCTGGCTGTTCGTGATCGTCACCGCGATCTGCCTCGCCTTCAGCGCCTGCTACGAGTTCTTCGAATGGGGAGCGGCGGTCGCGGGCGGCCATGCCGCGGACGCCTTTCTCGGGACGCAGGGTGACGTCTGGGACACGCAGTGGGACATGTTCTGCGCCCTGATCGGGGCGATCGTCGCGCAGCTCACACTCAGCAGAGTGCATGACCGCAGTCTCGCAAGGCTGCCGCCGCGCAGTCGCGAGTAAACTCGCTTCTCTGTCGCGAAAACCGGGCGCGCTGAACGATCTCGCGCAACCTCTTCGCAGACACCATCCTTTCACCATGCCCGCGACCACCCCCAGCACAGACCGTATGGCCAGGCTCGATGGACGGCTCTTCTACTGGTCCCTGACCTCCGCTCTCGCGGGTTTCCTCTTCGGCTTCGACACCGTCGTCATCTCGGGCGCCGAGCAGACGATCCAGCACCTCTGGGGGCTGACCCCCGGGATGCACGGCATCGCCATGGGGGCGGCGCTCTACGGCACGGTGCTCGGCTCGCTCACCGGCTCGTGGCCCGCCGACCGGTTCGGCCGCCGCCCTACGCTCCTCGCCATCGGCGTGCTGTTTCTCGCCTCCGCGGTGGGATCGGCCATCGCGCCGAACGTCGCCGTGTTCATCGCGGCCCGGTTCATCGGGGGCATCGGGATCGGCATCAGCACCGTGGCAGCGCCGCTCTACATCTCCGAGATCGCGCCCCCCGCTCAGCGCGGCCGGCTGGCCGCGATGTTCCAGTTCAACATCGTGCTCGGCATCGTGATCGCGTTCGCGTCCAACGCGCTGCTCGCCCGCATCGGGCCCGATGCCTGGCGCTGGATGCTCGGCGTGGCGGCGATCCCCTCGCTCGCCTACGCGGTGATGTGCCTCGGTCTTCCCGAGAGTCCACGCTGGCTGCTGACCCGCAAGGGGGATCGCCCCGGCGCGCTCGCCGTGCTGTCGCTCGTGATGCGCGACGCGAGCCCGGCTCAGATCGAGACCGCCGCCGATGCGATCGTCGCCGCGAGCGCCGAGCAGGCGGGACACGCTGGCTTCTGGACCTGGCGGTTGCGCGTGCCGATCGCGTTGGCGTTCCTGGTGGCGTTCTTCAACCAGCTCTCCGGCATCAACGCCATCCTCTATTTCGCGCCGCGCATCTTCGCCATGACGGGTCTCGCGCCGCAGGCGGCGCTGTTGCAGTCGGTGGGCATCGGCATCACCAACCTGATCTTCACCTTCGTGGGATTGTGGCTCATCGACCGGCTGGGACGGCGTACGCTGCTCCTGATCGGCTCCGTCGGCTATATCGTGTCGCTCGGCGCCTGCGCCTGGGCGTTCTTCACGCACCACGAGTCGATCGTCCCCGTCTGCATTTTTGCGTTCATCGCGGCCCATGCGATCGGACAAGGGACGGTGATCTGGGTGCTGATCTCGGAGATCTTCCCCAACCGCTACCGTGCCGCGGGACAATCGCTCGGCAGCGGGACGCACTGGGTGTTCGCGGCGCTGCTCACGACCGTCTTTCCCCTCATGGTGAGCGCGTACCCGCCGGGAGCGATCTTCCTCTTCTTCTGCGGCATGATGGCGCTGCAGCTCGTCTGGGTCCTCACGATGGTGCCGGAGACGAAGGGCGTGCCGCTGGAAGAGATCCAGCGCCGTCTCGGCCTCGCCGGTCGATGACACAGCCGGTCGTTGTCGGCCTGGGGGAAGCCCTCTGGGACGTGCTGCCCGACGGCGATCACTTCGGCGGTGCCCCGGCGAATGTCGCGCTGCATGCAGCGGCGCTCGGCGCCGAATCGTGGCTCGTGAGTGCGGTGGGGCAGGATGCCCGCGGGGATGCCGCGCTGGCGCGGCTCGATGCCGCCGGGGTGCGGCGCGACACCGTGGCGCGGCTCGCCGATCATCCGACAGGAGTGGTGCGCGTCACCCTCGATGCCGCCGGTCACCCCGTCTACGACATCGCGACGGAGAGCGCGTGTGACTACCTGCCGTGGTCAGAGGCGGTGCGGCATGTTGCGGAGCGCGCCGACGCCATTGCGTTCGGTTCCCTCGCTCAACGGTCGCCCACATCGCGCGCCACCATCCGCCGAGCGGTGGCGACAACGCGCGGCACGTCGTGGCGACTGTTCGACGTCAACTTACGGCAGACCTATTACGACGCCGGCGTATTGGCGACGTCCTTGGAGTTGGCGAACGCGGTGAAGCTGAACGACGAAGAGCTCCCCGTCGTCGCACAGCTGTGCGGGGTGCGCGCCGCAGCGCCGGTGGACCAGCTGCGGGCGCTGTGCGACCGGTTCGGGCTCAGACTGGCGGCATTGACTCGCGGCGCCTGTGGGGCGCTGCTCGTCACACCGGATGAAGTATGCGAATCCGCGGCGCCACCGACCGTGGTCGCTGACACCGTCGGCGCGGGCGATGCCTTCACGGCCGCCCTGCTCATCGGCGTCCTGGCCGGCTGCTCGCTCGATGCGGTAAGCCGGCGCGCCAACGCCGTGGCGTCCTACGTCTGCTCGCAACCGGGCGCGACGCCTCCGATTCCCGAGTCATTGCGTTGATGGACCGGACGCCGCCACTCACCACGAGGTGCTCATGACGCTTACCGGATCTGACTACCTGCTGCGATTGTCGGCACTGGCGGTGTCGTTCGTTGGTTGGTCGGCGATCGTCGTCACGCTGCGGCGGGCACTGGGTGCCGAGCTCTCCGCCCTGCACGTGTACTTCGTTCGCTTCTTCATCGAAGGCGGCCTGGGGGTCGCGGCATTCGGCCTGTTCCCTGGGGCACTCTCGTTCACCGGCCTCACGGAGATCACGATCTGGCGCCTCTCGAGCGCCGCTGCCGGCCTGATGTTTTCCGTCTACCTGATCTTCCTGTTCCGCCGCCGGCGCCGCGTCACGATCGGTCCGACCGGGTTGTCGACGCCAATCGCCTTCGCGATTTCCGTCCTGGCGACAGTCGCCCTGTGGTTGAACGCCACCGCGTGGGCCTTCCCGCCTGGCGCTGCGGCGTACCTGTTGGCACTCACCTGGTTGCTGGTGGTGGGCGGGTGGGTCTTCGTGCAGAATCTCGAGCTCTTCCTGGGCGTAACCCCGGCGCGCGAGCGATCATGACACCGATCGACCCGCTGCGCGAGCAGCTCGCCAAGTTTCAGAATTGGCGCGAGGCTCATGCGGATTTCGATGCCGCGGCGGCCGATATCCCTCCCGATCTGCGAGGCAAGACGCCGCCCGGGCTGCCCTACTCACCCTGGCAGCTGATCGAGCATATGCGCATCACGCAGGGAGACATCCTGGAGTTCTGCCGCAGCAAAGGCTACACCGAGCGCAAATGGCCCGAGGACTACTGGCCAAAGGCGGCGGCCCCTCCCGACGCCGGGGCATGGGATGCCTGCGTCGCGGCGTTCCGCCGCGATCGCAAGGCGCTGCAGGAGATGATGCGCGATCCGCAGTGCGATCTCTTCGCCAAAGTCCCGGCCGGAACCGGCCAAACATTCCTGCGTGAATTCCTGCTGGTCGCCGACCATACCGCGTATCACGTCGGCCAACTGGTTGCGGTACGGCGGCTGCTCGGCGCCTGGGCGGCCTGACTACCCGGAATCCCCTGCAACGGAGCGTCACTTCATGGACATCGACGACAACCCCCGCGGCTCCATCCTCACCCGGCGTGAAGTGGTCGCCTTGCTCGGCGCGGCCGGGTACGCCGCCCTGTCGGGATATCGCCTCGCCCCCGCGGCCCGGTCGACGGTGCGACCGCCCTGCGTCGTACGGCCCGAGCAGACCGAAGGACCGTACTTCGTCGACGAGCGACTGCACCGGTCCGATCTTCGAACAGACCCCACCGATGGCTCCGTCAAGCCCGGAGTCCCGATCGGCCTGACGATACTGGTGTCTCGGATGGACAACGCCCGCTGCCAGCCGGTGGCGGGCGCGCAGGTAGACGTCTGGCATTGCGACCATACGGGCGTCTACTCGGACGTCCAGGACCCGCGCTTCAATACGGTCGGGAAGAAATTCCTGCGTGGATATCAGGTGACGGACGAACAAGGGCGGGCGCAGTTCACGACGATCTATCCGGGCTGGTACGAGGGCCGGACGGTGCACATCCACTTCAAGATCCGGTCGCCGTCGACGGCGCGGCGTGGCTTCGAGTTCACCTCGCAGCTCTACTTCGATGACACGCTGTCGGACCGGATCTATGCTGCGGCCCCATATGGAGGGCGCGGGGCCCGGACCACGCGCAACGAGATGGACGGGATCTACCGCCGGGGGGGGAGTCAATTGCTGCTCGAGCTGGTGCCCCAGGGGGCCGGCTATGCTGGAAGCTTCCACGTTGCCCTGCAGGGCGTCTAGCGTCCTACTCCCTTTGCGTGCGACGCAACCCGGGCGATCTTAGGAGCTAGCACCATGCTAATCCTCGAGTGGTCCGAAACCCAGCCACGCCTCGAGCTCTCGACCCCTGAAGAGTTCGACCATGCGATCGAACGGCTGACCGCCCGCTCGAGCGCGGAGCGGCCATCGATCGTGGCGCTGTACGCCCACGGCCACCAGGTCACGCTCGGGCTCGGACTGCCGGACAGCTTCGTGCAAATCCAGGAATCGGAAAACCCAAACCACAACCCGGCCCTGGTAACCGTGGGAGATGCCGCGGCCGCTGGAGCGGTCGCGTTCTATTTCCTGGGATCCCGTGAGACGGAGATCCCGCGCCGCAATCTCATTCCCGCCGCGACCGCCCGAAGGCTCGCTCGTCAGTTCCTGATCACCGGGAAGGTTTCGGAGGAAGCGGCCTGGGAGCCTGCGTGAAGCGGAGACTCGTGCTCGCGGCGCTCAGCCTTACGGTGCTGGCGTGCGGAGAGGACACGACGTTTCCACTGCCGCAGACGATGCAGCTCGTCTTCGCCGTGCAACCGAGCGCGACCGAAGGGGATGCCACGATCGCCCCGCCGCTGGTGGTGGCGATTCGAGACCGGTCGGGCGCGACCGTTCGTAAAGCCACTACCGCCGTCACCCTGAGCCTCGGAGCCAATCCGAGTGGCGCGACCCTCCTTGGGACCACCACGGTGAACGCGGTGGCCGGTGTCGCCACGTTCACCGATATCCGGGTCGATCGCCCCGGGAGCGGCTATACACTGGTGGCCCGAGTCACCGCTCTTCCAGCCGAGACGAGCGCGCCGTTCGACGTGCACCTGAGCTTCGTGCAAGTGACCGTCGGGATTTTTCACAGCTGCGGGCTGACGCAGCACGGGTTCGCGTACTGCTGGGGATCGAATGACGTGGGCCAGCTGGGCGACAGCACTCACGTCGAGCGGCTGCGGCCGGCCCCGGTCGCGGGCGGGTTGACGTACACCCAGTTGAGCGCCGGTGGAGATCACGCCTGCGGCATCATCCCGGGTGGAACCGTCTATTGCTGGGGCAGCAACTTCACGGGGCAGCTGGGTGACAGCTCGATGGAAAACCGGGTGCTGCCGACCCGGATCGCCGGCGGCCTCGCTTTCTCTCAGCTGAGTGCGGGGTCGTTTCACACGTGCGGGCTGACGCTGACAAACGAAGCGTACTGCTGGGGATCCAATCTGTTCGGAGCACTCGGCGACGGGACGGGGAGCCTGCGCCTGGTCCCCACTCCGGTCGGCGGCGGCCTGCACTTCACCCAGCTGAGTGCCGGCGGCGTCCACACCTGCGGTATTGCCACGGGGAACGTCGCGTACTGCTGGGGATGGAATGGCGGTGGGCAGCTCGGTGACAGCACCACCGCGACGCGACCCACGCCCACTCCGGTCTACGGCGGCCTGCCGTTCATGGAGATCAGCGCGAATCCCGGATCCGACTTCGAGGGCCACACCTGCGCCGTCACGACGGGGAGCGCCGCGTATTGCTGGGGGACGAACTACAACGGCGAGCTGGGCGACAGCACCATCAACGGACACCCGTTCCCCATGGCGGTGTTCGGGACCTTGCAAGTGGGGTACGTTGGTGCCGCGCGCGGATACGCCTGCGCGTTGACGAACGGCCAGACGTTGCATTGCTGGGGTGTGAACGCCGACGGCGAGCTGGGCGACGGAACGACCGCCGCTCACCTGACCCCGAATCCGGTCTCCGGCTCCCTCGACATCGTCCAGGTGAGCGCCCGGTTCGATCACGCGTGCGGCATTACGGTGAGTCACGTGGCGTATTGCTGGGGTACGAACGACCATGGCCAGCTCGGCGATGGAACCACCACGGCTCGACTCGCGCCCACCCGGGTGATCCAGTGACCGAGCGGCGCTACACCGACACCGAAATTGCGGCCATCTTCCAAGCGGCCACGGACGGGCCGGCGCAGTTGCAGCGGGAGGTCCCGAGAGAGGAAGGCCTGACCCTGGCCGAGCTGCAGACGATCGGCCGTGAGGTTGGCATCGCTCCCGACGCGGTGGCGCAGGCCGCGCATGCCCTGGATGTGCGGGTCGGCGCCCACTCCCGCACCTTCCTCGGGCTCCCGATCGGCGTCGCCCGAACGGTCAATCTCAACCGGCGACTCTCGGACGAAGAGTGGGAGCGGCTGGTCGTGCACCTGCGTGAGGTGTTCAACGCCCGGGGAGTCATGCGATCCGAAGGCTCGCTCAGGCAGTGGACCAATGGGAACCTGCAGGTGCTTCTGGAGCCGACCGAAACCGGTCATCGCCTGCGGTTCGGAACACTGCACGGCGGCGCG
>DATJJY010000056.1:0-23199 GCA_035491895.1 Gemmatimonadales bacterium
GAGGCGTGTGGCGTCCCGCGCGATAATGATCTCCGCCCCGAACTTCTGCGCCTGCGCGTAGGCTCGCCCGGCGAGCTCATTCCCCGAGATGCCCATGGGAAACCCCAGGTAGTTCTCGATCCGGGAGCTCGTCCCCGCCTGCCCCCCCGGCGCCGTCGACTCGACCACCAGGACATCGAGCCCCTCGGAGGCGGCGTACACCGCTGCCGCGAGCCCCGCCGGTCCCGCGCCGACGACGACCACGTCGCGGACGTGCGTCTGCTCGATCGCCTCGTTGAACCCGAGGCAATCGGCGATCTGCTGATTGGTCGGATTCCGCAGCACCACCTCGCAGCGGCAGATCACGACGGGAATGTCCGCGGCCTTGATCTGGAAGCGGTCGAGCAGCTCCTGGACGCCGGAGTCCTTATCGAGATCGATCGATGTGTAAGGATGCCCGTTGCGGGTCAGAAACTCCCGCACGCGCAGCGTCCCCTGGCAATGCGTCGAGCCGAGCACCACGACGTCCCCTACGCCGCGCGCGATCAGCTCCACGCGGCGGAGAATGAATGCCCGCATCAGGATCTCGCTCAGCTCCCCGTCGCTCTGGATCAATGCGAGGAGCCGATCGCGGTCGACCTCGATCACCTCTCCGCCCGCGCCGGCGCGGATATCGGCAATCCCGCGGCGACCGGAAAGCAGGCTCACTTCGCCCGTGAACATCCCCGGCCCGAAGCTCGTCACCACCTCTTCGGCGGCGGGCGTATGGCGCAGGACGTCGAGCCGCCCCGCGCGCACCACGAAGAACTGCGCCGTGCGCTCGCCCGAGTGCACGAGCACCTCTCCCTCGGCGATGGCCCGCACGCGCCCGCGCGCGGCGATACGCTCGAGCTGCGCCGCTGTCAACGTCGGGTAGATCTGCTCGACGCGCGAGCTGAGTGCGACCAGTTGCCCCGGTTGCGGATGGGTCACGACAGTGTCCACGTCACGCTCCTCCCTCTCTTCGAAAGCATAACGACGCCGTCCAGTGGTGGCGGAGCCGACGTGGCATAACGAACAAGCCCCACATCGACATCGATGTGAGGCTTGCCGTGCTGCGCGCCCTGCGACAGTTACTGCGCTACGTTCCCGAAATCGACGAACGATCCGCTCCCACCGGCGGTGAGTGAGAAGCTGTAGCCCTTGCCCGACGCGCACGCCGCGGGCATCGTGGGAGACGACTGCGTCCACCCGGACTGGACTACTTCGCAGACGGTGTAGGTCCCCGCGGGAATCCCCGAGAAGACGTAGTGCCCAGAGGCATCCGTGACGGCACTGCTGTTCACGGGGCCGGCAACCGTCACGGTCCAGCCCACCAGCGGTGCCCAGGTCGCTTCGTTCCAGACGTTCCCGTCGATCGACACCGACCCGGGAGGCGGCGGCGGCGGAGGCAGCGGCGTCGTGTCAGGCGGTGGTGGCGGCGGCGGCGGTGGATCCCCCGTCGAACCACCAGACGGCGCTACCGGGGAGCACCCGGTCCGCGACCGACCCTGCGGGTCGGGCTTCCGGTCTCGCGACCAGGATTGGGGAGAGCGGTTGGCGTCGGCGACCGCGCACTGCGCGGGGTCCTTCACCGCCGCTGATCCATTCTGAGCGGCGGCCACGACAAACGGCGTGGACACCAGTCCCAGAAGGACGATCGGAATACGCATCACAAACCTCTGTCGTAAAAGAAAGGGCGCGGGCGCAATAGTCGCGATTTTGATCGCGCGGAGCCGTGCGCCGCGTCACGCGACGACGGAACATATGGAGCGACGATCAGTTGCCGGTGGGTCGGGTCAGACGCAGAACGGGGTGCCCGTAACCGACCGAGCACGACGTGAGGAATCTCACACCGCTTGAACTTCTGGAACGCGTTACCCGCGCCGGGGCTCGTGACTCTCCCACGGCACGACGCAGCGCTGCCGATTGCTCGTCACGGCGAGCTCCAGGCCACGCATCACGTTGAGGGCCTGGGCCGGCGTCACCGCGAGCGACGCCCGCTCGAGAATGGCATCCCGCACATTCTCGTAATAGTGCGTGAAGCTCGACGGGGTCGTGGGAATCGCGCGCGCTCCTTCCGGCGTCGTCAACGTGCCGAACATCTCGGGCGGCTCTCTATCCCACTCCGGCTCGTCGGGAGTGCGACCCGCTTTCAGGGCTGCTTCCTGCGGATCGGATCCGTACTTCACGAAGGAGCCGCCGGTGCCGTGAACGGCAAAGGCCGGCCCCGGTGCGGCCGCCAGCATCGACGCCCGGAGCAGCGCCCGCAGGTGCGGATAGTGCAGCGCGACGTCGAAGGCGTCGTCGGCGAGCGCTCCGGGGCGCTCGATGCGGATGTCGGCCGAGATCGCCTCGGGCGTGCCGAACAGGAACAGCGCCTGGTCGAGCAGGTGCGACCCCAAGTCGAACCAGATCCCCGAACCGGGAAGCGGCTGCTCGCGCCAGGCGCCCGGTTTGAGCTCGGGACGGAAGCGGTCGAAGTGGGATTCGAACGCGGCCACCCGGCCGAGGGCTCCCTCCTCCAGCAGTCGTTGCAGGGTGACGAAGTCTCCGACGTAGCGGCGGTTGTGGTACACCGACAGGACGCGCCGCCGCTCCACTCCGAGCTGGACGAGCTCCCGGGCCGCTGCCGCACTCGTGGCAAACGGTTTGTCGATCACGACGTGACGGCCCGCCAGCAGGCATTGCCGCGCGATCAAATGATGCGACGCGTTGGGCGTGGCGATCACGACGAGGTCGATGGGGCGGGTCAGCAGCTCGTCGACGCTGCGGACCAGCTCCACGTCGCCGTAGCGCGCGTCCGGCGCTCCGCTGCGCTGGACGATCGCGCTGAGGCGCAGACCTGCGACCGCGCGAATGACGGGGGCGTGGAACACCCGCCCGGCGAAACCGAACCCGACGAGCCCGACGTTGAGCATGCGAGGAATCTACAGACGATCACCGCCACGGCTCGCGCGAGTGCGCACCGGGCTGCAGATTCCGGCGCGAGAGATGGACAAGGGGTCGCTCCTCCCGTAGCTTGGCCGCCCCGATAGCCCGACACCTTGTGGAACGCTGGAGGCGCTTCGTGGAAGTCATCATTCACCGGGACTACCAGCAGATGAGCAAGGCGGCGGCGCAGATCGTCGCCGAAGTGCTCAACACCAAGCCGAACGCCGTGCTCGGCATGGCGACTGGATCCACTCCGCTCGGCCTCTATCAGGAGCTGGTGCGGCTGCACGAGCAGGAGCAGCTGGACTTCTCGCGCGTCACGACGTTCAACCTGGACGAGTACGTGGGCCTGCCGGTCATCCATCCGCAGAGCTACCACTACTTCATGCACGAGCACTTCTTCCAGCATGTGAACATCCCGCGGCAGAACATCAACATCCCCTCGGGGACGACCAGTAACTACCCCTCTTTCTGCCAGTGGTACGAAACGCGCATCGCGGAATGCGGCGGCATCGACGTGCAGATCCTGGGGATCGGCTCGGACGGCCACATCGCGTTCAACGAGCCGACGAGCTCCCTCAGCTCGCGCACGCGGCTCAAGACGCTCTCCAAACAGACGATCGACGACAACGCGCGGTTCTTCGAGCGCCGCGAGGATGTCCCGGTCTATGCGATCACCATGGGCGTCGGGACCATCCTCGACGCGCGCAAACTGCTCCTGGTGGCGAGCGGGAAGAGCAAGGCGAAAGCGATCGCCCAGGCCGTGGAAGGACCGGTCACCAGCATGGTGACGGCGAGCGCTATCCAGCTGCACCGCGACGCGATCGTGATCGTCGACGACGACGCGGCTGCCGACCTCACGATGCGCGACTACTACGAGTTCATCTATGCCGCCAAACCTTCGGCCCCCAAGTTCTAGGCTACCGATGAGATACCCGGCCCTGGTGTCCGCCCTGCTTCTCATGGGATGCGCGAACACCGCTCCCCATATCGCGTGGACAGCCGCCGGCAAGAGCGCCGTCGTCTATACTACGGCGGACAGTACCACGCTGCGCCTGACGCCTGCCGATACCGTGACGTTCCGGGAATCGGAGCCGACATCCGAGGGACGGGTGTACGTCTTCGTCGATCCGGAAAAGACCTTCCAGACGATGATCGGCATCGGTGGGGCGTTGACCGACGCTTCGGCCGAGACCTTCGCGAAGCTCCCCCTCGCCAGGCAGGACGAGCTGCTGCAGGCGTATTACAGCACCGACAAGGGGATCGGCTACACGCTGGCGAGAACGAACATCAACAGCTGCGACTTCTCGAGCGACAGCTACACCTACGTCGCCGAGGGGGATTCGACGCTCGGCACGTTTTCCATCGCCCACGACCTCAAGTACCGGATTCCACTGATCCGGAAAGCGATGGCCGCGAGCGGAAACCAGCTCAAGCTGTTCGCCAGTCCGTGGAGCCCGCCGGCGTACATGAAGAGCAATCACGACATGCTGCACGGTGGGACGCTCTTGCCCACGTACTTCCACGCCTGGGCGCTCTACTACACGAAATTCATTCAGAGCTACCGGCAGGCGGGCGTGCCGATCTGGGCGATCACCATCCAGAACGAGCCGATGGCGACCCAGACGTGGGAATCCTGCACCTACCAGGCGGAGGACGAGCGGGATTTCCTCAAGAACCACCTGGGCCCGGTCATGGCGCAGCAGGGTCTTTCGGACGTCCACATCATGGTGTGGGATCATAACCGCGACCTGATCATCCAGCGGGCGCAGACGATCTTCGACGATCCCGCTGCCGCGAAGTACGCGTGGGGTATCGCGTATCACTGGTACGAGGACTGGTCGGGTGGGACGCAGATGTACGACAACGTCGCGCTGGTGCACCGGCTCTATCCCGACAAGCACCTGCTATTCACGGAGGGCACACCGGCGAACTTTGACTCGACGGCATACGGGCGCTGGAGCCTCGGCGAGGCCTACGGACGCTCGATGATCCACGATTTCAATTCAGGAACGGAAGGGTGGACCGACTGGAACATCCTGCTCGATGAGAAGGGCGGTCCCAACCACGTGGGCAACTTCTGCTTTGCCCCGATTCACGCCGATACCCGCACCGGGACGCTGATCTACACCAACTCCTACTACTATATCGGCCACTTCTCCAAGTTCATCCATCCCGGTGCCCGGCGGATCCTGGCGGCGGCGAGCCGCAGCATGCTGCTCACCACGGCCTTCCGCAACGTGGATGGCTCGGTGGCGATCGTGGTGATGAACCCGACCGCGCGCGGCGGGGAGTACTACCTGACAGTGGGGGGGTCGACCGTCAAGCTCAACTCGCGGCCGCACTCCATCCAGACGGTGGTGTTCTAGAGGTTGAAACAACCTTTTCCCGGGTTCCGTTGTCAAAGGTGGAAACCACACCGGAATCCGCATGCTTCTCGGTCTGCCGCTCCTGGCCGTCGTTTCTGTGGTAACTCAGGCTCCGGATACATCTCGCCCGGCGGCGGACCCGCCGGCGCCCCCGGCTGCGCGGCGGATCACCGCGATCCGCGCCGCCCTACCGCCCGTGATCGACGGGCGCGACGATGACGCGGTCTGGCAGCGCGCCACAGCGGTCACCCAGTTCCTGGAGTGGCGGCCCAGCGAGGGCCTGGCGCCCAAGCTGCCGACCGAGGCGAAGGTGGCCTACGACGCCGCCAACCTCTACGTGTTCGTCCGCGCCTTCGATCCGCACCCCGACAGCATCATTACGGTCCTCGCCCGCCGGGACTATTTCACGCCCTCCGATATGGTCTGGCTGTTCCTCGACCCCTACCACGACCGCCGCAGCGGCTTCGAGTTCGGGGTCAACCCGTCGGGCGTCAAGCTGGACGCGCAGATCTACAACGACGGCAACGAGGACTTCGCGTGGGACGCGGTGTGGGACGTCGCGACGCGAGTGGATTCGCTCGGCTGGACGGCGGAGTTCCGCATCCCGCTGACGCAGCTGCCCTACGGGCGGCAGCGCAGCCACGTCTTTGGCTTCACCGTCGATCGCGATCTGTACCGCTACGCTCAGCGCGTGAGCTGGCCGCTGTTCCGGCAGTCCCAGGCGGGATTCGTGTCGCAATTCGGCGAGATCGACGGTCTGGACGACCTCGCGGCGCCGCGCCGGTTCGAGGCCGCGCCCTATTTTGTGACGAAGAACGTGTCGCACTTCACCGCCACCGGCATCGGGCGGCAACAGGATCTGACCGTCGGCGGCGACCTGAAGTACCTCGTGGCGTCGAACCTGAAGCTCGACGCCACGGTCAACCCGGACTTCGGTCAGGTCGAGGCCGACCCGGGCGTGCTCAATCTCTCGGCGTTCGAGACCTTCTTCCGCGAGCAGCGCCCGTTCTTCGTTCAGGGCGCCGGAACGTTCCAGGTCAACGTCAACTGCACCGCGGTGAACGACTGCTCGACCGGTGAGGGACTGGTGTATTCGCGACGCATCGGACGCGCCCCCGAATTGGCGGGTACCTACGCGGACACGACCTCCCCGGCGTTCACCACGATCCTCGGCGCGGCGAAGCTCACGGGCCGGCTGCCCGGCGGGCTGTCCATTGGCGCGCTCGACGCCGTGACCGCCCACGAGATGGGCCAGGGCGGCATCACGATCGAGCCGACGACCAACTACGGCGTGCTGCGGTTGCGTCAGGACCTGCGGGGCGGCGAGTCCAGCGTGGGCGGCATCGTGACCGCCGTCAACCGCGCCAACGACGCCTGGAGTACGCCGTACCTCCACTCGAGCGCCTACGTCGGCGCGGCGGACTTCCGCCATCGCTTCCCCGGCGGCAAGTACGAGCTCTCTGGATCGGTCGATGTCAGCCGGGTCGCCGGCAGCGCGCAGGCGATCGCCGCGACGCAGCGGGACGCGGCCCACTACTACCAACGGCCGGACGCGCTGCGCTTCGACTCGACGCGCACGTCGCTCATGGGAGACGTGGAGGCGCTGCAGTTCGGCAAGGTGGGCGGCAACCACTTCCTCTTTCAGACGAACTACGAGCGCCGCTCGCCGGGATTCGAGATCAACGATCTCGGCTATTTGCAGCGCGCCGATCAGATGGCCTGGAGCACGTGGGCCGGATACTTCGATCGCCATACGCGCAAGTTGTACCAGCGATTCCAGTGGAACTTCAACTGGTGGCAGTACTGGACGACCACCGGGCTGCCGGAAGAGCGCGCGTTCAATACCAACACGCACACCACGTTCCGCAATACCTGGTCGCTCCACTTCGGCGGAACGATCGGACAGCTCGGAGCGACGTATTGCTACTCGTGCGCGCGCGGCGGCCCGGCGGTGCGGCAGGACCCCTACCTCGCTCCCTGGCTGGGGATCAGCGGCGACGACCGCAAGGCGATCGTGCCGTACATCTGGTTCAACTGGTTCCGGACGGACGGCGGCCGCTCGCGCAGCTTCAGCTTCTCGCCGGAGCTGGACTTCAAGCTGGCGGCCCGCGTGACCGCGGCGCTCTCGCCGAGCTATTCGCGGTCCCGCAACGACATCCAGCCGCTCGGACCGACGACGGACACCAGCAACGTCACGCATTACCTGTTCGGGCACCTGAACCAGCGGCAGCTCGCGCTGACGATGCGCGTGACGTATCCGTTCACCGCCAACATGACGCTCCAGGTATACGCGCAGCCCTTCATCTCGAAGGGAACGTTCAGCAACATCCGGGAGTTGTCGAGCACCCCCCGCGCGCAGGACTACGCGAGCCGCTATCAGGCCTACGGGGATACGTCGCTCACCAACAACATCGGCGGGTTCAACTTCAAGCAGTTCCGCTCGAACGTCGTGTTCCGGTGGGAGTACCGGCCCGGGTCCACGCTGTTCGTGGTGTGGAGTCAGGGCCGCCGCGGGTTCACGGGGGTCGAAGGGACGGAGAGCTTCGGCGGCGACCTGCGCGATCTGTTCGGGCTGCGCCCCGACAATCTCTTCCTGGTGAAGATGTCGTACTGGATCAATCGGTAGTTACTTGTCGAGAATCTCCGTGCGGCGCTCACCCCCGCCGTACCAGGGACGCAAGTGCACCGCGCCGTTCCACCCGTGGGCGAGGTACCGATCGATCGCGTCCATCTCGGCCGGTGTGTACTGCGTACGGTGACAGGCGAATTCGCGTCGCCCCGCCTCGAGATCCTGCGGGGTGAACGCGACGACGATCGGCAGGTCTCTCTCGGGCATGGTCGCAATCGTCGGGTTCGCCGGCGGGGCATCCTGCATCCGCTCCGAGGGCAGCGACGGGTAGTACAAGGCCTGCGGGATGCCGGCGCCACCGGTTTGCACGACTTCGGTCACGACGTCGCCGACGAGCCGGTGGTCGGGATGCCCCGTCCCGCCCTCGGGACCGAAGGTGATCACCGCGTCGGGATGCAGCGCGCGTAGCACGCTGTCCACGTCCTTGCGGAGCCCCTCCAGACTGGCGAACGAGGCCAGCCCCGCGTCCTCGTAGCCGAGCAGGATCGGAGCGTGGATCCCCATCTGTTGAGCGGCGCAGCGCGCTTCGCCGGCGCGGACGTGCGCCAACGAGTCGCCGGCGGGTATCCCGGCGAAGTCGCGCACTCCCTTACGACCATCCGTAGCGATCACGAGGTACACGTCGTTCCCCAGGCGGGCGTAGCGCGCCAGCAGCGGCCCGACGATCCGCTCGTCGTCGGGATGGGCGAACACGGCCACGAGCGTGTGGCCGCTCGAACGGGCACCCGCAAAGAGGAGCAACAGCCAACTGAATCGCATGAGAACGGTCATCGTCACGATCCCTCCGATCACCTTTTGTAGCACTGGAGACCGCGCCGTGCAACCCGTTCCTAAACACCTCTTCATTCGTGCTTCATGAACCTCGGCGCCGGCAGGCAGTTCCTTTGTCAAGATGAAAGATCTGACCCGGCCCGCCGACCTCGCCTCCAAACGCGGTACCGGTCCGACCCGCAGCCAGCGGCCGGAATACGTGGACCTCCGGCCTCCCTGCAACGCCGCCTGTCCGGCGGGCGAAGACATCCAGGCGTGGCTGGCGCTCGCGCAGACGGGCCGGTACCGGGAGGCCTGGCTCAAGATCCTCGACGACAACCCCCTGCCGGCAGTGCACGGACGCGTCTGTTACCATCCGTGCGAGACTTCGTGTAATCGCACCCAGCTCGACGCCGCGGTAAGCATCCATTCGGTGGAGCGGTTCCTCGGGGATCGCGCGCTGGCCGAAGGATGGCTCCCCGACCCCGGCGCACCGAGCGGCAAGCGCGTCCTGATCGTCGGCGCCGGCCCGAGTGGACTCTCGGCGGCGTATCACCTGGCGCGTCTCGGGCATGCCGTGGAAATCCGGGACGCCGGAGCGCAGGCCGGCGGCATGATGCATTTCGGCATTCCTGCCTATCGACTGCCGCGCGACATCCTCGACGCCGAGGTGGAGCGCATCCGCCGGCTGGGAATCACGATCACGCTCAACCATCGGGTGGAGAGCCTCGAGCGGGAGTGGACCGAAGGAGCGTTCGACGCGGTGTTCGTGGCCGTAGGCGCGCACCTTTCCAAGCGTGTGGACATTCCGGCCAGCGATGCCGTGCGCATGCTCGACGCCCTGAGCTACCTGCGCGACGTCGACCGCGGCGCGCCGCCGCAGCTGGGCCGGCGGGTCGCGATCTACGGCGGCGGCAACACCGCCATGGACGCCGCCCGCACCGCCCTGCGGCTGGGACACGAGCCGCTCATCGTGTACCGCCGCGACTACGCGCACATGCCCGCCCTCCCCTTCGAGGCCGACGAGGCGGTGGAGGAGGGCGTCAAGATTCACTGGCTGCGCAGCATCGCCGCCGTCAGTGGCAGCACGTTGCAGGTGGAAGTCATGGAGATCGGCGCGGATGGGAAAGCGCGCGGTACCGGCAGGTATGAGACGCTGGAGGCCGACGCCGTCGTCCTCGCCGTGGGGCAGGACGCGGACACGAGATTTCTGGCCGGCGTGACCGGACTCGCGCTTCAGAGCGACGGCACGGTCGAAGTGGATCAGCGGATGATGACCGGCCGGCCGGGTCTCTTCGCCGGCGGCGACATGGTGCCGGCGGAGCGGTCCGTCACCGTCGCCGTCGGCCACGGCAAGAAGGCGGCCCGTCACATCGACGCCTGGCTCCGCGGCGGCGTCTACCATAAAGCGCCGGTCCGCGGGGACGCAACGTTCGACAAGCTGCACCTCTGGTTCACGCGCGATATCGCTCAGCGGACGCAGCCACGGACCCCGCTCGCAGTCCGTCGCGAGAGCTTCGGCGAGGTCGTTCAGGGACTGACCGCCGAGGAGGCGGTGTTCGAATCCAAGCGGTGCCTCTCGTGCGGCAACTGCTTCGAGTGCGACGCCTGCCTCGGCGCGTGCCCGGAGACCGCGGTGATCAAACTGGGTACCGGACTCCGCTACCGGTTCGACTACGATCGGTGCACCGGTTGCGCCATCTGCTTCGAGCAGTGCCCCTGCCATGCGATCGAGATGATACCCGAGCCGGCAGCCACCGCGTGACGGCGACCGTGGGTGAGCGCGCGCGACCCGAGATCGAATCCGCCATCGCCATGACGGTGGACGGGAACGAGGCGTGCGCCAGTGTCGCGTATCGCACGAACGAAGTCTGCGCGATCTATCCGATCACGCCGTCGTCCACGATGGCGGAGCTCGCGGACCAGTGGTCGAGCGAAGGGAAGCCGAACATCTGGGGCTCGGTCCCCCAGGTCGTGGAGATGCAAAGCGAAGGCGGCGCCGCGGGGGCGCTGCACGGCGCCCTGCAGGCCGGCGCATTGGGGACGACGTTCACGGCCTCCCAGGGCTTGCTGCTCATGATCCCCAACATGTACAAGATCGCCGGCGAGCTGACGAGCACGGTGTTTCATGTGGCCGCGCGGTCTCTCGCCGCCCATGCGCTGAGCATCTTCGGCGATCATCAGGACGTGATGGCGGTCCGCCCCACCGGCTTTGCCCTGCTCGGATCGGGCTCGGTGCAGGAAGCGCACGATCTCGCGCTCATCGCCCAGATGGCCACGCTCGAGACCCGCGTTCCGTTCCTTCATTTCTTCGACGGCTTCCGCACCTCGCACGAGCTGTCACGCATCGCCGGCCTGTCGGACGACGACCTCCGGGCACTGATCGACGACGACCTGGTGCGGGCGCACCGCGCGCGGGCGCTCAATCCCGACCATCCGTTCATTCGCGGCACGGCGCAGAATCCCGACGTGTACTTCCAGAGCCGAGAGGCGGCCAATCCGTTCTTCGCGCGCACCCCGGAGATCGTGGAAAGCGCGATGCGGCGGTTCGCGGCGCGCACCGGCCGCGCGTACCGGCTGTTCGAGTACAGCGGCGCTCCCGACGCGGAGCGCGTCGTGGTGTTGATGGGATCGAGCGGGGCCACCGCGCGCGAGACGGTCGAGTGGCTCGTCGCCCGGGGCGAGCGCGTCGGCGTCCTGCAGGTGCGGTTGTACCGCCCCTTTTCGGCGGCCCGGCTGCTGGCGGCCCTGCCCGAGACGACGCGGGCCATCGCGGTGCTCGACCGCACGAAGGAGAGCGGCGCGCTGGCCGAGCCGCTCTGCCTCGACATCGTCGCGGCGCTCGCGGAAGGCGGGCGCGCGGTGCCGGTCATCGGCGGGCGCTACGGTCTCTCGTCGAAGGAGTTCACGCCGGCGATGGTCAAGGCGGTGCTCGACGAGCTGGGTGCGCAACGGCCGCGCAATCATTTCGTGGTCGGTATCGACGACGATGTGGGACGGACCAGCCTCTACTACGACCGCGCCGTGCGCACCGAGGCGGACGACACCTTCCGCGCGGTGTTCTATGGGCTGGGCGCGGACGGCACCGTGGGAGCGAACAAGAACACCTGCAAGATCCTGGGAGACGAAGCGGGGCTCCACGTGCAGGGGTATTTCGTCTACGACTCGAAGAAGTCCGGATCGCGCACCGTGTCCCATCTCCGCTTCGGCCGCACGCCGATCCGTTCCGCGTATCTGATCGATCAGGCGCAATTCGTCGGATGCCACCAGTTCGCATTCATGCGCTCGCTCGATGTGCTGGGGGTTGCCGCTCCCGGCGCCACGTTCCTGCTCAACAGCCCGTACGGACCCGAGGAGACCTGGCAGCGGCTGCCACGCCCGGTCCAGGAAGAGATCATCAAGAAGCGGCTCGCCTTCTGGGTGGTGGACGCCACCGCCGTGGCACGCGAGGCGGGGATCGCCGGACGCACCAACACGGTGCTGCAGACCTGCTTTTTCGCGATCTCGGGAGTGTTGCCGCGCGAGCAGGCCATCGAGAAGATCAAGGCCGCCGTCCAGAAGACCTACGGCGCGAAGGGCGATGAAGTGGTGCGCCGGAACTTCGCCGCCGTGGATGCCACGATCGCCCGGCTGCGCCAGGTGCAGGTGCCGGAGCGCGCTACCAGCCGGATCGTCCTGCTGCCAGTGGTGTCCCTTCGGGCGCCCACATTCGTGCGCGAGGTCACCGCCCCGATGCTTGCGGGACGAGGCGACGCCCTGCCGGTCAGTGCCCTGCCGGTGGACGGCACCTATCCCAGCGCCACGTCGCGTTGGGAGAAGCGCAACATCTCCGACCTCGTCGCCGAATGGGATCCCGATACCTGCATCCAGTGCGGCAACTGCGCGATGGTGTGTCCCCACGCGGTGATCCGCGCGAGCCTGCTGGAGGAAGCGCAGCTGACGGGGGCCCCCGCCGAGTTCCGCACCGCGCCAATCGACGAGCGCGGCTTCCCATCCACGCGCTACACCTTGCAGGTGTACGTGGAGGACTGCACGGGGTGCGGCCTCTGCGTGGAAGTCTGCCCCGCGAAGCAGCGTGAGGTCGCCGGACGGCGCGCCATCAATCTCACCGAGCGGGAGCCGATCCTCGAGCGGGCTCGGACGAGCATCGCGTTCTTCGAGTCGTTGCCCGTGACCGAGCGGGCGCGCGTGGACTTCTCCACAGTGCGAGGCACGCAGTTCCTCGAGCCGACGTTCGAGTTCTCGGGGGCGTGCGCGGGGTGCGGCGAGACGCCCTACCTCGGTCTCCTGTCCCGGCTGTTTGGGGACCGGATGCTGGTCGCCAACGCCACGGGGTGCTCGTCCATCTACGGCGGCAACCTGCCGACCACTCCCTGGGCCACGAACTCCGAAGGGCGCGGGCCGGCGTGGTCCAACTCGCTGTTCGAGGACAACGCCGAGTTCGGACTGGGGATGCGCCTCGCGGCCGATGGCCAGCTCGCACTGGCTCGCCGGTTGGCCGAGGAGTTGCGCGGAACACTGGGCGACAAGTTGACGGGAGCGCTGATCGATTCAGCCCAACGCGTCGAGCGCGACATCCGCGCCCAACGGTTCCGGGTCGCCGCCGCCCGGGCGCTGCTGGATCCGCTCGCCGATACCCGCGACGAGCGCGCACGGCACCTGCTGTCGGTGATCGACGGTCTGGTGCGCCGCAGCGTGTGGATCGTCGGCGGTGATGGCTGGGCCTACGACATCGGATCGGGCGGCCTGGACCACGTGCTCGCCAGCGGTCGCGACGTCAATGTGCTGGTGCTCGATACGGAGGTGTACTCGAACACGGGCGGGCAGGCGTCGAAGGCGACGCCCATGGCGGCCGTCGCCAAGTTCGCCGCGGGTGGCAAGACGACCGAGAAGAAGGACCTGGCGCTCCAGGCGATCGCCTACGGCAACGTCTACGTGGCCCGCGTGGCGCTCGGCGCCAATCCCCAGCAGACCCTGCTCGCCCTGCGCGAAGCCGAGGCGTACGAAGGCCCATCCCTGGTGCTGGCCTACAGCCACTGCATCGCACACGGCTACGATCTGCGAATGGGGCTCGATCAACAGCGGCGCGCGGTGCACTGCGGCTACTGGCCGCTGTTGCGCTACAACCCGGAGCTGCGCCACGGCGGCCAGAATCCGTTCACCCTCGACTCACCGCGGCCGACGACGCGCTTCCGGGACTACGCCGAGCAGGAGCTGCGGTACCGGATGCTGGCGCGAACCAATCCTCGCGAGGCGGGTCCCCTGCTCCAGCGGGCCGAGGACGCCATCGCGCGGCGCTGGCAGCTGTACGAAGACCTCGCACGCTGAGCGAACCGTGACCGACCTGTCCACCACCTATCTGGGGCTGCCCCTGGCCCATCCCGTCGTGGCGTCGGCGTCGCCGCTCGGAAAAACGCTCGACGGTGTGCGTGCGCTGGAGGACGGCGGCGCGGCGGCGATCGTACTGGCTTCACTCTTCGAAGAGCAGATCCTCCGTGACAACGAGTCGTTCGCGCGCTACGCCGCGGCGGGCACCGAGAGCTTCGCGGAGTCGCTCTCCTACTTCCCGTCCGTCTCCAGCCTCGCCGTCGGCCCCGACGACTACCTGAAGCTGGTCGCGGACGCGCGGGCGGCGGTGCGCGTCCCCGTCATCGCCAGCCTGAACGGGTCGACGGAGCGCGGGTGGGTCGACTTCGCCAGGCTGCTGGAGACGGCGGGCGCCCACGCGCTCGAGCTGAACATCTTCCACCTCCCGGTGAGCGCCGCGGCGACCGGCCGCGCGGTGGAGGATCGCTACGTGCACATCGTGCAGGCGGTGCGCAACGCGATCGGGATTCCGCTCGCTGTAAAGCTCGGGCCCTACTTCAGCGCCTTCGGGGAGATGGCAGGCCGGCTGGTGGACGCCGGTGCCGATGGCCTCGTCCTCTTCAACCGGTTCTACCAGCCGGACTTCGATCTCGAGAAGCTCGAGGTCGTCGCGAATCTGGAGCTGAGCACGCCGTTCGAGATTCGCCTGCCGCTGTTGTGGATCGCCGTGCTGCGCGGCCGGCTCCAGGCGTCACTCGCCGCCACGAGCGGGGTCCAGAGCTCCGCGGAGGTCGTGAAATACCTGCTGGCGGGCGCCGATGCGGTCATGACCACATCCGCCCTGTTGCGGAATGGAGCCTCGCATATCAGGACTCTGGTCGAAGGATTGGCAGGCTGGCTGGAGGATCACGACTACGAGTCCGTGGCGCAGCTGCGGGGGGCGATGAGCCAGCACAACGTCGCCGACCCCGAGGCGTTCGAGCGCGCGAACTACGTGCGCATCCTGCAGAGCTGGCGGTAGCCGCTACGCGCCGCGCAGCGCGTTGACGATGTTCAGTCGGGCGGCCCGGACCGCGGGGAGGAACCCGCCCACGATCCCCATCACGACGGCGAAGATCAACGCGTTCAGGATCACGCCCGCCGACAAGGCGAACCCGAACCCGATCTCCGCAAAGCTCGAGAAATTCAGAGTGGAGACGCGCGCGAAGGAGAGCAACGCCGCCAGCGCGAGGCCCGCCGCCCCACCGACGAGCCCGAGCAGGATCGATTCCAGCAGGAACGCGCCGAGCACGCTGCGGCGCTGGAACCCGAGCGCCCGCATCGTGCCCACCTCGACCACGCGATTCGCCACCGCGGCGTACATCGTGATCATCGCCCCGATCATCGCTCCGATGGAGAAGATCACAGTGATGGTGATGCCGAGCGCCTTGATGAAGTTCCCCAGGCCCTGGGATTGCTCGCGGTAGAAATCGCGTTCCCGTTTGGGCTCGACGTACTGGGTACGGGGGTCGGCGCTGAGCCGCGCTTGCAGCGCCACGAACTGACCGGGATCGCGCAGCCGGAAGGTCAGCGAGGAATAGGTCGGACGCCCGAAGGCCTGCATCACCTGGTCGGCGTCGCCCCAGACCTCCGAGTCGAATCCGGTGCCGCCCGCGTCGAAGTACCCAACCACGGTCCACTTATCCCCACCGAACGGGACCACGCTGCCGAGCGCGATGCCCTCGAACTGGCTCGCGATGCCGTGCCCCACGACGATCTCGTGCGTCCCGAAGGTGAACATGCGTCCCTGCGTGATATGGACGCCCTGGCGCAGCTCCACGCCGTGCGGCGACGTCCCGCGCACGGTGATGTTCCCCATCGCGTGGCTGCCCTTCTTGTTCAGATTGATGATGAGATTGACTTCGCGCGCGAGCAGCGGCCGGCCGTCCGCGGCCGCTGCGACCTCGGGCGCCGTCTCGAGGATTTCGGCGGAGCCCCGGTCCACCTGGCTCACCAGCTCGCTGTTGGCCGACTTGCGCAGCACGATCACGTTGTCCGTGGCGCCCGTGTCGACGAGCGTTTTCTGCAGGCCCTGCGCCAGCATCAACACGCCCGCGAACACGAACACCACCAGGGTGAGGCCGGTGAGGGTGAGGACGGTCGTGAGCCGCCGGGCCCAGAGGCTGCGCCAGATATAGGAGAACGGGATCTTCATCGCTTATCCGATCGTCCGCAGGCCGGTGACGATCGGAAGTCGCACGGCGCGCGCTGCGGGAAGCACAGCAGCGGCGAGCCCGCTCAGCGCCGCCACCCCAAGCACCAGCACCGCCGTGAAGGCCGACACCCCGATCACCGGGAAGAACGCCGAGAACCCCTGTTTGACCCCCTGGACCATGGGGTAGATCAGCAGCAGGCCGAGCACCCCGCCCAGCACGCCGATGACGAGCGACTCGCCGAGAATGAACGTCGCGATGTGGCGACCGGTGAAGCCGAGCGTCTTGAGAATGGCGTACTCGCGGGTGCGCTCCCGCACCGCCATCACGATCGTGTTGGCGAGGACGAGCAGGATGATGCCGATGATCACGAACGAGACCACTTGCAGCGACGTGATGATGGTGCTCGACATCGACACGAAACTCTGCTGAAACGCCTTCTCGCTCTCGGTCTTCGTGGGCGCCTGGGAGTTTGTGTAGGCGGTGTCGATCGTGGCGGAGACGGCCGGCATCTCGGCGGCACTGCGGACCTTCAGGATGTACCACCCGGCATCGACATTGCGGCCCGGCTCGCGCTGCTTCACCTGCTCGTTGAGATAGTCCCACTGGAAGAACTGCTGCGTCTCGTCGGTCGACGGATCCCTTCCCGTGTAGATGCCGCGCACCACGAACTCCCAGCGCCCCGGAAAGATGTCGCCATCCATGGTGATCACGTCCCCCAGCTTGAAGCCCTTCTGGATGGCGAGCTTGCGGCCGATGATGCAGGAGTTGCGCTCGCGCTGGAAGGCCGCGAGCTGATCGGGTGGGACAATGAACTCCGGGTAGAGTGTGAAATACGTGGCCGGGTCCACCGCGAGTCGCGGCCAGAAGTTCTTGAAATCACTGCTGTTGCCGTAGACGCCGCCGAACCAGTTCGCCCACGACACGCCCGTTACTCCCGCCACGCGCTGCAGCTGTTGCAGATCGGTGACCGGCAGGGGGAAGATGAACGAGACGCGATGCCGTACGATCATGCGGTTCGACGCGGCGTTCGTCACCCCGGCGTTCCACGCCCCGATGACCGTACGCAGCAGACCGAACGCCATCACCGCCGTGGCGATCCCCGCGATCGTCAGAATGGAGCGCAGGCGGTGCCGGAAGGCATTGCGGAGAATGATCGATAATATTTTCATGGCGCCTCCTATTGCAGCACGCCCTTGTCGAGATGGCGCACCGTGTGCGCCCGCTCGGCGGCGTGCGGATCGTGGGTGACCATCACGATCGTCTTCTTGAATTCCTTGTTGAGCCGGTCGAGCAGCGTCAGCACCTCGTCGGCCGACTTGCGGTCCAGGTCCCCGGTCGGCTCGTCGGCGACGAGAATCGTAGGATCGGCTGCGAGCGCCCGCGCGATCGCGACCCGCTGCTCCTGACCGCCCGAGAGCTGCCGCGGATAGTGGTCGAGGCGGTCCCCCAGGCCGACCAGCCCCAACGCGGTCTGCACGTGCTCCTTGCGCTGCGCCTTGGACAACGGCGTGAGGAGCAGCGGCAACTCCACGTTCTCGTAGGCCGTCAGCACCGGGATCAGGTTGTAGAACTGAAACACGAACCCGATGTGCGTGGAGCGCCATTTGGCGAGCTGCGACTCGGAGAGCTGTACCACGTCCGTACCGGCCACCGACACGGCCCCCGAATCGGGACGGTCGATGCCGGCGATCAGGTTCAAGAGCGTCGTCTTGCCCGAGCCCGACGGGCCCATGAGCCCGAGGAACTCTCCTGCGGGCACATCGAGCGTGATGTTGTCGAGCACCGGCACCGCCAAGCTGTCGCGCCGGTACGATTTGGACACGCCGCGAATCTGGACGATCGGTTCGGCCACTGGTCGATCCCCGTTCAGGGTGTTTTGACTTTGACGCCGCGCTGCACGCCGTCGCTCACGCTGTCCACCACCTGTGTCCCGACGGCGAGGCCCTGCAGAATCGCCACGCCCTGCCCCACGCGCCGCCCGACGACCACCGGGACCTCGACCGCGTGGCCCGCGGTTACGGTGTACACCACGTTGTGCCCGCCGCGCAACGCGACCGCCGCGCCGGGCACGGTGAGCAGCGGCGTCGTGTCGCTCCGGGCAGCGGCATCGGCGCGCGGCAGGAAGTGTACCTTCGCGCTCATTTCGGGCAACACGCGTCCATCGTACCGATTGAACGCGACCTTCACCTGCACCGTCGCCTTCGCCCGATCGGCGGTCGGGACGATCTTCGCGACCGTACCGGGATAGCGCACGTCCGGATAGGCGTCGAGCACGATTTCGCACGGTTGTCCCGCGATCACCTGCTCGATGCTCGTCTCGGAAACATCCACCTCGACTTGCAGCGAGCCCAGGTCGGCGAGCGTCACGACGGCGGCCTTGGAGAGTGCGCTGCCGGCGAGCGGCGCCACCATCTCACCCACGTCGGCGTTCTTCGTGAGGACGGTGCCGTCGAACGGGGCGCGAATCACCGTGTTCTCGAGCGCGACCTGGGCGGCGCCGAGACTCGCTTTGGCGACGTCGATGGTGGCGGTCACCCGGCGGTAGCGCGCCTCCGCGGCGTCGTAGGCTGCCTGCGTGCTGAGGTTCGAGTCGAGCAGCTGCTTCTCACGCTCCATCGAGCGTTGCGCGTCCTGCAGGTCGGCGACGCCGAGCCGTACGTTGGCCTCGGCCTGCGCCACCTGGGCGCGGACGTCGGCATCCTCGATGCGCGCAATGACCTGGCCCGATTTCACCCGGTCCCCTTCGACCACGCCGAGGTACACGAGCCGGCCGGTCCCTTTGGAGGCGACGGCCGCCTTGCGCTGCGCCACCACGTAGCCGCTGGCGATCACTACCGAGCTCGCCTGCGCCGGCGAGATCAGCACCGCCGGAACGAGGCGCACCGGGACCGCACCGCCGATCGACCGCGAAATGAGCCAGGCCCCGATCACCAGCACGATGAGCGCCTGCCCCGCGATGAGCAGCCAGCGGGGGAAGCGTCGCGACGGGGGATCGGGACGGGTCGTTCGGTCGATCTTCAGGGCGCTCAGGTCGGCGCTGCGCGTGTCCATGTGAAGAAAGCTACACGCATGGAGGACTCGGAGAACCACTGGGGACGAAACGAAAACGGCGAGCCATCGGGGCTCGCCGTTCGCGCCGGACCCTCTTCCTGATCGCCGAGCCTTAGGGGTACTGCACGAGACAGCCGCCGTTGCCGGCATTCACCCAGTTGCGCTGGATCAGGTAATCCCGGCCGCCGAGGCTCATGTTGGCGGTCGATCCATTCGACGTAGTGTAGGTCGTGCCGAACGTCCAGGCGCACTTGTCGGCGTTCTCGTTGCCGCGGCGATCGTACCAGGCGTTCAGGTCTTCGTCGGTCGTCGTCTCTTCCGTCTCGTGCGCCAGCGTGTTGACTTCGGCGTCGGCGGCGAAGTCGCCGTTCGGCGAGCCGTTCAGCGCGGCACAGGCGCTCGGGAAGTCGTAATCGCGCGGCATTACGGCGTATTTCACATCCCGGCCATTCGAGGTGAAGTGGCCGTGGTAGGCGCAGTACTGCGTCCCGAATCCACCACCCAGGTTCACGCCGGGTCCGCTGAAGACGGCATAGAGCGTGGAGTTGTCGTAGGTGAGGGCCCCGGAGTTGAAGCCCGCGACGATCTGCGCCTGGACCTGGGCGTCGGAGATTGTCTGCCCCGACGTGGGAGCGTTTGTGTTCGACGCCCAATAAGCCGTATAGGCGACGTTGTTCTGCACGTGTGTTCCGGAGCCGTCGAAGTAGGTCGAATTGATGTTGAAGTACGGCGAGCCGCCGAGGCTTCTGAGAAAGGCCCCGACGATGGAGCCGTCCTGGCTCCCGGTGCCCGTTGTCCCGGGCGTCGGGCCGCCGTTGTAGATCCTCGCACCGGACCAGTAGATCGCTACGACCCTGGTCTGGGCGGTGAACAGCGGCCCTCCATGGTAGATGATCCCTGTGTTTGCGGGCTTAGCCAGACCGCGCGCGAACCCACGAGGAAGCTGGATGTGCGTGTGCGGATGGTCCTTTTCGAACCCCAACATCTCCGGACCGGCGATCGCGGGCACGGCGGACGCAGCGGGGCCAGTGGGCACGGCCGGCGCGGTCGGTTGGCGGGACTCTGAGCAGGCCGCGAGCCATAGTGCGGCTCCAGCTGCGGCTGCCAGAAACAGTCGTCTCATCGGGAGACCTCCTGAGCGAAGCGAGTGCGGCCAGTGAAGGAGAGACTATCCTATGGGTTGGTCATGGCGTCGCAAGCGGTGCAAGTTCCGAGCCACTTCCAGGCTTCGTCTCGAAGCGAAACCCTTACAGCCAACGACGCACGCGCGATTGATACCGCTGATACGCCGCCCCGAACGCCTCCAGCAGCCGCGCTTCCTCGAGCGGGATCACGATCCAGTTCACGTAGGCGATCGTCAGCGGCAAGAGCAGGATCGGCCAGGTCTGCCGCAGGATACCCGCTTCTCCGAAGTAGGCGATGATGAGGCCCACGTACATGGGATTGCGGGTGAACCGATAGGGGCCCCAGGTGACAAGCTGCGAGGACACCTGCCCAGGCACCGTGGTCGTGCTCGCGCGGCGAAACGTCACAAGTCCCCACCCCGCAATGGCCGCCCCGACCACGAACAGCGCTCCCCCGAGAACGCTGACACCCGGAAGCGCCTCCAGTGCTCGGAATGGTTCATGCCGTCGCGCGACAGTCTGCACACCGACGCCGACCAGGTACGTCAGCACGAAGACCCACGGGACGGGGATGCGCAGGAGCAGACGAGCCAGCGCCCTCATCTCGGTTTCACGCTCACCTCGGAACCCTCCGTTACGGTAAGAGTCTCTCCTTTCCTGGTCGCGAAGCAAGCCCGCAACGGGTGACGGGAGGCGCCATGCTGCCCAACGCCTACCGAGGAGCTGCAACGCCATGACGGCGCGACGTGACCGCTGCAGGCACGCGCGCGATCGCGCGATAGACCGCTTCCCGCAGCGCCACCTCCCGCGGATCGTCCGTCAGGTAGAAGTCCAACTTGTTCATCACGTAAGCGTAACCCAGGTGCGCGTCGGGATCGGCGAAGGCGAACGATCCGCCCGCACCGGGGGCGCCGAGCGCGCGCGGGCTCGAGCCAAACGCGACCTCGGGCCCGGGCCGCAGGAAGCCGAGCGAGAAGTAGCTCGGCACACCCAGCACCCAGTCCTTCTCACCCGTGACTTTGGGCGCAGCCGTCAGGCGGGCGAACGTTTCCGGCGTGATCCCGAGCTCGGCCCCTCCTTCGGCGAACGCGGAATACGCCCGCGCGATGGCACGCGCGGTGCCGACGCCGTTGCCCGCGGGTACTTCGACCTCGAGGTAGCCTCGGTCGTTCGGATCGACCCCCAGGCCCACGAACGACTTCCGCAGCAGAGAGCCCGGACGGATCATTTTCATTGTGATCGCCGGCGGTGTGTAGCGCAGCGCCAGAAGACCACGCCACGGGGACAGCGTCTTGACCACGGCGAGACGGTCATCGGGGATGTCCCTTGGCAGGCCGATGTAGAACTCGAGACCGAGCGGCACGGCGATCTCGTCGTGGAAGAAGCGGCCCAGCGTGCGCCGCGCCGGGTCCACACGGCGAATGAGCTCCTGCATGTACAGACCGAGCGTCATGGTGTGATAGCCGTGACGCGTTCCCGGCGGCCACGCCGGCTGCTGGCGCGCGAGCACGCGCGCCATGGAGTCCAGGTCGCGCAGCTTCTCGATCGTCAGCTGTTCGTCGAGCAGAACGAGCCCGGCCTCGTGGCCGAGCAGCTGGCGCACGGTGACCGCGGCTTTGCCGTGCTGCGCGAACTCGGGCCAGTAGCGCGCGACCGGTGCGTCGTAGTCGAGCCAGCCGCGCGCGTTCGCCACCGCCAGCGTCATCGCCGAAAGGCCTTTGGTGGTGGACATGACCACGACCATCGTGTCTTCGTTCCAGGGCGCGTCACTGGTCGGGGTGCGCCGGCCGCCCCAGAGATCGACGACTTTCTCGCCGCGCCAGTACGCGGCAACGGCGGCGCCGATCTCGCCGCGCCTGGCGAAGTTGCGCTCGAACTCGGTGCGCACTTCCTCGAAGCCGGGAGCGACAAAGCCGTGAATGCGAGCAATCGGTTTCATGGCAGGTTCCTCTCACTTTGTCGGCGGAGCAGCACCACGGCCAGCACCAGGAGCCACAGCATCCACACGCCGATGTCGATGCGCTCCCACACGCCGATCCACGGCGTGGGCAGGTTCGCCTGGATGCGCGGGGCATCTACGCTCGTCAACGCGCCGAAGCCGAGGAGGAGCACCATCGACACGATAGAGTAGCCGCGGAACCACTTCCCGAATGCCGCGGCGGCGAACCCCATGGCGAGCAGCGTGAGCAGCCCGGACGCCATCGTCCAGACGATGTGCAGCGTGTCCGTCAACGTGACCGCGGCGCCGCGGAGGTGCATCGGCGGCCAGAAGAGGCCGAGCACGCCGGTGGCGAGTATTAAGCCACCCACGACACGCAGGAGGCGATTCCCCCCAGCCGACATCCAGATGCCCCAGCCGAAGGCGGCCAGCAACAGCGTGTAGAGGAGCCCCAGCGGAACCCACAGCGGCCTCGTCGGAGCGCCGATCGCGGACAGCTCGCTGACGGTCTGAGAAGCGGAGCTATACGCCTCCCACCGCAGTGGCACGAGAACGACCATCGCGATGTAGAGCAGAGGCGCCGCGAGGCCACAAGTGAACAGCGCCTTTCTCAGCGTCGCTCGACCTACGGAAACCGGTTCTGCGGGGGCCGACCTGGTGGGTGATTGAATCGCGATTCCGTGCTCGGCCACAGATCCTCCTTGGGATATTCGGAGGAAGCTTGGCGGAATCGGTGTTACGAGAGCGTGAGAAATTGACGAAGAAAGCTCACTCCCCTCCAAGCCGTTGTGCCAGGGCGAGAAACCGCGGGTCGTCCCGCAACGGGGCGAGCCGCGTCGCGGAGGAACCGCTCGCTGCCGAGCACGGCCGACAGCTCGGGTTTGAGCACTTTGATGGCGACGGG
>DATJJY010000057.1:0-26958 GCA_035491895.1 Gemmatimonadales bacterium
GGCGAGCGAGTCCACCGCCCGACGCCCGTCGTGCGCGCTCAGAGCAAGCGCCAGGCCCGTATCCGCGGCGAAGGACGCGTGGCCATGCAGCGCGAGCCCGGCCACCACGAGCCGCGGGCCGAGCGTGGGATTACGGCGCAGCTGCTCTCGCAGCGCGAGCGTCACATCCAGGGGACCGCTCATCACGCGGGCGCCTGTGATCCCCCGGTGCAAGAGCTGCGCGGCGGTAGCCGAGTCGCTCAAGTGAACGTGCATGTCCCACAATCCCGGGATGACGAACCGACCCGTGCCGTCCAGTGTCTCCGTGCTCCGGGAGACGGGGACACGCGGCGACGTATCGACCCGCGCGATTCGAGGCCCTTGGATCACGATGGTACGATCGTGCAGCAGTGCGTCGTGGGCGACGTCGACCACAGTGACGTGCGTGATGGCGAGCGACGGGCTCTCCGGCCGGCCGCACGCGGCGCCGAGCATGAGCAGGCCGTTTGCCGCCCTACGGAACAGAGCCATGGGCGTCATGCCCGTCCGGAAAGCCAGGCGGCGATCACGAGACTGAGTCACTCCATGCGCAGGGGGAAGCTCCCGTTGGCTGACCTGCCGGGGAAACCGTATCGTAATACCGATGGGCCGATGCTGCGGTAACATGCTTTGCGTCGCGGTGACGATCGTCGGTGCGTGCGCTCCGTCCGACGACAAACGGGCCGCGTCCGCAGCGCGCACGGCCGCGCCGGAATCGGTCCGCGTCTCGCAGTCGATAAATGCCGACCAGCCGGGGCAGCCGGCGGCAGCCGGCTCGCAGCGAGCGACGCCAATGCAAGGCGCGGAGATCGTCGTCAACGGCGAGGTGCTGTCCGACGAAACGGTGCACCAGCTCCAACAGGTGTACCCGGTGGCGATACCCGCCGGGCGCTACTGGTATGATGCGATGTCGGGCGCGTGGGGCCGCGACGGTGAGCCGATCGCGGGGCAAATGATGGCCGGCCTGTCGCTGGGCGGTGCGCTCGCGGCCAATGCGTCGCGCGGAACCTCCGGGGTGTTCATCAACGGCCGGCAGATCACCTACAGTGAGAAGTCCTACATCGAGATGCTGTGCCAAACGCCGGTGGTACCCGCTCGGTACTGGATCGCGGCGAGCGGGATCGGCGGCTACGAGGGCGGGCCCGCATTCTTCAACCTCGCCCAGTGCCCGGGGGTGCCGCAGCAGAATCGCGGCTCGAGCTCGTCGCGGACGTACTGCGATCCCAATGGAGCCTGCACCACGAGCGGCATCCTGGGGAGCATCACGACCGCTCCCGAATAGCTCACCCACTAGGGCAGATTCTCGACCAGCGTCTTGCGGAAACAGCGAATCTGCACCGTCTCGGTGAACCCCAGCGCCCGGTGCGCCGCGGCGCTCACGTCGTTGTCGAGCAGCGCGTCCGACGCGAACTCGCTGCACCCGCGACCACGCGCCCACTGCTCGGCGGCCTGGACGAGGGCCCTTCCCACGCCCCGGCGCCGGGCCTCCGGAACGACGTACCACCCCTCGAGGTAACCGACGTGGTCGGTGTCGCAGCCCTCGGCGTAGGGCCGAATCGACAGCTCGGCAAAGCCGGTCGAGCTGCCCGAGTCATCGAAGGCGAGCAATACCTCGAGCGGTTCTCGCAGGCGGCCCGCGAAGTAGCTCTCGACCTCGCTCGTATGGTAGCTCGCGCTTTCCTCTGGCCAGAGCGCTTGGCGCATGATGAGCCACGCGCTGGCATCTTGGGGCGTCGCTGGGCGTACCTGGATCGTCATTGTTCAGAGTCCCCAAGGAAGTGGTTTGACGACCGGGCTACCGCGCGCTACTTGATCCTGACGTACCCAGCAGGCGCCAACGCCGACTGAACGACCGGAGGAGCTTGCATGAAGGCCGTCTTGATTCTCGTGGGTCTCATCGCCGTGGCGTTGGGAGGATCCACTCTGTACTTCCATGAGCGGGACTCGTCCGCGCGCGTGCGAGCCGATTCCCTGGCCGCGGTCGCGGACTCCCTCGCGTTCCAGGCCCGCGCCCTGCGGGAGCGCAACGCCGCACTCGCCGCGGCGCTCGACACACAGACGACCGCGGCCTCCCGTCAAAAGGAAGCGGAGATCGGCCAACTCCGGAACACCTACGACCAGCTGGTGCAGGACATGCAGTCGGAGATCGCCCAGGGACAGATTCAGATCACCCGGCTGGCGGATCGCCTCAACGTGAGCATGGTGGATCGGATCCTGTTCCCTTCCGGCGAAGCGGACATCACTCCGGCGGGCATCCGGGTGCTGCAGCGGGTCGGCAATGTCCTGAAGACGACGGAGGGCAAGGTCATCCGCGTGGAAGGACACACCGACAACGTGGCGATCAGCGACCGCCTGAAGAATACGTTCCCCACCAATTGGGAGCTCTCGACTACCCGGGCGTCCAATGTCGTCCGGTTTCTCCAGGACACTGTGGGGATCGATCCCGCCCGGCTGCAGGCGGTGGGGCTCTCGGAATACCATCCGATCGCGAGCAACACAACAGTGAAGGGCCGGAGCCAGAACCGGCGCATCGAGATTGCCCTGTTGCCTGCAGCGGAGGGCCGCGAGCCCTAGAGGTTACCGATCCGTCAGGCTGGACGTCGGAACGGGAGAGGGTTCTGCCATCCGCGCGCGAGCGAATGCACTTCCACGGCCGGTGCGGAGGGCGCGTCTCCAGAGTCCCAGGCGAAGAGAAATCCATGGATCAGAGTGGTGAGGACGGAGGGATCGGACGGCGGCAGTCTGAGGAGCCCGGCGATCGTGGGGGAGAGCCACGCGCTCCCTTCGTGTCCCAGGGCCAGGCGGAGCAGCAGCGGCAGCGCTTCGCGCAGGCGCGCCGGTGAGGGCAAGCCGCGGGCCAAACGTCGCATCGTGGCAATGAGGTGTCGTGTGGCGCGAGCCGGGTGCCGCCAGGGATGGATGTCCCGACGCGCATCAGCGTGCTGCTCCCACGCATCCAGCAGCGCCGCCGCGCGCAGCCACTCCTCGGCGGCGCCGGGCCAGCGGGCCTGATGTGTTGCCGCTGAGCGCGACACGATCGGGTGCGGCGTGAGGCGTCGCCGGCCCGAGGCCTCGTACTCGAATCGCAGTGTGTCGGTCGGCTCGCGAATGAGGTACGGGTTGCGCAACCGCTCCATGCGCACCAGCAGGCGGTGATCGTAGTGAGCGTAGCGATGCAGCCATGCGTCGCCACTCGCCAGGTATGCCTTGTCGATGTCCGACTCCACGGCGCGCGCGTCAGCGTCGCTCGCCAGGTCGGTCGCCTCCGAGAGCCGCAGCCACGCGTTGAGCAATCCGACACCACGCTTCACCAGCACCCGGCGCCGTTCTTCGGGTGGGATGTCGTCGAGCCGCACCGCGGCGGGCGAAGGGACGCGGACGGCGCCGTATAGCACCCGCGCCGAGCGCAGCAGGTCGTAGTAGTCGAGGGTGGCTGGGGGCCAGGTGAGGAGCAGGGCGGGTCGCACGGTGAGGTCGATCTGCGTACCGGGGAACCGGCGTCGCAACCGATGGGACAACGCTCTCGCCTTGCGCCGGGCCAGGACCGTCCGAGCCACGGAGAACGGGCCACGGAACACGGCGATGAGATCGAGATCGCTGGTAGTGCGCAGCGCACCACCGGTTATGTAGGCTCCGCCCTCGCCGCGCGCGAAGCTGCCCGAGAGGAGCAAAGCCGCAGGCTCCAGCTCGTCGACGACCGCGTCGCGGAGCTGGTCCACCAAGGTTCGCAGCGCCGTCTCGGCGTCCGATTGCGGGGTGATCGTATAGCGTCGCTCGGGCATCGGTGAGCCTCCCGAGGACCAATTTCATATGCCTGTGTAACGAATTGACGAGTCAGACGTAACGGCGCGCCGCCGGAGCGATCAGGAGCGGCTATCCACCATGCAACGTCGTATCCCGTCGATCAAGAGCATCTCGGTCTGCGCAGCACAACGACGTAGGCGGGCATCGCTAGTGTTTCGCCCAGGCCCATCCAGTAATGAGCCAACCGGTCGCGCCTTTCTGGAGGACCAGTGTGAACATCGAGCCGATCTCCTGAACCTGCGCTCCTCGCTTCTTGTACGTGTAGTTCGCGGGAGCGACGACATAGGCGCGGTCCGTCGAGATGTCGACATGAAGGGGAGTACCGAGCGTGACGATCCCGTCGGTAATGCCGTTCTTCTCCGCATCGGTGTTGTAGTCGCTCATCCACCTGGAGCAGGCGCCCGCACCGTGCCATTCGTGCGGCGGGAACTCGTCGATGATGGACGCTGGATCGGCGCAGACCGCTCTGATCGTCGTCGTGTCACCCTTATTGAAGGCGTCTACGAACCGGTTCACGGTCGCCATCACGTCGGTCTGAGCGGAGGCGGCGGTCGGCAACGCCGCCAGGGCGGTCAGGGCGAGTGCGAGAATCGTCCTACGCATTGTCCGGTCCCCACATGGGTTGGAGTGTGCGCTGAGGCGTAACGCGGCGCAGCGTCGGCTGCAAGACCACACCGCCACTGACACATCGTATTGCTGAGCCGGCACAACCCTGCTAAGTTCTTACCCGATGCCAACATACGAGTACAAGTGCCCCAACGGGCACGTCTTCGAGAAGTTCTACCCGACGATGAACAACAAGCGGATCGCCACCTGTCCGACGTGCGGCAGGAAGGCGGAACGCCAGTTGTCGGCGGGCGGCGGTCTGGTCTTCAAAGGCTCCGGATTCTACATCACCGACTACAAGCGCGCTGGTGAGAAGAAGGAGAGCGAGGGGGAGTCGAAGCCGGCCGAGAAGAAATCCGAGCCGAAGCCAGATTCCAAGTCAGAGACGAAGTCGGAATCCAAGTCCGAGTCGACGCCCAAGAAGGATTCCCCGAAAAAGTGACGGCGCACGACACCCTCCGCGCCGCGCTCGCGAAGGCCGCGGCATCACTCGGCGCGCCCAACGCCGAGGTGCTGCTCGAGCGCCCCAAGGACCCTACCCACGGCGACGTCGCGACGAACCTCGCCCTCACGCTCGCGAAGACCCTCACGGCAAAGCCGCGCGACGTCGCGACGAAGCTCGTCGCGGCCCTCGATCTGCCCGCCGGTATCGTCAAGAAGATCGATATCGCTGGACCGGGGTTCATCAACTTCTTCCTCGCCGAAGCGCAGCTTGCCGATGTGTTGAGCACCGTCCTCTCCCTGGGGACAACGTACGGGAAATCCGACGACGGCAAACAGCAGCCAGTGAATGTCGAATTCGTCTCCGCGAACCCGACGGGGCCGCTGCACGTCGGTCACGGCCGCCAGGCCGCGATCGGTGACGCGATCGCCACGCTCCTCGAGTGGACCGACTGGAATGTCACGCGCGAGTTCTATTACAACGACGGCGGCACCCAGATCGCCAATCTCGCCAAGAGTGTACAGGCGCGGATCACGGGCAGCGAGATTCCCGAAGGCGGCTACCACGGTGAGTACATCAAGGAGATCGCCGAGCGTTACGTGGTGACGCACCGCAACGACACGAGCGGCGACGACCTGGACACGATCCGCGGCTTCGCCGTGGCGGAGCTCCGCAAGGAACAGGATGCCGACCTGCAGTCGTTCGGCGTGAAGTTCGACGTCTACTTTCTCGAGTCGTCGCTTTACGCCGATGGCCAGGTCGAGAAGATGGTCAAGCGGCTCGCCGCGGCGGGGCACACGTTCGAGGAAGACGGCGCCCTCTGGCTCCGCACCACCGAGTTCGGCGACGACAAGGACCGCGTGATGAAGAAGAGCGCGGCGAAGGGGGGCGACTACACCTACTTCGTCCCGGATGTGGCCTACCATGCCGGCAAGTGGGAGCGCGGCTTCCATCGCGCCATCGATGTCCAGGGCGCCGACCACCACTCGACGGTGACGCGGGTGCGCATCGGCCTGCAGGCGCTCGACATGGGGATCACGCCGGGATATCCGGAGTACGTGCTGCACCAGATGGTGACCGTGATGAAGGGCGGGGAGGAGATGAAGATCTCGAAGCGCGCCGGGAGCTACCTCACCATTCGCGAGCTGATCGACGAGGTTGGCCGCGACGCGGTGCGCTTCTTCTTCCTCATGCGCCGCGCTGATTCGCATCTCGTGTTCGACGTCGACCTCGCGAAGAAGCAGACGGAGGAGAACCCCGTCTTCTACGTGCAGATGGCTCACGCCCGCATGAGCGGCATCTTTCGCGTGGCGGGACGGGATATCACCAGTGCCTCGACCGACGGCGTGGACCTCGGCGTATTGCAGGAAGACGACGAGCGTGATCTCCTGAAGGCGATCGCCGAATTCCCCGCCGTCGTGGCAGGCGCCGCGGCGTCGCTCGAGCCGCACCGCATCACGGGGTTTCTCGAATCGCTCGCGCGCACCGCGCACGCCTGGTACCACAAGTTCCGCGTGCTGGGCGAGCCGGAAGAGGCCGCCCGCCTTGTCCTCGCCCGCGCCGTGCGCCAGGTACTCGCCAACGGCCTTTCCCTCATCGGCATTCAGGCCCCGGACCGGATGTAACCATGAGCCTCCTCGTCGTCGGATCGATCGCGCTCGACTCGGTCGCCACCCCCTTCGGCGCAACCGCCGATGCCCCCGGCGGCTCCGCGGTGTTCTTCGCCGCGGCGGGGGCCCTGCTGCACCCGGTGCAGGTGGTCGGCGTCATCGGGTCGGACTACCCCCTGGGAGTCCTCAGGCAGCTCGAAGCCCGCGGCGTCGATCTCGCGGGGGTGGAGCAGATGGAAGGGGAATCGTTCCGCTGGAAGGCGAAATACTCCTATGACCTCGCGAGTCGCGAAACGCTGGACACGCGGCTCGGCGTGTTCGCACACTTCCGGCCCAAGATTCCCGCGAAGTTCCAGCAGGCGAAGTACGTCTTCCTCGGGAACATCGATCCCGGCCTGCAGCTCGGCGTGCTCGACCAGGTGAAGCACCCCACGCTCACCGCGTGCGACACGATGAACTACTGGATCAACTCGAAGAAGGATCTGCTGCTCGAGCTCTTGCGACACATCGACATCCTGATGGTGAACGACACCGAAGCGCGCGAGCTGTCGGGCGACTGGAACATCTATCGCGCGGCGCAATGGATTCTGGCGCACGGTCCGACGCGCGTCGTGGTGAAGCAGGGGGAGCACGGCGCGCTGCTCGTCGACAAGCAGGGGACCTTCAAGGTCCCGGCCTATCCGTTGCAGGAGGTGTTCGATCCCACCGGAGCGGGGGACGCGTTCGCGGGCGGCTTCATGGCCTACCTCGCGAGCGTCGACGACACGTCGCCGGCGGCGCTGCGCCGCGCCATGGTGCACGGGGCCGCGATGGGGAGCTTCGCCGTCGAGGCGTTCGGGATCCAGGGGTTCGACAAGGTGACGGCCGCCGACGTGCGCGCCCGTGTGCGCGCGTTCAAGGACCTGGTGCACTTTGAGCTCGACTGACCGTTACGCCGCGGCCGGCGTCGATCTCAACGCCGCGGAAGACGCGAAACGTCGCATCGCCGCCCTCGTCGCGAGGACGCGCACGCCCTTCTCCCTGGGGAAGGTCGGCGGCTTCGGCGGCATGGTCCGCGTGCCCCCGGGCTACACACAGCCGGTGCTCGTCATGTCGACCGACGGCGTGGGCACGAAAGTCCTCGTCGCCGCGCGCGCCGGGATCCATAACACCGTGGGCGTTGACCTCGTCAATCACTGCGTCAACGACATCCTGGTGCACGGTGCCGCACCGCTGGCCTTTCAGGACTACATCGCGACGGGCAAGCTCGTCCCCGACGTCGCGGCAGCACTGGTGGAGGGAATCGCGCGCGGCTGCACGGCGCACGAGATGACGCTCGCGGGCGGTGAGACCGCCGAGCTGCCCGATCTGTATGACGCGGGACAGTACGACCTGGCCGGGACCATCGTCGGTGTCGTGGAAGAGGGCGCGGCGTTGCACGGCGACAAGGTCGCTCCTGGAGACGTCCTCATCGGATACGCCTCGAGTGGCCTGCACACGAATGGCTACACCCTCGCCCGCCGCATCGTCTTCGACGATCTGAAGCTCGACGTGGGCGACCAGTTTCCCGAATCGCGCTCGTCCGTCGCCGATGTGCTGCTCGCCGTACATACGAGCTACGCCCCTGCCATCAGACCGGTGCTGCCGCTGATCCACGCGCTCGCCCACATCACGGGCGGCGGGATCGCCGGCAATCTCGTGCGCGTGTTGCCGGACGGGAGCGAGGCACTGGTCGAAGCCGGCAGCTGGTCGTGGCCGGCGCTGTTCCGGGTATTGAAGACAGCGGGCAACGTATCGCTCGGCGAAATGCGGCGCGTGTTCAACCTGGGGATCGGCATGATTGCGGTGGTCGCGCGCGACGACGTGGACAACGTGCGCCGCGCCGCGGATCGCGCGCAGGTGAAGTCGTGGATCATCGGGGAAGTCGTTCCGGGGAAGCGGGGAGTCACATTCTCCGAGAGGTGACCGTGAGACTTTCGGTTCTTGTACTTATAGCGGGTGTGCAGGGGGTCTTTGCTCCGCTTTCCGCGCAATGCACCGGAAGCGCGTCGGTTCAGGAGGTCTGCAACCGGGCCATCGACGCCCTGAAGACGTTTCACCCTGCCGCCGGGATCCTCGTCTCGGGCGGCGATCCATCACTCGGCACCGCCGCGGCGCTGGGCGGCTTCGGCCACTTCTTTCTCTCGGCGCGCGTCAACGCCGTGAAGGTCGCGGCTCCGAACCCCGACACGACGAGCGCGTCCAACACGATTCACGGCTTCGTGCCGGCGCCGGTCGTCGAAGCGGGGGTGGGGATCTGGCCGGGGCTCCGTGGCGGCCTGTTCGCCGTCGACGCGCTCTTCTCGGCGACGCTCGTGCCGACACACGCCGTCGACAAGCTCACCGTCGATTCGGGCGCCGCGCACTTCGGCAGTATGGCGCTGGGACTGGGATACGGCGCGCGGATCGGCGTCTTCAAGGGAATGTTTCCGATTCCCGCAATGTCGCTGAGCGTCATGCGCCGCTCCCTGCCGCGGCTCACCTACGGCCAGCTCGCCGCATCGAGCCTGTCGTCGGGTGACGCGTTCGAGTTCGACACCGACGTGAAGGCCACGAATGTGCGGGTGACCGCGGGGTACCACCTGCCGCTGGCCGACGTCGCCGCGGGTTTTGGGTTCGATCACTACAGCTCCAATGGCCGGCTGCGCTACTTCGACAATCCGCCGCTCGGCGGCATCGCCACGGTGCCGTTCACGCCGCGCAATAATCGCCAGGTGATCTTCGCCGACGCGGCGTTCCATCTCGCGCTCGCGTCGCTCGGCGCCGAGATCGGCTACCAAACGGGGCAGGATCAACATCTGAGTACGAATTACTCGGGGTTCGATGCCAAGAGCGGTCATTTGTTCGGGGGAATCGGTGTTCGTGTCGGGCTCTAGTCTTGTCTCATGAAGTGTTGGAACGCAGCGCGATGCAGCGCGCGATCGAGCTCGCCCGCCGCGGCTGGGGGCGCGTGTCCCCCAATCCGCTCGTGGGCGCCGTGGTGCTGCGCGACAAGGTCGTCGTGGGCGACGGATGGCACGCCGAGTTCGGCGACGCCCATGCGGAGGTCGTGGCGCTGCGCGCGGCGGCGGAGAAGGCGAAGGGATCGACGCTCGTCGTCACGCTCGAGCCGTGCACGCACTACGGCAAGACGCCGCCGTGCACCGACGCAATCCGCGAGGCGGGCGTCGCGCGTGTGGTCGTCGCGATGCGGGATCCCGATCCCGTCGCCCGCGGTGGGATCGAGAAGCTGCGCAACGCGAAGATCCAGGTGGAGGTCGGCCTGCTCGCCGATGCCGCCGCGGCACAGAACGCCCCGTTTCTCTTCGTGCGCGAAGAGCAGGAGCGCCCCTTCGTCGCGCTGAAGCTCGCGACGTCGATCGACGGTCGCATCGCCGATTCGGGCGGCCGCTCGCAATGGATCTCGGGCGCGCAGGCGCGCGACTGGGCGCACTGGCTGCGGGCGGGCTTCGACGCGATCGCCGTCGGCGGCACGACCGCCATGCGCGACGATCCGCTGCTCACAGTGCGCGGCGGACTCGTGCCGCGGCGCCCACCAGTGCGCGTCGTGTTCGACCGCCGCGCCACGTTGAACCTCGCGTCGAATCTGGTGCGGACCGCGGGCGATCCCCCGACGTGGGTGGTCGCTTCGGAGGGCGCACCCGCAAGGCATGTGAAGGGGCTGGAGGAGGCGGGCGTGAAAGTCTTCCGCCCCCGCACCCTGCCCGACGGTCTGAAAGCGCTGCGCGCGGCGGGAGTCGAGTCGGTGCTCGTCGAAGGCGGCGGGGCGCTCGGCGTCGGCCTCCTGGCGGATGGACTCGTCGACCGGCTCTACTGGCTGCAATCCCCCGTCTGGCTCGGCGACGGCGGTGTGCCGGCGTTCCCGGGCGTGGCCGATTCGGGACTCGAGGAGGCGCCACGCTGGACGCCGGTGGAGCGACGGCCGTTGGGGCCCGATACATTATTGGTCTTGGATCGGCGGCTATGTTTACCGGGATCGTAAGTGCGGTGGGGAAAGTCAAAAAGGCGTGGCGAGTGGCCGGTGGCCAGGGGTCGGGGGCGGTCACGCTGGAGATCGGCGCACCGTATCGGAACGTCAAACGCGGTGAAAGCGTTGCGATCAACGGAGCGTGTCTCACCGTCGAGCGCGTTACCCGCGGCGGCTTTGCGGTGCGCGCCGTGGATACGACGCTCGACCGCACGCTGTTCGGCGAGTATGCTGCCGGACGGAAAGTGAACCTGGAGCGAGCAGTGCGCGCCGGCGAGCCGCTGGGCGGTCATCTGGTGCAGGGGCACGTCGACGGGATCGCCAGCGTCGAGTACGTGCGGCCGCGCGGTGATGCGGTGTTGGTCGGGTTGCGTGTCCCCGCTGAAGTGCGGGAGGTGTGCATTCCGAAGGGCTCGATCACGGTGGATGGCGTCAGTCTCACGGTGGACGGGCTCCCCGACGGCGGAGCGGTGCAGGTGTCGCTGATCCCCTTCACCCGGGAGCACACGACGCTCGGGGGGGTGGAGCCGGGGATGCGGGTACACGTGGAAGGCGATGTGATCGGCAAATACGTGAGGCAACTATGCAGCTCGGAACGATAGATCAGGCGATCGCGGATATCCGCGCCGGGAAGCTCGTCATCGTCGCTGATGACGAGGGGCGCGAGAACGAGGGTGACCTGGTCGGCGCCGCTGAGAAGGTCACCCCCGAGATGATCAACTTCATGGCGACGCACGGGCGCGGGCTCATCTGCCTGCCGATGCTCTCGGAGCGGTGCCAGGCCCTCGGGCTGCCGCAAATGGCGGAGCACAACACCGAGGCGCACGAGACGGCGTTCACGGTGAGCGTGGATGCCGCGAGCCGCTTCGGCGTGACGACGGGGATCTCGGCAGCGGACCGCGCCGCCACGATCCGCGTGGCGATCGATCCGTCGACCATCCCTCAGGACCTGCGGCGGCCCGGACACGTCTTCCCGCTGCGCGCCCGTCCCGGCGGCGTGCTGCAGCGCGTCGGCCAGACCGAGGCGAGCATCGACCTCGCGCGGCTCGCCGGGCTCTACCCGGCGGGGGTGATCTGCGAGATCCTGAACGACGACGGCTCGATGGCGCGCCGTCCGGAGCTGGAGCGCTTCGCCGCGGCCCACGGCCTCACCTTCATCTCCACGGCGCAGCTCGTCGCCTACCGGCTGGCGCACGAGCGGCTGGTGCACCCCGTCGCGGCGTCGCGCATCCCCACGCCCTACGGCGATTTCAGGATCGTCGGCTACAGGAACGACGTCGACGCGGCGGAGCACGTGGCGCTGGTGTACGGCGATGTGCAGCAGCAGCGCGGCGTCCTCGTCCGCATGCACTCGAAATGCCTCACCGGCGATGTCTTCGGTTCGGGGCGTTGCGACTGCGGCTGGCAGCTGCAGAGCGCGATGCGCATGATCGCCGCGGAAGGACGCGGCGTCGTGGTGTACCTCGACCAGGAGGGCCGCGGCATCGGACTGCTCAACAAGCTCAAGGCGTACGAGCTGCAGGACGCCGGCCACGACACCGTCACCGCCAACGAGCAGCTCGGCTTCAAGCCGGATCTGCGCAACTACGGCATCGGGGCGCAGATCCTGCTCGACCTCGGGTTGTCCTCGATTCGCGTCCTCACCAACAACCCCAAGAAGCTGGTGGGGCTCGAGGGCTACGGCCTCGAGATCGTGGAGCGGGTTCCGATCGTGCCGCCGCCGTCCGACGAGAACCGCGCCTACCTGGACGTCAAGCGCGACAAGCTCGGCCACCTGCTGACGCACTGATCGTGGCGGCGCGCCCTCGGAAGCGCGCGGCTCCGCGCGTCGCGGTGCTGGTGAGCCGCTACAACGAAATCGTCACGCGCCGCCTGCTCGACGGCGCGCGCGCGGCGCTCACAGCCTCCGGCATTCCCGAATCGCGCATCGACGTGCACTGGGTCCCCGGAGCCTTCGAGCTGCCGGCGGCGGCGGCCGTCGCCGCTGCAACGGGACGCTATCACGCCATCGTAGCGCTCGGCTGCGTGATTCGCGGCGAGACGCCGCACTTCGAGTACGTCGCGGGCGAAGCGGCTCGGGGCCTCGGGGACGTGGCCCGCACCGCGCAGATCGCCGTCGGGTTCGGCGTCCTCACGACCGAAGATCAGGCGCAGGCGCTGGCACGCGCCGGCGGCGACGCCGGCAACAAGGGCGCCGAAGCGGCGCGCGCCGCGCTCGATTCGGCCCGTGTGCTGTCGGAGCTGCGTCGTGGAACGTCCCGAGACTAAGGCGCGCGCCCGCGCGCTGCAGCTGCTCTACGCCTGGGAGGTGTCGGGACTCCCCTCGATCGACGCCGTCGTCACACGCCTCGCCCAGGCGCAGGGCGCCGTCCCAACCGGCTACGATCGCGGGGCCGAGCTCGCCGCGCGCGCCGTAGCCGGCCAGCCGGAGTACGACGAGCGGCTGTCGCGCGCCGCGGAGCATTGGCGACTCGAGCGGGTCGGTGTCGTGGAGCGCAACATCCTGCGGCTCGCGATGGCGGAGCTGGACGAAGGGGCGACGCCGCCGCGCGTCGTGCTCGACGAAGCGATCAAGCTGGCGCATTGGTTCGGCGGGGCGCGCTCGCCCGCGTTCGTCAACGGCGTGCTCGACGCGCTGGCGCGGGAGTCCGGCCAGTTGTGAGAATCCTGCTCGTCAACTGGAACGATCGTCAGAATCCGCAGGCCGGCGGCGCCGAGATTCATCTGCATGAGATCTTCGGTCGCCTGGCGCACGACGGCCACCACATCGATCTGATCACGAGCGGCTGGCCGGGCGCGGCGCCCGAGGTGGACCTCGACAACATGCGGGTGCACCGCGTGGGGGGACGGCACAGCTTCGCGCTGCGGGCGCGCAGCGCGGTGCGCCGCGCCCTGCGGCGTACGGGAACGCCGGGGTACGATGTCGTCGTGGAAGACATCAACAAGCTGCCGCTCTACCTCCCGAACCTCACGTCGTTGCCGTTCTGCGCCGTCGTGCCGCACCTGTTTGGCACGACCGCGTTCGCCGAGGCGAGCTGGCCGGTGGCAGCGGCGGTCTGGGTGGCGGAGCGCGGCATCCCGCGGGCGTACCGGCGGGCGGCCTTCCATGTGATCTCGAACAGCACGCGCGATGATCTGGTGACGCGCGGCGTGGCCGCGGAGCGGATCGAAGTGATCTATCCGGGCATCGATGCGGCTTGGTATAGCCCCGACTCACACGTGCCGCGGGCCGACCGGCCGACATTCCTGTACGTCGGTCGCCTGAAGCGTTATAAAGGAGTAGATATCGCGTTGCGGGCACTGGCTTTGGCTCGTGCCCAGGGAGTCGAAGCCGAGCTCGAGATCGCTGGCACCGGCGACGACCGCCCGCGCCTCGAGGCATTGGCGCGCCGGCTCGGGTTGGAACCGGCGGTCCGGTTTCTCGGCTACGTGTCGGAGGAGGAAAAACGTCGCCGGCTGCGCACCGCCTGGGCGGTCGTGTTTCCCAGTCCGAAGGAAGGGTGGGGGATCTCCAACGTCGAAGCCGCGGCCTGCGGCACTGCGGCGCTCGCATCCGACAGTCCGGGGCTGCGTGAGACGGTGCGTAACGGCGAGACGGGGTACCTGGTCCCGCACGGCGACGCCCATGCGTTGGCGGAGCGTATGACGGTCCTCGCCCGGGACTCAGGCGTAGTCGAGCGGCTGGGTGCCGCGGCGCGCGCCTTCGCCGCTCCGCTCACGTGGGACCGCGCCGCGTTGGCGACGGCGGCCCAGCTCGAGCGCCTCATCACCCAGAGGAGTTGAGCCGATGCGCGTGACGATTACCGCCCGCCACACCGACGTCTCCGACGATCTGCGCCAGCGCGCCCGTGCCCTGGTGGACCGCCTGGCACGCGTGGCCCCCCGTCCGGAGGACGCCCAGGTGATCTTCAGCGACGACCACGACGGTGCGGTAGTGGAGCTGCGGCTGCACGTGGCGCGGGGCGACGTGCTCGTCGGCCGCGCCGCGGGCGCCGATCATCGCTCGGCGCTCGACCGGGCGGCGGCGCGGGTGCGGCGCCAGCTCGACAAGTCCCCCGCCAAACGCACCGGGCCGGCGCGGCGCCGTGCCCGGGCGCGTGAGGGAAGGAGCAAGTGACCGAGCGGCGTCCGCGCATCCGCGATCTGTTCACCCGCAAGGGCGCCCCGCTCGAGCTCGAGCAGCTCACCGGCGACATCGGGCTCGACCGCGAGATCCCCTCCTCGGAGGCCTCGAGCCCGGGGCTCGTACTCGCGGGCTATACGTCGCGCTTCGTCGGCGATCGCCTGCACATCCTGGGCGAAACCGAGGTGACGTATCTCGCTTCGCTCGACCCCGGGGCGCGCCGCGCCTCGCTCGAGCACTTCTTCAATTTCGATCTGCCGTGCGTCATCATCACCAAGTCGCAGAACGTGCCCCCCGAGCTGCTGGCGCTCGCCGAAGCGAAAGGCGTGCCGGTGATCCGCACGGCGCTCAAGACCGCTGAATTCTATCGACGCCTGAAGCCGTTCCTCGACGATGCCTTCGCCCCGGCCACGACGGTGCATGGCTCGCTCGCCGACGTCTACGGCGTGGGGCTCCTGTTTCTCGGCCGCTCGGGGATCGGCAAGAGCGAATGCGTGCTCGACCTGGTGGAGCGGGGCCACCGCCTCGTAGCCGACGACATGGTGCATGTGACGCGGCGCGGCGTCGACATCCTGATCGGCAAAGGCCACGAGATGGCGCAGCACCATATGGAGATCCGCGGCATCGGCCTGGTCGACATCAAGGCGCTGTTCGGCATCCGGTCGGTACGCCAGCAGAAGCGCATCGAGGTGGTGGTGCAGCTCGACGACTGGGATGCCTCGCGTGAGTACGACCGTACCGGCCTCGATACCCAGCAGACGCAGATCCTCGATGTCGCGATTCCGCAGGTCACGGTGCCGCTCAACCCCGGCAAGAACCTCACGGTGATCTGCGAAGTGGTGGCGATGCACCACCTGCTGCGCTACAGCGGAGTGGATGTCGCCCGCAAGTTCAACGAGCGGCTGATCCGCCAGATGCAGGAGCGGTCGCAGATCCGCGAGTACCTCGAAGAGGACTATGAGTGAGGCGACGCCGTCCCCAACCGTCGGTGTGATCGTATCGCACGCCGAGCTGGCCGCCGCGCTGGTGGGCGCGGTGCGCACGATCAGCGGCGTCGCCGACGCCCTCCAGTCGGTGAGCAACGAGGGGTGCGATCCCAAGTCGCTCGCCGACCGCATCGAGGCGGCGATCGGCGGCCGGCCCGCGGTGCTGTTCGTCGATCTCCCCGGGGGTTCCTGTCTTTCGAGCGCCGTGCGCCTGTCGCGCGGCCGCGGCGAGCGGGCGGTGGTGACCGGCGTGAACCTGGCGATGCTGCTCGATTTCGTCTTCCATCGCGACCTTTCGCCCACGGAGGCGGCGCGGCGCGCCGTCGATGCCGGGGCGCGGGCGATCCGCACCCCGGCGGCATGAGCCTGGACCTGATCCGGCTCGACGACCGGCTCATCCACGGCCAAGTCGTGATCGGCTGGGGCCAGCCGTTGAATGTCGGCTTCATCGTCCTGGTGGACGACGAGGTCAAGAACAGCGCCTGGGAGCAGGATCTCTACCGCATGGGCGTGCCGCCGGGGATCGACGTCGTCTTCGCCTCCATCGCCGAAGTCGCGCGGCACCTCACCGAGTGGACCGCCGATCCGCGCCCGGGAATCCTGCTGGTGGGGGATGTCGATACCCTGGCGGGTCTCATCGCCGCCGCGGGGAGCGGCATCCACCGCATCAACGTCGGCGGGGTGCATCACCGCCCCGGGCGCATCGAGCGGCTGCGCTACGTCTATCTCACCGACGACGAGGCCACGAAGCTCAGGCAGCTCGCCTCCAACGGCGTCGAGGTCACCGCCCAGGACGTGCCCACCGCGCGTGCCGTCCCGATCGGAGAGTTTCTCTGACGCCGCTCCAGACGGGACTGCTGCTCGCCTGGGGAACGCTCGTGGGCGTCGACCTCGTGAGCGTCGGCCAATTGATGATCGCGCGCCCGATCGTCGCCGGGACGATCGCCGGTCTGATCCTGGGCGACGCCGAGACGGGGATCCGCCTCGGGCTGATTTTCGAGCTGTTCCAGTTCGACATCCTGCCGTTCGGCGCCGTGCGCTATCCGGAGTACGGCCCCGCGACGCTGGCGGCGGTGGCGGCGGCGCACCTCATCGGGCGTCCCGACGCCTGGGGGATCGGTGCGGGGGTGGGGCTCGTGATCGGCGTCTTCGCCGGGTCGTCGCTGCACTGGCTGCGAGAGGCGAACGCGCGCGCCGTGCGCCGGGCCGCGGTCGCGCTGGAAGCGGGCGACGTGCGGGTGCTGGCGCGCGTGCACCTGGGCGGGCTCGCGCGGGACGCGCGGCGCGCGGCGGGCGTCACGGCGCTCGGTCTCGTGACGGCGTGGCTCGTGTCGCACGACGCCGCGGCGGTGCCGCCTCACGTGTTCCGCGCAACGGCGGCCGCGGCGACGGGCGCGGCGCTCGCCGCGGGCGTGGCGGGATTGTTGCGACTCGTGGGCTCGGGGCCGAACCTGCGCTGGCTCGCCGCGGGACTCGCGGGGGGAGTGGCGGTGCTATGGATCGTCTGAAGCCGCGGTTCGGCGCCGCACTGCTGCGCCTGTTCACGGTGCAGGGATCGTGGAATTACGACCGCATGATCGGCGTCGGCGTCGGGCTCGCCGAGGAGCCGCTGCTGCGCGACCTGCGCAGCGGCCCCGACAACGGCGCCGCCTATCGCGCGGCGGTCGCGCGCGGCGCGCGCTTCTTCAACTCGCATCCCTATCTCGCCGGGCTTGCCGTCGGCGCGGCGGCGCGCGCCGAGATCGACGGCGCGCCCCCGGAGCAGATCGAGCGGCTGCGGGCGGCGCTGTGCGGGCCGCTCGGTGCGATGGGCGACCGCCTGGTGTGGACGGGGTGGCTGCCGCTGCTCTCCGCGGCGACGCTCGCCGCCCTGGCGCTCGGCGCCGGGTGGTGGGGCGTGGCGGCGTTTCTCGTGATCTACAACCTCGGTCACGTGGGGCTCCGCTGGTGGGCGCTGCGGGCGGGCTGGGCGGCGGGGACGCAGGTCGTGGGCGCGCTGCGGAATCCGGTGCTGCAACGGGCGCTCGGCGCGGTAGTGCCGGCCGTGGCGCTGGTGTTCGGGTTCTCGCTGCCGGTCGTCGCACGCGCGCTGCTCCGCCCGTTCCCCATCCGGACGGGGATCGTGTGCGGCGTCGTGGCCGTGGCCGGGCTCGCCCTGCTGCGCTGGCAGCCGGGACGGATCGCGTCGCTGTGGATGGGGCTCGGGGCGGTGCTCGTGGCCGCCGTCGGAGGGTGGCTATGGGGTTGATCGAGCGTGAAGCGCGGATCGTCAATCCGCTCGGCATGCATGCGCGGCCGGCGGCGGAGTTCGTGAAGACGGCGAGCAAGTTCAAGGCCGCCGTGCTCGTGTCGAAGGACGGCCTGAGCGTCAACGGCAAGAGCATCATGGGCGTGATGATGCTGGCGGCGGAGCGCGGCTCGTCGATGTTGATCAAGGCCGATGGCGAGGACGCCGAGCTGGCGATGGACGCGCTGCTGGCGCTCGTCGCCGCCGGCTTCAACGAGATGGACCTCACCGACTACGAATCGGACCCCGCGGCGGAGCAGGAGGGGCCGGCGTGAAGGACCGGCTGCTGCGCGGGATCGGCGTATCGCCCGGACTGGCGATCGGTGCGGCGGTGGTGGTGCAGTCGGCGCTCCCCGACGTGCCGCATCGCGTGGTGCCGCGCTCGCAGGTGGACCGCGAAATGCGCCGCTTGCGCGCCGCCGTGAAGGACGTGCAGCGTCACATTGCCGACCTGAAAGCGCGCGCGGCGGAACGGGCGGGGCCCGAGGAGGCGCGCATCTTCGACGCGCAGATGCTGATGCTCGAAGACAAGGATTTTCTGGGAGCGGTCGAGGACCTGATTCGTGAGAACCACCTCACCGCCGAAAAGGCGTTCGAGTTCAAAGCCCTCGAGCAACGCGACGCGTGGACGAGCGTCGGCAGCGCGCGCCTCAGGGATCGTATCGCCGACTTGAACGGCGTGATGGTGCGGGTGGTGCGCCACCTGATGCACCTCGGCAACGAGGATATGGAGGGGTTCCCCCAGGGGTCGATCGTGGTGGCTCGCGAGATCGGACCGGGACTGACGGTGCAGATGGACCGCGCGCAGGTGATCGGCCTCGTGAGCGAAGAGGGGACGCGGACCTCGCACGCCGCGATCCTCGCCCATTCGATGGGGATGCCGGCCGTGATGGGTCTCACCGGGGCGCTGGGGCGGATCCACACGGGGACGCTGCTGCTGATCGACGGCAGCCGCGGCACGGTGCTGCTCGATCCGACGCAGCAGGAAATCGTCGAAGCCAACGTGCGCGACGTGAAGGACCACGAGCGCGTGGTCGAGCTGGAGCGCGGGGTGTCGCTGCCGGCGGTCACGACGGACGGTCTGCGGATCGCGCTGCGCGGCAACGTCGATCTGCCGGAGGAGATCAATGCGGCACGGGTCCACGGAGCGGAGGGGGTCGGCCTGCTGCGCACCGAGTTCTTCGTCACCGGGCACTCCACGTTGCCGAGCGAAGACGAGCAGACGCGCTACTTCAGCCGTGTGGGGAAGGCGTTCCCCGACCACCCGGTCGTGATCCGCACCTTCGATCTCGGCGGCGACAAATTCCCCGCCGCCTTCCAGGCCCCGACCGAGGCCAATCCGTTCCTGGGGTGGCGCGCCATCCGGGTGTGTCTCGATCAGCCGGAGATGTTCCGGGCACAGATCCGCGCGATCCTGCGGGCGGCGGTCGACACGCAGCTGCACCTCATGATCCCGCTCGTCACCCGGATCTCGGAGATCGAGCGGACCCGTGAGCTGGTGGCGGAGGAGGGCGCCAATCTGCAGCAGGAAGGCGTGGCGGCGGCGGCGTCGGTGCCGGTGGGGGTCATGGTCGAGACGCCCGCGGCCGCGGTGCTCGCCGATCGCTTCGTCGCCGCGAGCGACTTCCTGAGTGTCGGCACGAACGACCTGACGCAGTACACGTTGGTGGTGGACCGCGGCAACGCGCGCCTCGCCGACCGCTTCACGCCGCACGACCCGAGTGTGCTGCGCCTGTTACAGCAGGTGGCGGATGCCGCCTGCGCCGCCAAGAAGCCCGCCAGCGTGTGCGGCGAAATGGCTTCCGATCCGCTGTCCGCGTTCCTCCTGATCGGGCTCGGCTACGAGACGCTCTCGGTGGCGCCGCCGTCCCTGCCGCGCATCCGCTGGCTGGTGCGACAGGTGAGCCGGGAGGCCGCGCGCGGTGCGGCTCGGAATGCGCTCGACGCGCGCACCGATGCCGACGTGCTGGACATCCTGCGCGCCGGCGTCGCAGCTTGCGGCATCGATCCGGCGATCCTCTAGAGCCGGAGCAGGGCCCGCCTGTTGCCCGCCTGTGGGCGGCGGGCTAGTTTGGACCGTTGAAGCCCCCTTCCAAGGACACCATGCCCCCCACACGGCACGTTTTTACATCTGAATCGGTCACCGAAGGGCATCCCGACAAGATCGCCGATCAGATCTCGGATGCCGTGCTCGACGCCATTCTCACGAATGACGCGAACGCGCGCGTGGCGTGCGAAGTCCTGGTGACGACGGGAATGGCGGTGGTCGCCGGCGAAATCACCACCAATTGCTACGTCCACATTCCCGACATCGTGCGCGGCACGATCCAGTCGATCGGGTATACCGACGCCAACTTCGGTTTCGACGCGCAGACGTGCGCCGTCCTCACCACGATCGACAAGCAATCGTCCGATATCGCGCTGGGCGTCGACAAGGGCGGCGCGGGCGACCAGGGGATGATGTTCGGCTACGCGTCGGACGAGACGCAGGCGTTGATGCCGCTGCCGATCGTGCTCGCGCACCGGCTCGCCGAGGAGCTCGCGGCGGTGCGCAAGCGGGGCGACCTGCCGTGGCTCCGGCCCGACGGCAAGACGCAGGTGAGCGTGGTGTACGAGGGCGACCGTCCGGTCGCCGTCGACAAGGTGCTGGTCTCGACACAGCATTCCGACAAGGTCGATCATGCGGACCTCCGCTCCGGCGTCATCGAGAGCGTGGTGCGCCCGGTGCTGGGCCGCTCGGGGTTCGAGGTCGCCGAGCGAGACGTGCTGGTCAATCCGACCGGCCGCTTCGTGGTCGGCGGGCCGCAAGGCGACGCCGGCCTCACCGGCCGCAAGATTATCGTCGACACCTACGGCGGCATGGCGCGCCACGGCGGCGGCGCCTTCAGCGGGAAGGACCCGTCGAAAGTCGATCGCTCCGGTGCGTACGCGATGCGCTGGGTGGCGAAGAACATCGTGGCGGCCGGACTGGCGCGGCGCTGCGAGTGCCAGGTGGCGTACGCCATCGGCGTGGTCGAGCCGATCTCCGTGATGGTCGAGACGTTCGGCACCGGCACGGTCGCGCCCGAGGCGCTGGAGGAGGCGGTGCGCGAGGTGTTCGACCTGACGCCGCAGGGGATCAACCGGGCGCTCAACCTGCGCAACCCGATCTACCGTCCCACGGCGACGTACGGCCACTTCGGTCGCGAGCCGCACACCGGCCGCGCCGGGGGGAAGGATGTCGAGCTGTTCACGTGGGAGCAGGCGAACCGCGTCGAGGACCTGCGGCTCGCCGCACAACGCTCCACACACTACGCTCCCGCAACGGTGAAGGCATGACCGCGACCGCGCACGGCAGTCCCGCAGATGTGAAGGATCTCGGTCTTGCGCCGGGGGGGCGCCGCCGTACGGAGTGGGCGGAGCGCTCGATGCCGGTGCTGCGCCAGATCCGCGAGCGGTTCACCCGCGAGCGGCCGCTCGCGGGGCGCCGGCTCTCGGCGTGCCTGCACGTGACCGCGGAGACGGCGAATCTCGCCGTCACGCTCAAGGCCGGCGGCGCCGATGTGGCGCTGTGCGCGTCGAATCCGCTCTCGACCCAGGACGATGTGGCGGCCCACCTCGTCGCCGACCACGGCATCAAGGTGTTCGCCATCAAGGGCGAGGACCACACCAGCTACTACGACCACATCCGCGCCGCGCTGGCGCATCGTCCCGACGTGACGATGGACGACGGCGCGGACCTCGTCAGCGCGCTCCACATGGTGGCGCTGAACCGGCTCGACGACCTGCCGCCCCCGGTGCGCCGCTGGATCGAGACGCTCCCCGCCGCCGACCGGGCGACGCTGGTGCGCGGCGTCATCGGGTCCACCGAGGAAACGACGACCGGCGTGATCCGGCTGAAGGCGATGGCGCAGGACAAGGTGCTGCAATTCCCCGTGATCGCGGTGAACGACTCGGAGACGAAGCACCTGTTCGACAACCGCTACGGCACGGGACAATCGACGCTCGACGGCATTCTGCGGGCGACCAACCTCCTCATCGCCGGGAGCACGGTCGTGGTGGCGGGGTACGGGTGGTGTGGCCGCGGCTTCGCCCAGCGGGCGCGTGGTGCGGGGGCGACGGTGCTGGTAACGGAGATCGACCCGCTCAAGGCGCTGGAAGCCCAGATGGATGGATTCCGCGTGGTTCCGATGGAGGAAGCGGCGGCGGTGGGCGACATCTTCGTTACCATGACCGGCAACACGCACGTGGTGCGGCTCGAGCACATGCGCCGCATGAAGGATGGCGCGGTGATCGCGAATTCGGGACACTTCAACGTCGAAATCGACCTCGACAGTCTCGCCAAGGAAGGGCAGGGGCCCACTCCGGTGCGCGACTTCGTCGACGAGTGGCGGCTCGGCGGCAAGCGGATCTGCGTGCTGGCCCAGGGGCGGCTCGTGAACCTGGCGGCGGCGGAAGGCCATCCCGCCAGCGTGATGGACATGTCGTTCGCCAATCAGGCGCTCGCCGCGGAGTACCTGGTGCAGCAGGCCGCGTCGCTCGGCAAGGACGTGCACCGCATCCCGGCGGATCTCGACCGGGAGATCGCGCGGCTCAAGCTCGCCGCGATGGGCGTGGCCATCGACACGCTCACCCCGGAGCAGCAGCGCTACCTCGCTTCCTGGGATCAGGGGACCTGAGGCGGCGGTCGTGATCGAAGTCCGCGTTGCCCACCTCGGCCTCGACAAGACCACCAACACCCCGGTCGTGATCCTGCAGGAGCAGAATGGCGAGCGGGTGTTGCCGATCTGGATCGGGCCGGCGGAGGCGAGCGCGATCGCGATGGAGCTGGCGGGGCTGAAGTTCGCCCGGCCGCTCACCCACGACCTCCTGAAGCAGGTCATCGTGGGGCTCGGCGCGGAGCTGCGCAAGGTGATCATCACCAAGGTGCAGGACAACACCTATTACGCCGAGCTGCACATCTACCGTGGCGACGCGATCGTCAACATCGACGCGCGGCCGTCGGATTCGATCGCGCTGGCGCTGCGCCTCAAGGCGCCGATCTTCACGAGCGACGAGCTGCTCGAGAACACCACCGTCGATACCTCCGAGCTGTCGACCGACAGTACCTCCCCGCCGCTCGACGCCGACTGGCTGAAGAACCACCTCCAGAATCTGGATCCTGAGGATTTCGGGAAGTTCACGCCGTAGCGGCACGCTTGGCGTGCTCGCGGCGCTGGTGGCGGCTCCCGCCGGGAGCCTCGCCGCCCAGGGCACGACCGTCTCCGGGCGTGTCGTCCTGGGCGGGGCGAGCGGCCGGCCGGTCGCGGGCCGCTTCGTCGTGCTGCACCGGATCACGATGGGGGACGGCGGGCCGGTGGACTCGGTCCGGACGGACGCGACCGGTCGCTGGCGGCTGCGCGTGCCCAATGTCGACACGACGGCGATCTACGTCGTCAGCGCAGAGCACGACAGCCTCGCGTATTTCTCGTCGCCGCTGCACGTCACCCCGGGGCGTGCGAATACCGCCGATCCGCTCGTCGTGTGGGACACGAGCTCGACGGGGCTGCCGATCGTGCTGCGGCGCCGCCTGCTCACCGTCGCGAGCCCCAAAGCCGACGGCTCGCGCGAGGTGCTCGAGATCCTGGAGCTCGAGAACGGGGGACGTACCACACGGGTCGCACCCGACACGCTGCACCCCACGTGGTCCGGCGCGATTCCCGCCGGTGCGCTCTCCTTCGCCGTGCAGCAGAGCGATTTCTCGCCCGATGCCGTGTTGCAGCGCGGTGAGCGCGTGAGCCTCTTCGGCCCGATTCAGCCAGAGGGCCCGCGCCAGCTCTCGTACCGCTACGTGCTCGGCGGCTCGGTCCACGCCCTGGCGCTCCCCATCGACCAGCCGACCGAGGAGCTCGACCTGCTGTTCGAGGATACGACGACCGCGGTCACGGCGCCGGGGCTGCATGCGATGGCGGTGGAGACGATCGAGCAGCGCCGGTTCGCGCGCTATCGCGTCGATTCGGTCGCCGCCGGAGCGCCGGTGCGGATCGCGTTTCCGGCGGGGCACCTGCGGATCGAGTCGCTCGTTCCGTACATCGTGGGGCTGGTAGTGCTGGTGCTGGGGGGCGGGTTGTGGATCGCGTTGAAGCGGAGACCTCAGACGTCAGACGTCGGAGGTCAGAACTGATGTCTGAGGTCTGCGGTCTGCGGTCTGTAGTCTGTAGTCTGACGTCCGATCTCTTGCGCGCCACTACTTCCACGTTTACCGTAGCCAGTACATCGCGAACGGGGATCATGGAAGCCGGTGTGAATCCGGCGCGGCCCCGCCACTGTAACGGGCAGTCACTCTAGCCCTGCGCCACTGGGAAACCGGGAAGGCGCGAGGCCCTAGAAGAGCCCGGAGCCAGGAGACCTCGCCGTTCGCGCCACCTTGCAGTCCCTCGCGGGAGGGATGGTGGCGTCGCAGCGCACTGAGGCGCTGCCCGCTCGCCCATCTCCGATCCGACGGGGATGGGCGTTTTGCATGCGCCGCTTGGCACATCGCACCCACCTCGTGGGCTGGCTGGCCCTGCTGGGCCTCGCCTGCCATGGCGCGGCCCCGAGACCGAACGGAGGGGCCGCCGGCCCGCTCGTGCTTGCGGACGACGCCGGGAGAACGGTGCGGCTCGCCGCGCCCGCCCAGCGCGTCGTCTCCCTCGCGCCCTCGATCACGGAGCTGCTGTTTGCTCTCGGGGCGGGGAACAGCGTCGTCGGCCGGACCGTCTTTTGCAAGTATCCACCCGCCGCCCTGCAGGTCCCCACCGTGGGCGACGGCCTCAATCCGAATGTCGAGGCGATCGTGGCTCGGCACCCCGATCTCGTGTTGCTGTACCGCTCGCCGCACACCGACGCCGCGGCGCAGCAGCTCGCGGGCCTCGGCGTCCCCACGCTCGTCGTCCGGCACGATCGTCTGACCGACATCGCGCGCACCGCCCGGCTGCTGGGCCGCGCGACGGGGCGGGATGCGAGCGGCGAGGGCGTCGGGCGCCGCATCGATTCGCTCCTGGCGTCGCCGCTCCCGCCGGTGCGCGCGCGCATCGCGTACGTCGTCTGGGACTCGCCACCGATCGTGATCGGCGCCGGCAGCTTCCTGGACGAGCTGGCGCGTCTGGCGGGCGCCGAGAACGTATTTCACGACATCGCGACGCCGTCCGCCACGGTGTCGATCGAGACGATCGTGGCGCGCGATCCCGATTGGATCGCCGTCGTGCAGGACAGTGCTGGGGACGAGCTGCCCGGTTGGTCCCGTCGCCCCGAATGGCGGTCGGTGCGCGCCGTGCACGACGGTCACTTTCTCCTCCTGCCGGCCGACCTCTTCGGCCAGCCCTCGGCCCGTGCCCCGGAGGCGATCGCTCGGCTCCGAGACATGTTGTCCCACTCGCCACCAGCCACCAGCCACTCCCGATGAAATGGCTCTGGCTCCTCGCGGCGCTCGCCGTCGCGCTCGTCGCCGGCGTCGGACTGGGCCCCGCGCCGGTCCCCATCTCCCAGTTGTGGCATTCGACCATCGTGCGTGATCTGCGGCTGCCGCGCGCGCTGCTCGGCGTGCTCGTCGGGGGGTCGCTCGGCCTCGCGGGCGCGAGCCTGCAGTCCCTGGTGCGCAACCCGCTGGCTGATCCGTTTCTGCTGGGGCTCTCCGGGGGCGCCGGGCTCGGCGCGGTGATCGCGATCGCGCTGCACCTCGGCGGGCCGTGGGCGATTTCCATCGCCGCATTCGCCGGCGCGCTCGCTGCCCTCGCGCTCGTCTTCCGGCTGGGCCTCGTGGGCGGCGTGGAGCTCGATCCGCGGATCCTGCTGCTCGGGGGCGTCGCGGTCGGGGCGTTCTGCGGCGCCGTGATGACGGCGATCGTCTCGCTCGCCGAAGCGAGCGAGCTGCGCAACGCCTATCTGTGGCTGTGGGGCGGGTTGTCGGGGGCGTCCTGGGACACGCTGCGCGTGATCGCGCTCGCGGTGCCGATCCCCGTCGTCGTGCTGCTCGCCGCCGCGCGGCCGCTCGATCTTCTCGCCCTCGGCGAGGAGCCGGCCCGCCACCTCGGCGCCGACGTCGCTGCCGTCAAGCGGCGCGTCTATCTCGCCGCGTCGTTCCTGACGGCGGTTTCCGTCGCCGTGGCCGGGGTGATCGGGTTCGTCGGCTTGATCGTGCCGCATTTGGGACGCGCGCTCGTCGGCGGCCGTCACCTGCGGCTGCTCCCGGCCTCGTTTCTCGCGGGTGGGGCGCTGCTCGTCCTGGCGGACACGCTGGCGCGGACGGTCGTCGCCCCGCGCGAGCTGCCGGTAGGAATCGTCACGGCGCTCGTCGGCGTCCCACTCTTCGCAGTGCTGCTCAGGCGATGGACCGCGTACTGATTCTCGACGTCCGGGAGGTCACGTTCCGCTACCCCGGCGTCATGCGGGACGCGTTGCGCGCCGTGTCGCTCGGCGTGTCGAGCGGGGAGCTCGTGGCTCTGCTCGGTCCGAACGGCAGCGGCAAGACCACCCTCGTGCGAGTCGCCCTGGGGTTGCAGGCGCCGCGCGCCGGGTCGGCTCTGATCCAGGGTCGCGCGGCCGCCCAATGGTCGCGCCGAGATCTCGCGCGCGTCGTGGGGGTCGTGACGCAGCGGGAAGACAACCTCTTTCCGCAGCGCGTGCGCGAGACGGTGCGCCTGGGGCGGTACCCGCGACTCGGGGCGTTCGGACTCGAACGGGCGGAGGATCGCACCGCGGTGGACCGCGCCCTCCAGCGCTGTGACGTCTCGCTGCTCGCCGACCGGTGGCTCTGGACGCTGTCGGGTGGGGAATACCAGCGCGTGCGCATCGCCCGGGCGCTGGCGCAGGAGCCGCGGCTCCTGGTGCTCGACGAGCCGACGGCGTCGCTCGACCTGCGCCACGAGATGGAGCTGTTCGAGCTGGTCCGCCGGCTGGTGGACGAGCAGGGCCTCGCCGCACTGCTCGTCACGCACGACGTCAACCTCGCTTCCCGCTTCGCGGACCGGCTGCTGCTGCTGGCCGACGGAAACGCCGTCGCCGCGGGCCATCCCTCCGAGGTCCTGCGCCGCGAGCAGGCCGAATCGGTGTTCGGCTGGCCCCTGGCCGTCTCGTCGTTCGACGACCGTCCCCAAATCAC
>DATJJY010000058.1:0-40299 GCA_035491895.1 Gemmatimonadales bacterium
CCCATGACGGCGCACGCGGGCGAGTGCGGGTACTCCCACACCGGGAGTACCAGCCCTGCGGCGGGACAGTTGATGAACGGCTGGTAGCAGTGCGTGCCCTCCATGAATGGCCAGCCGAAATTGTTGCCGCCCACCACCGGAGCGGGAAGAAAGTCGATCTCCTCCCACTCCGCCTCGCCCACATCCCCGAACCAGAAGTCCCCGGTTTTGCGATCGAAGCTCCAGCGCCAGGGGTTGCGCACGCCGAGCTGCCAGATCTCAGTGCGCCAACCGGCCCGCCCCACGTAAGGGTTGTCAGTGGGAATCGCATATGGCGTCCCGGCATCGACGTCCACGCGCAGAATCTTCCCGATCAGGGAGGTGCTGTCCTGGGAGTGGCTCAGCGGATCGCCGCCCGCCGGCCCATCACCCAGCGCGATGTAGAACTTGCCGTCGGGACCAAAGCCGACCTGGCCGCCGTACAGTACGGCGTTCGCATCCTGCGCCTGCGCGAGGATGACGCGTACGGGAGTGGGATCCGCATGATCGAATGAGGCGTCGGCGTGGTATTCCACGACCCGCGTATTTCCGTTGTTGTCGACGTAGTAGACGAACGCCCGCCCATTGGTCGCGTACTGCGGATGGAACGCGATGCTGTAGACTCCGTACTCGTGCCCCAGCCCCGTCAGCGAAGTGAGGTTCAGATAGGCCGAGTCCTGCCGGACCCCGTGTTTGCGGAGCAGGATCCGTCCGCCGCGCTCCACCACGAACAGGCGGGCCGTATCCCCGGGCGGGGCGGCGACGAACACGGAGAAATCGTAGCCCGAATCGAATGGTGCGAGCCGGACGGTGGAGGCCACGGAAGGAGACGTCGTGGAGTCGCTGCAGGCCGCGACGCAGCCGAGCAGCAGGGCGATGCCCCCGCAGCGCGCATGTCTCATCGGTCCGGATCCACCATGTCTTCGAACCGCATCCAACGCCGGTAGAAATAGAGGTCCACGAATCCGGTGGGACCGTTGCGATTCTTCGCGACGATCAGCTCGGTGGCGCCGTCCACACCGTACCCCGGATGATACATCTCCTCGCGGAACACGCCCAACACCACGTCGGCGTGCTGCTTCACGGCGCCGAGATGCCCGAAGTCGTCCAGGTGAGGGCGCAGGTTCGAGCGGCCCGGGGCGAAGCGCGGCAGCTGGGCGACGACGAGCACCGTCACGTTGCGCTCCAGCGCGAACGCCTTGAGGCGGCGCAACACCGCCGCCATTTCCTCGTCCTGGACGCCCGACGCGGCGCCCGCCGGCGGCGGCACGAGCTGCAGGTAATCGATGATGACGAGTGCCAGCGGTCCCAGACGATCGAGCAGGCCGAGTGCGCCCTCGAGGTCGGGGGTGGTGAGCGGCAGGAGGGACAAGGGCAACCCACGCAGCCGCACCGCGGCCGCGCCGATCCCCGCTCGCATCTGCTCGCTCAGTTCGGCCGAGCGCAGCTCGTCCACCGCCACACGCCCCTCGATCGCGAGGGCGCGCTCCATCAGGCGCTCTTCATCCATTTCGCCGGAGAGGAACGCGACGCCGAGTGGCTGCTGTGCGACGCGCAGCGCGAGTCCCAGGGCAAGCGCCGACTTGCCAGCCCCCACGTCCCCGCCGAGCACGACGAGGTCGCGGCGCCTGAGGCCGCCGCCCAACAGCCGATCGATGGAGGGGAAACCGGTAGGGACGGTATCGCGCGGCACCGCACCGGGCGGATGGGCGTCGACGCGCTTTACCACTGTCTCGAGCGACGGGGGGCGGGGGAGGCGGCGGGTGCTCATCGTCAGTGACTAATGTAAGCGGGCGTCCCGCGCCGCGGCGGCGACCGCCTCGGCCGCCTCGGCCCCGAGCACCTCGTGACACGGCGCCACGAGCTGGGCGAGGACCAGGGCCGCGGCGTCCGGCGTCCCAGGCTCGAGCTGGGCGCGCGCCGCGGCGAGCGCCCGCTTCAGGGGAGCGGGGAGCGCCAGGCCGCCCAGGCGGTGCTCGAGCGCCACGAGGCGGCGGCGGTGATTCTTGAGGCTCACGGGATGCGGGGGAAGCAGCGACTCGGCGGCGCGCAACGTGAGCCAGAGGGCGTAGAGACCGTCACGGCGAGGGCCCCGCTCGGCCGACGCCGCCAGCGCGACGAGCCGGGCTTCGCTGGCGGTGACGGCACTGACACCGCTCACGCCACGAGCCCGAGCCGCTGCACCGCGCCCACCACGTCGTCCGCCTGGATGTCGACGAGACAGCGATGATGCCCCATCGGGCAACGGGCTCCGCCCATCACCGAGCAGGGCCGGCAGTCGAGCGGCCGCTCGAGCACTTCGGCTCGTCCCTGATAGGGGAAGAATCCGAACTGGCGCACGGTCGGGCCGAACAATGCCACCACGGGCGTCCCGACACCCGTCGCCATGTGCATGACACCCGTGTCTCCCGACACCACGAGCCGCGCCTGCGCCAGCAGCGCGCCCGTCTCCTGCAGCGACGAGACACCTGCCGCGTTGCGGGCGAGCGGTACCAGCGCCTCGCCCAGTGAGCGGTCGGCCGCGCCTCCCACCGTCACGAGCGACAGACCGCGCCCGCTCAGCCGCTCCGCCGCCGCCCGCCAGCGCTCGAGCGGCCACCGCTTGGTGAAGTGGGCGGCTCCGGGTGCGAGCGCCGCGAAGGGGCGGCGCCCCAACCCCTGTTCGTCGAGCCATGCCCGAGCCCAATCGGTCGCCTCCTGACCGATGTAGAACTCCGGCGGAGCGCCGTCGGGCCGAACGTCCAACCCTCTCGCCGCTTCGAAGTACCGCTCGGCGACGGCAACCGGGCGGCCGTAGAGATCGATCTTGGTCGATACGAGCATGCCGCGGGCGAGCTTGCGCTTGGAGTAGCCGCGCCACGGACAGCGCAGGAGGACGCGCAGCGCCGCGGTGCGGAGCGACCCATGCAGGTCGAGCCCCTGCGTCGGGTCGAAGGCGGCGAGCCGCCGCGCGAGCGAGCGGATCGACTCTCCGGGCTCGAGCGCCACGACATCCGACAGATGGGGATTGTCGGAAACGAGCGGGGTCATCGCCCGCTTGGTGACGAAGACGAGCCTCGCGTCCGGGTGGCGCGCCCGCAACACTCGCACGAGGGGGGTGGTCAGCAGGACGTCGCCAATCGAGCTGAACCGGACGAGGAGGAAACACGCCACGCGAAAAAGGTATGATGTCGGTAGCTTACGCGCATGCCTCGCCCCAAGACCATTCTCTGGGTGGACGACGAAGTCGACGGCCTCGCCGCCCACCGCCGGTTTCTCGAAGATCAGGGGTTCGCGGTCGAGCAGGCGGCGCACGGCGACGATGCCCTCGCCCTGCTGCGGCGCCAGCCGTACTCGGTCGTGTTGCTGGATGAGCAGATGCCGGGGCGGCGCGGGCTCGAGCTGCTCTCCGAGATTCGCGCCATCGATCCCGCCATGCCGGTCGTGATGGTGACGCAGAGCGAGGATTCCGGCGTGTTGCGCGAAGCGATCGGGGTCGAGGTGGACGACTATCTCGTCAAGCCGGTGCACCCGCGCCAGATCCTCTCTGTCGTCACGCGTCTCGTCGAGGGCGACCGCATTCGCCAGCAGCATCTGGCGCGCGATTTCGTGACGCGGTTCCGCGAGCTCGAAGCGCGGCGCGGCTCCGCGCTCGCCTGGCGCGAGTGGATCGAGCTGGTCGTCGAGCTGACGCGCTGGGAAGTGCGGCTCTCGTCGGGGAACGAGCCCGGCCTCACCGAGGCCGCCACCACGATGCAGGCGGGGTTGCGCAAGGACTTCACCGAGTTCATCCGCCGGAACTACCCGACATGGCTGGCGCACCCGGAAGGAGACCGGCCGCCGCTGTCGGTGGATGTGGGCGCCGAGTTTCTGGTGCCGATGCTGCAGTCGTCGAATCGCGCCATGCTCGTGGTGGTGGACTGCTTGCGGCTCGATCAATGGGAAGTGATCCGCGACCTCATCACGCCGCTCTTCGATATCGAAGAATCGCACTACTACAGCATCCTCCCGACGGCCACGCCGTTCTCCCGCAACGCGATCTTCTCGGGGATGTTCCCGATGGAGATCGCGGCGCGCCACCCCGATTGGTGGGGCCAACCGTCCGACGACGAGAGCCTCAACGCCTACGAGCCGCAGCTCCTGGCGGAGCAGCTCGAGGACCTGATGGGCCACGCGGTGCCGGTGCGGTACGAGAAGCTCTTTTCGGCGGCCGACGGCGGCGATCTGTTGCGCCGCCTCCCGGCGCACCTCGCCCAGGACGGCGTCACGGCGCTCGTCTTCAACTTTATCGACCTCCTGACCCATGGCCGCTCCGAAAGCGCGATCCTGTACGAGGTGGCGCGTGACGCCGCGGCGCTGCGCGGCCTGACGCGCACCTGGTTCGAGCGCTCGCCGCTCAGGGCCGCGCTGTCGGAGGCCGAGCGCCGCGGGGTGACCGTGCTGCTCACGACCGACCACGGGTCGATCCACTGCGAGACACCGGCCACCGTGTTCGCCAAGCGTGACGCGACGGCGAACCTGCGCTACAAGTTCGGCGAGGACCTGCGCTCCGAGGATCCCGAGGCCGCGATCGCGGTCGAGGATCTGAAGGCGTGGGGGTTGCCGGCCCACGGACTGGGGGTCCGGCTCCTGCTCGCCGCGGGGGACCGCTTCTTCGTTTATCCGACCAAGCTGCGCGAGTACCAGGCGCGCTACCGGGGATCCTTCCTGCACGGCGGTGTGAGCCCCGAAGAAGTGATTCTGCCGGTGGCGTTGCTCACGCCGCGGCGCGCGAAGCAGGGCCCCCGCTAACGATGCCGGCAGGACGTCTCCTCCGGCTGCTCCGTCCATACGCTCCGTTGTTCGCCGCCACCATCGGAGCGACGGTCGTCGCTTCGGTGCTCGATGGCTTCACCTTCGTACTGCTGATCCCCTTCCTGCGCACGCTGTTTCACCAGTCGGCCATCGCCACCGAGGGCGGTTCGGCGATCCAGGTGCTGCTCGGGAAAATCGCTGGACCGTTTCTCGCGGGCGGCGCGCCCGAGGTGGCGCTGCGCAACGTGGTCGTCGTACTCCTCCTGGCCCTGGTGCTCAAGAACGCATGCGAGTACCTGTCGGCGTACTGGTCGGTGGTGATCCAGGAAGGCGTGGTACGCGATCTGCGGGTGCGGCTCTTCGCCCATTTGCAGACGCTGCCGCTCGGCTACTTCCAGCGCACCCGGGCGGGGCAGACTGTGGCACGGCTGATCACCGACGCCGACCAGGTGAAACTGGCGGTGAGTGCCGCGCTCGCGTCGCTGTTCCAGAACATCCTGATGATTGTGGTCTACCTGACGATCATGCTCGGATTGTCGCCCCGCCTCACCCTCATCGCGCTGGTCTTCTCTCCCGTACTGTTGTTCGTGATCCGGCCCCTGGTGCGTCGCCTGCGGCGCCGCTCGCGGGAAGTCGCCGCCGAGCGCGGGGAGCTGACGGCGCACGTCGGCGAGATGGTGGGCTCGGTGAAGCTGGTGCGCGCCTATGTGGCCGAGGCGTTCGAGCGCTCCCGCTTCCTGGCCCTGGCCAACCGGTACCGCAAGCGGGTGCTCCGGGCGCAGCGCTTCTCCAGCCTCACGAGCCCCGTGAGCGAAGTGTTCGGCGGCATGATGATCGTCGCGATCCTCTGGTATGGAACGCTCATGGCCCTGCGGGCCACGCAGGGCCTGGGACCCGAGGAGCTGATCACGTTCCTCATCGTGGCGCTCAGGCTCAACTCGCCGATCAAGAGTATTGCGAATTACCCAGGCGTCATGTCGGGCGCGACGGCCGCCGCCGAGCGGGTGTTCGAGGTGCTCGACCTGCCGGCGGAGGAGGTTGACCGGCCAGGCGAAGGTCCAGCGCGCTTCGCACAGGCGATCGCCTACCGCGGCGTGACGTTCGCGTACGGACACGACGCCGCCGTGCTGCGCGACGTGGATCTCGAAGTGCGCAAGGGCGAAGTGGTGGCGATCGTGGGGCCGTCGGGAGCGGGGAAGACGACGCTCGTCGATCTGCTGCCGCGCTTCTACGAGCCGACGAGCGGGATGATCACGTTCGACGACGTGCCGATCGCCCGCTACACGCGCGCCTCGTTGCGCGGGCTGATGGGGATCGTGTCGCAGGATACGATCCTGCTGAACGACACCGTGCTCGCCAACATCGCCTACGGCCGCCCCGGCGCGACGCTCGCGGAAGTCGAGGCGGCGGCGCGCGCGGCGAACGCCGCCGATTTCATCGAACGGCTCCCCGAGGGCTACCACACGGTGCTGGGCGAGCGCGGCACGCGGCTCAGCGGCGGGCAGCGCCAGCGGATCGCCATCGCGCGCGCGCTGCTGCGCGACCCCCCGATCCTGATCCTCGACGAGGCGACGAGCGCGCTGGACACCGAGTCGGAGCGCCTCGTCCAGGAGGCGATCGACCGCCTGATGCAGCATCGTACGGTGCTCGTCATCGCCCATCGCCTGACCACCGTGCAGCACGCCGACCACATCGTCGTGCTCGCCGAGGGCCGCATCGTGGAGCGCGGCTCGCACGACGAGCTGCTCGTCCGCGATGGGCTGTACCGGCGGCTCTACGACCTGCAGTTCGGGCCCGCCGCCTGATGTTGTCGGGGTTCACACTCGTCCGGAACGCCGTCAAGCTCGACTTCCCGATTGTCCCCGCGATTCGATCGGTGCTCGAAGTGTGCGACGAAGTGGTCGTGAACGTGGGCAAGTCGGAGGACGAGACCCGCGACCTCGTCGCCTCGGTCAACGACCCGAGAGTCCGCATCCTCGACAGCGTCTGGGACTTCACCAAGAAGAACGAGATGCTGTCCCAGGAAACCCTCAAGGCGATGGCGGCCTGCCGCGGGGAATGGGGCATCTACATTCAGGCCGACGAAGTGCTGGAGGAGAGCGGGGCGCAGCGGTTGCGCGAGAAGACCCGAGAATGGGACACGGACGCGAGGGTCGAGGGCTTGCTGGTCGATTACCTCCATTTCTACGGCGGCTTCGATCAGATCGCCACCAACCGGCGCTGGTATCGTCGCGAGGTTCGGTGCCTGCGGCTCGGGCGCGACATCCGGCCCTATCAGGGGGCGCAGGGGTTTCGCGTCGGTCCGGAATTCCGGAAGATCCGCGCTCGTCCGACCGGGGCGCGGATGTTTCACTACGGCTGGGCCCGACCCGCGCGGGCGATTCGCGAGAAACTGGAGATCTCGAAGACGATCTATCCCTGGAGCCGCGAGCGCTCGGCGCGCGAGCAGGAGCGCGGCTACCTCGAGTGGCTGCCGCTGTTGAAGCCGTTCACCGGCGCACATCCGGGCGCGGCGCAGGCATGGGTGCGCGAGCGGATGGTCGACCCCGAGCGGCGCATCGGCCCGCGGCATTTCCGGGCGGAGCACCTGCGGTTCTACCTGTCGGACTGGATCGAGCGGCTCACGGGAGAACGGCTGTTCGAGTTTCGCAACTACCAGCTCGTCTAGGACTCCGCGGCATCCGCACGTCGCCCCGGCGGGAGCGCGCCGTGTGTCAGCAGGTGCTCGTACATGCGGACGTAGTCGCGGGCCATCCGCAAATGCGAAAAGAAACGCTCTGCCCGCGCACGCACCATCGCGGGATTCCACTCGTCGAGTCGGCGACGCACTGCGATCAGCTCTTCCTCCGTAGCACCGATCCCACCGCCATCAGGTCCGACGAGCTCCGGCAATGAGCCGCGCGGCGTCCCGATGACCGGCGTGCCGCTGGCCAGCGCCTCGAGGACGTTAACGGGACAGGGGTCGTCCCACTGCACCGGCATCCAGAGACAGCGAGCCGCGGCGAGCAGGTACCGCTTACGCTCCCCACTCACCTCTCCCACGAAACGGACGTACCGCGAGAATGAAGGTCGCCATCCACCTGCCAGTACGAGCTTGATCCGGCAGCGACGCGCGATGGAGACCGCGGTGCGCCAGCCTTTCACACTATGCAGCCTGGCCATGAACAAATCGAAGTCGCCCTTCCGCTCCTCGTATCGGTATTCGTCGAGCCGCACGCCATTGTGGACGAAGCTCCGCGTGCCATGGCGCTGGGCGTGATTCTCACTCACGCAAATGGCGCGCGCATCCGCCTGCCGGCCGGGACCCATGTTGCCGTGCAGCGTGTGGACGTACGGGATCGTCGGCGCGAGGAGCGGCGGCCCGTGGAAGTGCAGCACATCGAACGGGCCAGGGACCACGTGCCGCACGTCGAACGTGGCTGAGTAGAGCTCGTTGGGGTCGAGTGCGACGCAGCGCAGCCCCGGAAGGGCGGTCCCGGGCGCGGCGGCCACGGTGACGTCGTGCCCCAATTCAGCGAGCGCATACGCCAGCCATACCACGATGCGTTGCGCGCCTCCATACCCGGCCACGGGCAACCGGGAATGGTGCAGCTGGACGATGTGCATCGCTGATCTGCTATGACGCCGCTGCCGGCGGGCTGGCGGGGAGCTTCCCACTGGCGCGGAGCGCCTCGTACAGGCGCACGTACCCGGCCGCCATCGACAGGTGTGAGAAGTTCCGCTCGGCGCGGGCGCGACAGCACTCCGGGTCCCGCGTATGAATCTGCTGTGACGCTTCCAGCAAATCCTCCAGCGTGTCGCCGAGTGCCCCCACGTCCGGTGTGATGATTTCCGGGAGCGCGCCGCGGCGTGTCCCCAGGACGGGTGTGCCTGAGAAGAGCGCTTCAATCGAGGCGAGACCAAACGGCTCGTCCCACAGCGCCGGGGTCCACAGGCAGCGCGCCCGGGCGAGCAGGGCGGCCTTCTGCTTGTCGTCGACCTCACCGACGTACTTGATCTCCGCGGAAAAACTGGGTCGCCAGCCCCCGGCGAGAATCAGCCGGCGTCCCGTCCGCTTCGCCGCCTCGATGGCCCAGTGGTATCCCTTGGCGCTGTGGAGCCGTCCGAGAAACAGGCTCCACGCTTCCTTGCGCCGCCGGAAGGTGAACTCACTCGCGACCAGTCCGTTATGCACGTACGTCGTCCCGCCATGGCGCGCGGCATGGTCGCGCGACAGAAAGACGGTATTTGCCGGGATCGGCTTCCCGGGCTTCGCGTTCCAGTGGAACGTCTGCACCAGTGGAATCGCCAGCGGCCAGGTCGGCAGCGGTGCGTGGACGTGCACGATGTCCGCGTCTTTGGGAACCAACGCCGCCAGTCGGGGGCCGGCGTCCCGAAGGTCGCGCGGCGCAACCTCGATGACCGGTGCGGTGGGGAGCTTGGAGCCCGGTGCGGCGATGACCGTGACGCGATGGCCGAGCTCTACCAGGCCGCGCACCAGCGCGACGACCACGCGTTGTGGCCCGCCGTACCCCTTCACCGGCAGTCGGTGGTGCGAGATCACGGCGATGTGCATCGGCGCCAATGTACAACTAGCTTCGCTCCATGCGCGAGGCCCCGCGGACGATCCTGCAGCTGACGTTTCAGGGCGATGGGGCGGGATCCACGCAATCCATTTTCAGTCTCAGCGAACAGCTCGCGCGGCGCGGCCACCGGATGCTGGTGGGCTGCCGCGCCGAATCACTGCTGTACGGACTGGCGCGCGGCGCCGGGCTCGAGGCGGTGGCCCTGGACTTCACGCGCCTCGGGCGTCTCGCGCAGACGCTCGCGGATCTCGTGGCGACCCGCGGGATCGACGTGGTCAACACCCACGCCACCCGCGACCGCCGCGCGCTCGCATGGCTGCGCCTGCGCGGCGCGCTGCCGGCGGCGCTCGTGGTCACGCGCCGCACGATGCCGCTCACGTTGCCGCTCGAGCTGCGGCTCGTCGGCGCGGCGGCCGACCGCACGATCGCGGTGAGCGGCGCCGTCGCCCGTGCCCTGGTGCGGCGCTGGCACCCCGTCGAGCGGCTGCGGGTCGTTCCCAACGGCATCGATCTGGCGCGCGTCGACGCGCCGGTGCTGCCGGCGGAGCTCGCCGCGGCGCGGGCGGCCCTCGGCGACGTGGGCGGGCGACGGGTCGTCGCGGTCGTGTCGCGGCGCAAGGATCAACACGTCCTGCTGGCAGCGCTGCCCAGCGTCGCGCCGCCCACGCTCGTAGCCTGCGTCGGCGCGGAGCCCGACGCCGAGCTCGTCGCCCGGGCCGCCAACCTGCCGTCGCGCCATCGGGCGGTGTTCATCCCCTTCGTGCCGCGGCCGCTGGCGTTCTACCGGCTCGCCGACGTCGCCGCGCTGCCGTCGCGGATCGAAGGGTTGTCGCAGACGCTGCTCGAAGCGATGGCGCTCGGCGTACCGGTGATCGCCTCGGACGCCGGCGGGAATCCTGACCTCATCACCGACGGCGTCACCGGCCGGCTCGTTGCCCCGCTCGACCCCGGGGCCTGGGCCGACGCACTGTCCGCGCTGCTTGGGCCCCCCGCCCTCGCGCAGCGCATGGCGCACGCGGGACGCGCCCTGGTGCGCCGGGAATTCACGCTGGAGCGGACCGCCGTACGCACCGAGGCCATCTATCGTGAGGCGCTGGCGCGGCGTGCCCAATTGCTCCGGCGGGACGCACCGATGTAGAGTTCTAGAGACATGCCGGGGCCGATCACGGTCGTCATCCCCACGCTCAATGAAGCGGAGCAGATCACGGCCTGCGTCGGCCACCTCCGGTGGGCGGACGAAGTGCTGGTGGCGGACGGTGGCTCCTCCGATGCGACAGCGGAGCTGGCGCGGACGGCCGGTGCGACGGTACTCGACGTGCCGGGCGTCACGATCGCGGCGCAGCGCAATGCGGCGATCGGTCGCGCGCGCAATCACTGGGTATTCGCGCTCGATGCGGATGAACGGATCGGCCCGGAGCTGGCGCAGGAGTTGACCCGACTCGCGGGCGACGGAGAGAATGGCGCGCAACATGCAGCCTACGCAGTGCGGCGCAACAACGTGTATCTCGGTCGCCTGATGCGGCATGCGGGGTGGGGCGACTCGTGGGCGGTGCGGTTCTTTCAACGCGACCGCCGCTTCGTCGAGAAGCGCGTCCACGAGGGCCTCGAGCCGGTGCCAAACGTCGGACGGCTCACCTACCCGCTCGCCCACACTCCCTACCGCGATCTTTCTCATCACGTGCGCAAGCTGGTGCAATACGCCGAATGGGGCGCCGCCGATCTCAGGGACAGCGGCCGCCGGGCGCGGGTCTCGGATCTCATGGTACGGCCGGGGTGGCAGTTCTTCCGTACGTACATCATCCAGCTGGGACTGCTCGAAGGCTGGCGGGGACTCGTCCTCTGCGGGCTCGCGGGTTTCAGCGTCTTCCTGAAGTACGCCCGACTCTGGGATCTGGAGCGTCACGCGTGATGTCGAAGACCTTTCTCCTGACCGACGAATTTCCGCCGATCGTCACCGGCATTTCCCGGCTCATGGGGGAGATCGCGCGGCGCTACCCCCCCGGCGAGCTGCTCGTCTCCACCGGCCAGCACCGCGACTCGCTGGAAATCGACAATCGTTTCGGCGGCACGACGATCGACCGGCTGCCGATTGCCACCCGGTCGCTCCACGGATTCGCCGGGCTGATGTTCTGGGCGCGTCGCGTGGTGAGTCTGGCACGCACCCACAAGCCGCGCTTCGCCTGGGCCGACTCGGTGCGCCCGGCGACGTATCCGGCGAAATGGGCGCACGAGCGGGTCGGGGTCCAGTACGGCGTGCTGGTGCACGGCGGCGACTGCCTCGCCGAGTTGCACGCGATTCATCACAAGCCGTTTGCGCGCAAGTCGGCGAAAGCGCTGCTCAAGTCCGCCGCCGCCGTGGTCGCCAACAGCCACTGGACGCGGGAACAGGCGCAGAAGGTGCTGCGCGAGCTGGGGCTCGATCCCCTGGCGGAGCGGGTCCGGGTCGTACCGCTCGGCACCGATCCAGAGCTGTTCCGCCCCGACATCGATCCGCGCGAGGTGCGCAATCGCTACCGCATGAACGGCGGGCGCTGGGCGCTGACCGTGGCGCGGCTGGAGTCGTACAAGGGCGTCGACGTCGCGCTCGAGGCGGTGGCGCAGGCGCGGCGCGGCGGAATGGACCTGCATTACGCCGTCGTCGGCACCGGCAAGAAGCGGGATGCGCTGAAGAAGCTGGCCCAGGAACTGGGCATCGCCGATGCCGTGCGCTTCGTCGGCTCCGTCCCCGATGCGGACCTGCCGGCGCTGTACAACGCCGCCGAGGTCTACCTCGGTGTGACCCGCCACGGCGAGGGCGATCGCATCGAGGGCTTCGGCGTGGCCCTCGCCGAGGCCGCGGCCTCCGGGCTCCCGGTGATCGCCGGACGGAGCGGTGGCCTCGCCGAGGCGGTGCAAGACGGCGAGACCGGTCTCGTCGTGGATCCCGATGCTCCCACCGCGGTGGGACAGGCCTTGGAGCGCGTCCTGGGCGACCAGCTGTTCGCGCGCCGGATGGGGCTGGCCGGCCGCAAGTCGGTCGAGACGTACTACAACTGGGACCGCGTCATCCGCGACCTGAGGGAAATCGAAGCGCAGGTCGCCTGACCACCCTCCTCCTGTCGTTCAACTTCCCGCCGCACGGCGGCGGCATCGCGCGCATGATGGGAGAGCTGGCGCTCCGTTACCCGGCGCAGTCGCTCGTCGTCTCGACGGGTTCCTATCCAGACAGTGCGGAGAGCGACAAGCAATTTCCCCAGATCATCGATCGCGCCGGGATTCGCGCCACGCGACTCCGCACCATCAACGGGCTGGCGCTGTGGACGTCGCGCGCTTCGCGGCTCGAGCAGCGCCATCGCTTCAGCTTCACCTGGTGCGGCGAGCTGAAGCCCGCCGGATACCCCGCGTGGTGGCTCGCCAAACGTCACGGCGTTCCCTATGGCGTCGTGGTGCACGGGACCGAGCTTCTGCTGCTCGATCACAAGATCGGGAAGAGCCGCTTCAAGCGCTGGACGGCATCGGGCCTCGTCACCGGCGCCACGGTGCTCGCGGCGAACAGCACGTGGACGGCCGGGCTGGCGCGGCGCATTTACGAGCGGCTCGACCGCCCCGACCTCGCGGCGCGCGTGCAGGTCGTGCCGCTCGGCACCGAGCCCGGACAATTCCGTCCGGGAATCGATACACGCGAACTGCGTGGGCGGTTTGGGCTGGAGGGCGGGCCCTGGCTGCTGACCGTAGCGCGCCTCGAGTGGCACAAGGGAATCGACACGGTGATCCGGGCGCTCCCCGCCATCCGGGCGCTCTACCCGGGCGTGCGGTACGCGGTCGCCGGCACGGGTCCCCGGGGAGACGAGCTGGCGCGTATCGCGGGACAGGCGGGGGTGCATCACGCGGTAAAGTTCCTCGGCTTCGTGCCGGATGCGGACTTGCCGGCTCTCTACAACGCCGCCGATCTCTACCTCGGCGTGTCGCGCTATCACGAGCTGCTGGCCGAGGGGTTCGGGATCTCGCTGGTCGAGGCGCAGGCGTCCGGCGTCGCGGTGGTCGGCGGGCGCTCGGGCGGAGTGGCGGACGCGGTGCGCGACGGCGAAACGGGGGTGCTGGTCGATCCCGATTCTCCCGCGGCCGTGGCGGTAGCCGTCAATCGCCTGCTGTCGGACGAGCCGCTGCGCCTGCGGATGGGCGCAGCGGGACGGAAGGCGGTGGAGACGTACTACAACTGGGAGCGCGTGAGCCGAGACTTCCGCCGCATCGATGCGGAGTTCCGCCGCTCGGGCTAAGGCCGCAACCAGTAATTCACTTTGATCTGCAGCACGTGAGTCGGGCGATCGCGGAACGTCGTCTGGCTCAGGTCGCCCACGAGTCCCGCATGGACGTCCGTGAAATAGCCGTAGCGGGTCTGACTCCAGACGAAGAAGATCGTGGAGCCCGGACGGTATTCCCACCGCAACACGGCGTTCGATCGGAATGAGCGTTCGCGGAAGCTCGGATTGTAGATATCGAAGCTCTGCGCAGGCCCGGGTCCGTCGGGGTCCACCGTGTACGTGTCGTCTCCGTTGTTCACGATCGTCGAGTGGTTGCTGACCCCGTACTCGTTGAACGTGTACGTTCGCGGAGCCGAGAGCTCCGAAAAGCGATCGTACGCGCCGATGAAGGTGAACGGCTGGGCGTAGAGCTGCAGGCTGAGCGTGCGGGAGAAGGCGGCATTGACCTTGAGCGTCGCGTAGGCGCTGTGTTGCTGCAACGCCGCGAACACGTAGCGGCTGCCCAGTGTTGGAACGGCGGTCGAGTCGGAAACGGTTTCCACGTACTGAGCGGCATCCCACCCGACCTCATATCCCAGTCCGAGGCTCAGCGAGAGAGACTTGTTGGGTCGCGCCGTGACGGACGGCGAAAAGCTGAAGTACCACCCGCCGGCGCTGTTTCGAGAATACGAGGTGTAGGCATAGGCGCTCACCGCCTTGCGGTTATCGGTGTACGCTTCGGCCGCTGCGGTCCACCCGGCAGGCTTGCTCGCCAGCGGGCCGCCCCGTGTCAGCCGATCGTCCAGGACCCGGCGCTTCATCGTGAGACTGAAATCCGCCTCCCAGAAATTCCGGAACCGCCCGAAGACGTATCCGTTGTACGATCGAGTGATCAGGTCGCCGTCGTAATTCCAGCTCGACTTGGTGGAGAGGTATGCGTACGCCTGGCGGAACACCCGCCCGGGGCGTGTCCACTTGTAGCCGCCCGCGCCGAAGAGTGAAGCAATGTCGACCCGTTCCTGGAAACCGAGGTCATTCACTTCGAACCCGGGGGTCATGGTATTGCCTGCGAGGGTCCACACCCAATTGCCGCCCACCTTGTTGAGATAGACGTCGGCGGCGATGCCGCTCAGCGAGGTGGCGGTGGAATCGAAGCGGGAATGCCGGGCGTCCGGCCGCTGGTAATAGCGGTCTGACGCCTCCTGAAATTCGTTGATCGCCATCGTATCGCCGTGCACGAGCGAGCCACTGACGCTCGCCGCGAGCGTATACGCCCGGTCGCTCCACCGGTGCAGGAAGTCGACCCCGCCGGCGTAGGCGCCCGAGCCGAGGAACTTCAATGTTGGCTGGTCGATGGACCGCCGGACCCCCGTACCGACGAACCCCAGGGTCGTATTCCCGCCGCTGAAGTCGCGCTTCACCCGCGCCGCGAAGTAGTTGGTGAGCGGCTCGACCTCATCGGAATAGCGCGCGCGCGCCGTCGTATCGGCCACGGTGGCAAATTCTCGAGCCGTCAGCGCCTCGACCGCCCCCAGCGACCAGCCGTTCGCCGTCTTGCCGCTCAACTTCGCCGCACCGAGGATCGTCGTAGCTTCCGGAACGTCGGTGAAGTCGCCCGAAGACGTCGGCTCGCCCTGGGGCGGTCGGCCGATGCGCCGCGAGTAGAAGAGCAGCGGCGTATCGAATCGGGGATTGATGCCCCCGCCGGCGCTGCCGAACGAGAAGAGCGACGAGCCTTCCGTGAAGAACGGGCGGTGCTCGGTCAGGAACTGCTCGAACTGGGTGAGGTTCACGAAGGAGGGGTCGAGCTCGACCTGGCCGAAGTCGGGGTTGGCGGTGAAGTCGAGCTTGAAGCTGGGCGAGAGACCCGCCTTGACGTCGAGTCCCGCCCCTTGGAACACGCTATGGCCGTTGTCGAAGGGGTTCCCGGGCTCGGCACGGTCGAACTTCTGCCGCGCCACCGTATAGGGGAGGATCTCGACGCCGCGCACGTTGCCAAGATCGCGCAACCCCACGAGCTCGGCGAAGCGCGAGGCGACGCCGTTGTCGGTCTTCGCCACGAACGGGTACAGCGCCTTCTCGTTCTTGCGCTGGATCCACCGGACGAACCGAACCCCCCACACCTGGCTCTGGGCCTTCGAGAAGCGCAGCTGCGAGAACGGGATGCGCATTTCCACGGTCCACCCGAGCGAGTCGACCGCGGACGCGGATTGCCAAACCGCGTCCCACGACCCGTCGAAATCGTCGCCGTCGTCTCCCGCCACGGCGTCGCGTTGCACGCCGCTCGAGCTCACGGCGAACAGAAATGACGTGCGCCGGTCGTGATACGTGTCGAGCATGATTTGAAACTCATCGCTCGGCGTTGCGACGTCGCGCCGGCCGAGCAGGCGCACAATGCCGTTGGGATCGCGATCGAACAACCGGGCGCCGACGTAGAGCGCCGCGCCGTCGTACACGATGCGTACTACAGTGGACTCGGACACCGCTCGTCCCTCATCCGGGTCGGTCTGCACGAGGCCCGTCACCAGCGCGGCGGATTGCCATGCAGCGTCGTCGAGGCGGCCGTCTACGACGGGTGCCCGATCGACCCTGATCGCCGATACCGACGGCACGGCGCGGGCGCCATCGCTTCCCTGCGTCGGGACGGGTACGTCCCCTTGCAGCAGCAGCGCAGTAAGGGACAGGATCAGCATGCGGGTGCTCCCAATGTCGCGTTGAGAATGTGTTCGAGTACCGCCGTCCCATCGAACCAGGTGGCGGCGATGTCGCGGGCGGCGCGGCACTGCCGCTCGTAGTCGCTGTTGACCAGATCGACGGCCGCGGCCGCTTCGTCGAGCGTGGTGAACCGGTGGAGGCCGAGGCCGTTGGGCAGATAGTCGCTGGGCCCGGTATGCTGCACGACGGCGGGCTTGCCGCTCGCGAGGTAGCACAGCGTCCGGTCGGAGATCCACGCGTTTTGGAGCTTCATGCACGAGGGTTTGGCGCAGCTGAACTCCCCGCGCGACTGCTGGACGTAGCTGCGGTATTGCTCCGGCGTGCCGGCCACGTCCTGCGATCGCCGTACCCGCCATCCGTGCCGCTGCAGGAGCGTCAGGTCGGCGTTGTCGTCGGAGGCCAGGAACAGTGCCAGCTCGAGTGATTGGGGCGTCCGCGTGGGGACGTCGACGAATTCGAGGAACGAGATCCGCTTCGTGTTTTCGTACAGCACGTCGCGGCCATCCACGACCTCGCGCACCCACATGCCCGACCACCATCCCGCCACCGTCGTGAACGGGGCGGGGCGCGGATCGAAGGAGTAGGGCCAGAGGTCGAGGCAGACAGGCGGCCGGAATCGGATCCACGAGAAGCCGCAGTCGGGGAAGCGCGCCGCCGCCGTTCCCACCGTTTCGCCGATCGTCAGGTAACAGTCGTGCGGCGGCACGCGGAGCTGACCGGTGCTGATCCAGAGCTGCAGCAGCCCGGGATCGATGTCGACGAGCGCGGTGCGACGGGCGCACGCGAGCAGCCGGGGATCGATCGCGTAATGAAAGTTCAGCAGCAGATCGGAGCGCCGCAGGATCGTCTCGGCCTCCTGGCGTGTGCTCCCGACGAACGTGACCAGCGGCTCGCTGCCTTCGGGTCCGTCGTCCTGCGTGTACAGCAGCACCTTCCCGTCCATGCCGAACCGCGCCATGCGCGCGAAGAACTCGGGGATCGCCCGTTCATCGCGTTGGGGGTCCTTCCCGCGCCGGAACCGCTCGAGCCAGTACACCTCACACCCCGCCGCGCGGAGCGCCTGGACGTATTGCATGTAGACCCAGAAGTGTCCGCCGCCCTCGGGGAAGCTCGCGACGTTGTAGCAGGACACGACGACGCTGGCCATGGTCGACGCTCCGCTACGCCGGTGACCGGGCGGTGACGCCCGGCAGGTCGTGGAAGCTGGTGAGGCGGAATCCCAGGCGCGCGACGAGGTCACGGGCCGCCGGATCGCACAGCGTCCGGACCTCGGCCTCACGCTCCGCGTCGTAACTCGACCGCAGCGCCGCATCGGGGTAGCCGGGGTGACACGTCAGCTCGGTTACCAGGTCCTCCACGTCGGCGAGCACCCGTTCGAGCCCGGTGACGCTGATCTGCTCCAGGTGCGTCTCGCCGCCCCACTGCCCGTAGAACTTTGTGCAGACCCGGATCCGCGCATGACCGCGCAGGCGGAGCGCGTGCCGCCGCGCGAACTCCACCACGGCAGGGTACACCCGCGGCTGGCGGTGCGTGTCGTGATGGGTGTCGAGGTGGGTCGGCTCGGCGCCGGTCAATGCCGCGAAGCGATCGAGCTGCCGCTCCAGCGACGCGGTGACCTGCTCCGGCGGGACGCCGTCGAGATCGGCATGCAGCCCCACGCTCAGCTCGGGAGCGAGCTCGGCCATCTCGGCGGCCTCCGCGCTCCCCGCCCCGTTGACGAGGAGGCTCGCGCTGGTCACGATGCCGCGCAGATGCGCTTCCATGATCCCCCGGTTCGTGCCGAGCGTGGCGCCGAGGTCGTCGGCGTTGACGATCAGGAGCTTCGTCACAACACCGGCCGCCAATCGTCGAACCACCCCGCCACCATGGCGAGCTCCTCGAACGCCCAGTCCGCGCCGTCCACGAGCCAGGCCACCGCCGGCCAGATCGCCCGGTTGGCGTAGCGTGCCAGCTCCGCCGTCTCGAGCTGCGGGTTCAGGTCCCGGATGTCCGGCAGCTCCCACCGCCCGGCGACGGCCGCCCGGTAGCGATCGAGAATCCAGGGCCGCTCGTCGGCGGGGAACCGCAGCAGGAAGGTGGAGAGGTCGTAGCTCGCGCGGCCCACGCCGGCGTGATCCCAATCCACGAGGCGCGCGCGCCATCCTGCGGGGCTCTCGGTGACGAAGGCATTCGTCGTCCACAGATCCCCGTGCAGCAGGACCTCCGGTCCTCCGTCCTGTTCCATCATTCGCACGCGACGGGGAAGCTCTTCCTGGAGCAATCGCATCCGGCTGAGGAGGCGGTCGCGGACCCGCTGTTGCACGGGCGACAGGGCGATGCGGGGAGGATGCAGCTGCTCGAGCGCCCGGACCGCATCGCGCACGTTCGCGATCAGATACGCTTCGCCCAGATCACCACCGTGCGCCCGGCAATCGGGCAGCATCGGGTGCTCGGCCGAGCGGACATGCAGCGCCGCAACGAGGTCGATGGCGACGGCGACGCGGGTGCGATCCGCCATGACCACGTCGAGTCGCGCCGTGCCGACATCTTCGTAGACGAGCCAGATGCGCTCGCCCCGCCGGTCGGCGGCCGATCCCTCGAGTCGCGCCGCCCCCTCCGACAGACCGATCAGCGGGAGCCAGCGGCGGGCGACGAGCTGGTTGTGCCGCGCCAGTCCGGGGTTGCAGGACTTGAGGACGAACGACTGCGCGCGCTCATCGTGGACGCCGGAGAGCTCGACGCGGTAGACGTTCGTTTTGAGCTGCCGCACCGACGTGACGCGGATCGTTCCCTCCGGGGCGCCGCAGGCCGTCTCGAGTGCCGCGGTCAGCTCGACGCCATCCGGGAGGCGATCCACCGGAGCGCCGACGCGCACTTCGCCGCTCACCACCAGGGTCACGTGGGCACCCCCGTCAACTGAACGGCGTCGCCCAGCCGAGGCGTCAACACTCTCAGGCTCGCGAGCGACCGGATGATGAGGTTTCGCGTCTCGAACCGCAGGCTGGTGCACTCCCAGTCGATCGCCGCGATCGTACGAAAGACCTGGCCGATCTGCGCCAGGCGATTCACCGTGTCGAGCGTCAGGCCCTCACGCCATTCGCGCGCGACCGACCAGTACACGGTGGTGTCGATCCGCGTCAAATCGGCGGCCGGCACCCCCCAGCCGGCGGTCTCCCAATCGATCGGGTAGCAGGCGATCCCGCTCCCGGCGGGCCGCAGGTAGACGTTCTTCGGCCGGAAGTCCCCGTGCACGACGGTGGCGGGGAGGCCGGAGCTCAGATCCTCGACCTCGCTCCAGTGGGCCAACAACCCCGCTACTCGATCGGCGACCCGGTGCAGCAGGGTCACGTCTTCCAAGGCGAGGTCGGGGCCGGACAGGCGACGCGCCACCTTCTCCGCCGCCGCGATCAGGTGCTGGTGGTAGCGGCCCGGTCCACCGTCGGGAAGGTGGCTGGCGGCGGCGACTGTGCTGGCCGATCCGTGCATGCGGGCGACCCAGCGAGCCGTCAACGCAAGATGGTCGGGATCGGTATCGGAGTACCGCTGACCACCGACATCTTCGAGGAAGAGCCACGTCTCTGTGGCGGATCCATCGCCGGCCAGAGTCCCATGGCATCGTGGCGACGTCAGGGGCAAGTGCGGCAGCACCCGCTCGTACATGGTGCGCTCCGGCGCCGCCTTGGCCGAAGGCAGCCGCTTGGCGATCACGGTGCCCGATTCGGCGCCTGCGCCCACCAGCCGATAGACGCCCGTGACTCCGTGCTCGCGCAGCACCTCGATCCGCAGCGCCCGATCGCGTTGCGGCTGGAATGCACGCCAGGCGACGAGGGCGGGGTGCGAGTCCAAATCCTCGAGCAGGATCGCGATCGGTGGCTTCATCGGGCAGGCTCTCCGACGCCACCCGCCTGCAGCGGCAGCGGCGCGCCCTGACGGACGAGCCGGCCGTGCTCGAGCTGCAGCCAGAGATCGCACATCCCCCAGCTGCTTGGGCGGTGCGTGATCAGGAACACGGTGCGCGTGCGCATCAGGCGCTCGAGCGCCTCGAGGATCACTGCTTCGGTCTTCAGATCCACCGAGCTCGTGGGCTCGTCGAGGATGAGGAGCGGTGCGTCCCGGAGGAAAGCGCGCGCCAGGGCGATGCGCTGCCGCTCACCGCCCGAGAGCTTCTGGCCGAGCTCGCCAACCTGTGTCTGGTATCCGCGCGGCAGCTGGTCGATGAAGTCGTGCGCGCCGGCGGCCGCGGCGGCCTCGACGATGTCCGCGTGCGCGGCACCCGGCCGGCCGTAGGCGATGTTCTCGGCGATGGTGGTGGAAAACAGCAGCGGGTGCTGCAACACGACGGCGAACTGGCGACGCAGATCGGCGAGCCGATACTCCCGCAGGTCGACGCCGTCCAGCCGGATCGCTCCGCCCGTCGGATCGTAGAACCGCGTCAGCAGGCCGATGAGCGTCGTCTTCCCCGCGCCCGTCGCCCCCATGATCGCGACGCGCGTTCCGGGTGCAACCGTAAAGGACACGTCGTGGACGACGGCGTGTTCGGTATCGTAGCCGAAGGTGACGTGGTCGAACGCGACCGTGCCGCCTGCCCGCTCGAGGGCGCGGGCACCGGGCCGTTCCGGCACATCCGGCGCCTCATCCAGCAGCGCGAAGCTGCGCTCGGCGGAGGCGAGGTAGTTCTGGAGACTCGCGGCCTTGCGGCTGATGGTCGAGAGTGGGGCATAGAGCTGCGTCAGGTAGCTCATCGCCATCAACAGCTCGCCCAGCGTGAGCACGCCCGCCCGTACGTGTCCCACCCCGATGAACAGCACGGCGCCGGTGCCGACGGCGGTCGTCAAGCCGACCATCAGTCCGAACCGGCCTTCCGTCAGGGCGAGGCGGAGCCGCGCTACGACGCCCTCGCGGGCCCGTCCCGCGAAACGGTCGGTCTCGCGCCGCTCCTGCCCGAACGCCTTGACCACCCGCAGGGCGCCAAGGATCTCCTGCACCACGGCCACGGCCGAGCTCTCCAGCTTCTTGACCGCCCGGGCCTGCTTACGCATCCGGGGGCGGAAGCTGCGCGAGAGAATAAAGAGCACCGGGGAGATCGCGAGCGCCACGAGGGACAGCTGCCAATCGAGCCGGGAGGTGACGAAGAGCATCGCCCCGAGCGCAATGATGGCGGAAACGAAGGGGATGAATCCGTCGACCGCCACGTACTGCAGCGTCGTGGCGTCCTGCTGGATGCGGTACACGGTGTCGGCCGTGCCCCGGCCGTCGTGGTAGGAGAGCGAGAGCCGCTGCCCCTGCTCGAGCAGACGACTGCGAAACTCCAGCACGAGATACTCCCCGATGTACGCCCGCAGCCAGTTGGTCACGATGCTCAACAGCTGGGCGAGCAGCGTGACGGCGATGAGCAGGCCGATCGCGAGCGAGAGCCCGGCGGCGGGGGAATGCCCCGCGGCCGGGAACCAGAGCCCGAGAAGGTGCGGGAGGGGCCGCGATCCCAGCACGCTGTCGACCACGATCTTCAGGGGCAGCGGCGCGAGCAGCGCGATCGGCGTCGCGAGCAGACTGAGCGCGAACAGCGTCGCCAGGTGCGGCCAGAAGGGCCGCGCCTGCAGCAGCAGCCGGCGGTACAGCGAGAGATCGGTCGGCCGGCGCGCCTTCATCAGTCGTCCCCCGCCCGGGAGGCCGCACGGCGGATGTCTCCCGCCGCCCGGGCGCAGTCGGCTGCTTCGTGCCACGCGCACCAGAGTGCCGCCGCCCCGAACACTCCGGCCGGTATCCATGCGGCGGTCAGGAGGGCGGCCACCGCAACACCGGCGAGACCGATCGCCAGGGCGACGCCCCCCGTACTCGGCCGGAGCCACCAGCGCACCCGCACCAGCTGCATGCCCTGGCCGTGCTCCTCGACGGCCATCAGCAGCCGCGCCCCACCGAGGATGCCGCCGCGAACTTCCAGGTCCCAACGCTCGAACTCACCGCCCTTGCGGGTGGCGGCGCCGAGTCCGCGCAGCGTCGTCTCGAGCCGGCTCAAACGCTCGCCGGGATCGCGCCAGTGCTCGCACCACAACGCCAGGGAACCCCATCGTGCCCAGGCGCTCGAACGAGCGGCGCCGGGCCGGGTCAGGCGGCCGTACAACCGGGCGAGCGGATGGAGCAGATAGAGCAGCGCCGTCAGCGCCCGCTGCCGGAGACGGCGACGGGCCATGGACCGGGGAAACGCGATACGAGCGGCGACGGTGGCGCGCAACATCAGCGGCATCGTTGCGAGCGCGAGCAGCGGGACGGCGAGCCGGAGCGGCGTCCAGGCGATTCCCAGGCCCGCCACGACCATCAGGGCGACGATCGGGAGGTACCACTCCGGCGCGAGCGCCATCGCGCCCAGCCACGTCGGGGCCGGCGCGTACAACCGCTGGAAGGGCGCGAACCCCCAGATACCGTGGTAAATGCGCGCGACCCGCCACGGCGCCGCGGGCAGCGACGCCATTCCATAGAGACGGCCCGCCCAGGCGATCTGTCCCGTCGACGTGTACTTCTCCGGCCACTTCCGCTCGAGCAATCCTTCCGCCCGGCCGTAGCCGACCTGTTGCTTCCAGTAGGCCCGCAGGGAATTGCGCCGATGGTGCCAGACCACGGCCGCCGGGCTGAACCCGAGCGTTCCGCCCCGCTCTCGCAGCGCCCAGCAGACGTCCACGTCGTCACCCGCCACTCGGAAGCGCGGGTCGAAGCCGCCGATCGCCGCCAGCGCCTCGCGCCGAAACGCCATGTTGCAGCCCGGGATGTGCTCTGCTTCCCGGTCGGTGAGCATGACGTGCGTCGGGTTACCCGGCGCCAGCGCGACGCACTTCGCGATCTTGCCGTCGCCCGGAGGTGCGATGTTCGGGCCCCCCACCCCGACGTGGGAGCTGCGCAGGAACATGGCCGCCAGATGCGTGAGCCAATCGGGGTCGGGGTAGGCGTCATCGTCGAGATAGGCCACGATCTCGCCGGTCGCCGCCTGCCACCCGGTGTTGCGCGCGCTCGAGAGGCCGCGGTTTTCGGTGCTGATCAGGCGGACGTCATACTCGCCGACGATCGCCGGCGTCCGGTCGGACGAGCCGTCGTTGACGACGATGACTTCGAAGTCGGGGTAGCGCAGGCGGCGCAGCCCTTCCATGCAGTCACGAATCGTGCGCTGTCCGTTGTAGCTGCACACGACGACCGACATCCGCGGCCAGCGCACGTCGGCGGAGAACGGTGTGTCGGTGAACGCCGTCTGGGCAGCCGCCAGGGCGGGCTTGGGCCGGCGGTCCCGGTCGGTGAGACCGAACTTCCAGTCGAACACGTCTTCGCCGGCGCGGTACCACTCGTCGGTCCAGGAGTACACATACAAGCCGGCGCACCCCTCCGCGAAGCTCGTGCGGATCTGCCAATCGATGGTGCGCGCCTGTGCGACGTCGCCGTTGCGCAGGCTGTCGAGGCCCACTTCGGTCAAGAGGAGTGGCCGCTCGCCCGCGATGTGATGCAGCCGCGCGAGGTAGGCGGCGAGGGGGGCGCGCGATTCCAGGAACACGTTGAAGCTGACGAAGTCGAGAAACGGGAGATCGAGGTACTCGGTCGACGGATAGTTCACGTACGTCACCAGCGCCTCGGGATCCTCGGTGCGCACCGCCCGGAACAGGCGCTCCAGGAACCGCTCGACTTCACGGCGGCCATGCCACCGCGCGCTCGACGCGGGGATTTCGTTCCCGATCGCGTACGCCAGCACCGCCGGGTGGCCGGCGCACGCCGCAACGCCGGCGCGGACGACGCGCGCCGTATCGGGCGCGCCCTTGCGATCGGTGAGGTAGCCGATGTGCCGTTCCGCGGGGATGCCGACGAGGGTCCGGAGCCCGTGGCGTAATGCGGCGTCGAGCATCCACCGGGGCGGCACCGTGTAGGTGCGGCAGGAGTTCACGCCGTGCGCCGCCATCAACGCGAAATCGCGCTCTACGATCTCGGGGGGCGGGAACTCGGCACCATCTGCCAGAGGGCGGAAGGTGCCGTACGTCACGCCGCGGACGTGGAGTTTTTCGTCGCCGACGAAGAGGAACTTGCCGCGCGCCGCCGGCCGGAGGCTCGGGTCGATCGGCGCGATTTCGGGCTGCTGACGAACAAGTCGCTCGGCGACAACCGTCACGAACGCCCCTCCGGGCATAGCCTCGTACCGTTGCACGGACACCACGCCCACAGGCAACAGCCCGACCGGAGGTCAAAGCGTCAGTTGCGGTGGTGGTCTGCGTGAGGCGGGGCTCGGTTGGGGTCTACGGCGTCGCGCTCCGTCCTGGCGTGGGGCTTTCGCAAGAAGCACGCCGGATGCGCGGCGTTGTATATCGATGAACAACAACGTCTAAGGTGCGTTACTTCAGCCCGACTTGCGCATCTCCTGCGTGTCCGGGATGGGACGAGCGCTGATGGCGTAGGTGGGGCAGTGGCGGATGAATCCGCCGCCGGCGGGCGACCACTCCTGCTCCGGCTGCGTCACGACCGCCTTGCCGCCCGAGTCCAGGACGAAGAGTCCGGGCGGGCCCTGGAACAGGCAGGCACCGCACCCGATGCAGCGGTCGCGCTCGACGTGCACGATCACGCGGCGGCGCGGGTAGACGCCGTCCGCACCGCGCTCGGGCCAGGTCGCCGCGCGGTCCAGCGCGTCGTTCGTGGCCCGGTACCCCTCTTCCACTACTTCGCGCAGGTTGTCGAACGAGAACATCGACACGTGCTCGACGCGTGGATGGATGTAGTAGACCGCCGGCGTGGTCCAATAGCGCAGCCGTGTCTCGAGCAGCGATTGCATCGCGATTTCGGTGGCGCGGCCGAACACGGACGCGAAGCCTTCGTCCTGCGTATCCTCGCGCAGCGTGCTCGAGGCGGACACGTCGACGGCGAAGATCAGCTCGCCGTCGAGCGCGCGGGCCGCGGTGATCGGGAGATTGTCCATCGTCGCGCCGTCGACGAAGTAGCGGCCGCGAATGTCGTGCGGCGGCAGGTAGCCGGGGAGCGCGCAGGAGGCGAACACCGCGTCGCACACCGGGATGTCGTCCAGCCCCGGCAGCCCCCACAGCACCTGCATGCCGGAGTTGATGTCGACGGTGTTCATGATCACCGGAATGTCCAGATCCTGGAACGTCGCCTGTCCGACGAGGCGCTGGATCAGGAGCGCCAACGGCTCGCGGCGAAACAGGGCGGGGGATCGCATCCGCTTGAGCGCCATGTCGGCGTGGGCGATCTGAAAGACGTCCTTGCGCTTCAGATTGATGGCGATGTCCTTCAGCTCGGGGATGCTCTTCCCCGCCGACCACGCCGCGCCCACGAGGGAGCCGACGCTGCAGCCCACGATGTGCGCGGGCTTCAGGCCGCGCTCCAGCAGGGCCTCGAGCACGCCGACGTGCGCGAGTCCTTTCATGCCGCCGCCCCCGAGAACGAGGGTGAAGCGTGTGCCGGGTCTCACCGCCTGTTTCCGCTTGATTTGGGGCTCAAGTCCCGAGTAACGTAGTCGAGTTCCCCATGCAAGCGCCACGCCATTGGCGGCGTTTCAGCCGCGACCGTTGGGCCCTGATCGGCCTCGGCATTGTGACGACCCTCACGCTGCTGGCCCTGGCCGCGCCCTGGATCGCTCCCGCCGATCCGTTGCGCGGATCGCTCCTGAACAGCCTGCGGTCACCGTCGCGTGAGTTCTGGCTGGGAACCGACGTCCAGGGGCGGGACCTCCTCGCCCGCCTGCTGTTCGGGGCCCGGCTCTCGCTCGCGGTGGGACTGATCAGCCAGACCGTCGCGTCCGTGCTGGGGGTGGGGTTGGGGCTCGCCGCCGGCTACTACGGGCGCTGGGTCGACGGGTTGCTCATGCGGCTCGCCGACGTGACGCTCGCCTTCCCGTCGCTGCTCCTCCTGATCGCGATCGCCGCGGCGGTGAATCCGTCGCTCCCCGTCGTGTTCGTCGTGATCGGGCTCGTGGGGTGGGCGGGGATGGCCCGTCTGGTCCGCGGCGAGGTGCTGTCGCTGCGGGTGCGTGACTACGTACAGGCGGCGCGCGCCCTCGGGGCGAGCGACGCGCGCATCGTGTGGCGGCACCTGCTGCCGGGGGTGACGGCGCCGGTGATCGTGGCCGCCACGCTCGGGGTCGGGGGCGCGATCATGGCCGAGGCGGCGCTCTCCTTCGTGGGGCTGGGCGCCCGGCCGCCGACCCCCTCGTGGGGGGCGATGGTGGCCGATGGCCGCGACCTGCTGCGCGTGGCGCCGTGGGTGAGCATCGTCCCCGGGCTCGCGATCGGGCTCACGGTGCTGGGCGTGAATCTCGTGGGAGACGGATTGCGCGACGCCCTCGAGGTGCGGCCCGCATGACGCACCTGGCCGTCCACCCGGCCGCGGTGAAGGCGCTGCGCGAGTCGCTGAAGCACCTGCGCGCGAGCGAGTTTCCCTGGACCGCCGATACCGTGTACCTCAACAACGCCTCGATCGGGCCGATCCCCGAGCGCACCCGCGGCATTCTCGACGCGTTCAACGCCAAGCGCACCGCCCCCCATCTCCTCCCCGACCGGGACCTGCAGGCCGGGTTGCAGGCGGCGCGTGACGTTGCCGCTCGGCTCATCAACGCCGACACCGGCGAGATTGCCCTCGCCACCAACACCGGCTACGGGCTGAACCTCGCGGCGCGCGCGCTGCCGCTCGCGGCGGGTGATCGCGTCGTGGTCAGTGACAAGGAATTTCCCGCGAACGTCTACCCCTGGCTGCTGCTGCGCAAGCAGGGGATCGACGTGACGCTGGCGCCGTGTACCCCCGACGGATGGCCCGACGAGGAATTCCTCCTGACCGCACTGCGCGACGCACGGGTGAAGGTCCTCGCCGTGTCGTTTGTGCAATTTTCCAACGGGTATCGCGTCGATCTGAAGAAGCTGTCCACCGCTGCCCGCGCCAACGGCACGTTCCTCGTGGTGGACGGCATCCAGGGGATCGGCAACTCGGTGCTCGACGTGCGCGAGACGCCGGTGGACATCCTGGCGTGCGGCGGGCAGAAATGGCTCTTGTCGCCGTGGGGGTCGGGATTCGTGTACGTCCGCAAGGAGCTGATCCCGCTGCTCGAGCCCGCGATGCCGGGGTGGATGGCGTTCGAGGGAACGGACGATTTCTCCCGGCTCACCGAGTACAATCCGAATTTCCGCGCCGATGCCCGGCGCTTCGAGATGATCACGCTGCCGTACCAGGACTTCTACGGGTTCACGCAGTCGGTCGAGCTGCTGCTGGGGATCGGCATTGCGGGGATCGCGGAAGTGACGCGCAGCCTGCACGAGCCGATTCTGCGTTGGGCCGACGCCCGCGGCGTGCGCGTCGCGTCCCCGCGCGACGACCGCCACCGCTCGGCGATCCTCTGTCTCGCCCCGCAGCGCGCGGTGGAATCGTATCACGCCATCAAGCGGGCGCACGTCGTGTGCTCGCTGCGCGAGGGGGCGATCCGGCTGTCCCCGCATCTCTACAACACCGCGGAGGAGATGGAGCGGGTGATCGAGGTGCTGGAAGGGGTGGGTTAGGCGGGGCCCACCCGCAGCAGCGCGTAGTCCTTCTTTCCTTTCCTCATGAGCAGGTTGCCTCCGGCGAGCCAATCGGCCTCGCCGAGTACGCGGTCGGCCGCCGTTTCGCGCTGCTGATTCACGTAGATCCCGCCCTGCTCGATCTGGCGGCGCGCTTCGCCTTTCGATTTCACGAGCCCGGCGGCGACGAGCGCGTCCACCAGCGCGAGGTCGCGCCGCGGCACGACGGTGGGCGGCATCTCCTGCGCCAGGACATCGAACACCTGCGCGGTGGCGTGGTGGGGATCCCAGTCACTGAACAGGATCGCGCTCGCTTCGACCACCGAGCGCGCGACGGTCGGATCGTGAACGCGCTCGGTCATCTCCCGGGCCAGCGCGTGTTGCGCTTCGCGCTTGGCGGGTTGTCGCTCGTGTGCCTGCAGCAATGCGTCGATGCCGTCCGGCCCATCCTTGGGGCGCTGCGAAAAGAGCCGCAGGTAGGCGGCGACATCGCGATCATCGGTATTCACCCAGAACTGATAGAACGCGTACGGCGAAGTCAGCGCCGGGTCGAGGTAGATCGCTCCGGCCTCGGACTTGCCGAATTTCGCTCCGGAGGCCGTCGTGATGAGCGGCGCCACGAGCCCGTGGACGTCTGCGCTCCGCACGCGGCGCACCAGATCGACGCCCGCCGTGATGTTGCCCCACTGATCCGATCCACCCACCTGCAGCGTGCACCGCTCCCGGTCGAACAGCTGGAGGTAGTCGTACGCCTGGAGCAGCATGTAGCTGAACTCGGTGAACGACAGCCCCTCCTCGAGCCGCGCCTTCACCGATTCCTTCTGCAACATGATGTTGATGGTGAAGTGCTTGCCGACGGTGCGGAGAAAGTCGACCAGTCGTTCGGGCACGAGCCAGTCGGCGTTGTTCATGAGCCTGGCGCGGTCGGCGGAGAAATCGAGGAAGCGCGCCATCTGGGTGCGCTGCCGCTCGAGGTTGGCGACGAGCGCTTCGGGAGCGAGCAGCGGCCGCTCCGAACGCTTCCCCGACGGATCGCCGATCAACCCCGTGCCGCCGCCCATCAGGACGATCGGCCGGTGCCCGCCGCGTTGCAGGTGCTCCAGCAGCATCAATGGGACGAGATTGCCGAGCTGCAGGCTCGCTGCGGTGGGGTCGAAGCCGCAGTAGGCGGTGACGGGCCGCTGGCGCTCGAGGTGCTCCTCGAGTCCCGGCGTCGCCGCGTGCACCAGGCCGCGCCACTTGAGCTCCGCCAAAACCCCCGACATGGGCGCGAATCGTAAGAGCGGGTCCCGGCGCTGGCAAGCGCCGAACCGCCTCACTAGGTTGTAGGACGATGGGCCGCTTCGCGATCCTCAAGCCGCAGTTGTCGTGGGATACCGTGTTGTCCCGCCAGGGGATGTTGGGGGCCACCGCGCTCGCCGGCATGCTCGCCGTCGGGTTCACGTGGGGCTCGTGGTCGCGGGTGTGCGCCGCCGAGCGCTGCCCCAGCATCGCGCGTTTGGTGGGCACCGGATCGATTCCCCAGCAAACATCCAAGATCTACGCCGCCGACGGCCGCCTCATCACCGAGCTCGGCCTCGAGCGGCGCACCGTGCTCCCGCTGCGGGAGATCCCGCCCTGGGTCCGCGCCGCGTTCGTCGCCACGGAAGACAAGCGGTTCTACGAGCACCACGGGATCGACTACTGGCGCATTGTCGGGTCGCTCAAGGCCAACATGATGTCGATGTCGTACGCGCAGGGGTTCTCGACGATCACGATGCAGCTGGCGCGCAACATCTTCCCCGACCAGATCAAGCGCGAGAAGAGCCTGCCGCGCAAGCTCAAGGAAGCCCGTGTCGCGCTTGAGATCGAGCACAACTTCCCCAAGGACACGATCCTGCAGATGTATCTCAACCAGATCGACCTGGGGGGCGGTGCGCACGGGGTGGAAGCGGCGGCGCAGATCTACTTCGGCAAATCGGCGCGTGACCTGAACGTCGCTGAAGCGGCGACGCTGGCCGCGATTCCCAAAGCGCCTTCCTTTTATAATCCCCGCCTGCACCCCGATCGCTCGGTGCGGCGCCGCAACGTCGTGCTCGGCCTGATGGAGTCGCAGGGGTTCATTTCGGCTGACGAGGCCGAGCGGTGGCGCTCCTACCCGCTGGTGCTCACCACCAATCGCACCAACTACGGGGACGTGGCCCCCTATTTCGTGGAATGGCTGCGCACTCAGTTCCTCGAGCCCCGCTACGGCCGCGCGCTCTACGAGAAGGGTCTCCGCATCTACACGACGCTCGACCTCGACATGCAGGACGCGGCGGAGCGGGCCCTCTCGGCGCAGCTCGATGCGATCGAGGCGGGCGTGTATACCAACGGCAAATGGGAGAAGCCCACCTACCGCGATTATCTCGAGTCATCGCGGGCGGGGGAGGGGGAAGAGAGCAGCGGGTTCACCAAGTATCTGCAGGGCGCGCTCCTCGCCATCGACGCCAAGACAGGCTACATCCGCGCCATGATCGGCGGGCGCGACTTTTCCGATTCGAAATTCAATCGCGTGACGCAGGCGATGCGCCAGCCGGGGTCCACCTTCAAGCCGTTTGTGTACTCGGCCGCGGTGCGCGCCGGTCACCCCGTCACCGAAATCCTGCAGGACTCGCCGCTCGAGCACCCGGTGCTGCAGCCCGACAGCTCGATGTGGGATCCCAAGGACTACGATCAAACGACCCTTGGCCCCATCCCGATGCGCCGGTCGCTCTTCCTGTCGCGCAACCTGTCGACGATCAAGCTCGGCATGGCGCTGGGCGAGCAGACAGTGATCGGTGAGGCGCGGCGCTATGGTCTCACCACCCCGATTCCGGCCGTGCCGGCGATTCACATCGGCGCGCAGGGCGTCTATCCGATCGAGCTGATCGCCGCCTACACCACGTTCGCGAACCTCGGCGTCCGCGTGCAGCCGATCGGGATCATCCGCGTGGAAGATCAGAGCGGCAACATCCTGTGGCAGCCGGCGATCCAGAAGGAAGCCGTGATAGATCCGCCGCACGCCTGGTTGATGACGGACATGCTCAAGGACGTTGTGCGCCAGGGCACGGCGCACGGCGCCGTGTGGGGCGCGGGCTTCCAGCTGCCTGCCGGCGGCAAGACCGGAACGACGGACGATTACACCGACGCCTGGTTCGTCGGCTTCACCTCCGAGATCGTCGCCGGGATCTGGGTGGGCTACGACATCCAGCAGCGCATCATGAACGACGCCGGCGGCGGCAAGATCGTGGCCCCGGCGTGGACGGAGTTCATGCGTGACGTCTACGACCGCCGTTCGCCCCCCGCTGATTGGGGGCGACCCGATTCGCTCGTGCCGCGCGAAGTCGACTGGAAGACGGGGTACCTGGTGACTCCATTCTGTCCCGCCGGCGACCACCACTGGGATTGGTTCTATCCCGGGACGGAGCCCAGACAGCTCTGTCCCGTGCACGGCGGACTCGGACCCATCACTCCCTGACCGCATGCTCCGCATCCGCGCCGGTGTAGTCTTTCCGGTCACGGCGCCGCCGATCGAGGACGGCGCCGTTCTCGTCGGTGCCGACGGGCGCATCTCGGCCGTCGGCCCGCACGCGCGTGTGCCGAATCCCGGCGACGCCGAGCGGCTCGAGTTCAAGGATGGCGTGCTCACGCCGGGTCTCGTCAACGTCCACACCCACCTCGAATTGACGCACCTCGCCGGCACGAACGACGAGAGGGATTTCGTGAAGTGGATCGCCCGCGTGCGGACGTTGAAGGACGAGACGACACCCGAGCAGTTCCTGGCGTCCGCGGAGCGCGGGCTGCGCGATTGCTGGGCCCACGGCATCACCTGCATCGCCGATACCGGGAGCACGGGGGCGACGCTGCAGGCGCTGGTCCGTTTCGGCGGCCGCGGCATCCTGTATCAGGAGGTCTTCGGGCCGTCGGCGGCCCAGGTGCCGGCCAGCATGTCGGAGCTGGAGCAACAGGTGCTGCGCATGCGCCGGCTCGCGACGACGCAACGCCGTATCGGCGTATCACCCCACGCCCCATACTCGGTCAGCGAGTCGCTCTACCGCCGCGTCGCACGCTTTGCGCAGCAGGAGCGGCTTCCGATTGCCGTGCACCTGGCCGAATCGCAGGAGGAATCCGAGCTGGTGCGCTACGGCGCCGGTCCGTTCGCCGAAGCCCTGCGCGCGCGTGGCATCGCGGTCGAGCCGCACCACTGCTCTCCGGTACAATACCTGCGCGACCTCGGCCTGCTGCGGCCGGGAACGCTCGCGATTCATTGCGTGCAGGTGGATGCGGGCGACGTGGCGGCGCTCAAGGCGGCACGCGTCACGGTGGCGCACTGCCCGCGCTCCAACCGGGCCCACGCGCACGGTACGGCGCCGGTGGCGCTGCTGCGGCAGGCGGGAGTCCCCGTCGGGATCGGCACCGACTCGGTGGTGAGCGTGCCCGATCTCGACCTCTGGTCGGAAACGCGGGCAGCGTGGTTCGGTGCCGAGGAAGCGCTGCGCTTCCTCACCCTCGAGGGGGCCAAGGTGCTCGAATGGGACCGCGAGATCGGATCGCTCGAGGTCGGCAAGGCCGGTGACATGGCCGTCTTCGCGTACACACCGCCGCACCGGCTGCCGCCCCCGCCGATCGCCTTGGCGACGGTGGTTGGCGGGCGACTGGTGCATAGAAGCTGAAGCGGGTGGAGGTTAACCCCCCATCTTGCCTGAGGTTAGGTCTTGGGGTTAGGATTTGAACACCGTCCGTTCACGGTGAGCGAGGCGGTCTTTTTTCGCCGAGAGTGAGCCCCGTGCGCTGTCTCGCGCTCAATGCGTCGTTCGAGCCCCTGACGATGGTGCCCGTACGCCGCGCCCTGCGCCTCGTGATCGACGGCAAGGCCGAGATCGTTGAGGCGGACAAGGGCGAGGTGATGCGCAGCGCGCGTCTCGAGCTGCCGCGCCCGGCGGTGATCCGGCTGGTCAAGTTCGTGCACGTGCCGCGCCGCTTCCGGCGCCAGGTGACCAACACCTTCCTGTTCGCCCGGGACGAATACCGCTGCCAGTTCTGTGCGCGCCATCAGAGCCAGCTGCGCCACCGCGAGTGTCTCACGCGGGACCACCTCATTCCGCTCTCGCGCGGGGGCACCAACGCCTGGACCAACGTGCTCACGGCCTGCTCGACCTGCAACACGCGCAAGGGGAATCTCCTCCCCGAAGAGGTGGGGATGCACCCGCTGCGCCCGCCGGTCGAGCCGCACTTCGTGCACCTGTCGTGGGCGGTCCGCCGCCTCACGGCGATCCAGTCGCGCTATATCCGGTTGTTCTACGGGGCGGCGGTGCTGCGGACGCTCGAAGGGCTCTAGCGCGCGGTCTCCGCAAAATCGTCTGACCGTCCTTCCAAACTGAGCGTGGGGAGCCCGGCGATGCGCACCAGCGCACGCTGGGCACCGTGCGCCAGCGCCTGTCCCAGATTCTCCTGCCCTGAGACGGCGGGCGTGACATCGCCCTTCAGCCAGCGGGCCAGCTCCTCCAGGTCGGTGTCGTTCAAGGTCGTGACATCGAGATGGGCGACGAGGTAGAGCCGGCCGCTCTCCCGCGACTCGAGCGTCACGCGGTACGGCACATCGAGTGCCGAGTCGAGCTCGGTCGTGGTGGCGAACCGCTTCACCGCGCCGCCATAGGAAATCAGCACATACTCGTCAGCCAGCGGGTCGAGACGGGCGACGGCGTCCCATTCGACGCCGGTCACGAAGCGATCGAACCACCCCGAGCGATCGTGCCACAGCTCCAGCCGGAAGTGCAGACGCAGCGGGAATCCCGAACGCATCAGGTCGATGAACCGGCCGTCGTCGAGCAGGCCGTGCGCCTGCACGCGGGCCACCGCGCCATCGCGCGTCACGGCGAGCGACGGCGCTCTCCCCTGGGACGCGAGCCGGGGGGAAGCCGCGAGGAGGGCGGCCAGGACAGCGGCGAGGCCCCGCCCCACTAGAAGCGGTGCTCCAGACGTGCCGTGAGCCGGACCGGCTGGCTCGAGTTGACGGCCTTCGCGACGTATACGCCGAACCCGCCCCAGTCGATGCCAAGCCCCAGATCCGCCAGCCAGCTGGAGAGCCGCGGCAGCTGCCCGCTGGGGACGAGGCCGGGCCCGTGTCCCACGAGCCACCCCTGACCGGCGTCGCCGAAGACGACGAAGTCCGGTCCGCGCAGGAATCGGGTCATGTACCCGAGGCCCCCCGTCTGTCCCGTCTCCGGGTTGTAGTTGGTGCGCAGGTTGACGTGGCCGCGGTACTCGGTCTGCACGGCGACGACGCGATCACACGCCGCGACGAGCGTCCCGGCGAAGCTCCCCGTCGACGCGAGGGCGTTGCAGGCGCCCTGGCGGAATTCGTACCCGGGGAGCGGCTCCGGACCGCCGATGCTGACACGGCGTTGCAGCGGCAACGGGTCGCCGCCGAGCCACCCCGCCAGGATGAACCGGAAATTGAGCCGCCCCTGGGGGCTCAGCTTGTTGTAGCGCCGCAGGTCGAAGAATCCTCTCGTCGACCGGTAGGTGCCGAGCATCGTCGCAGAATCCCGGACGGTGCTCGGGAAGTCCGGGGCGGGGCGCACGTCGTCGCTCATCAGGAAATCGAGCGAGCCCCGCAGGTACCAACCGGACGTCGGCTCGTCGGCGTTGTTGCGGGAATCGAGCGTGATGCTGGGGGCGAGGATGGTGTAGTGCCCGTTGTCGATCGCCGGGTTGGGACGCCAGGGGATGCTGGTGCGGGAGAGCGTCCACGGATTCCGCGTCCGGAGCGTCGACTCGCGCTCGCGGCGGATCTCGAACGACAAGTCGAGCGGCGCCTCGGCGCGCCATCCCAGCCGGGCCGCGACGCCCGAGCCGCGGTAGTAGTCGCGGTAGTCGCGCCGCACGAGAAACGCCTCCCACCCCACCTCGTTGGCGTGCAGCCCCCAATCTTCCACCGGATTCACGAGATCGAAGGCCCGGAGCGTGAGCCCCACGGGGCGCCGGTTTCCGAATACCAGCTCGGCCCGGGTGTGGTATCCGAGGTCGCAGCACTCGCCGCTGATCGAGTGCGCCGTACGGAACACTCCCATCGCCGCGCCGTGGAACCCGAGACCGCGACCGAGCGACAGATCGACCAATGGTCCGGCCACGATCGGCAGGCCCTCGACGCGGTTGAACGTCCCGCTGGTGGCGAGCACGAGGCTGGAGCGCGACGTCGCATTCCCGAAGGTGTAGCGTGCCGAGAGGCTGAGACGCCGCAACAGGTCCTGTGCGTACACCAGGGTGTCGCCCGCGAGGCGGTACGGGAGGGGTTCCGCGTAGACGCGGACTGTCCCGCTCAGGCCGCCGCGCGGGCCGATGACGGTGCCGCCCACGACCGTGAGGCTGCCGGTCACGGTCGCGGTGGAGTCGAGGACGGCGTTGCCGTTGATCACGAGCAGCGATCCTTCGACGTGCCCGGCGATGAGGGCGGGCCCGTTGCGGATCGCCACGTCGCCGCGCCAGGCGTTTCCGGCCGGGAGGCTGGCCCGGCCGACGAGCCGCGTCGTGGATGGCGCGTTGTAGAAACGCACGACCTCGAGCACCGTGCTGTGCGGCAGCTCGGGCGGCACGAAATGGAGCCCGGCGCTTTCGGGGTGAATGACGATCGCGGTGTCCTGCGCCGCCAACGGCCGGAGCGCGCACAGCACCGCGGCAGAAATGAAGAAGACACGCATGGCGAGACTCAGTCGGAAAGGTTACGCGGCGATTCGAGGCCGAGCCGGCGCATCCGCCGGTAGAGGTTGGCGCGATCGGTCGACAACCGCCGGGCCGCATCGGCGATGTTGCCAGAGGCCTGGGAAAGGGCCGCGGCGATCAGCTGCCGTTCGTAGCGGTCGAGCGCATCCGCCAGCGGCAGGTCGCTGGTCGTGGTGCCCCCACTCCCGCCGTCGCTCCGCCGCAGCGTGACGGCGTCGTGCGGGAGCACTCGGATCACCTCCTCGGCGGTGAGCGAGTCCCTCGCGGCGAGGATCGCCAACCGCTCGACCAGATTGGCGAGTTCGCGGACGTTGCCGGGCCACTGATAGCTCGTGAGCAGCTGCAGCGCCCCGGTGTCCATCGTAAGCGGCCGCCCGAGTCGGGCCGCCTGCCGCGCCAGAAAGTGGCGCACCAGCGGCGCCACATCCTCGGCGCGCTCGCGCAGCGGCGGGATCTGCACCGGCAGCACGTTCAACCGGAACAGCAGGTCCTCACGGAATTTCCCTTCCCGGGTCGCGCGCGTGAGATCCTTGTTGGTGGCGGCGATGACGCGCACGTTCACGGTGATCGGCTTCTCTCCGCCGACGCGCTCGATCACACCCGTTTCGAGCGCCCGCAGGAGCTTGGCCTGGGCCTCCTGCCCGAGATCGCCGACTTCGTCGAGGAAGAGGGTGCCGCCGTCGGCCAGCTCGAAGCGGCCCAGCCGGCGCTCCGCGGCTCCGGTGAATGCGCCTTTCTCGTGGCCGAACAGCTCCGACTCGACGAGATCCCGCGGAATCGCGGCGCTGTTGACCGTCACGAAGGGCCGGCCGGCCCGGCCGCTCTGGCGGTGGATCGACGACGCGACCAGCTCCTTGCCCGTCCCCGACTCCCCGGTGATCAGCACGCGCGCGTCGGTCGGAGCGATGCGCGCGATCAGGGCGCGCAGCTCGTCCATGGCGCTGCTCCCCCCGACGAGCGGATCGGAGTGTCCCAGCGCCTCGTGCAGGCGGCGATTTTCGGCCCGCGCCCACGCCAGCTCGAGCGCGCTGCGCACCGCCACCAGCAGGCCTTCGGGTGTGAGCGGTTTTTCGAGAAACTGAAACGCGCCGAGTTTGGTGGCGCGCACCGCGTCCGTCAGCGATGCCTTGCCGCTCATCATCACCACGGGGACCTCGGGCAGCTGCTGCTTCAGCTGCTCGAGTGTGGCCAGGCCATCCGGACCTCCCGCCATCATGAGATCCAGCAGAATCGCGTCGGGTACGACGTCTTTGACGGCGGCGAGGGCGGCAGTGCCGTTGGCGGCTTCGGCCGTCTCGTAGCCTTCTCCCTGGAGCAGCGCCCCGACCATGCGGCGGATGTTCGGCTCGTCGTCGACCAGCAGGACCCGGGGACTCACGCGGGAAACACCAGCGTGAAGGTGGCGCCGCCGCCCGGCGTTTCCGAGGCGGCGATGGTGCCGCTGTGCGCGTCCACCGTCTGGCGCACCAGCGCGAGTCCCAGTCCCGTGCCGTCGACCTTCGTCGTCATATACGGCTGGAATACGCGGCCCCGGAGATCGGGCGGGATGCCGGGGCCGTGGTCGGCCACCGTCACGACGATACCGCGGCCTTCTCCCGCCACAGTGACGTCGATCGTCCCCCGACCCCCCATCGCCTCGGCGGCGTTGCGGAACAGGTTGCTGAACGCGCGGCGCAACGGATCGTAGTGGCCTTGAATCGAGCGGCGCCCGTTGGCATGGACCACCACGGCGACCTGCTCCGGCACCGCCGTCCGCCCCAGCTCTTCCAGCAGCTCCACCAGGTCGACTTCGCTCGTGGGTCCCTCGGGCAGCCGGCCGAAATCGGCGAACTCGCGGGCCAGCTGCTCGAGGCGATCGGTCTCGGCGACGAGCACTTCGAGCGCTACCACGCGGCGCTGGTCCGCGGCGTCGCCGGGCCGTCCCAGCTGCTCCACCGCGATCCGCATGGAAGTGAGGGGATTCTTGATCTCGTGGGCGACGCGCCGGGCTACTTCGCGGAAGGCCCGCAGCCGCTCGGCTTCGAGCTCGCGGGCGCGCGCCGCATCGAGGGCGCCGGCCAGGTCGCGCAGTGCGAGCCGCAACGACTCGAACTCCGGCGCGCCCCGCGTCGGGGGGCCCCCGGGGAGCGCCTCGCGCTGCCGGATGAGGCGGGTCCACCCGACGAGCTCGTCGATCGGCCGCGACAGCTGGCGCGACAGGTGCCCCGCCACTCGCACCGCGGCGAACAACACCAGCGTGCCGAGCGCGACCACCACGATCGCGAGACCGGCCGTGTAGTAGCGGAGGTAGAGATCGGCGCGCCGGGCGAGGCTCACTCCGCGCGACAACGCTTCGATGTGAGCCCGCATCGCGGCGCGGGCGGCGGGGGCGAGCCGGTTGGTGTCGATCTGGTCGAGCATGACTCGCGCCGAGCCCGCCACCTCTTCGAGCGACGCCCTGGCACCGCTGGCGGGGGCGACGGTACGCACCGTCAACATCCAGCCGATCACGGCGAGCCCGGTCGGGACCGCGGCCATGGCCACCAGGACGAGAAAGATCCGACGGCGGAAGGGCAGGGGCATATCTTGTCGCAATCTATGAGGATGCATCGGGTGCGACAAACTGACACGACTCTGACTGGTCGATTGGGGGACGAGAATGAAGAGCCACACGCACTACCTGTGGTTCAATACGAAGCAGCGGCAGGAGATCATCGACATCACGGATACGGTCGAGGAGCAGGTGGGAGCGAGCGGTGTCCAGGAAGGCTTCGCCCTCGTGTCGGCGATGCACATTTCGGCCTCGGTGTTCGTCAACGACCACGAGTCGGGGTTGTGGCACGATATCCAGCACTGGCTGGAAGAGACCATCGCCCCATGGGATCCGAAGCGCTACCGGCATAACGAAACGGGCGAGGACAACGCCGCGGCCCACCTGCGCAGCCTGACGGTGGGACACGAGGTGATCGTGCCCATTACCAAGGGGAAACTCGATTTCGGGCCGTGGCAGCGGGTGTTTTACGGGGAATGGGACGGACAACGCAGGAAGCGCGTGGTCATCAAAGTCCTGGGTGAATAGCTCCGGGCTTCCATATTCAGCGCAAGTTGTTTATTTTCAATGACTCCCGATGGAGTCCGGGATTGGCCCGGCAGGTTGTGACGCTCGGGTTCGGCATCACGGCACGGAACAGTCCGCGACCGGCGAGCCGGAGCCTCGATCGCCAGACACCCTCCGGACGACGGCCTCCTCCCTTTGCCGCCCCACTTCGGTGCGGACACGGGCGTAAACAGGCGGACGCGCCGTGCGCGACTCCGCCGCTGCCCATACAAGGCCCCGCTGAGTGCGCGAGGCGCCTCTCCACCGATCGGGACTGGAGAGAGCGGCCCAGGAGGCGCACCCGGTAGCGGCCAGCAAGTACAGAAACACTCATGACCACATCATCGCCACAACCGCATCTCACCCGCTCGCCGTACAAAGAACCGCCCGCCCACGCCCCCAACGCCGCGCTGATGATCGACTTCGACAACGTCACCATGGGGATCCGCTCCGATCTGCAAACGGAGCTGAAACGCCTGATGCAGTCGGAGATCATCCGCGGCAAGGTGGCGGTGCAGCGGGCCTACGCTGATTGGCGCCGCTACCCGCAGTACATGGTACCGCTCGCGGAAGCGTCGATCGACACGATTCAGGCGACGGCGTACGGATCCTCGAAGAAAAACGCCACCGATATCCGGCTGGCGGTCGACGCGGTGGAGCTCGTCTTCACCCGCCCGGAGATCGGCACCTACATCCTGCTCTCCGGCGATTCCGACTTCTCGAGCCTCGTGCTCAAGCTCAAGGAGTACGGCAAGTACGTGATCGGCGTCGGCATCCGGGAGTCGTCCAGCGATCTCCTCGTGATGAACTGCGACGAGTACTACTCCTACAACGAGCTCGCCGGCCTGACCCGGGCGAGCGACGTGGAGCACGTCCGGCACGATCCCTGGGAGCTGGTCGTCGAAGCGGTGAAGCAGATGACGGCGCACAACGACGTCATGCGGTCCGATCGCCTGAAGCAGGTGATGCAGGAGATCGACCCGGGTTTCGACGAGAAGGACGCCGGCTTCTCGCGGTTCAGCAAGTTCGTCCAGGAGGCCGCGCACCGCGGCTTGATTTCCACCGAACGCCTCGACAACGGCCAGTTCGAGATTTCGCTCGGCGCCAACGTGAACGAAGCGCCACCGGCGAGTACGCCAGTACCCGCGACCGTACCGGCCACTCCCCCGGCGACGCGGGCGCGCAAGGGTTCGATCGTCGGCGATGCCTTCGGGCTGTTGCGCCAGGCGCTCGGCAGGATGGGTGGCGAGCAGCCGGTGAGCGTCGATGCGGTGCGCGCGGCGATGAACGACCTGGCCCCGGAAGGGACGAAGCGGGTCGACTCGCGCAGCATGCCGAAGCTCTTGCGGCAGGCGCACGACGCCGAGCTGATCGATCTGTCCCGCGACGACGCAGGGGCCTATTCGGTGCGGGTGCGTCAGGATGAAGCCGCCGCGGCGGCTCCTGCTCCGGCTCCCGAGCCCCCGCGGGAATCGCGTCCGGTGCGCGAGGACGAGGAAGAATTCGAGCCGCCGATGCCGGCGTCGTCCGCGCCGCCGCCGCCCTACTCGCAACAGTCGGCGTCACCCGGAGGGATGCCGATGCGCAGCGCGCGCTTCCGGCGCGGCTCGCGCGGCCCCCGTCCGGCGACTCCGGACGTCACCCGGGTAGGGGTCGTGGAAGTCGATTCCAACTTCCGCTCCCGGGTGGAGCGGGTGCCGCCCCGGAGC
>DATJJY010000059.1:0-75444 GCA_035491895.1 Gemmatimonadales bacterium
TCGTCTTGAGGCGGTACTCGTCGTCGGGGAGCATGTCGGCGACGAACAGGTCGGGCCGGCCGTCGTTGTCGATGTCGGCGGCGTCGAGTCCCATCGAGGCGTAGCTGATGGACGGCATCGCCTGCTCCAGTACTTCACGAAACGTCCCGTCGCCGTTGTTGAGGTAGAGATAGTCTCGTTCGAAGAAATCGTTGGCGACGTACAGGTCGGGCCAGCCGTCGCGATTGAAGTCGCTCACCGCTAGCCCCAAGCCGAGGCCGATCTCGCTGCCGTAGATGCCGGCTTGCGCGCTCACGTCCTCGAAGTGGCCGCGTACGTTGTGGTACAGCTTGTCGCCGCCGAAGGAATCGCGCACCGCCCGGGTGTTCACCTCACCCATGGTGACGACGGGCCGCGGCGAGTTGTTCACGACGAAGAGATCGAGCGAGCCGTCCTTGTCGTAGTCGAAGAAGGCGGCGTGCGTGGACCAGCCACGGTCCGCGACGCCATACGCTGCCGCCATCTCCTTGAAGGTCGGCACGCCGTGCGCATCGGGCCCCTGGTTGATGAACAGTTCGTTGGCCCGATCCTCAGGGTCGACTTTGCCCGCGTGGCAGACGTAGATGTCGAGCAGGCCGTCGCCGTTGACGTCGGCGAGCGTGATCCCGGTGGTCCACGGCCGTGTCCTTCGGAGACCGGCCGCGTCGGTGACATCCCGGAAGTGGAACTTCCCCTCGTTCAGGTACAGCCGGATGCCGCCCTGATTCGAGCCGAGCACGATCTCGGGCAGGCCGTCGCCCGTGAGGTCGCCGATCGCGACCCCGCCGCCGTTGTAGTGGTTGCGGTAGGTGAAGACGTTGTCGTCGCGCGTGTCGGTCAGGCGGTTCTCGAAGCGGACGCCCGTGTAACTCGACGGCAGCAGCGTGAACAATCGACCGTCAGCTGGAGGAGCCGCGCCGCGGTTGGCCCCCGCCTCCGAAGCGCCGCCGCACGCCAGCGCGACGAGGGCGGCAGCGGCGAGCAGCGGCAGGGCGCCCCGAACGCAAACCGTCGCCTGCTCGAGAGTATCCGAGCAGGCGACGGTGCGCACAGGCGTGAGCGGATCCCCGGTCAGTACCCGGGGTTCTGCGTCAGCTTGGGGTTGGCGTCGATCTGCGTTTGCGGGATCGGCATCAGCACGTGGAAGTCCGCGGCCGCCGCTTTCCCACCGGCGAGCCCCGACGCACTGTCGTCCCGGCCGGTGTAGCCGCCGAACCGGATCAGGTCCTGGCGCCGTTTTCCCTCACCGACCAGCTCGAACAGACGCTCGTTGAGGATCGTCGGGTGGTCGGCCACCGCGAGCGGTGGCGCGACGGGGTCGGTACGCGCGCGCAGCTGGTTGAGCAGCGTGAGCGCCGCCGCGGCATTGCCCGACTCCAATTCCGCCTCGGCCTTGATCAGGATGACCTCGCCGACCCGGAACAAGGCGAAGTCGTTGCCGTTGTACCAGGACACGTGTCCCGGGTCCGCCGGCCACTTGTAGATCCGCGGCCCCTGACCTTCCGTCGCCGAGTGAATGTCGGGGATCGACTCGGTGAAGACCAGCGGATTACCCGCTCGATCGTTCACCGGCACGCCCGTCAGGACGTCCTTCTGGGGTCCGATCAGGAACACCTGGCGCCTCTTGTCGGCCGGGTCGAAGGCGGCGTAGGTCTGCGCCAGTGTCGCGAAGCCGTTCCAGGGCGAGAGGCCGCTGATCGAATTGTAGTGCAGGATGGACATGATGTAGTTCATGCCCAGCCCGTCCGCGGCGATGAACTTGACGACGAAAATGTTCTCCGGCGACGTGTTGTTGTCGGCGCGGAAGTTCTGCGGGAACGAGTCGGCCAGCCGGTAGGTCCCGGAGTTCAGGATCCGATCGGCTGCGGCGATCGCCTGCGTGCAGGCGTCGCCGCCGGTAACGGCGATCCCCGAGCAGGAGTTGTAGGAGGTGGCGCTGATCCCGCCCGCGGCTCCGTCCTTCGTGAAGACCCCGGCGTTCAGATACATGTTCGCCAGGATGGCGTCTGCGGCTGCCTGCGTGACGCGCCCGTTTTCCGACTGCGGCCGGGTGGCGGGCAGATCGACGCTCGCCTCGGTCAGCTCCTTCTCGATGAAGTCGAACACTTCGCGGCGCGTGTTCCTCGGCCGCGTGGCGACTTCAGTCGTCGTGACGATCGGCACGCCGCCGAAGTAGTCCATCAGGACGTAGTAGAAATACGCGCGGAGGGTGCGTGCTTCCGCGACCATCGCCGCCTTGTTCGGCACGCTGGAATTGGCGATGGCAGCCAGGAACAGGTTCGCCCGCGCAACGCCCTGGTAGGGGTTGTTCCAGACACCGTTGAAGAAGTTGAGCGTGGCCGCGCTGGTCGGCGTCCACGTCATGTTGTGCAGGTCGATCCACTGGCCGTTGTCGTACCAGTCCTGGCCACGGGTCGGCACCACATCCTCATCGGTCGTGATCTCGCTGACGTCGTAGATGCCTCCCTCCGGCGCGAATGCGCGCAGCTGCGCGTAGACGCCGGCGAGCCCCGCCAGTACTTCCTGGTCGGTACGGAAGAAATTCCCCGGCGTGATCAAACTCGGCGGGTTTTCATCCAAGTTCGTGCAGCCCAGCGCCAGGAGCGAGACCAGGCCCGCCGCGCCGATCGACAGCTTAAAAATTCGGTTCATGGGACCAGTGCCTCCTAGAACGTGAGACGCAGGCCGCCCGTGAACGTGCGGGGCCGCGGGTAAGTGAGATAGTCGAGACCACGTGTCGCCAAGCCATTCGACGTGAACACTTCAGGATCCAGTCCCGAGTAACCCGTCAACAGCACGAGGTTGTCGGCCGACACGTAGAGGCGGGCGCTGCGCGCCGAGCGCGTCAGCACCGGCAGATTCAAATCGTAACCAACGGTGATGTTCTGCAACCGCACGAACGACGCCCCTTCGACCCAGCGGGACGAGAAGATCGCCGGCTCGTGAATTCCGGTCGGATCGGTCAGGGCGGGCCTCAGGAAATTCTTGTCCTGGAGCGCGTTGCCCTTGGTCGAGTAGACGAGGGCCGTGTTGTTGAACACGTCCTGCCCGATGGCGGCCCGCACCAGGAAGCTGATGTCGAAACGGCCCCACGTGGCGTCGCTGTGCACGCCAAGGGTGAAATCGGGGTTGGCGTTGCCGATCACTTCGTAGTCCGCTGACGACGGCCCGCCGCCGCCCACCGTCCGTCCACCCGCGCACCCGGCCGTGGCCGAGGTGCATTTGAAAATCTGATGACCCTGCGCATCCCAACCGAGGAAGACGGGGCCGAAGAACGTGCCGACCGGCTGCCCCGGTATGAGGCGCTCGGAGAATTGGTTGGACTGCCCTTGCCCGCTGACGGCACCCGTGGCGATGAACGCGCCCGGAGCCGTGAGCTCATCCACCTTCGTACGGTCGGCCGCGAGGACCAAGCCGGCGCGCCAGATCAGGCCCGGCCTCGAGACGACCACGGCATCGAGCGCCGCCTCCAGTCCGTGACCGCTCAGCTTGCCCACGTTCTGCAGCTGCGTGGGCTGCAATGCCGGTTGCGACACGTCGATCGTCAGCAAGAGATCCTTGGTGTTCTTGTGGTAGTACTCGAGGCTGCCCGACAGACGGTTCTGGAACATGCCGAAGTCGATTGCCCCGTCGATCTGGGACGTCTGCTCCCACTTCAGGTTCGGGTTGCCGTTGCTCGTCGCCAGCACGCCGCCCTGCGGTTGATCACCCCACGGATACGTCCCGTCGGTGCTGCCGGCCAGCGTGATCAACGACGTGTACGGGCCGACGCCGGGGTTGCCCTGCAGTCCCCAGCCGACACGCACCTTGAAATCCGAGAACGGCGTGTTCTGCATGAACGACTCTTGCTTCAGGTTCCACGACGCGGACAGCCCTGGGAACGCCGCCCACTTGTGGCCCACGGCGAACTTGGACGAGCCGTCGTAGCGCAGCACGCCGGTCACGAACAACCGATCCTGATACCCGACGTTGGCTCTGCCGAAGAAGGACACGAGCTTGCTCTCTTCGGCGTAGGAGAAGGTCGTCCGGGTGACCGCGGCGTTCAGGTTGTTGAAGCTGAATGCGTCGGTGAAGAAGCCGATGCCCTGGGCCGTGATCGAGTTGTCTTTGAACTTGCTGTATTCGTAACCGCCCACAATGTCGATCGTGTTGCGGTCACCGAAGCCGCGCTGGTAGTTGAGCTGCGTCTGCAGCGTCTGCGTCGTGTTCTCGAGATCGGCCTGCCGCGCGAGCCCGCCGCCCAGCGCCACACCGACCGGGTTCGAGTTCGGGTAGTATTCCTGGCGCTGGCCGCCCGCATGGTCCAGCCCGACGTTGACCCGCGCCGTCAGTCCCGGGGTCAGATCGAATTCGGCGTACGTGTTCCCGAGGGTGCGGGTGGTCTGACCGATGTTGGTGATCTGATCGGCCAGTGCCACCGGATTGCGCGACGACGTCCCGCCGATTTCGTAAAAGTGCGTCCCCGTCGAATCGCTCACCGTGACCGGGAGCGTCGGGTTGAACGTGGCGACGTTTTCGAACACCCCGCCCTCGAACCCGCCGTTGTTTTCGAAGGTGAGGTAGGTGTTGTTGACGCGCGACGTGGTGACGTTGACACCGATGCGCAAACGGTTGTCGAGATCGGAGTGCGTCGCGCTGAGGCGGCCCTGAATCCGTTCCAGGGCGCTCGACAGCGTCACGCCTTCCTGCTTCGTGTAGTTCAGCGAAGCGCGGTAGCGCGTGTCTTCGCCGCCCCCGTTGAATGCCAGGTTATGGCTGTGGGATACGGCGGAGCGCGTGATCGCGCTCTCCCAGTTCGTGTTGGCGGGGCCGAGCCGCGAGAGGTGGACCGTGTCGAGGTTGCCGGCCGTCACCTGCTGCTGCACGAACGTCCGGTACTCGGCGCCGTTCAGGACGTCGAGGCCGCGCAGCGGGCTCGACGTCGCGGCGTAGCCGTCATACTCGAACGATGGGCCGGCGCTGCCGCTTTGCCCCTGCTTCGTCTCGATCAGGACCACGCCGTTCGACGCACGGCTGCCGTAAATGGCCGTGGCCGAAGCGTCCTTCAGCACCGTGATCGACGCGATGTCCGCCGGATTGAGTTCGTTCATCGGGTTACGCGGCAGCGCCGGTGCGCCGCCGACGCCCGTGGCGTCCGGCTCGGTCTGTACGTTGTTGATCGGGACGCCGTCGATCACATACAGCGGATCGTTGGTGGCGCTGAGCGAGCTGCCGCCGCGGATCAGCACCTGCGCCCCGGCACCGGGCTCACCGTTGTTCTGCGTCACCTCGACGCCGGCGGCGCGACCCTGGAGCAGCTGGTCGACGTTGGTCTTCACGCCCTTGTTCGCGGTGCCCGCGTCGACGGTGCTCACCGACCCGGTAATCGCCTCGCGGCGTTGCCGGCCGTACCCCGTCGCGACGACGGGGTCGAGAATCGCGGCCTGCGGTTGCATCGCGAAGTCGGCAGTCGTCACCCCGGTACCGACCGTGACATCCTGCGTGACCGGGCTGTACCCGATGCGCGTCACGCGTACGTGTTGGACGCCCTGGCCGATGCCGCTGAGGAGGTAAGTACCATCGCTTTTCGTGGTGGTGCTGCGGGATGTTCCGGTGATGGCGATGGTGACGTCAGGGATGGGCTGTTGGGTCGTGCCGTCGGTGACCTTGCCGCCGATCGCGCCGGCCGCATCCTGCGCGAACAGTCGGGCGGTCCCCAAGAGACCCATGACGAATACGGGAACGACAAGACGGATCACTCTCATACGCCTGCCCCCCGGCAGAGTGAGAAATGCGGCAATGCAGACGGCGCCCTTGGCGCCGCCCAAGTCGATGGAGGTAGATGATGATTCACCCGGATCGCCTGCTGTCAAGCAGCGAGGGGAAGGCAAGGCGACACGAGTCGCCCGCCCATCTTCATAATTGGTGAAGTTGCAGAAGGAAATGGAGCTGAGGGGGCTCGAACCCCTGACCTCCTGGGTGCGATCCAGGCGCTCTCCCAGCTGAGCTACAGCCCCTTGGCGGACGCTGAACTTAGATGGATCCGGTTCGGCTGGCAATCGGGGCGCCGGCCCATACTTTCGAGGCCCATGAGATCGGCCACCTACACCTTCACGACCGTCGTACCGGCGCCGGTAGAGCGCGTGTTCCAGGTTCTGACCGACCCCCACACCATGGCCCAATGGCTCCCCGCGGCCCGCGCGGTCGAAGCCGTACCCCCACTAAAGAAAGGAAGCCGGCTGCGGGTCGTGTACGACACGCGGGAAGCCGAGATCGAGGTGGTCGACTTCAATCAACCGTCGGTGTTCGGCTGGAGCGAGCGCTCTGGGCGCCGCTCGTGGCGCACCTTCTTCCGGCTCGAGTTCGCCGGCGCGTCGACGCGGCTCACCGTGCAGGTGATGTGGCACGCACCGTCGCTCTATGCATGGCTCAAGGTGAAGGTGAAGCAGAGCCGCAACATCACGGGGCAGATGGATGTGATGATTCAGAATCTGAGAATGGCGTTGGAAAAGTAGAGAAACGCTGTCAGCCGTCAGCGAACGGCACCTCCACGACCATCCCGTCCTTCGCGGCGACGACATCGCCGAACACCTCTTTCGCTTCCTTGACGAGCTCCTCGGCACTGATCGAGTAGCGCGCCGACAGGTGGGTGAGGACGAGCTTCCGCACCCTGGCGGCCTTGGCGACTTGCGCCGCCTCGCGCGCCGTGGAATGAAACGTCTCCTTCGCCCGGTCCTTTTCCTCGTCGCCGAACGTCGCTTCGTGCACCAGCAGGTCCGCACCCGCAGCGGCGTCGACCACCGTGGCGCACGGCGCCGTGTCGCCCGTAATGACGATCTTCCTTCCCGGGCGCCGGGGGCCGACTACGCTATCAGCTGTCAGCTTTCGGCCGTCAGTTAATTCCACGGCTTCCCCACGCTGCAACTTTCCCCACAACGGGCCTTCGGGAATCTCCAGCGCCCGGGCTTTCGCGGGATCGAATTTTCCGTACCGCTCCGCTTCGACCAGCGCGTAGCCGATCGATCCGGCGCCGTGGTCCGTAGCGAACGAGGCGATCGCGTAGCCCGCTCGCTCGCCGATGACTTCCCCCGGTTTCACTTCACGGATTTCGACGGCGAACGGCAGCTTCTCCACGCCGAGCAGCAGCGCGTTGTGCAAGACCTGCTTCGCCCCGCGAGGACCGTACAGGCGGATCGGCTCCTCGCGCCCCTGCAACCCCAGGGTGCGCACCAGGCCGATCAGGCCGAGAAAATGGTCGGCGTGAAAATGGGTGAAGAAGATCTCGGACAAGGCGAAGCTCACCCCGTAGCGCATCATCTGGCGCTGGGTGCCCTCGCCGCAGTCGAACAGCAGCGTTTCTCCTTCGCGCGCTACCGCCAGCGACGAAACGTTGCGCTCCACGGTGGGGCGGGCGGCCGAGGTGCCGAGAAAGGTGACCGAGAGCATGAGGAGGCAATATACGAACTGCGCGAGTACTTCAGACGTCGCGTCTCAAAAGACCTTCACCGTCAAGTATCGCCCCGGTCTCTCTCTCAGGTCATTCAAGAGACTCGACAACGCATCCAGCGTCTTATGGATGTCCCCGTACATCACCGTATCCGTCGCCATCTTTCCCAGCGTCCCCTGACCGCGGCTGATCTTCCCGAGCAGCGAGTCGAGGCTCGCGGTGGAGCTGGCGAGTTGGCTCGTCAGCCGCGCCAGGTTGGCGGTGAGCGTGTCGAGCCGCACGCCGGTCTTCGAGACGTTGGCGTTGGCGAGCAGCGTATCGAAGCGCGCCAATACGTGCTCCATCTCCGCCAGCGCTTTGGTGCTCTGGGAGACGAGCGGTCCGCTCGTCGCGGCGGTGAGGGCCGCCATGCCGCGCTGCGTCGCGATCATCGTGTTGTGGATGTCCTCCGACAGCTGGGTCGACACGAGCCCCTTGGCGTTGCCGATCAGCTCGTTCGCGTTCGTCGCGACCCCCGAGGCGATGTCCGACAGCTCCTGGGCTTTCCTCCCCTGGATCATGGACGACGGTGGCAGGAACGAATCGGTCTCGGCGCCGGGCGAGTAGTCGACCATCTTGGCGCCGAAGAAGTCGATGGAGGTCACGACCGCCGCGGCGCTGGTGCGCGGCCGCACGCGCGGATCGCCCGACAACTCGAGGGTCACGATTACCTTTCCGACCCGCTCGAAGGTCACCTTCGAAACGCGTCCGACCTTCACGCCGGAAATGAGCACCGGGTCGCCTTCCTTCAGATTGGCGGCGTTCGTGAACACAACCTTGGCGAGAACGCCCTTGTGAGTAATCGAGCGTCCGCTGAACCAGAACAGCCCCACCACGAAGAGCACGAGCCCGGCCAGCACCAGCCCCCCGACGCCCATTTCCTGCTTGTAGGTCATGTCCATCAGGTCTTCTTCCCTCCGCCCTGGAGAGCCTCGAGATTGAAATCGCGCTCGAGGAACTGCTGCACCGCCTCGTCCTTCGAGGCGAGGATCTCTTCGGAGGTTCCGACGGCGCGGATCTTCGCCTGCCACAGCAGGGCGATCCGGTCCGCCACCCGGAACGATCCGCGCACGTCGTGCGTCACCACGACGCTCGTCACCCCGAGCTCGTGCTGCAGCCGCTCGATCAGCCCGTCGATCACGTCCGAGTTCACGGGGTCGAGCCCCGAGGTCGGCTCGTCGTACAGTAGATACGTCGGCTTGCCGGCGATCGCGCGTGCAATGCCGACGCGCTTGCGCATGCCGCCCGACAGCTCAGCCGGCATCTTGAACTGCACGTCGGGTTGCAGGTTGACGAGGCGAATGCACTCAGCAACGCGTGCGCGCGCGTATTCGTCGTTGCGGTAATCGTCGTCGTTCGTGATCCCGAGACGGATGTTCTCGAACACGTCCATCGAATCGAACAGGGCGCCGTTCTGGAACACGTAGCCGATGCGCGTGCGCAGGTGCGACAGCTCCTTGCGCTTGAGCTTCGGCACGCTCAGCCCGTCGACCAGCACATCTCCCGAGTCCGGGCGGATGAGGCCGATGATGTGTTTCAAGAGCACGCTCTTCCCGACGCCGGACGGCCCGAGCAGCGCCAGTGTTTCGCCGTTCTGGACGGACAACGAAACGTCGTCGAGCACGACGTTCTCGATGAAGCGCTTGGAGACGTGGCGCAGCTCGATCATTTGCCGAGCAGCACCTGGGCAAGGAGGACGTCGAGCAGCAGGATCGTGATCGACGTCGCGACCACCGCCTGGGTCGTCGCCCGCCCCACCCCTTCGGCGCCCTGCTGCGTGTTGAACCCGATGTAGCAAGGGATCGCCGTGATGGCGATGGCGAAACAGACCGCCTTGATCCCCGAGTACCAGAGGTCGAAGGAGCGGAAGAAGTAGCGCGCGCCGTATATGAAGTCGGCGTTGGTGATGCCGAGCGATTGCTTCGCCATTGCCCAGCCGACGAGAAAGCCGGTCGCGTTCGAGAACATGACGAGCGCCGGAATCACGAGCAGGCCGGCGAGGCAGCGCGGCAGCAGGAGCTGGGTCACCGGGGAACGGCCGAGGCTCTCCAGCGCGTCGATCTGCTCGGTGACGCGCATCGTTCCGAGCTCGGCCGCGATTCTCGCCCCCACGCGCCCCGCCAGCACCAGACCCGTCATCACCGGACCCAGCTCGAGGATCACGGTTTCGCCGATGAGGCCGCCCGCGATGTAGAGGGGATAGGCGCCCGTAAACTGGTAGCCGGTTTGGAGCGCCGTCACGCCGCCGGCGAACCCGGAGATCAACAGGACGATGAAGAGGCTGCCGTATCCGATGCTGTTCGCCTGTTCGACGAACGCCGGCATCCAGCTGCGCCAATCGGGGAGGCCGCGGAACATGTCGACGATCATCATGAAGAACCGGCCGGCGTGGCCGACCACGTGGAGGCTCCAGCGGCCCACGTAGCGGCGCACCGGGAGCGCTCGCTCGACGGTCGATATCCGCATGTCCGTGTATCTTGGCCACCCATGGGTGTTTCGACAAGCCTTACCTCGCTCAGCGGCCTCACCCCTGGCGCCTCTCCCTTCCGGCGCCGCCTCCTCGCCTGGTTCCGGCGCTCGGCCCGCGACCTGCCATGGCGCCGGACGCGCGACGCATACAAGGTCCTGGTCAGCGAATTCATGCTGCAGCAGACTCAGGTGAGTCGCGTCCTCGAGTACTATCCGCGCTTTCTGGCGCGCTACCCGAGCGTCCATGATCTCGCACGCGCCCGGCCGTGGGCAGTGCGCGAGGCGTGGGACGGCCTGGGCTACTACGCGCGGGCGCGGAATCTCCACGCGCTGGCGCGCACCGTGGTACGGCGCTACGACGGTGCGCTGCCCGACGATCCCCGGGACCTCGTCGCGCTACCGGGAGTGGGACGATACACGGCGGGGGCGGTCGCGTGCTTCGCCTACGAGAAACCGGTCGCGACGGTCGACACGAACATCGCGCGCGTGATTCGCCGAGTGTGGGGAGTCCGGAACGCAGAGCGCGGAGCCCGGAGCGGCAGTGCGGCGATGCGGCGGATCTGGCAAATCGCGGAGCAGGTCGTGCCGCGGAATGGCAAGACGGCCTGGAAGTTCAATCAGGCGATGATGGAGTTGGGGGCGACAGTGTGCGTCGCGAGAAAACCGAAATGTCCCGAGTGCCCAGTCAGAGCACAATGCAGGACAGGCACTTCTAGACGCACAGACGCACAGCGGAGAACAGAGCGCAGAGAGTAGACAGGCCCTGGACCTACCTGTACTCTAGACCCTGTTCACCCCTACGCGTCTGTACGTCTGGCCTTGACATTTCTGTCCGTCTGGAGCCTGCGTGCTTGCTTCTTCTATCATGATCGCGGATCCTCTCGTCGCCGCGGCCGGCGCTACGTCCGCCGAGGTGGCCGCTCTCATGCGGTCGCGCAACATTTCGGTCGTGCCGGTGATCGACAACCCCAAGGACCGGCGCTATCTGGGGACCGTCTCCGATCGCGACATCGTGGTGCGCTGCGTCGCGATGGGGCACGACCCGAAAGAGTGCGCGGTGCAGGATCACATGCGGACCGACACAGCGGTTGTCAGAGAAGAGCAGGAGTTGGCAGGGTATAGACTCAACAAGCAGCTGGACCCGGACGATCACCACGTGAGGTCGACGATCGTAGTCGTGGACGGGAAGAAGAAGGTGGTGGGATTCATACCGCACCCCGAAGAGGTACAAGGGATTGTCATTGGCTAGGCTTGCTTAGATTCTCTCTCGTGCCCAAGTATTTCACTGTCTCCGAAGCCGAGCGCACTCTGCCTCTGGTTCGCCGCATCGTTACTGACATCACTTCGTTGTATCCGCAGTGGCGCGATCTCGTCAATCGTCACGAGCTTCTCGCCGCCCGCTCCAATCCCGAGTGGGGCGAGTCTCCCGAGCAGCTCGAGCTGCAGCGCCAGATCGAGACCGTCGCCCGCAAGATCACCGAGTGTCACGAAGAGCTCGACCGCGTCGGCTGCGTCCTCAAGGATCCGCAGACCGGGCTCGTGGATTTCTACGGCAAGCTCGATGGGCGCGACATCTTCTGGTGCTGGAAGCAGGGTGAGGACCGGATCGGTCATTGGCACGAAATCGAGGCCGGCTTCGCCGGACGCCGGCCTCTGCCCACCGTCGTCGCCGAAAGGGAGTCGTGATGCGCGGAGTCTGGGTGCTCGTACACGTGCTCGGATACGTCCTGTGGCTGGGCGGCGGCCTCGCGACTATGGTCCTGGGCGTTGCCGCCAAACGGTTCGCTCCCGACCACCGGCTCTCCGCTTACCGCCTCACCAGCGCCATTCAGCGCGTTCTGCTCGGACCAGGAGCGGTGGCGGTCGTGTTGTCGGGCATCCTGCTCTCGATGCCTTATATGAAGGAAGGGACGGTGCCGGGATGGTTGATGCTGATGATGACGAGCGGCATCCTGGGAGCACTGATCGCGATGGGGGTGACGGTACCCACCGCGGCGCGCATGGGAAGGCTGCAGGCAGACCCGCGCGGCGACCTGCCGGAGATCTTCTCGGAACTGCGGACACGGCTCGTGATCGCCGGATCCATTTCGGGTGGACTGGGTCTCGTGGCCCTGGTTGCAGGCACAGTATTGCGGGGCTAGTCGACAGACTGCTTTGTGACTCTGTATCCAGCCTCGATGTAGCGTTGCACGTTTTCGACCGCGAACGTCGCTTCTCTCTCTTTGACCGGCCTCACGACGACCAGCTTCGCGGCACCCCTCGGCCAATCTCGAATCGCCTGCTCCGTCTGCGCCGCCATCATGATGCGCTCGGAGGACCCGTGCGCACGAACCAGCGGCGGTGGAATGAGGCTGTGGAGGTTGGTGGAGGTCGGTGGCGGTCCTTCGTCGAAACCCGGACCGACGTGTACCGCGACGACGAGGTCGGCGGGAATGGACTTGGCAGGCTCGAGCGGCAGCACGGCGCGCAGGCCGCCATCCGCGAAACGCCGCCCAGCAATCGTCGCCGCAGGGTAGTACAACGGCAACGCGCACGAAGCGTACAGTGCTTCATGCAACCCCACCGTGCCGCGTCGACCGCCATTCCCGAACAGCGTCAGCTCCCCCGAGTCCAGATCGGTTGCCGTCACGATCAGCGGCACCCCCAGATCCTCGAACCGCTGGGCGGGAACGAGCCGCTGGATGAGCTCGACGAGTGGTTGCGGTTTCAGCAGGTGATCGGCGAAGAAACCCTTTACGAGCGACAGGTAATCGATCGAAACGACAGGCCGGGTCGTCGGGTGAAGCAGCTGATCGGCGAGGGTCTCCGGTGTGCTGCCGCTCGCGAGGGCGGCGGCGATCACGGCCCCGAACGACGTGCCGACGTAGTGAGAGGGCGTGAGGCCAGCTTCGGCTAGGGCTCGGGCGGCGCCGACGTGCGCCACCGACTTGGCGCCGCCGCCGCCAAAAACCGCCACGACTTTCACTTGTGTTTCGGTCACTCCTCCCGCCTCGTTCCTCGACGTCCACTCGGCGGCTCGGCGGCCCGGCGGCTCTCGCGGCGCCTATTCACCCTTCCCCTGGGCATAGCGTCTATCCATCACGCGGGTCGCTCTCCGCTTGGCCGCTCTCTCGTAGCGTCGCTTCTCGTCGGGCGTCTCCGGCACGATCGGCGGCACTTCCGTGGGGCGACCCGTGTCGTCCAACGCGACGTAGGTGACATAGCAGGAGTTGGTGTGCCGCTTCTCCCCCGTCAGCACGTTCTCGGCGACGATCTTCACCCCGACTTCCATCGACGTCTTCCCCGCGAAGTTGACCCGCGCGAACGCCGTGATCAGCTCCCCGACGTGAATCGGCTCGCGGAAGTCCACCTTGTCGACCGACACGGTCACGCACTGCCGGTGCGAATGCCGGATCGCGCACACCGCCGCGACGCGGTCGACCAGGGCCAGGATCACGCCACCAAAGACGTTTCCCATGAGGTTCGCGTGCTGCGGCATCATCAGCTCGGCCATCACTGCTTCGGATTCCGCCGGCTGCCGGCCGTGCATCAGTAATCCACCGGCCGGAGGTAGAACTCGCCGATCGCCGTCTGCGACAGCACGGCGACCGTCGGAAGCCGGCGTTTCCAGTGGGTCGAGTCGAGGCGCCGCTGCACCGCGGCGACGATCTTCGGATCGAACCCGCGCCCCTCGAGCTCTTCCGGACCGTACCCGCGGATCAGGTAGTAGAGGATCGGATCGGCCTGCTGGTAGGTGAACCCATAGTCGCGCTCGGTCTCCTGACCCGGAATGAGATCGGGCGTCGCGGGCTTGGAGAGAATGACCTGAGGGACGCCGACGTAGCGCGCCAGCTCCCACACCTGGGTCTTGAAGAGATCTCCCAGCGGGTTCACGGGCGGTGAATCGTCGGCGTGCCACGTGAAGTAGCCGAGCAGCCGCTCCGACTTGTTGCCGGTGCCGAGCGGCAAGGCGCCGTATTTCGCCGACAGGTCGAACAGCACGATCATCCGCTCGCGTGCCATCACGTTTCCCGACCGCGTCGGCGACACGTCGCTCGTTTCGGACAGATAACCGTCTACCGCCTTGGAGATGTCCACCGTCACCGACTCGATCCCCAGCGAGTCGATCACGAGCTGGGCGTGCGACAGGCTTTCGGGGCTCGAGGTGCGATACGGCATCCGCACGCCGATCACGTTGTCTTTGCCGAGCGCCTTGGTGGCCAGGAACGCGGTGAGCGCCGAGTCGACGCCGCCCGAGATGCCCACAATCCCCTTCTTGAAGTTGCGCCGCCGAACCACTTCGTCCTTCAGAAAGCTCACGAGCCACTTCTCGACGAGCCCGCAGTCGATCTGCAGCGAATCGGCCTCGCCCGCTGCGCGGCGGAAGACGTGGAGCGGCGACGCAGGCCGGGAGGCGGCGAGCGGCTTCGCCCGGGAGCCGTTCGTGGCGGCGTCGAACTTCACCTTCCGGGCCTTGCCGCTCCTCGCTCCCTTCTCGTTACCGAGCCCCTTCGTCAGGATCGGAAGAGCACTCTGCAGATCGGCGAGCAGCGGGGAATCGGCCCGCGCGTGCGTCAGCTGCTCGAGATCGAGCTCGGCGGTGACCAGCCCCTCCTCGAACAGCGGACCGCGGACGACGAGCTCGCCCATCGGATCGATCACGACCGATGCGCCGGGGAACCCCTTCCCCCCTTCGAACCCGACCAGATTCGCGAGCACGACGAACACACCGTGCTCTTCGGCGATCCCCTGGACGACGCGCTCCCAGCGCACCATGCTCGCCGGCAGCTTGGTGCCTCCCGCATCCACTCCCGTGCCGCGCGCCGGCGACGCGCTCGGCACGATGATCAGCTGCGCACCCTCGAGCGCCGCGATCGTGGCGGCGAGGCTGTGCCAAGCGTCCTCGCAGATCAGGATCGCCGCCCGGCCGCCCCACCCCGTCTCGAAGGCCCGCACGCCTTCCTGGCCGCGATCGACGAAGCGCTCCTCGTCGAACACGCCGTAGGTGGGAAGGAACACCTTGCGATGGACGTGCCGCACCTCGGCTGCTTTCCCACCGAGTGTGGCGTAAAGACACGAATTGAAAAAGTGGTTCTGGTAACGCTCGTAGAAGCCGATCGCGACATCCAGCGGCGCGGCAGCGGCGGGGAATACCCGCGAGAGATCGGCCAGCAGCGTGCCCGCGGTGACCGCCACGTCCTTCACGCCGCCCTCGACGAAGTATCCCGACGTCGACGTTTCGGGAAACACGACGAGGTCCGGGCGCCCGTCGAGCGCCGCTGCCTCGCCGAGCACGGCGCCGATTCGCTCGAGATTGGCGGCGTACTCGCCCTTGGCGGGACGGAATTGAGAAACGGCGATGCGAAGCATCGTAAACAAAGATACGCTAACAGCCGTCAGCTATCAGCTTTCAGCGAATTTTGTCGATAGCTGATGGCTGACCGCGCCTCTGGTGTTATCTTGTTTCAAACAGGCGATGGAGTTCGCCTCAAACCGCCCGCGCCCGAGAGCGCCGGCTGATGACTCCTACCCGGACCAGGGAGGAGTTTTTTCACGCCATGAGCACGCACCTGTTGAACCAGAACCAGCGACGCCGCGTCGACACGCACTTGGGACTGTTACACGAGGACCTCGGGAATCTGCGGCGCTGGGCCGGAGCCCTTGCAGAAACGCCGGCCGGGCGGCGCATCGCCGAAGTGATCCGGCTGCTGGAGGGCGAGATCGATGCGGTGCGGCAGCGGTTCGCCTTGCGCGACACCGAACCGCCGCCTCTGAAGCGCCGGGTCGGCGCGATCGCCGAAGTGTGGCGCGCGCGGATGGAAGACCTGCGTGCCCGGCACCTCGAGAGCTACGGAACCGTGCATCCCGACCTCCCCGCCGCGCTCGATCCGTACATTGATCGCTTCGAACACCTGTTGCGCGAGCTGGCCCAAGTTGCGGTCCAACTCCCGGAGACGACCGCATGATCGTCTATGTCACACTGGGGGGCGTCGCCGGCACGCTGGCACGCTGGTATCTCCAGGGATGGGTTCAGACGCGGTCAGGTCTCACCGGCTTTCCGGTTGGGACGCTGGCCATCAACCTCGCCGGATCGCTGATCCTCGGTTTCGTCATCCGGCTGGCGACGGGATCGACGGTGATCACGCCCGAGCTGCGGGCGGGCCTGACCATCGGCTTCTGCGGCGGCTTCACGACGATGAGCACGTTCGCGTTCGAGAGCGTCCGGCTGCTGGGCGACGGAGAATATTGGTGGGCGACCCTGTACATGGGTGGCACGATCGCGGGCTGCCTCATCGCAGTGATGGCCGGAACGATGCTGGCGGAGAAATTGCTGTGAACTGGAGGCGCTAATGCACCACCGCTTCAAAGGCGAGCGCACCCTGATGCGTATCTTCATCGGGGAGAGCGACAAGTATCGCGGCAAGCCGCTGTACGAGGCGCTGGTGGAGCGACTGCGCGAGAAAGGACTGGCCGGCGCGACGGTACTCCGCGGCGTGGCGGGATTCGGCGCATCGAGCACCGTGCACACGGAGAAGATCCTGCGTCTCTCGCTCGATCTCCCGATCATCGTCGAAGTCGTCGAGACGGAGGAGGCGATCCAGGCCGTCCTCCCCGACCTCGACGACATGATTGGCGGCGGGTTGATCACCCTCGAGCGCGCGCGCGTGATCATGTATCGGCCCGGCAACGTACGCCCCAGCCAGGAGGAGCTGCACCGCATCGAAGGGCTCGAGCCGTCTTGAAGCTCAGCGTAGGACCGCTAAGCGTCTGCGCCGCTTCGTCCCTGCCTGCGCGTCTGTCCCCTCAAGTATGTCGCGCTGATGACGTAGGCCGCCGCCATCACTCCCACCGAAATCGCGACTACTCCCGGCTGCGCGACGGCGGTTCCGACGAACAGGGCACCGTATACCCCCACGAACGCCACGGGCAGCAGCGGGTACAGCGGCGTTCGGAATGGGGCTTCCGGCTTCCTGCGTCGCGCCACTACGAGTGACAGCACGGCGATCGAGTCGATAATGAGAATCAGCGTGATCGTGAGCGCCAGCAGCTGATCGAACGTTCCGGTGAGCGCCAGGAGCGTTGCCGCGGCGCCCACCCACGCCATCGCCGCCCACGGCGTTCCTCCCTTGTTCACCTGCGCCAGGTCCGGTGGTCCGAGGCCCTCCCGCGCCAGGCCAAAGAGCACCCGCGGCGTAACGAAGATGTTGCCGTTGAGAGATGCGATTACCACGAGAAGAGAAAGCGCGACGAAGACCACTCCCGCCGCCGCGCCGAACAAGGCCGTCATCACGTCGGCGGCGACGAGCTTCGACGCGGCCACCTGGTCGAGCGGCAAAACGTGGATGTACGCCGCGTTGAGCAGCAGATACAGCGTCGTCACGAGGGTGATGCCGCCGAGATAGATCCGCGGCAGGCTCTTCGTGGGGTCCACGACTTCTTCGGCGATCTTTCCGCCATCGAGATAGCCGTAGTAGGACCACACCACCGCTTGAAATGCGACCGCCATCGCGCCGAACAGCGCCGTGCCGTGGGGAGCGGAGGGGAGGGACGAGGTCCAACCGACACCTGAGCCGCGGGCGAAGGCAGCGAAAACCACGACGACGAGGCCGGCGATCTTCAGCGTGGTCGCGATGTTCTGTACCCAGCGACCCGACGCCACGCCCGTGAGGTTGATCGCCGTAAAGAGGACGAGCACGGCAACGCCCAGCCATTGCGCGGCGCTATCCGGCGTTCCGACCAGGCGGCCGAGATACTCGCCGCATACCACCGCGATCGCGGCGATCGCCGCGATGTAGACAACCGCTTCGACCCACCCCACGACGAAGCCGATGCGTGGCCCGAAGGCCTCGCGCGCGTAGACATACTTCCCGCCGGCCCGCGGATATCGCGTCGCCAGCTCGGCGAATATCACGCTGCCCATGAAGGCGACCACTCCGCCGAGCAGCCACGCGAAGAGGGTGAGCCCGGGGCGGCCGAGCTGGGATGCGACGCCGCCGGGCGTCCGGAAGATTCCCGAGCCGACCATGATCCCGACGACCATGGCCAGGCCGTCCCGAACGCGAAGCGACCGTTTGAGCTCGATCATGCGAGCCCAAACGGTCGCCTCGTCGTTCAGAGGGCGCTAGTACTTAGTGACGCCGCCCGCCCCCGCCATTCGACGGACGCGAGCCGCCGGACGAGCGGCTCGGCGCTGGCGCCGACCGGCCGCCACCACCACCGGATGACCTGCCGGCCGAACTCCGGCCGCCGCCACCGGACGAAGAGCTGCCTGAGCTCCGCCGTCCGCCGCCGTTGTCGCCACCGCTCGATGCGCTACCGCCGTTCGATCGCGGACGCGCCTCGGAAGGCGGCGGGGGGTCGCGGCGCGAGCTGCCGCGGTCATCCGACGGAGTGGCCGCGCGCCGCCGTGGATCGACTTGCGGCTGATCGCGCCCGCCGAACCCTGAATTGACCGGCGGTGGGTCGCTCCAGCGGACCCGTGTGCCGACCGAGGGGACGCGCTGGCGCGGCAGTACGAGCGGCGGCGGCGCTATCGGGCGCTTGAACGCGAACCCGGTGTTTGGCCGCCCGCCCCCCGGCGCGTAGTACCCCCGGCGGTAGCCGGAGCAGAAGGGATTGCCGAAGCAGCCGTACCCGTATCCGTACCCATATCCGAACGGCCGGTAGGGCCGGAAGAACGGATCGTAATAAAGGGAATCGCAGAAGAACGGATCGTACAGGAATGGATCGCAGTAGCGCCGGTAGTAGGGCGACCCGAAGTAGAAGCCGACGGACAATCCGGGACCGTAGTAATCAGGGCCGTAATACCCGTCGTAGTAGCCGGAGTAGTACGGGCGAGACGACCCACCACCGACGGTGTAGCTCGTCACGTCGTAATCGTAGTGCGCTGAGTCTGCCATCTGGTCGACGAGGTCCAGCAGTCCCGCCTCGGCGTCATCGCGCATCCGGTCGCTGGACAGCACCCGATAATCCCAGTGATCGCCGCGTACGAATCGATCGTATCGGAATGGGGTTGCTGAGCGGGCCGCCAGGACGGTACCCGTGCCGCGCACGTCGTCGACAAAAAAGGTTTCGCGATCCCCGCGCCCGCGCAGCTCGAAGTCATGCCCGCCGCGCACGAAGTCGTCGTCACCCGGGTCGAGTGGAAACAGCACACGGACACGCCCGTCGGCGTCGGCCCGCAGCACCAGCAGGTAGCCGTCCTCGGCCACCCGAACGCGCACCTTGGCGCGATCGCCCTGGTAGTAGTAGCCGCTGGAATTGAGCGAGATGCGGACCGGTGGGTCATCCGCCTCCACCGTCGTCCGTGGGGCGACGGCGGGTGAAATAGCCGACCCGGTCGATGCGACCAGGACTCCGAAGAGCGCGGATATCATGCTGCCTCCCATGTCCAAACTACATCTCTGAAGCGGGATACGTCATTACTCACCTGGTCAAGAATCGCGCCGGGAGGCCTGAGCGCGTCGGGAGGCTCGCTGCGTCTCACCTGGTGGACAGTATGTTCCTTTTTCGAGGTCGACAGGTCACCGGCCCTTGGAATGCCACCTCCCGTCTCGCAGGTCCGCCCAGCCACGCACCTTGCCGCGCTGTTCCTCAGTGAGAACGGCCCGGGCTTTGAGTGACGCGCTGACGCGCGCCCAGTGCGCCTTCCCTGCTGCCGTCTGCAGTGCCTCGTAGCGCCGTTTCAATTGAACCGTGTCGGGGGCAGCGGCGTTCAGCCCGGCGGCGATCGCAGCCCGTTCGGTCTTGATCTGCCGCACGGCGGCCGTCATCCCCGGCTTGGCGTCGTTCTCCAGGGCGTTCAACTGCGCAACCTGTTGAGCCGACAAGCCAAGGGCGTCCTTGTGGGCGAGCAGGCGGGCGGGGTCGAACGGCATCCGCCGGCGACCACCCATTCTATTGTAATGACCGTGATGGCCTTCATGCCTGTGGCGACTGATTGCGGAATCCCGAGGGGCAAGATTCGCCGAATCCGGCTGCTGGGCGGCGACCGATGCGGCGGGAGCCGCGACGGCCAGCACTAGCACTAAGGAAAAGGGGTTCATGGCCGTTAGACGTTCGAAGGGGAGGATGTTAAGTATTGCAGCCGTGAGTGCACTGTTCGATGCCATCGCCGGGGTGCCCAATGCCAGCGAGCCCGTTCCGGGCCTCGTGACGGGCGGCCAGCCCTCGCCCCAGCATCTCGCCGCCTTGAAGCAGGCGGGTTGCGAGCTGATCCTGGACTGCCGCGATCCGATGGAGCCCCGCCCGCTTTCGGAGCCGGACGAAGTGGCGCGGGCTGGAATGGATTACGTCGTCATTCCGGTCGGGCATACGCGTGGAGAGGACGAGACGCTGCGGCGCATCCAGGAGGTGCTGTCGGCGAACGTGGGCAAACGGAAGGTGTTTTATCACTGCGCGAGCGGGAACAGGGTCGGAGCGACGCTGATACCCTACCTCATGCTGGAGCAGGAATTCACGGAAGAGGATGCAGTGAACGCTGCCATGAGGGCGGGGGCGCGCAACGCCGAGCTGATCGAATGGTCCTTGGAGTTCGTGAAAAACAAACTAGATGGGTAGCTAGGGCTTAGGTTCCTCTCTGCCACCGGCGTATCTGTGCCAGTACATTCTCATCTCACTGATCTTCCCATCTTTTGTCTCACAGAAAATCGCGCCGCGGGCGTCGACCCATTCTCCACTGCGGCGCCGCCGGAAGGTGCAGCGAAACTCGGTAGCGAACCAAGGCCCGACTTCGAATATTTCACCGGAGCGGAACGACACCTCTGCCTGCGTCGAAGGAAGATCCTGCCAATAGGCGCGGATGGCGCCGATGCCGACGTCCTTGCGGCTGAACGGGGTCTCGACGAACACCGCGTCTGGCGTGAAAACCGAAACCAGGCCGTCGATGTCGGCCGCCTGCCACGCGTTGCCGAAGCTGTCGATGAGCTCGCGATACAGCGGGGTGGCCGTCATGGGCGGCAAATATACAGACATCCGGAACCCGTCGCGGCGACGTACGTAGAACGGAGTGTCCCGTTGGGGGACGCTCATCACGCCATGAGGAGGAACTCGACCATGTTGAAGCGTATGCTGGCCTCGACTGCCGTGCTGGCGCTCTTCGCCCTGCCGCTCCGGGCACAGGCCGCCGCCGGCGGCGGTGGTGACCAGGTGACCCTCACGGGTCAGGTCATCGACGTCAACTGCTACACGACGCATCAGCTCTCCGGCGAGAAGCACAAGAACTGCGCGACCGCCTGCGCGAACAAGGGCGTCTCGCTGGCGATTCTCACGACGGACGGCACGATTTACATGCCGGTGAGCTCCAAGCCCGGCGACCCGCAGAATTCGCGTCTGCTCTCGTTCGTCGAAGGAAAGGTGAAGGTGACCGGCACGCATCGTATGGCGAGCGGTCTTCACACCATCGAGATCGCGACGATCGAGGCCGCGAGCTGAGGTCGATGCGTCACGCGCTGGGCGCCGCGCTCGGGGTCTTGGCGGCGGCGTCCGCCTGCCGCAGCGACGGCGGGGCGCCCGGCGGCTTCACTCTCCTCTTCTTCAATCATTCTCCCGCAGCCGTGGTCGGCGGCCGCTCGTGGGCCCCCGATCCCGATAACAGCCGCCTCCTGGCGTTCGACCGCGCGTTGCGACCGGTCCGAACGCTCGAGGGTCCGGCGATCGCGCTCCCGATGAGCGTCGCGCCGTTGGGCGGCGACTTGCTCGTCAGCGAGGAGGCCGGCGACGGCGTCGTGCTCGACACCGCCGGAAACCAGCTGCGCGAATGGGCGAGCCCCGCACCGTTCGCCGTCGCGCAGTACAGCGCGGCCGGTGGGCACATCGTGGCGACCCGTTCTCCCTACCGCATACCGTCGCTCGCCACGGAGCCCTCCGATGCGCCGCTCGTCCAGCTGCTCGACTCCCTGGGGCGGCCGGTCGATCGCCTGGCGACGATTCACGTGCCCGCCACACCGTTTCTGACCGGGATCACGAACGCCGGGCCGGCGGTGCTCGACAGGAGTGGCGCGGTCTATTACGCCCCGCTGGTGCGGGATGAGATCGTGAAGTATGACCGGAGTGGGATGCGTCGCTGGGTCACGCGTCGCGGGCTGTACCCCAAGGAAACAGATCCCGTCTATCTCCCGGCGCGGGGACGCGAGCTGAAGGTCGACGAGGCGATCGTCAACGTCGCCCTCGTTCTCGGACCCGACGGCCGGCTCTACGTGCTGGGCGCCGATGACTCGGCGGCCACGAAACTGCGAGTCGACGTGCTCGACACGGCGAGCGGGACGATCGTCGAGACCCGCCACCTCGGCGCGCGCGAGACCGCGGTGGCACTGGACGAGCGGGGCCGGCTCGCGACGTTCGATGCGGACACGATCTCCGCGCGAGCGCGGAGCGGTGGGCGGGAGCCGTTCGCGCCCGCCTTCGCGCTGCCGGACACCGGTGGGGACACCGTTACCCTCGCCCGCTTCGCCGGGCGGGTCACACTCGTCGATTTCTGGGCCAGCTGGTGCGATCCGTGCCGCGAGGAATTCCCGCACATGGCCGACTTGTATGTCCGATACCAACGCGGCGATTTCGACATCGTGGCGATCTCGGACGACGTCGATCGTGCCAAGATGCTCGCCTTCGTGCGACAGTACCGGCCACCGTTCACCGTACTCGCCGGCCGTGGCCGGATGAAACAGACGTATCACTACCGGGGGCTGCCGTACTCCGTGCTGTTGGATCGGAGCGGCCGAGTGATCGACCGCTACTTCGGCTTCGGAGGGCAGGCGGAATTCGAGCGACTCGCCGTCACCATATCCAAGGAGATCGCGGCGGCGACGGCAGGCGAGGCCGGGCCCGCAGAGGGTTCGTCGGTCGAGCTCGTCGGCGCGGGCGACATCGCCGACTGCGACTCGACGGGTGACGAGCAGACGGCAGCGCTGCTCGACCGTATCCCCGGGACCGTGTTCACGGCCGGGGACAACGCGTACAGTGCCGGTGCGGACTCGGATTTCACCCGTTGTTACGAGCCGAGCTGGGGCCGGCACCGGTCGCGCACCCGCCCATCGCCGGGGAACCACGATTTTCGCACCTCCCGCGCGGCACCCTATTACCGCTACTTCGGCGCATTGGCGGGTGAGGCGGGTCGCGGCTACTACAGCTATGAGGTTGGCTCCTGGCACGTGATTTCGCTCAACAGCAACATCAGCATGCGCTCCGGCTCACTGCAGGAGCAGTGGCTGCGGCATGACCTGGCCGCACACCCGGCGAGCTGCGTACTCGCCTACTGGCACCAGCCGCGGTTCAGCTCCGGCACCGAGCATGGCAGCGATCAGCGCACCCAGCCGCTCTGGCAGGCGCTGTACGATTTCAACGCGGAGGTAGTGCTCGCCGGGCATGAACACAACTACGAACGATTCGGGCCGCAGACACCGACGGGGGCCGCGGATCCGGCTCGTGGCATTCGGGAGTTCGTGGTAGGGACGGGCGGCGCGGAGCACTACTCCTTCGGTCCGCCACTTCCCAATAGCGAGGCGCGCAACGGCGACACGTGGGGCGTGTTGAAGCTGACGCTCCAGCCCGAGGGTTATCAGTGGCAGTTCATCCCCGTCGCCGGGATGACTTACAGCGACTCCGGCAGCGGCCGTTGCCACTAGGCTTCACTCGCTCGGCCGCCCCTCGAGATCGAAGGTCAGGAATCGCGCGCGACCGTTGAGACGCATCTGGACTTCGAACAGGATGACGTCACCACGGGTCACCCGCTCGGCTCCCACCAATTTGCCGCCCGCCACCTGGCGCTCCGCCGCGGCGCGCACCGCCCCGGGGACCGAGTCCACGGGTACGACCTCCTCGATTTCCTGCACACTACCGGCCGCGCTGTAGATCAGGTCGCGTCGCGTCGGGCCATCACGACTCTCGATTTCGTAGACCACCTTGCCCTGCCGGCGCTCTTTGCTGGCGTTGAGAATCACGGCGCGGGGGTACGCCTGTCGGAACGCGCTCACGACCGGCTGTGGCAGCGAGTCCTGCCCTGCCAGCGGGACGACGGGGCCGGCCGTCACGAGCCCGGCCCAGACCACCAGCCGAAGACACCGCACGCGAACCTCCCGCAATCAGAACGCGAACATCACGCCCACTTCGGGCGCAATGTCCGTCGCATTGGGGGTGAATCCCCACCCATTGTTCATCTTCAGCGTCGCGTTGCGAGCAAAGTGCCACTGGATCTCGGTAAGCAGTGATATTTCATCGATCTGTGTGCCCTCGATGGCCGTGATGACCCGCCATGCCGGCGACAGCTGCCGCATGTACTCGATCGCGTATTCCCCGGCGTCGATCTGCCGCGCCTCACGGGCGTATTCTGCGCTGGCGCGTAACGTGATCGTCCCCCAGCGATAGCCGCGGGTCAACCCGACTCCGGCGCTGAACTCCCAGTCCTGGGTTCCGATGATGTGCTTCGTCCGTTGCAAGGGGAGGACGGTCTCGAAGAACGTGTAGAGCTCCGGCCGGGATTCCGTCTCGCGCTGGAAGCGCCAGCGAATCTGCCCCTCGACGTCCCCAAGGCCCGATTCCCGGAACCGCGTCGGCACCGTCGCCGAATCCGCCGCGGACTTGCGCAGCTCCGCAGTGATCACCGCCGATTCGAACTCGACGGCAAGATCCTGGGAGATGCCGTACGCGAAAAACAGGATGCCCTCGGATGCCCGGAAGCGTCCCCGGTAGTCCTGGTTGAGACCATACCCCAGCTCGCTCGGCTTGTATTCGAGGTTGTGGTCGGCGTACCACTCGAAAAAAGGATACACGAGCAGCTCGCCATCCCGGACGTACGTGCCGAGCATGGACATACGAACGCCGGTTCCGCGGTCGCGCAGGTATGGCGGGAGGTCTTGGGCTTGTATCGGGGCGAGGAAGGGAACCACAGCGAGCGCAACGACGAGTCCAGCGAACAGCCGGGTCTCGTGGCCGGCCCGTGTCATATCAGTCTCCTCCCTTCCTGAGGAGCTTCTGAACCGCACCGACGATGAAGGTACCTGCACCAACCAGAGTCCCGTCGACCGTGTTGGCAGGCGTGTCGAATCGGCCGGCGTCGTACAGCTCCTTGAGCTGCAGCACCACGAAGGCGATGACAGCGATCTTCAGGGCGTTCAGTGCTACCTGCTTCCAGCTCATCGGGGCCTCGCTCAGAAGGTGATGGTGGCGTTCAGGCGCAGGCGATGCTGGAACTCCCGCGGGGCGCCCGCCTGGGCGACGTGAGGCCGGTACAGATACCAGGTGGCGTTCAGTAACAGCCCATTGATCGGCAACGCGTCCACCGCCAGCGTGTGCGTTTCGGTGTTCGTGGCGATCGTCGTATTGTCGTGAGAGAACGCGGCGAGCACCGCGTCGGTCTCGACGACGGCATACCCATAGCGCCAACGCCAGTCGCGCGGGCGTTGCGCCCGACCGACGTACAAGTCCGCCTGCCAGCCCGCGTCGAGATCGGCGGCGCCGCGGTTCTTGACGTAGTCGCCGACGAGGCGGAGCGGCCAGCGCTCGCCCAATCCGAGATGCTCGACCGTGGCGACCATGTCGACGAGGTCGAAATCGGAGAAATAACGCGCGCCGCCGGGAGCGAGCCGATTCGTCCGGATGTCACCCGCGTCGGCGCTCACGAGACTCCGCAACCGATAGTCGTAGTACGCGGCCGCGGCGGCGAGACGCCAGATGCTGTCGGGCGCGGCCCGCAGCGTGAGCTGCGCGCCGCCCATGTCGCTGCCGAGGCCGCCGGTCTGCTGGTCCACGATGAAGTAGAGCCCGGTGAGCGTCCCGGTAATGCCGCTCGGCTTGCCCACCATGACACGCGCGCCGGCCCCCTGGGGGTTCACGTCGCCGTCCCACACCAGCTCGGTGGGCGCGAAGAACGGGTTCGTGAACTTGCCCCCAACGGCACCCCAGTGGCGGCGGCTCACCTCCACCGCGGCGATGTCGAGGCTCATCTCCAGGTCGTTGACGAAATTGCTCAGGGCGACATCGGTGGAATTCGGATCGTTTCCGGAGCCGGTCGCGAGCCTCGCCCGCACCATGACATCCTGGTGCACTGCGTACGTGATGCCGGCCCGCAGCCGGACAACTTCTTTGCTGGTCGACAGCGCGCCGTTCCCCTGGCTCGTGTTCTCGTAGCGAACCCGGAAGTCCCCCGAGAATCGCAGCCCGGACGTGGTCTGCGCCACCGCCGCACCGGCCGCGTTGAACAGGATAGCGAGGACGAGCCAGCTACTCCTCATGGCTATCTACTGTGCCGTCGATCGCGTTGACCCACACTTCGGTGATACCCCGTTTTCCCTTGACCTTGACGTCCCAGATCCAGACCAGAGCACCGTTCTCACGTTTCAGCTCCACTGCTTCGATGCCGCCAGGGATCTTGGCGAGCGCCAACCCGCGAGCCGAGTCTTCGCCGATCTTGACCTGCGCGAGCAGCGCCGCCGGGATCTCGCGCTCGTAGCTCGGACGCTGGGCCTGTTGCTGCGCGGCGGCCACTCCGGGTCCGAGCCCAAGTGAGACGGCCAGCGCCAGCATCGTAGTGGTCTTCATCAGAGCCTCCTCCGTCTATGGGATACTTCACGCGTCGAACAGGATGCTCTACGCCCCGCCCCCGGCGTCGATTTCGCGGTGCCGGCGGCGATAGACGGCGAAGATGATCGCTCCCAGCACGACCGGCCCGCCGATGGCGTACGGCAGTACGCCGCCCGGGTTGAGCCGAGTGTATTTCGTCACGATCAGGTGGATCCCGGGACTGGTCACCGGATGGCTCGTCGCTTCATTACCGGCCGGCGCCGGAATGCCGACGGTGTATACCATGAAGTTGCCGTCCAGAATCGCGTTGATTCTCCACGCGAGGCTGACCGACTGTCCCGGAGCCACGGGGTTGGTGTACTGCGTGCGCTGGGGCGACCAATCCTCCGGGTCGACGACGTCCCCGCTCGCGTTCAGGTTGATGATGTTCATCGCCACGATGAGCGGCGGCGTCGGAGTCGACCCGTTGTTCGTCAGTACGGTGTTGTATTCAATCGGGGTCCCCGCCCGGACCGTCTTGGCGGTGACATCGATCGACAGCTGGATCTGTGGCTCGGCAACCTGTTGCGCCAAGACCGGGGCCGCTCCGAGCCCGAGCAGGGTGACGACGAGGATCAGGGCGGCGACCCGCTCCCGGGTCGCCTGGAGGAGACGCGTCCGGCCGGCTTCCAGTCGCAGCTCCGGACCGGCATACCAGAACAGCAGGGCGAACGCGAAGACGGCAAACACCACGCATGACAACACCCACGACCACGCCCGGGCCAGCGTCCAGTTATTCACGAGGATGGCCGCCAGAAAGAATTTCGGCGCCGCTAGCGGATTCAACCACTGAAAGAGGAGTCCCATAAATCCACCTTGGGCGTGCCCGGTGAGTTGAGTGGGGAGCAGGAAGAGGACGTACAAACACAGACTGATGAACAGGCTGGTCTTGTTCGAGTTGCACCAGAAGCCCACGAACATCGCCATCGCCGTGAAGCCGAGCGTCAGCACGAGGCCGAGCCCCCCACCCCACAGCACCGCTTGGCTGAACACTTCGTCCCCCTGGGACAACACCCTCATATAAGGAATGGCGATCAACATCGCCGCCGGCCCGGGGGATGCCGCTGCCAGGAACTTGCCGAAGACGATCTGGCTGCGGCTGGTCGGTGTGAGCAGCAGCCCCTCGAGGGTCGCGCGCTCCCGCTCCCCGCTCAGACTGTCGGCGCCGATGATCAGGCTGACGAAGACGCTCGCCACCATGGCGGCTTTGGTGAGCTCGAACACCATTTCCTTCGGGGGGATGAGACTCAGGCTCGAGTCACGCGCCGTGATGTACGTGTAAATCCCGAGCACGACGGTGTAGGCGACCGTCAGCTGCAGCGCCTTGCCGCCGACCCAGAGGTCGCCGAGCTCCTTCTTGAAAACGACCCACCAGGTCGCCACCCCATTCGCCGGCACGGGTGTCGACCGGCGCTCGCTGCGCGGTTTCGGCGCGGGAACCGGGAGTGCCGCTTCCGGCCAGGCGGTACGCGCTCGCCGAGCCGGCCGCGGCGCCATGGCACTCCACCGCTTCAACAGCCGCCCGAACCGCGAAGCCATCCCGGCGTCGAGGCGCAGGCGACGAGCGGCAACCGCGAACACCACGAGGAGGACGATGGCGGCGAACGACGCCGCCAGGATGGGGAGATACCACACCTCCGACGGCGGCCGACCACCGCCCAGCACCTTGCCGAGGAACTGCGCCACCGCTTCCCACGGATTGACGAACGTATAGAGCAACGTGCGCCGCACTTCGACGACGGTCTGATGGATCCGCGGCCGGGACAATTCGGTCGGCAACAACAGCAGGAGATAGAGGCACAAGCTGACCATCATGCTGGTCTTGTTCGAGTTGCACGCCATGCTGACGAGCAGACCCAACCCGACCAGCAAGACGGCCAGAATCGTACCCAACACGCTCCCCCAGAGCAGGGCCTGTCCGAACACCGGATCGCCTTTGGCGAGCACCGCCCAGTAGGGGATGGCGATCACCAGAGCGACCGGCCAGGCGGAGAAGGCGGCGAAGAACTTGCCGACCGTGATCTGGCGCCGGCTCGCCGGGGTCAGGAGCAGCATTTCCAGCGTTGCCCGCTCCCGGTCGCCACTCACCCCGTCCGCCGCCACGACCAGACAAATGAAGACGGCGATGGCGATCGAGTGGCGCACCATCTCCTGGATCATTTCCGGCACCGGCAAGAGGAGGGTGTCGGCGTTGCTGGCGAGCAGATAGGAGTAGCCGCCCAGGAGCAGGCTGTAGATGAGGATCAGGTACAACGCTTTGCCGCCGACCCAGAGGTCCCTGGTTTCGCGACGACACACGATCCACCAGGCAGGTGAGGCGGCGCTCGCGTTGTGTGAGTCAGTCATTCAGGTGCCCTCCGCAGATGCGGACAAACGGGGCGTGTGGCCCCAGCTCAACCGGAACAGACGCCTCCCGCCGGCCTCCAAACGGAGGCGTGGAGCGGCGTACAGAAACAGCAACACGAACACGACAATCGGGAACACGTACGGCCCTTTCAACCAGGATCCGTAGTCGTGTAAACTGCGGTTGTTGACGATGACCTTTTCCAGAAACTCGTCCGCCGCCGCAAGCGGATTCGATCGTTGAAAGAACTTCCCCACCAATCCCTTTTGGGCCTGGCCAGGCAGCAAGGCCGGCAGCAGGAAGAGCACGTAGAGGGAAAGGCTGACGAAGAGGCTCGTCCGGTTGGAATTGGACCAGAAGCTCACCAACATGGCCATGCCGGCAAATCCAAAGGCCAGCAAGGATCCGACGTAGCCGACCCACGTGATCGCCGGGTACAGGATCGGGTCCCCTTGGGAAACCGCGAGCAGGCATGGGTACGTGACGACGAGCGCCGCCGGCCACGGGGACATGCTGGCGAGGAATTTGCCGGCCACGATCTGCGTCCGGCTGGCAGGCGTCAACAGAAGAGATTCCATCATCGCACGCTCTCGGGCCCCACTGAGCGTGTCTGCACCGATGAGCAGGCTCATGAACACGCCGACGTACATGCAAGTCTGCAGCGTCGCCCAGACCATTTCCTTTGGTGGAGTCAGGTCCAACTGACTGCTCCTCACCATGAGGTACGTCGACGTTCCTATCACGCCCGTGTACACGAGCAACAAGAGCAGCGCCTTCCCCCCGATCCAGAGATCGTGGAGATCACGGCGGCACACCAGCCACCAGGCGAACGCGCCTGGGCCCGATCGAAACGGGCGACCGCCGCTCATCGCGGGATCAATTTCCAGCGCTTCATGCCCCCTCCAGGACTCAGCGCTTCGAGCTTCAGCGAGTTGCCGGCAACCGCTCCGCGCGGCTCCATGCCCACGGCAACGACGCGCCCCCGCCCGCCTGCAGCCGCAAGCGTGGACCCGCGTAGGCGAACAGCAAGACGATCACCACTACGAGGAACACGACCGGTCCTTTCAACCAGTCGCCATACGTGTGCAGGGTCTGGTTGTTTACAATGAGCCGCTCCAACAGCTGGTCCGCCGCCGCAAGCGGGTTCGATCGCTGAAAGAACTTCCCGACCAGTCCCTTCTGTGCCCGCCCGGGCAAGAGCGCCGGCAGGAGAGACAGCAGATAGATGGAGAGACTGATGAACAGGCTGGTGCGATTGGAATTGGACCAGAAGCTCACCAACATGCCCAGACCAGTGAATCCGACGATCAACATGGTTCCGATGAAGCCGGTCCACAGGAAGGAAGTCACCAGGATCGGTTCGCCCTGGCTCACCACCCACACGCACGGAACGGTGACCGCCAACGCCGCAGGCCACGGGGACATGCTGGCGAGGAACTTGCCCAGCACGATCTGCGTGCGGCTGGCGGGCGTCAGCAATAGTGTTTCCATCATCTCCCGCTCTCGAGCGCCGCTGAGGGTGTCCGCGCCGATGAGCAACCCCATGAACACGCCGACATACATGCAGGTTTGCAGTGCCGTCCAGACCATTTCCTTGGGCGGAGTCAGATCCAACTGACTGCCCTTCACCATGAGGTACGTCGACGCTCCAATCACGCCTGTGTACACGAGCAACAAGAGCAGCGCCTTGCCCCCGATCCAGAGCTCGTGAAGCTCACGATGGCACACCACCCACCAGGCGAACGCGCCTGCGCCCGATCGACCCGGCCGACCGCTCATATCGGCCGGGCGCGCAGCCGCCGCACGCCCCCTTCCAATTGCAGGCCGGGGCCGACGTACACGAACAGCACGGCCAGCACGAGCACCGGAAACAGCAGGGGGGTCGTCGTCCACAGCCACAATCGATCCGCGGGCGCGCTCAGCACGATGCTGTCGTTGAGCAATCGATTGGCCGCGCCAAGGGGATTGAGCAGCTGGAACAGATTGGAAAGGTCGGTCGCCTGCGTGCTCTGCGTCACGGTGCTGAGTCCGGAGTACTGGGACGGCAGAATCAGCAGCAGGTAGACGCCAATACTCAGCAGCATGCTGCTCTTGTTGGTGTTGCACCACACGCTCACGAGCATCCCGATGCCGGCGAACGCCGGAGCGAGGAGCGTTCCCATGATCGGCCCCCACACCAGGGCATGCCCCAACGCAATGTCTCCCTTGGAAAGCACTACCCAGTAGGGAATCGCTACGGCCAGGGCCGCCGGCCAGGGCGAAAGGGCGGAGAGAAACTTCCCCACCACGATCTGTCGCCGGCTGGTCGGCGTCAGCAGCAGCCCCTCGAGCGTCGCACGCTCGCGTTCGCCCGAAACGCTGTCGGCACCGACGATCAGACAGATGAACAGCCCCACGAACACGGCAGCCTTGACGATCTCCAGCACCATCTGCTTCAATGGCAGCAGCTGCAATTCCGAGTTGCTGGCAAACAGGTATGCATAAATGCCGAGCAGCAGCGTATAGATCAGGATCATGACCAGGGCCTTGCCCCCGACCCATTGATCACGCAGCTCCCGCCAGAAGACGATGCGCCAAACCGGCGACGCCTTGCTCACTTGATCCCGCCGGCCGTCAGCTGGAGGAACACGTCTTGCAACCGCCCGCCTTCGGGTTCGAAGCTCAAGACCGGGATCTCGGCGCGCAGCAGGGTTTCGAGGACCCGATTGTTGATGAAGTGATCCTCGGCAGCGGCCTCGTCCAGCTCCACGCGCAACCACCCCGGCATCCCGCTCGCCGCCGTGACCTGGCGAACGGCGGAAATGGTCCCCAACTCCCGCTGCGCGTCCTCCAGAGCCTCGGCGGGGACGCGGATCCGCATCGTGTTCTGCTCGGTACGTCCGATGACGTCCGCCACGGTGCCGGATGCGACGACCTCACCGGAGCTCATGATGACGACGTCGTCGCACACGCTTTCCACCTCCGTCAGGAGATGGCTGCACAGAATGACTCCCGCACTCCGCTCCTCGGCGATCTGCTGCACCAGGCCGAGCAGCTCCTGCTGCCCGCGCGGGTCGAGGCCGATCGTGGGTTCGTCGAGGAACACGACCACCGGATCATTCACGAGCGCGCGCGCGATGCCGATTCGTTGCCGCATACCGTGGCTGTAGGTGCTCACGAGCGAGCGGGCGCGCTGCTTGAGTCCCACCTCTTCCAGCAGCTCCATGCCGACCGACCGGGCATCGCTCGCCGTCCGCCCGTAGAGTTGACCGAAATAGGTCAGGTACTCGATGGCGGTCATTTGCTTGGGCAGCCCAAAGCTCTCGGGCAGCACGCCGATGCGGCGGCGGATCTGATCGGGATACTCGTGGCTGATGCCGTCGACCGAGAACCGGCCGGCGTCGGGCTCCATGATGGTGGTCAGGATGCGGATCGAAGTCGTCTTGCCCGCGCCGTTGGGACCCAGGAAGCCCAGCAGCCTGCCCGCTTTGAGAACGAAGGAGAGCCCCCGCAGCGCCATTCTCGGTCCGTAGGACTTCTGCAGACCTTCGGCCACCAGGACTTCAGTCCGCCGGGGAGTCGTTTCACTGTAGCTCATAGTCGCCGCTCCTTCGGGCGCGTCAGGGGTTAGCAGGGCTCGGCGCCAGCGCGCTCCCGCCTCGGCTGCCACCGAAGCGCAGGTACAGGCTGGGTGCCACAAACAGGTTGAGCAGTGTCGACGTGATCAGTCCGCCGAGGATCACGATTGCCATGGGATACTCGATCTCGTGTCCCGGCTTGTCGCCGGCCACGAGGAGCGGCACGAGGGCGAGGCCCGTGGCCAACGCGGTCATGAGAATCGGCGACAGCCGCTCCCGTGCCCCGCGCAGCACGAGCGCGGGGCCGAGCGATTCGCCCTCGAAGCGCTCGAGATGCTGGTAGTGGCTCATCAGCATGATCTGGTTGCGCGCGGCGATCCCGAAGACCGTCAGGAAACCGACCATCGAACCGAGCGAGATCACGTCGCCCGTGAAGTAGACGGCCAGCACGCCGCCCACGAGCGCCGACGGGAGCGTCAGGAAGCCCAGCACCGCGAGCCGGCCGTTCTCGAATGACGCGAGCAGGATGAGGAAGACGCCGATCCCGGCGGCGATCGCGAAGCCCAGCAGCCGCGACTGCGCCTCATCACGCTCGGCGTACTCGCCGAGCACGACCGCCCGATAGCCCAGCGGGAACTGGATCTGCTCGAGCCGGTCGTCGACCTCATCCATGACGACCGCGAGGTCGCGCCCCGTCACATCGGCCCCCACATCGATGCGGCGCGAGCTGTTTTCCCGATAGATCACGCTCTGGGCCGGCACGATGTGGACGGTGGCGACGTCGCCCAATCGCACCTGCCGGCCGTCGGGGGTGTCGATCGGAAGATTGCGAACGCTGGTCAGGCTCTGGCGGGTGGCGGGCGTGCTCCACACGTTCACGTCGTAGGCCTTGCCGTCCCGGAAGATGTCGCCGACCTCCTCGCCTGCGAGCAGCGTCCCGGATGCCCGGCGCACATCGCCGGGTTTGAGGCCGACGCGCTGCGCCGCGGCGAGATCGACCTCCACCTGGATCTGGGGAACTTCCGACTGCAGCTGCACATTCAAGTCGGCGATGCCCGGGATCCCCGCCAGGGAATCGCGCACTTCTTCCGCTTTCTCGTGGATGGCGCCCAGGTTGGGTCCGTAGATGCGGACGACGAACGTCTGGCTCGATCCCGACAACACCTCGTCGATGCGCTCGTTGAGGTACGTCTCCACGTTGTGGAACAGACCGGGATACCCGTAGACGACTTGCTCGATGGCGGCGATCGTCTCGTCATAGTCCGCGGCCGGGTCGACGCTGATCCAGTTTTCGCCGAAGTTGACGCCGTTCAGCTCATCGGCCAGCAGGGCCTGCCCGATGTGCGACCCGAAGTTGCGGACGCCGGGAATGGCGCGGAGCTCGCGACTCAGACGCGTCACGATGCGCCGCTCTTCGGTCACGGAGCTGCCGGGCTTGGTGATCCAGTGGATCAGGAAATCGCGTTCCTTGAAGTGGGGGAACAGTGACTCTCCGAGTAACGGCACGAGGGCGACCCCCACGACCAGCACCGCGGCCGTCGCGATGAACGCCCGGCGCGGACGCTGGACGATCCGCGCCAGTGCGCTCTCGTAAATCCGTTGCAGCCAGCGCACCAGAGGCTGGCGCTGGTGCTCGATGGGAGCGTGCCTCAGCAGCAAGAGGCACATCGCGGGCGTGACGGTCAGGGCAACGACCATGGACGCCAGCACCGCCAGCCCGTACGCGATCGCCATCGGTTGGAAGAACGCGCCGGAGAGGCCCCCCATCAGCACGACCGGCACCACCACCACGGCATCGATCAGCGTCGCGTGCACGATCGCCTGGCGCACTTCCAACGACGCTTCGAGGATGACGCGGGCCGTCGACTGGGACCGTCCTTCCTGACGCGCCTGTCGCAGGCGCCGCGTGATGTTCTCGACGTCGATGATCGCGTCATCCACCACCACTCCGATGGCGATGACGAAGCCGGCCAGCATCATGGTATTGATGGTCGCGCCGCTGAAGTGGAGCACGAGCGCGCCCGCGGTGAGCGACAGGGGGATCGCCACCATGCTGATCAGAGCGGTGCGCCATTGAAACAGGAACGCGACGATGACCAGCATCACGAGAATGCAGCCGAGGATCAGCGCATGCGAGAGATTGTCGAGCGCGACCTGGATGAAATCCGCCGGTCGGAAAATCGTCGGATCCATCGCGATTCCGGTCAGACCCGGGCGCAGCTCGTCGAGCGCCGCTTCGACGCCGTGTGTGACGTCCAGCGTATTGGCCCAGGGAAACTTCTCGACGACGAGCATCAGCCCAGGGCCGTCGTTGATGACCGCGTCCCCGAACAGGGGCCACGTATCCCACACGACATCCGCCACGTCGCTCAGTCGCAGCGGCGTGCCGTCGTCCCGCTTCCTGTCCTGAATGGGAACCTGACCCAGGTCCTCCGGTGAGGAGATGGCCAGCACGTGCCGGATGCCGAGGCGCTGATTGGGCGTCTGGATGAAGCCGCCGGTCCCGATCACGGCGCCCTTCGAGAACTGCAGGATCCCCACATCCAGCGCGTCGGCGGTGACCTCCATGACCTGATCGAGCGACACACGGCGCAGCCGCAGTCGATCGGGGTCGACCTGCACCTGCGGCATCTTGATGCGCTCCCCCCAGATCGCCACGTTGGCGACACCCGGCACGCCGAGCAGCCGTGCGCGGATCGTCCAATAGGAAATCATCGACAGGTCCATCAGGGAGACGCTCTGCGACGACACGCCGATCTTCATCACCCGACCGGTGGAAGAGACCGGCGGGATGATGACCGGTGGAGCCGCCCAGGTCGGCAACGTCGTGAGTACGCTCGTGAGACGTTCCTGGACCAGCTGCCGTGCCCGCACGACGTCCGTGCCGGGCTTGAACAGCAGCTCGATCGACGAGAGATCCGGGATCGACTTGGAGCGCATCAGGTCCAGCCGGTCCAAGCCGTTGAAGGCCTGCTCCAGCGGCACGGTGACGAGGCCTTCGACCTCCTCGGCGGAGAGCCCGAGGCTGGGCGTCTGGATCTCCACCCGCGGCGGCGCGAACTCCGGGAACGCGTCGACCGGCGTCTTGGGAAGCTGGGCGATGCCGAATACCATCATCGCGGCGGCTCCGGCCAACATGATGAACCGGAACCGCAGGCTCGCGCGAACGATCGCCCGCATCATCATTCTTCTTCAAACTCCTCTTCACTGCCGTACAGCTCCGCGGCACCGACCGTCACCACGGTCTCGCCGACATTCGGCCCCGTCGACAGCACCGCCAGGTCTCCCGTGACGGATTCCACGGTGACGCGTGCCCGCACGAACGTGAGGGGCTCCGGATTCGTGTAGGTCCAGGCCTGGCCCTCGGCATCGTAGAGAATGGCCGCGTAAGGAATGACCTTCCGCAGCGTGCCATGCACGACGGACTTCCGAACCCCCACCGTCTGGATATCGAGCCGCTCGGCCGCCTGCTCGGTCAGAATCAGGCGGTTGACGTCGTCCCCGGCGATCGGCTCCACCTTCACCGCTCGGGCGGTGCTCTCCTCCGTGGCCTGGTTCCGCCCGCACGCCAGAAACGGGAGCCAGGCGACAACCAGTACCGCCCGCCGCACCCGTGTTCGGGGACTCATGGCTTCCTCCTGTTCATGGCTTGGTGACTCCCAGCACGGGAACTTCCGCCAATCCGGCGGGCGAGCTCAGCTCTTCGTCCTGTGTGCCGACCACTTGAAACGCCAGGTAAAGGGCGGGAAGGATGAACAAGTCGATCAGCGTCGCCGTGACGAGACCGCCCAGCACGACTACCGCCGCCGCGTGGACGACCTCGAGGCCCGGCCGATTGCCCCAGAGCACAGCGGGCAGGAGCCCCAGCGCGATGACGCTCGCGGTCATGAAGATCGGCGCGGCGCGCTCGCGGGCACCGCGCACCACGGCGCCGGGCCCGAACGGCTCGCGTGCCTGCGGCACGAGGGTGTGATACGACGCGAGCGACTGGAGGCTGTTGCGGATGGCGATGCCGAAGACGATGAGGAACCCGACCAGCGATCCAATGGAGATGGAGCCACCCGCGACGACCGCCGCGGCGAGTCCGCCCACCAACGACGCCGACGCGGTCGCGAGGCCCAGCCCCGCGAGACGCCAGCTGCCCAGGGCGGCCTGCAGCAGCAGCAGCCAGCCGATCACGGCGGCAACGGCGAGCACCAGCGCTCGTTGCCGCGAGGCTTGGCGCTCGGCATACGCGCCGAGCACCTCGGCGTGGTGCTCCAGCGGCATCGGCACGCTCTGCAGCCGCTGCCGGATGTCCCCGGCGACGGCTGCGAGATCGCGCCCGCGCACACCCACGATTACGTCCAGGTACCGCTTGACGGCTTCATGCCGAATCGCCCGGAGACTCGACACGATGCGCACGTGGGCGACATCCCCGAGCCGGACGTGGCCGCCACCGGGCTTGTCGATCATGAGGTCACGAACGCTGTTGAGGCTGTGGCGCGACGCCGCAGTTCCCCACACCACCACGTCGAACACCTTCTGCTCCTCGAACAGATTGCCGACCTGCAAGCCGGAAAACATGGTGGCCGCGGCCCGTCGGACGTCCCCCGGCTTGATCCCGTGACGCAACGCCGCGGCGAGGTCGACCTCGACCTCCAAAACCGGCTCCTGCGACGGCCGATCGACTCGCGCGGCCGTGACCCCGGCGACCTCCGCGACCGCCTTACCGACGGCCCCTGCCGCGTTGTGAAGCACGGCGTCGGCGTCCCCATAGACGCGGACTACGATCGAGTCCTGCGACCGCTCGATGAGGGGCTCGGTTCGTTCGCTGAGGTACGTCTCGACTCGCGGCCGCAGGCCCGGGTAGCCGCTCACCAGCGCGCGCACGGCCGCGACGGTTCCGTCGTAATCGGCGGTCGAGTCGATGCTGACCCACAGCTCGGCGGAATTGACGTTGACGACCTGATCACCGAAGATCGCGCGACCCACGTGCGCACCGACGTCGCGCACGCCGGGCAGCGATCGCAGCTCGACGCTGACGCGTGCCGAAATGCGGCTCATCTCCGGCTGTGACGTCCCGGGGGCGCTGTTTAGGTGAATCAACAAGTCTCGCTCCGCGAACTTCGGCAGCACGCCTCTCGACCGCTCGAGCAGCGGCAGCATCGCGAGACCGATCGCCAATACGAGGCCGATGGTCACCAGCGCGTGCCGCGGGCGCTCCAGGGTGCGCGCCAGTGCCCCGTCGTACCACTGCTGCAGACGGCGCAGCATCGGGGCTTCCCGGCGCTCGATCGGGCGCGCCAGAAGTACCAGGCTCAGCGCCGGCGTGACGGTCAGGGCGACCACCATGGAAGCCAGGACCGCGAGCCCGTAGGCGACTGCCAATGGCCAGGAGAATGTCGACGGAAGTCCCGCGAGGAAGAACAGCGGCATCACCGCAAGCAGCAGGATCAGGGTGGCGAACAGCGTCGCGCTGCGCAAACCAGCGACGGCGTCGAGGATGGTAGCGGCCGCCGACTGGCTGCTCCCGGCACGACGTGCCTCACGTAGGCGCCGCCCGATGGCGTCGACGTGGACGATCGCATCGTCCACCACCACGCCGATGGCCATGAGGAAACCGGCCAGGACCATCACGTTGAGGGTCGCGCCCTGCAGGTAGAGCACCCACGCCCCGGCCACCAGCGACACCGTGATCGCGGCGACGGTAATCAGCGCGGGCCGCCAGTCGTAGAACCACAGGGTGACCGCCAGCACGACGAGCCCGAATCCGACGAGGGTTACCCAGCCGAGTGTGCCGAGTGCGGTTTCGATGAATCCGGCGGGTCGAAAGATGGACGTATTGACCTCGAGACCGGTCATGCCGGGGCGGAGCTCCACCAGGGCGTCTTCCACTCCGCGAGTGACGTTCCTCAGGTTCGCGCCGGGAAAGCGGTCGACGACGAGCAGCAGGTTGGCGCTGCCGTTCGTCAACGCGTCCCCGATGAGTGGTTGATGCCCTTCGACGACGTCGGCGACGTCGCCCAGACGAACCCCCGTGGCTTCGATGGGGATCTGGGCCAAGCCCTCCGGCGAGACGATCGGCAGAATGTGACGGATCCCGAGCCGCTGATTGGCGTTGTCGATGAAGCCGCCGGTACCCGGCGTGGAAGCTTCCACGAAGCTCAACGACGACACCCACAACGCGTTCCCGGTGGTTTCGAGGACCTGGAGCAGCGACACCTTACGATCGCGTAGCCGCTGCGGATCCACGAGAACCTGCAGCTGCCTATCCCGCTGGCCCCAGATGGCCACGTTGGCCACGCCGGGGACGCCGAGCAGTCGAGGAGCGATGGTCCAGCGGGCGAGCACGGACATCTGAATCGGGGACAACGTCTTCGAAGACAGCCCGACCAACATGACCCGGCTCGTGGACGACAGGGGCTGGAGCATCGTGGGCGGCCGCGACACGTGCGGCAGCGCGAATGCCTGCGTGAGGCGCTCCGACACCATCTGCCGGGCCCGCATGAGGTCGGTCCCCGGCTTGAACGTGAGAACGATCGAGGACAAGCCTGGAACGGATTCGGAGCGAAGCGACTCGAGCCAAGGCACACCGTTCAGCAAGTCCTGCTCGAGGCCCAGGGTGACCAGTTGCTCCACTTCCTGGGCGGAGAGCCCCAGCGCTTCGGTCTGGATCTCGACGCGTGGCGGCGAGAATTCGGGCAGCACGTCGACCGGCATGTCGCGCAGCTGGCGCGCGCCGATGACGACGAGCGCCGCGGCGATGGCGACGACCACCACGCGATACTTCGTGCTCCAGGTCACGAGCGAGCGCATCATTGGCGTGTCACTCCTTCGGCCGGCGGCGTGTGCGCATAAACCGTGGGGCTGTGGCGATAACCGCTCTGCTCCAGCTTGAGGGCCTCGGCGCGCACCGCGGCGAGCGCCGCGGCGGCGAGCCGTTCGATCCGCACCAGCTCCAGCACCTCTTGTGTCTTCTCCCCACCCCCGCGCCAGCCGACCCGCACGTTGCCGGTCCCGCGCGCGTAGTACTTGAGCTGCTGCGCGTCCGGCTCACCCGCGCTGGTCTCCGCGATCACCAGGACGCTGTCGTAGCAGCCGGCGGCCACGCAGGTGCGTTGCCCCATCTGATCAACTTGCCCCCGATCGGTCCACTCGACGGCGGGTCCCCAGCCTTCGGCGTAGCTCGGCGTACCGGTGCGGGGGTCGCGCTGCATCATGATCCCGGCGCTCGCGCTGTCGAGTCCGTGGATCCACGGCCGCGCCGCGACGAACTTCCCGTCCTCGTATTCCTCGGGATACTCGCCGAGGTACCAGACCGTGCCCGCCGAGTCCTGCGCGTAGAACGCGAGCTCCGCCTCCACCAGCTCGCCGTCGTTGTAGTCCAGGTCCCAGGTGACCGCCGCGCGCACGCCGGCGATGACCTTCGTAAGGTCGGTCACGTTCACGACAATGCGGTGCGGCACCGTCTTGCCGTCGTCCTCGACGGTGGTGCCCTCGTACACGAGCCGCGTTCCCGGAGTGAGCGGCATCCAGGGATTATCGACCGTGCTGGAGTGGGCGAAGTGGCTGGCGTCCAAGGACGGCAGCTGAGGAGGGTCCTGCGGCGCCCGCTCTGGAGCGCGGTCCGCGGCGCGGCCACACGCGACGAGCAAGGGCGCCCCGATGGCGAGCGCACACGACAAGACGTTCAGGGTCAAGCGGCGCGCCGTCCGGTCAGAGGCGATAGGCATACTGGAGTTTGACGAGTAGTTGGTTTGACTCGAAGCCAAAGTGGTCGTTGAGATCGCGCAGCAGATTGTGATTGAAAACGACGAACAGGTCGCCCAGCGGATTGAACGTCCAACGCAGTCGCGTGTTGGTACCGAGGTTGCGGCTCTCGTTGTCGTACTGCGCGAAGCTCGAGATCTGCAGGTCGGCCGAGACATTCACCTGGACGCGGCCGGTGTAAAGCCGCTGGATGAAGGCACCCCCCGGAAGGCGGGCGCTGTTGCGCTCCCAGCCCAGCTCCGTGGTGAGGAACGCCGACGGCTTCATCCGCACCGTCAGCCCGACGCTGTTGAGGTGACCGCCGTAGAAGGTGCCGCCCGACACCGTGGCTTCGCCGTTGAAGCGCCGCTTGGCGGCCAGCGCGCCCTGGAAGGCGTATCGGGTCCAGCGATAGGTACCGGCCGGTACGATGAGGGCCGACGTGTCGGTGGAGAACAGCTCGAAATCCTCTGACGGGCGGTCGCCTTCGCGCTCGATATTGAACTCGAACCGGTCGCCGCTCTCCAGCTGAATGTCCAGCGGCTTGAACGGCAGGTCGAAGCTCTCCCACCCTCCCTGCAGATTCTTGATCAGGACCGGGTTGAATTCGATGAACAGCTGACGCACGTGCGGCACTGACGGTCGCGGCTTGAACGCCATTTCGGCCTGCAGCACCTCTATGCCGTTGCGCGGGACGAACGATAGGGACGGGCTGAAGCCTTCGCCGATGTGCTTGTACCTAATCGACACGTCCCAGAGATCGTTGGGGTAGTCGATCATGCCGCCGAACGCGCTCGCGCCGCCCAGATCGTCGCGGTGGTTCCGCAACCCCCACACCCCGAGGATGAGGTTCTTGTCGCCACGGAATTCGGACGTCTGGAACGTGAAGTCGGCGCCGCCCATCCAGCTGCCGCCAATCCCCTCCGGATCGCCGAACGTCGCGATCAGTCCCACCGAAGACTCGGACAGCACATTCTGCTTAACGCGCACCGCGCCCATCGTCGCATCGGTGGGCAACGTGTCCACGCCGCGTGTGCGAACGGTCAGCGCGCCGACGTTGGTGTTACCGATCCGGCCATTCAGCTTGCCGCCGACGGTGATCGGGATTTGCACCTGGTCCTCGGCCTCTCCCTGCAGGCCGATGCGGCGGCTGTGGAAGGCGATCAGGTCTTCGTCGTTGCCCAGACCAAACTCGAAGATGTCCGCGCCCTCGAGGAAAAACGTGCGCTTTTCGGGGAACAACTGGTCGAAGCGGGTGAGGTTCGTCTGGCGGGCGTCGACCTCGGTCTCGGCGAAGTCCGTGTTGACCGTGAGCGAGGCGATCAGATTTGGCCCCAGCTTCTTGGTGGCGTCGAGGCTGCCTTCGGTCTCGATCACGCGGTCGGCGTCGGGAGACGGCTTGTTGGCATTCGCTACGAGCCCGGGACGAATGCTCAGCCCGAGCCCCAGATCGAACGTCGGCAAGTCGGTGAGCAACCCGGCATGGCTCGTCTGATAGATCTCGTAATCGCGATTCGTCCCCGCCCAGCGGCTTACTTCCAGCAGGCGCTGGACGCGCCGCTCGACGTTGAATCCCCAGCCCTGCGAACCGACCTTGAAGCTCAGCGTCTTGATCGGGATGCGAAGTTCGATACTCCAGCCCTGCTCGTTGCGCGACGTCGCCGCCTCCCAGATACCGTCCCAGTCGGTGTTGACTTCTTCGCCGTAGGCCGAGACGAGTCCGTCGAACCGGGCTCCGTTGGGATTGACCGCGAAGACGTAGCCGGTGCGCCCGTCCTGGAACGGATCGATCACGATCAACACGTGATCCTCAAGCTCGAGATCGAAATCCCGCGTCTTCGCGAATGCGACGATCCCACCCGGGTTGGAGTCGTAGCAGATGACGCCGAACACCAGCTCGCTCGGGTTGACCAGGACCTTCACCGTCGTCTGACCGGCGGGAGCGGCGCCTTCGGTCGGCTCGATCGTGACCAGGTTCACGATCGAGTCGGCCGAGCTCCAGGCGGGCTCGTCCAGCCGGCCATCGAGCACGAGCTCGGTGTTGAGCGTGGTGGCACGCAACGTCGTAGTTGCGGCGGCGGCGGCGGGCGCCGCCTCCCCTTCGCCGATCTCGAACTCGGCGCTGACGACAGCTCCGAGACCGGCTGCCGTCGCCGTGAGCGTGTACTTGCCCGGCTTGTCGATGCTGAGATTCGTGAATGTCGCGACGCCGGCCAGGGCGGTCACCGTCGTGGTGCCCGAGAGCTCAGCGTCCTCGTCGCCCGTCCCGTCGGTGATTTCCACCTTCACGTCCGCCGCGAAGCTCGTCAGCGTTTGCCCGGCGGCGTCCCGAAACGCTACCTGGATGGCGGGCGTAATCGACGCTTCGACGGTCGTCGGGCTCGGCTGCACGAGAAATTCCGCGTGCGCCGCCGCGCCGGAGGTGGCCCCTCCCGGATCGGGCGCGTCCGTCCCGACGGCTTCGCTGGAGGCGCGGGCCGTCACGCTGAACGCTGCACTCGCAACATCCGCGAGCCCGTCGGCGGTGGCGGTGAGGGTGTAGCTCCCGGTACTGTCGATCGACAGCGTGGCGAACGTCGCGACTCCCGCCACGGCCACCACGGTCGTCGTGCCCGAGAGCTCGGCTTCGTCGTTCCCCGATCCCTCACTGATCTCCACGGTCACCGCACCGGTGAACGTACCGACGGTTTGCCCCGACGAATCCTGTACGGTGACTTGCACGGCCGGACTGATCATCGCACCGGCGATCGACGTGCTCGGCTGCACCGTGAACGCGAGATGCAGCGTGTCGACGGAAGCCGGAGTGCACGGCACCAGGACCGGGATCAGGAGCCATGTGCAGGAGATCATCGTTCCATCCTCCGCAGCAAATTCCTTGCGCGCGGTTTCGCGCCCGGTTGGTTGATCAGGAGTTGACGACGGAGTAACGGTGCGGTAGGAAGTTCCGCGTCACTATACATGCGCGGATACGGCCACGTATAACTTTCGATAGTCGACTTCTATTGCCGAGGCTGCGCATCATCGCGGCCGCGCCGCCACATCATCGTCACATCGCCGTCACATCGTCTATCGGCGGTTCGTCGCGCTGGCTATGTTCTCGCCAGCTACTTCCTTTTATTAGAGGAAGTAGTCGAGTAGCAGAGCAGCCCACAGCGCGGCAACGAGACACTGCCTATGGCTGAAGCGGAATTGATACGTCGCGTCGTGGGCGCGGACTATTCTCCACGGATCCGCGCCGAGCGTTTGATCGCGACCAGCCGCGTCGTCCTGGCGGCGTTCTCGCTCATGGCCGTCTGGTTCGACCCGTATACGCCAGCGACGCACGGACAGACGCTGTACGTCCTGCTGATCGGCTACCTGGGCTTCGCCCTGACGGTGGCCGCCGTCGTCTGGCTCGCGCACGTGCCGTTGCGCCGGCTCGGTCTGGGCAGCCACGTGCTCGACGTCTCGCTGTTCTGCGTTTTGACGTACCTGACCGAAGGCCCGACGAGTCCGTTCTTCACCTATTTCATGTTTTCCATCGTGGGGGCGACGCTGCGCTGGCATCTGCGCGGTGCGCTGTGGACCGCCGCCGCTGCCCTTGTTGCGTTCAACGGCATCGGCGTGTATGCCAGCGAAGTCATGAACGATCCGGCGTTCGAAGAGGGACGGTTCGTCGTCCGCAGCGTCTATCTCGCGGTGATGGCCGGTTTGCTGGGATACCTCGGCGCCTATGAGGATCGGCGGCGTCGGGAAATGTCCGCGCTGGCCGGATGGCCGTGGGCCTCGGCGCGTGAGCAAATGATCCCGCAGCCCGAGGTCCTCCAAAGCGCCGCGCGGATCCTCGGTGCGCCACGGGTGTTGCTGGCCTGGGAAGAGCCCGACGAGCCGTGGCTGCATCTCGCCACATGGAGCAGCGGCGAGTTTCGCTCGTGGCGCGAGGCGCCGGCGACGTTTCAGCCCGTCGTCGCCGAGCCGCTGGCCGGACTGACGTTTCTCTCGAAGGATGTCACGGCAGCCGTACCGGTGGTGCTGCGACGCGCGCCGGACGAGCTCCGCGGCTGGCGCGGCACGCCCATCCATCCGGCGCTGCAGTCGCGCTTCGCCATCTCGGCGGTGCTCTGTCTGCCGCTGCACGGCGAATGTCTGTTCGGGCATCTGTTCGCCCTCGACAAGCGTCACATGACGGGAGACGACCTCCTGCTCGGGGAGGTGGTGGCCCACCAGCTGGTGTCGTCGATGGATCAATCCCTCCTGTCGCGGCGGCTGCGCCAGGCCGCCGCCGCCGAGGAGCGGATCCGATTGTCGCGTGATCTCCACGACGGCGTGCTGCAGTCGTTGACGGGAGCGGCGCTGCAGCTCCAGACAGTGCAGCGGATGTGGGACGCGGAGCCGGGGGACGCCAAAGAACGGGTGGCGGGAGTTCAGCGCCTCATTGCCGACGAGCAGCGCAACCTGCGGGGCTTCATCCGCGACTCGCAGCTGGCGCCCGCCGGTCTGACCTCGGGCACCGGAGGACTGCACGCGGGATTGAGCGAGCTGGTCCGCCGCCTCGAAGGGCTCTGGGGCCTGCGCGTAACGCTGCGGCTGGACCGTTTGGATGACCAATCGTCCGACGCCCTGGCGTACGATCTCGGTCTCATCGTCCAGGAAGCGCTGGTCAACGCGGCGCGCCACGCCGCTGCGTCGGCCGTCCAGGTGGAAATGGCGACGGAGAACGGCCAGGTGCATATCGTCGTGACCGACAACGGCCGTGGGTTTCCCTTCTTCGGGGACTACGACCATGCGATGCTCACCGCTCAAGGGCTCGGGCCCGTGATGTTGAAAGAGCGGGTCAAGTCGCTCGGCGGCACCCTCGCGATCCACTCGACTCCCGCCGGCGCCCGGCTCGAAATCCGCGTGCCGCGCCTCGTGAACGGATAGCGTGGCCATCCGCCTCGTGCTCGCCGACGATCACCCGATCGTCCTCGATGGCCTCGAGACCCTGTTCCGTCTCGAGCCGGACTTTCAGATCGCCGCCCGCTGCGTGAGCGGAGAAGAGGCGGTGGTGGCGGTGCGGCGTCATCAGCCGGACGTCTTGATCCTCGACATTCACATGCCCCGCAAGGACGGGCTCGCCGTGCTCCGGGATCTGCGGCGCGAGAAACTGCCGACCAAGGTGGTGTTGCTTGCGGCCGTACTGGAGGAAGAGGAAGTCCTCGAGGCGCTGCGCCTCGACGTGCGGGGCATGGTGCTGAAGGAGCTGGCGCCGCAGATGGTGGTCCAGTGCGTGCGAAAGGTCCATGCGGGTGAGCGATGGCTCGAAAAGCACGCCGTGACGCGGGTGGTCGATTCGCTGCTGCGGCGCGAGGCGGGCGAGCGTGAGGCCGCCAACGTGCTCACCCCGCGCGAGATCGAGATGGTGGGGATGGTCGCGCGTGGGCTGCGCAATAAGGAGATGTCGGAGCGCCTCGCCATCAGCGAAGGGACGGTCAAGATTCATCTGCACCACATCTACCGGAAGCTCAAGGTCGAGAACCGCGTTGAGCTGATCCTCTATGCCCAATCCAAGCGACTGGTGTGAAAGGTGGCTATTGCTAAGGAGATAGAGGGCCCGTAGGCTTACGCCGTGCTTGCGCCGGCGCTCACCGCCCGAGCCCCGCGTCCGGTCATCATCGACACGGACCCCGGGATCGACGACACGATCGCCCTGCTCCTCGCCTTGCAGTCCCCCGAGCTCGAGGTGCGTGGCCTCGCCGCAACCTACGGCAATACCACGGTCGAGCACGCCTACCGCAACTGCGTCGAAATCCTGCGCCGCGCCGGCCGCCGCCTTCCCCTCGCCGTCAGCGCGCGGCGTCCGCTGAAACGCGCCCTCGCCACCGCGCCCGAAACCCACGGCGACACGGGGTTGGGCGATGCCCCGGTCCCGAGCGCCGGTGTGATACTCGACTTCGTGAAACCGCTCGATCGCCTGCTCGCCGAGCAGCCGGAGCCGGTGACGCTGGTGACCCTCGGCCCCGTCACGGGGCTGGCGCTGGCGCTGCGGCGGGACGCGGAGCTCGTCCGCGAAAAAGTGGCGCGCCACCTGGCGATGATCGGCAACATCAAAGCCGCGGGCAACACGACGAAGTACAGCGAATTCAACGCATGGTGCGACCCTGAGGCGCTCGCCGAGGTCCTTCGGGCGGAGCTGCCGACGGAGCTCATCGGGCTCGACGTGACGCGGCAATTCGTTCTCTCGGGCTCCGCCATCTCGCGGCTCGGCCAATCCAGTGACGAGAGCCAGCAGTGGCTCCATGGCGCGCTGCGGTTCTACCTCGCTTTCCACCGCGAGCGGGAGCAGCTGGACGGGTGTGTTCTCAACGACGTGCTGCCGATCGCCGAGCTGCTCGCACCAGGGACCCTCACCTTCGAGCCGCTGCGCATCAAGGTCGACGTCGAGGATGGCGAGAACCGCGGCCGGACCCGCGTCGATCCCGAAGGATCGAAGGCGCGTGTGGCGACGGCCGTGCGGGTGGAGCTCGCACACCGCCTCATCGCCGAGCGGGTGCTGGCGGCGCCGCGACCAGCGTGGGCGGGCGCCGCACCATGACCGTGGCCCCCGGCGCCGGCGGACTCCCCCGGAAGGTGGCGGTGATCGGCGCTGGCTCGATCGGCGGCGGGTGGGCGGCGCTGTGCGCCTCGGCGGGATGGCCGGTGACGATTTTCGACACGAACGCGCGCGCCATCGAGGATGCCCTCGTGGATGTCCCGCGGCGAGCCCACGCGCTGATCGGGCTGGATCGGGCGACACCGGGAATCGTCGAGCGCGGCCTCATGGAGTTTCAGCAGGCCAAAAGTCTGCTCCAGGCGGTGCGGGACGCCGATTGGGTGATCGAGGCGATCCACGAGGACCTTGCCGCGAAGCAACGGCTGCTCGACTCGATCGAGCAGGTGGCCGATCCCGAGGCGATCGTGACGTCTTCGTCCTCGGGGCTCGCACCCGGCGACCTGTTCGGGCGGCTGCTGCAACGGCAGCGGTGCATGGTGGCGCACCCGCTCAATCCCCCCGAGCTGCTGCCGATCGTGGAGATCGTTCCCGGCGAGGAGACCGACCCCGACGCCATCGAGCGTGCCAAGACGTACCTGCGCGCTCTGGGGCGCATGCCGATCCTGCTCCACAAGGCGGTGCCGGGGTACGTCGTGGGCCGGATCGCCGCGGCGGTCTGGCGCGAGTGCATCGATCTCGTGCTCACCGGGGCCATCGACGTGTCGGATCTCGACCGGGCCGTTTCGCTCGGCCCGGCGCTGGGGTGGGCCGCCGCCGGGCCGCACCTCACCTATCACCTCGGCGCCGGCGCTGGGGGCGTCCACATCTTCCTGCAGCACCTGTTGACGAGCTTCGAGAAGTGGTGGGGCGATCTCGCGTCGTGGGATCGGCTCGAGCCGAGCCAGCAGCGGCAGCTGATATCGGCGATCGAAAAGGCGTACGAGGACAGAATCGTGATGTTGCGGTTTACACGGGACAAGAGGTTGGGGGCGATACTGAGGGCGTTGGAGCAGGCGAGGACTACTTGACAACTACGTAGGGAAGAGCCGCTTCCTTACGTCTTTGTTTTTCCTGCACGAACCATCAACACCGGCACGCCGGTGATGTGCCGCAACTCACTCGCGACGCTTCCCTTCACGACATCCGCCAGCAGCCGGTGGCCATGCGTCGCCATGGCGATGAGGTCGCACCCCTCACGGTCGGCAGTGGCGGCGATCTCCCGCGCCGGATCACCGGCGGCGAGAACGGCTTCTGCTTTGAACCCCTCGCTCTGCAGCTCGCTGCACAGGCGATCGAGGTAGCCGAAGTCCTCTTTCATCTCCTCCGATTCTCGCAGATCGAGCTGCTGGATGTTGCGCGCCACCCAACCGTCGGCTACGTGAATCAACACGAGAGAGGCGCGGCACGCGCTGGCGAGCGCGCGGACATAGACGAGAATCGCTTCGTCGGTCGGCGAATGTTCCAGGGGGACGAGAATGCGCTTGAACATCAGGACCAGAGCCCTCGTGCCGTCTGGAAGAGCAGCCAGGCATTGAGCGCCGCGATCACCACGGCGACAGTGTAGGCGAGCAGCTTGAGCCAACCCGGGTTCACGAACTCGCCCATCTTGGCTCGCTCGGAGGTGAACTGGACCAGCGGGATCACCGCGAACGAGAGCTGCAGGCTCAGGATCACCTGGCTCAGGATGAGGAGCTGCGCGGTCCCATGCTCGCCGAAGAAGATCGCGGTGAGCGCGGCGGGCACGATCGCGATCGCCCGTGTGATGAGACGACGCAGCCACGGACGGATCCGGATGTTGAGAAACCCTTCCATCACGATCTGCCCGGCCAGCGTCCCGGTGAGCGTCGAATTCTGACCGGACGCGAGCAGCGCCAGGGCGAACACGGCGCTCGCTCCGACAACGCCGAGCAGGGGCGTCAGGAGCTGGTACGCCTCCTGGATCTCGGCCACCTCGCTGTGTCCGGAGCGGTGGAACGTCGCGGCCGCGACGATGAGAATGGCGGCGTTGATGAACAAGGCGAACGTCAGGGCGATCGTCGAATCGAGAAACGCGAATCGCACCGCGGTGCGCTTTCCCTCCGTCGTCTCGTCGTATGCCCGGGTCTGCACAATAGAGGAATGCAGGTAGAGGTTGTGGGGCATGACCGTCGCGCCGAGGATCCCGATGGCGATGTACAGCTGGTCCGGGTTCGAGAGGATGTGTGGGTCGGGAACGAACCCACGGGCGATCCCCAACCCGTCCGGCCGGGAAATGAAGATCTCGAACAAGAAGCACCCGGCGATCGTCGCGATGAGGGTGATCACCAGCGCCTCGAGCAGGCGGAACCCCTTGTTCTGCAGGTACAGCACCAGCAACACGTCGAGCGCGGTAATGAGGATGCCGGCCGTGAGCGGAATTCCGAACAGCAGATTCAACCCGATCGCCGAGCCGATCACCTCCGCCAGGTCGCAGGCGGCTATGGCGATTTCGCACAGCAGCCATTGGGCGATCGTGACCGGCTTCGAGTAGTGATCACGGCACGCCTGCGCCAGGTCGCGGCCCGTGACGATCCCGAGCTTGGCCGAGAGCCCCTGCAACAGGATCGCCATGAGGTTGGAGATGAGAATGACGCTGAGCAGGGTGTACCCGAAGCGCGAGCCGCCCGCGAGATCGGTGGCCCAGTTGCCCGGGTCCATGTAGCCGACCGCGACGAGATAGCCGGGGCCGGCAAAGGCCAGCGCTTTGCGCCACCACGTCGTGCCTCGCACCGGCACCGAGCGATAGACCTCGGCGAGGCTCGGGGTGAGGCGCGGATGGCGCCACCCCTGCTCCGCGGGACGACGAATCGGGGTCGCCATGTCAGTCCCCGCGCCCTTCGAGACGACAGGAGAGGAGCTGCGCGAGCTCCTGCCCGATGATGCGGGCCGTCCCGGACGCGTTGAATAGGACGGTCGTGGGACCGTTGAACGGCTGGCGATCGGTGACGGTGACGCGCACGCCGGGAACGAGCCCCTGCTCGGCGAAGTAGCGCAGCCGCGCGGGATCCTGGGTGACCACCTGGCGCAGCTCGAGGGAGTCCCCGATCTGCGCCTCGGCGAGCGAGACGAGCTCAGTCTCTTCGATATCGCCGGTGGCGGTCGGAATCGGATCGCCGTGCGGGTCGTAATGCGGGTCGCCGAGCGCCGCAGCCATACGCTCGATCAGCTCATCGGATACGGCATGCTCGAGCCGCTCCGCTTCGTTGTGGACATTGTCCCAGTCGTAGCCCAGCGTGCGCGTCAGGTACAGCTCGAGCACGCGATGACGCCGGATCATGCGCAGCGCCGCGCGCCGGCCCTGGGAAGTGAGCTGCACGCCGCGATACGGGACGTGCTCGATCAGACCCATCTCGGAGAGCCGCTTCACCATACCGCTGACCGACGGCGGGCTGAGTGACAGGAGGGCCGCGATGTCGCTCGTGGTCGCGAATCCGCCCTGGTTCGAAAGGCGGAAAATCGCCTTGAGGTAGTCCTCGACCGATCGGCTGAGGACGGGCTCCTGCGTACTGGCCGGCAAGTACGGCTCCCATGGATATGTCGGACTTCATGCCACAGCGCAAATGGCACTTAACTCGCTGCGCACGAGCGACGTTAGATTACACTAATATGAGCTTGTTGGCAAGCGAATATGATGCTTAGATGGGGCTATTGTGGGTCATGCCCAGCATTGTCAGGAAGGGTGTCAGGATTCGTTCCGTCATCCCCCAAATCACCTCTTCGCCAAGATCGTACGCGGGAAAGATCCGGGGCTCGCCGCGCACGATCAGTTTCACGTCGCGCCGCACCGTTGGCTCGGCGAGCCTGGCAAGCGGCACCCAAAAGGCGCGCTCCACCTCGTCGCTGATGACGAGTGGCGGCACGGAGGGGATGGTGAACACGAACGGCCGCACGCGGACCGGTGGGAGCGTCGGCGTCCGCGGGTACAGATCATCGAGTGCGCCGAGCCGCTCGGCGCGGAAGAGATCGACGCCGGTTTCCTCGCCGGTTTCGCGGATCGCGGTCGTGAGCAGGTCCTGATCTTCCGGCTCGTAGCGACCACCGGGCAGCGCCACCTGGCCCGACCACGGGTCACCGACCCGTATGGCGCGCTTGATGAACAGCGCCTCGAGGCCGTGGCGCTCGATCAAGATCAGGGCGACGGCCGCGGGGAGCGCCTCAGGCGCCTCGACCGCTTGCGGTGTGTAGCCGGCGAGCGCGCGCCGCACGGCGGCGATCGTCATGCGACGAGGAAGCGGGAAAACCAGTCGACGGTGGCGTCCAGCACCTGGTCGAACTGCGGCGTCGAGCCGCTCCACGGGTGCTTGATCCCGAAGGTGTGGCCCCCGTTCTCGATCAGCAGCAGCTGAGCCTCCGGGGCCCGCGCCGCCAGGTCCCTCGCGTCCGTCGTCGGCACCGATTCATCGGCGCTGCCGTGCACCACGAGCCACGGCACTCGAACCGCTGCGGCGGCGGCGAGTACGTTCAACCGGTCGTCGTTGCGCTCGAGATCGTCGAGAATGTCGGTCGCCAGCGGCAAGCGTTCGCCGGTCCGCTGGTTCACGATGTCGAGCGTGCCCGTGCGCCGCCATTCCGCGATCTGGTCGCTGCGCCACAACCGGCCGAAGCGCGCGGTGGCCGACCAGGTCACGAGCGCCTCGACCGCACGATCGGTGGCGCTCTGCAGCGCGGCGATGCCGCCCCCCATGCTGTGCCCCAGGAGCCCGGTCTTCGTGGGCCGGACTCCAAGCCCGCCACTGCGCAGCTCGCTCAGCACGATGCCCAGATCTCGCAGCTCGTTCGAGTAGGTGTTGCGGCGGAATCGCTCCGGCTCGTCGAAGGATTCTCCTCCCGCGCCGACGCCCGATCCAGAAAAATTGAACGAAACGGCCGTGAATCCCGCCCGCGCGAGTCGCTCCGCCACGACCGGGAAGTAGCCCCAGTCCTTGAACCCCTTGAATCCATGGCAGATAACGACGGCAGGGCGCGCGCCGCCCGCCGATCGGATGTCGCCGCGCAGCGGCCCACCATCGGCACCGGTGAGGGAAAACGGACGTCGTGCGGGGGTCGCCAAGGCTGCAATTTACTACTTTACACGTCTGCAACCTTGCCGCCCCCCGCGGCTATCCAATCATCCGACACCGGCTTACCGGGTTCGGGAGTGCCGACACTGAAAACGGATGCAATCACGGCAGCGATGGACGCGGAAACAGCGGACGTAGCGCTGGCGCAGAGCGGCGACGGCCGCGCGTTCGAACGCTTGTACCGCACCCACGTCCCGCGCATCCACGGGCTGGTCCGCCGCATGATGAGCGGCGGCGACCCGGATGACGTGACGCAGGATGTCTTCGTTCGGGTGTGGGAGAAACTGCACACCTTCCGCGGCGAATCAGCGTTCGGTACCTGGCTGCACCGGCTCGCGGTGAACGTGATCCTGGCGAAGCGCAAGACGCTCGGCGGTGAGCGGCGCCGTTTCGGGGACGACTCGGGCGAGACCCTGGAGCTGGTGGCCGGACGCGAGCGGGCGCCGGAGCACGGCGTCGATTTCGAAGAAGCGCTGGGCCGGCTGCCCGAAGGCGCGCGGCAGGTGTTCATCCTGCATGATGTGCAGGGCTATCGGCACGAGGAGATCGCGCAGCTGCTGGGGATCGTACCCGGCACGTCGAAGTCGCAGCTGCATCACGCGCGCATGGCATTACGAAAGCATCTGGATCGTTGAATCGAGCAGGAGCGTATCATGAACGACCAATGGACTGACCGGCTCTCGGAATATCTGGACGGCGAACTCGCCGAGGCGGAGCGGGTGGCGCTCGAGGCCCACCTCGCGACCTGCGCCGACTGCACGACCGTCCTCGCGGATCTGCGGCGCGTCGTGGGACGCGCGCAGGCGCTCGACGACCGCCCGCCGGCCCGTGACTTATGGCCGGGGATCGCCGAGCGGATCGGCGCCTCGACCGACGACCTCGCCCGGCGCCGCGCGCGGCGGCGCGTGAGCTTCACCGTGCCGCAGCTCATCGCGGCGAGCGTGACCCTGGTCGCGCTCTCGGCCGGCGTCGCCCGTCTCGTGATGTGGCCGCCGTCCACGACGGTCGCAACGAATCCTGTCTCGCCGAGCGGACCCATCTGGCCGGCCAAAGCGGACTTGACCGCCGATCACGCCGTCCAGGATCTCCGCGTCGCGCTGGCCGACGGCCAGCGCACGGGGCGCCTGAGCCCGGTGACGGCGCAGCGCATCGAGCACAGCCTGGCGGTCATCGACAGTGCGATCGCCGACGGGAAGCGCGCGCTGGCGGTCGATCCGAAGAGCTCGTACTTGAACCAGCATCTCGCCGAGACCATGCGGCGCAAGATGGAATTTCTGCGGGAAGCGAATCGCATCGCGAACCCGCGCACCTGAGAACGGAGTCTGCATGTTGTTCGTACTAGCCGCCGTCGCCGGGCTGACCATGGCCCCCCCACAGGACACCGATACGTCGTTCGCGGTGCGCCAGGGACAGCGACTGGAGCTGACGGATTTCGGCGGCCAGGTCACGATCAAGGCGTGGCGTCAGAACTCGGTCCGCGTGAAAGCGAGTCATTCGAGTCGCGACCGCATTTCGGTCTCCATCGACGGATCCACCGTGAGCATCAACGCCTCCTCACGCCACGGTCCCGCCACGGTCGACTACGATCTGCTGGTCCCCGCATGGATGCCCCTGTCCGTTTCCGGAACACCCTCGGCGGAAGTGACGATCGAAGGCACCGACGCCGAGGTCAACGTTGAAACCGTGGAAGGGTCGGTCCGCGTCATAGGGGGGAGCGGGAACGTGTCGCTCCGCTCGGTCGAAGGGGAAGTCTCGGTTGAAGGTGCGCGCGGGCATATCGAGTTGAACAGCGTGGACGGGAGCATCGAGGTGCGAGATTGCTCTGGCGACATCAGCGCCGAGACGGTGGACGGCGAGATCACGCTGTCCGGGATCGAGTCCGCCAACGTCGACGCCAGCAGCGTGGACGGCAGCATCCAATATGACGGCACTATTCGCGACAACGGCCGCTACCACTTCGAGTCGCACGACGGGGACGTCTCGGTGTCCGTCCCGGAGCGCGCCAACGTCAGCGTTTCGGTCGCGACGTTCAGCGGGGATTTCGACGCCTGCTTCCCGCTGCTGCTCAAAGACAAGACGAAGCACCGGTTCACCTTCACGCTCGGGACGGGCAGCGCCCGGCTGGAGCTGGAGTCGTTCGACGGCAGCATCAAGCTCTGTCGGCCCGGTATGGCCCATGACAAAGACAAGGAGTGATCTCATGCGCGGCTTGATCACGTTGCTCCTCTTCACGGCAGCCACACCGCTCGCCGCGCAGGACTTTCATTGGACCGGGCATCTCGCGGCCGGAAAGCGGCTCGAGATCAAGGGCGTAAACGGCTCGATCCGCGCCATGGCCACCACAGGCGACCAGATCGACGTCAGCGCCCGCAAGACCGCCCGCCGCTCCGATCCCGACGAGGTCGAGATCAAGGTCGTCCCCTTCGAGGACGGTGTGACGATCTGCGCGGTGTACCCCACGCCGCGCCGGGCGCGGCACGAGAACAGCTGCGAGCCAGGAGACGATTGGTCCTCCAGCACCGAGAACAACGACGTCGAAGTCGATTTCACGATCAAGCTCCCGGCCGGCATCGACTTCTTCGGACGCACCGTCAACGGCGACCTGGGAGCGGACAACCTCGGCGCCGACGCCGACGTGAGCACCGTGAACGGCAGCGTCGACGTCTCGGCCGCGGGACATGTCGAGGCCGCGACGGTGAACGGGTCGATCCGAGCGTCGATGGGCCGCAGTGACTGGGAGTCCATCGCGAAATTCACCACGGTGAACGGGGGGATCACCCTGACCCTGCCCGCGAACCTGAACGCCGACGTCCGCGCCGAGACAGTGAACGGCGACCTGGAAACCGACTTTCCGATGACGGTCACAGGGAAGTTCGGGCCCCGACATATGCGCGGCACGATCGGTAGCGGCGGCCGCTCGCTCGAGCTGACGACGGTGAACGGCAGCATCCATTTGCGAAAGGCGTCGTAGCGCCCCGCGGCGTTTCGATCCCGCCTGCAATACTCCGGTACCTGATTCCGGAGCACCACGACTCATCTTGGGGCCCTTCGAACCGAGGGGCCCGTGGTGCTCCGGGAGCTTCTCACCCGCACCGAGCAGATCTCAGATCTCCGCGACCTGTTTCGCGTGCTCGGCTATCAGGCGGCGTGGGATACCGTACCACCCGGGCCCTGGCTCGGCTCAGTCGACGTGGGCGGCGCCGGGATCACCGCTGCGGAGCTGATCGCCCGGCACCAGGCGTTCCGGGTGATCGCCCTGGAGGCCGCCGACCCGGAAGCCGCCGCGCGCGCCGCCGCGAAACGGCTCGCCTCGGGAGCCGACCGCGGCCTCGCGTGCGCACTGGGAGGCACGCCGCGGCGCCTGGCCCTCGCGGCCTGGCGCGCGACGTCGGCGCGCACCCTCGGCATCCGCTCCATGTCGTTTTCCGTCGCGCGGCCGGCCGCTATTGCGATCGCGACGCTCGAGCGGCTCGCACCGCGTCCCGTGGAGAGCGCTCTCGCCCTGTCGCTGCGCGTCGGCGACGCGCTCGCCAGCGAAGCCGTCACCATCCGCTTCTTCCGCGCCTTCCGCGACATCCTGGAGCGCTTCACCGACCGACTGGTGCGCCCGAGCGGGAGGAACGAGCGCCACGCGCTGGCGCTCACCACCCTGACGCGGGTGTTGTTCCTGTATTTCGTCCAGGAAAAAGGATGGCTCGACGGCGATCGCCGCTACCTGCCGAAGTTGCTGGATCACGCCCTTGCGCGGGGGCGCCACTTCCACCGCGCGGCGTTTCACCCGCTCGTCTTCGGCACGCTGAACCGGCCCGCCGCCGATCGGTCCGCGCGGATGCTGGCGCTCGGCCGCATCCCGTTTCTGAACGGCGGGCTGTTCGAGCCCACACCGCTCGAGCGGCGCGTGGGTCCGGCCCTGTGGACCAACGCCGACTGGCGCGATGCGTTCGACGACGTGTTCGAGCGGTTCCACTTCTCCGTGGTGGAGGGAGAGGGGGACGCGCGCATCGCGCCCGACATGCTGGGACGTGTGTTCGAAGGGGTCATGGCACCCGACGAGCGACGCTCGAACGGCAGCTACTACACCCCCGCCACACTGGTGCGGGACATCGTCCAGGCAGCGCTCACCAGCACGCTCGTTCATCGGTTCGCCCTGTCGCTGCATGATGCCGAAGAGTGGGTCTACCACGACCGGCCGCCCGTCCACCCGCCCGAGCTCGGGGCCCTGCGTCTGCTCGATCCCGCCGCGGGATCCGGGGCGTTCCTCCTCGGAGCACTGGATGAGCTGACGCGGCTGCGCACAGCCGCCGGCGCGCGCGACACGCCGGGGCTCCGTCGGGAAATCGTCGCCCGGTCGCTGTTCGGCGTGGACCTCTCCCCGACGGCAACCCGTCTGGCGGAGCTGCGCTTGTGGCTGGCCCTCATCGTTCCGGATTCGGCGGGCGACGCGCAGGCCGTGGCGCCGCTCCCGAACCTCGACGGACAGTTGCGCTCGGGCGACGCGCTGCTCGATCCCTACAGCATCGCCGCAGCGTTGGCGCAAACCCGGGTCGCTCGCAGCCTCGCAGCCGATGCGGGGCGCCTGGCCGAGTGTCGCCGCCACTTCTTCTCCCTTTCGGGACCGGCCAAAGCGCGCGCCGCGCGCGATCTCGCGCTGTCGGAGGGCGCCGTCGCATCCAGCCTGTACGAGCGGGCGACGGCGGGACTCGACGCCCGCATCCGCGAGCTGATCCTCGCCGCGCGCAACCTCGATCTGTTCGGTCGACGGACGGGACTGACGACACGCGAGTGGAGTCTCTTGCGGCGGTTGCGCCGTGCGCGCACCGAGCTGCGTCGCGCGGCACGGCGTCTGGCGCGCGAGGGCGCCACACCATGCTTCAGCGTCGAATCGCACTTCGCTGACGTGCTGGCCGGTGGCGGGTTCGACCTCGTGATGGGCAATCCGCCCTGGGTCCGCGCGGAGCGTCTCCCGGCTCGCGTGCGGGAGACGCTCACCGAACGGTACGCGATGTGGCACTCCATCCCGGGGCCCTTCGCGCACCAGCCGGATCTCTCGGTCGCTTTCTGTGAGCGCTCCCTGGAGCTTCTGGCCCCGCGCGGCATTCTGGCGCTGCTCGTGCCCGCAAAGCTCGCGACGGCGGGATATGCGGAGCCGCTGCGGCGCCATCTCGCGCGGCGCACCAGCATCGCGTCCGTCGCTCCGCTCGACGAGTCGGTCGCCGCCGGTTTCGGCGCCGCGGTGTACCCGATGGCGCTGATTGCCGCCCGAGTCGAGCCTGCCGCGAGCGCTCTGACCGCAACACGCCTGGGACCAACGCACCCCTCGCATCAGGTTTCGCAGGACCTGCTCCAAGCCACGGGCCCCTGGGTGCTGACGCCGGATGCGGCTGCCATTGCTCGGCGCCTGGAACGGGAATGCCCACCGCTCTCCCGGCGCTGGCTGCCGCAGCTCGGCGTGAAGACGGGAGCGGACGCGGTATTTCTCGTCGGCGAGGCCCTGCCGGGTACGCGTCCGGTCGCGCGCGGGCGCGACGTAGCTCGCTGGGAGGTGACGCCACGGCGCCACCTGCTGTGGACCCACGACGCCGCCGGTCACCCGCTCGTCCGGTTGCCGGCGGCAACCGCCGCCCGGCTCGCGCCGCACGCCGACCAGTTGCGGCGGCGCTCCGATTATCGCGGCGGTCCGATGTGGCAGCTGTTCCGCATCGGGCTCGCGATAGCCCGGCACCGCGTGCTCTGGGTCGACCTGGCGCGGGAGATCCTCGCCGTGGTTCCGCCCCCCGAGATCGTTCCCCTCAATACCGTCTACGGTATTGCGACCCGGAACCGGCTCGACGCGCACGCCGTCGCCGCCCTGCTCAACACACGCTGGTGCACGGCGCTCGCGCGCCTTGCCGCGGATCCGGCGCGGGGCGGGTTTCGTCGCTTCAACGCGCGCGTCGTCGGGCGTCTGCCGCTGCCGCAGGCGAGTGAGGCCGAGTGGGCGACGCTCGCCGAGCTGGGCCAACGGCGTGAGCCGGCGGACACGCTCGTTGCCGAGCTCTACGAACTCGATGACACAGACCGCCGCGTCCTGCTTCGGCTCGCTCCGGATCCTCGCTGAAACGCTCGAGACGCCCACCGAGCCGCTCGCGCTGCTCGTGGCGCCGCTCGTCGCCGTCCCACCAGCCGAAGCCTGTCAGCAGGCCGCGCGGGCGCTGCTCGATCTCCACGATCAGCTTCCCGCCGCTCCGCCATGGCTCCTCCCCCACCAGGTGCGTGCGTTCATACGCATCGTCGCCATCGTCCGGCGATTCCGGGGCGCGGTGCTGGCGGATGCGGTCGGCTCGGGGAAGTCGTACGTCGCACTCGCGGCAGCGTACGCTGCGGCGTCACCGCTCGTCCTGGTGGTCCCCGCGGTGCTGGCCGGCCAGTGGCGTGCGCTGCTCGACCGGTTGTCGCTCGCCGGGCGCGTCGAGACCCATGAGCGGCTGAGCCGCGATCGCCGGTCGCTCGGCGTCCTCGCGCCCGGATCGTTCGTGATCGTCGACGAGGCGCATCACTTCCGGAACCCGGAAACGCGCCGCTACGGCGCCCTCGCGCGTCTCGTGGTGAACAGCCGAGTACTGCTCGTCAGCGCAACGCCGGTGCACAACCGCCCCGCCGATCTGCTCCACTTGCTCCGGATTTTCCTGCGCGACGATGCGCTCGTCGCATTCGGCGTTCCGTCGCTGACCGTGGCGGCGCGAGAGTCGCGAATGGGGACGGCGATACGCGCCGCCGTCGCGCGGCTCATCGTCGCGCGCTCACGCCGGCGCGCCTCGGATGCCGCGGCGGGGATGCGCTTCCCCGAGCGGGAAGACGCGCAGGTGATTCGCGCCGCGCCCGCCGAGCCAGCGAAGCTCGCAGCGCTGATCGACGGCTTGAAACGGTTGCGACCTCCCGGAGCCGCCGCGCTGCATCGCCTCACGATGCTGCGCCGGCTCGCGTCGAGCGTTCCCGCCCTGCGCCAGAGCCTGAGGCGCTACGAGGCGTTTCGCACACTCGCCCGAGACGCTGGCGTCGTGCAGCGCCGGCTCACCCCGCGCGAGTTCCGGCGCGCCTTCGCGATGGAGGACGACGCCGATCTGCAATTGGCGTTTCTACCGCTGCTGCTCGATGCCGGCGTCGCCGACGGCGACGACGCGGAAGACCTGACACGCGTCCGGACACTTCTCGAAATGGCCCGGGTGGGACCCGACCCGAAAGCCACGGCGCTGGCCCGCGCGCTCGATGCCTGCGATGGCAAGACGATCGTCTTCGTCGCCGCCGCCGCGACGCTGCAGCATCTGCGTCGCGCCCTGCCGCGACACCTGCGCGTCGGCGCCGTGTGCGGGAACGCGGGCTGGCTTGGCGCCGACCGAGCGTCCCGCTTCGACGTGCTCGCTGCGTTCGCCCCGCGGTCGCTGGGTGTGGCGCCCCCTCCGGAGAGAGAGCGGGTCGACATCCTGCTCGCTACCGATCTGATCGGTGAAGGACTCAACCTGCACGATGCCCGGCGCGTGATCCACTATGACCTGCCGTGGAGCCCTGCCCGGCTGGCCCAGCGGGTCGGACGGATCGACCGCCTGTCGTCGCCGCACTCCCGTGTCGAGACCGTGACGTTTCTCCCGGAGGATGCTCTGGCAGACGCACAGGACATCGAGGCGCGTCTCGCCGCCAAGGTGGCGATGCAGATCAGCGGGGGTGCCGCGCAGGTCGAGACGCCATCAGGCGGGCGCGGCGGAAGTGCGCCATTCGATTGGTGTGATCGCCTCCAACGACTCGCCGTGGACACCGGGGCGGCAGCCCGGCCCGGCGTGAACACCTCGGTCGCCGCTCCGAACGAGGCGGTCGTGCTGGTCATCGCCCTGGGGCCCGATGTGGAGGTGATCGTGGTCGAGGGTGGACTGGCCCGAGCGGATCCAGACTACGCCGCTACGCTTCTGGAGCGTGCCCATGATGCCGCTCTCGCCCCTGCCGATGCCGTTGCCATTTCGACCGCGATGCACGCGGCAGCACCCCTTGTCCGCGCCCGGCTCTCCGACATCGCCGCCGCCCGCTGGCGCGCAGCGGACCGGGACCGGCCCGGGCGGAGGCTCATCCCCATGGTGCTGGCGGCCGCCCGGCGGGCGGCCAGGAGCGGCCGCGGGGATCGCCTGGCCCGCCTCGACGCGTTGGTGGCCCGCCTGACCGGGGGCCTGACCGCTGGGGAAGGTCTGCTGCTGGATGACCTGATCGCCGACCAGCGGCCGTTCGATGTCACCAGCCTGCTGGCCTGGCACGACGGGCTGCCGCCGAACGCCGCGGTGGCCGAAGCCCCGGTCCCCCACCTGGTGGCGGCGATTTGTCTCGTCCCCGGCTCGTGAGGGCCGCAAGGACGGCCTTTTCGTCGCGACGGGTTGTCACGGTTCGGGCATCGAGGACACTTTTAGTGTCCAATGCGACACCCTACGCTGCCCCTGCGGGCCTACGTCGACCGCCTTCGCGCCCTCTACGGCCGCCCCAAACGGCCCATCCCGAGCGGCCCCTTCGAGTGGATCATCTGGGAGCACGTCGCCGTCGCCCCCGACGACGAGCAGCGCGCCCTCGTCTTCCGCACGCTGCGCCAGAAGATCGGTACGACGCCCCAGGCAATCCTGCGCACGCCGAAGCAGAAAATGCTCGAGCTCCTGGCCCCGGGGGGGGCAAATGGCGGCGCCCGCCTTGCCAAACTGCGCGAGGCCGCCGAGCTGATGATCGAGATCGGCCTGGCCCGGGTGCGGACGCTGGTGCGGGAGTCTCCGACGGAAGCCAAGAAGCTTCTGAAGCGCTTCAAGGGGATCGGTGAGATGGGTGCCGACCGGATCCTGCTGTTCTGCCGCACGCAGGCGACCCTCGCCCCCGAAGCCAACGGGCTCAGGGTGTTGCAGCGGATCGGGTACGGCAAGCCGGGCGCGAGCGGGACGGCCGCCTACAACTCCGTAGAAGAAGCGCTCGCACCGGAACTGCCCCGGGATTACAACTGGCTGATCCAGGCGCACCAGCTGCTGCGACACCACGGACAGGAAATCTGCCGCTCCACGCCGCGCTGTGATGCGTGCCCGTTGGCACCCGACTGCGCGTGGTTCCGACGCAGCGGCGGCCGGTGATCCAGTGGCGTTCGGAACGTTTCTGTTCGATCTCGATGGGACCCTGATCGATTCGATCGAGCTGATCCTGCGATCCTACCGCCATACGATGCTCGCCCACCGCGGCTACGAACCCCCCGACGACGTGTGGATGGAAGGTCTCGGCACCCCGCTGTGGGTCCAGTTCCGGCTCTGGAGCGACGACGAATCCGAGATCAAGGCGATGGTGGAGACGTATCGCGAATACAACCTGGCGCATCACGACGAGCTGGTGCGGCCCTACGACGGCGTCGTCGAGCAGGTACGGAAGCTCCATGCGTGCGGCAAGACTCTCGGTCTGGTCACCAGCAAGATGCGGGGCGGCGCGCTGCGGGGGCTGCGGGTCGCGGGGTTGGAGGAAGCGTTCGACGTCGTCGTCGGGTCGGATGACGTGGCGCGACCGAAGCCCCATCCAGAGCCGGTGCTCACGGCGCTCTCGCTGGCCGGCCGGATGGCGGCGGACGCCGTGTTCATCGGCGATTCGCGCCACGACATCGAGTGCGGCCGCGCAGCCGGAGTGAAGACCGCCGCGGTGCTCTGGGGTCCGTTCGATCGGGAGCACCTCGAGGATCTCGATCCCGACTACTGGCTGGAACAACCACGGGACATCGCGTCCCTGGCCTGATGCCATTCGTCACCTTCGATCTCGAGCGCTGGCAGAGCACCTGGGAAAACCGGGTTCGCTACAATCTGTCGGAGTCGGGCGTGCATCCGCTGAGCGTGCGCGAGCTGCTTTCGCTCGCCGAGTCGGCCGCGGACCCGTTGCTCGACGTGCGGCTCGGGTACAGCCAGTCGAACGGCACTGACGCCCTGCGCGAGCGGATCGCCGCACTGTACCCGGGGGCGACACCGGACCAGGTACTCGTCACGAACGGGAGCGCCGAAGCGAATTACGTCGCCGCGCTCGGGGTGATCGAGCCCGGCGATCAGGTCGCGATGCTGCTCCCCAACTACCTGCAGCTCTGGGGTCACGTGCAGAACCTCGGTGCGCAGGTGCGCCCCTTCCGGCTGCATGAGGAGCGGGGGTGGGCGCCCGATCCGGCGGAAATCCGCTCGGCGATCGGGCCGGCGACGAAGCTCGTGGTCGTCACGAACCCGCACAATCCGACCGGTCACATTCTCGCCGATCCGATGCGCCGCGCGATCATCGACCGCGCCCGAGAGGTGGGCGCCTGGCTGCTCGCCGACGAGGTGTACATGGGCGCCGAGCGCGACGGGCGGACGACGGAGTCGTTCTGGGGCAGCTACGACCGCCTCCTTTGTGTGGCGGGACTCTCGAAGGCCTACGGACTCCCCGGCCTGCGCATCGGATGGCTCGTCGGGCCGGCGCCGATCGTCGCGGACGCCTGGGCACGGCACGACTACACGACGATCGGTCCTTCGGGCGCAAGCGACCATCTCGCCACTCTGGCGCTCCAGCCCGCCGTGCGGGAGCGGCTGCTCGCTCGCACGCGGGGGATTCTGCGCGAGAACTATCCGGTGCTGGAGCAGTGGCTCAGGAGCTTCGGGGCGTCGTTCACCTGGGTGCCGCCGCAAGCGGGGGCGATCTGCTTCGTGCGCTACCGCCCGGCGATCGACGGTGAGGCGCTGGTGGAGCGCGTCCGGGCGGGCCAGAACGTCCTCCTCGTGCCGGGGGAGCACTTCGGCATGCCGGGCTACATCCGCTTCGGGTTCGGCAACGAGCTGCCCGAGCTGCGCGAGGCACTGGCGGCGACCGCGACCGGCTTGAGGCCGGCACTGGGCGACTGAGCGTGCGCGTCGTCGCGCTCGAGGAGTTCCGCGACAAAATCACCATGGCGGCGGCCATCGCGGCAGTGGAGCGCGGTTTCAAGGCCCTGGCGCTTGGCCAGGCGACGCTTCCCGAGCCGATGGCGATGGAGCGGGCCCGCCCGACCGCATCGATCCACGTCAAAGGCGCTCAGCTGACCGGCGGCCGCTTCATCGTACTCAAGATCGCCACCGGATTTCCCGCGAACGTCGATCACGGCAAACCATCGGGTGACGGGCTGTTTCTCCTGCTGGATGCGAACACCGGCGCTCCCGCGCTGGTGCTCCTAGAGCACGGCTATCTGACGGATCTGCGCACCGCAGCTGCGATCGCGCTCACCCTCAAGTATCTGGCACCGCTCGAAGCCCGCACGGCGTTGCTCGTCGGCGCCGGTGGGCTCGCGCGCCTCACCGCGCGCGCGATGCTGGCGCAGCGGCAGCTCGAACGGCTTACGATCTGGAACCGGACCGCGGAGCGGGCGGAGGCGCTGGCACGGGAGTTCGTGGGAGTGGTCCCGACGCGCGTCGCGCCGGCGCTGGAGTCGGCCGTGCGCGACCACCGTATCATCGTCTGCGTGACCGCGAGCACGACACCACTCGTCAAGGCGGCGTGGGTGTCCCGCGGCACGCACATCACCTCGGCCGGCAGCGACAGCCCCGAGAAGGTGGAGCTCGAGCCCGCCTTGCTCGCCAAGGCCGACAAGCTGTTCGCGGACCGCGTCGCGCAGACGGAGCTGTACGGCAATCTGCACCACGCGCTCGCCGCTGGAGCGGTCACTCGGCGCAAGGTGACGGGCGAGCTGGGCGACCTCGCGGCGGGGCGGCTGCTGGGACGGGAGCGGTCCGACGAGATCACGATCGCAGACCTCACCGGCGTCGGCGTGCAGGACGCGGCTATCGTGGAACCTGTCGTCGAGGCTCTGGGACTATGAAGACCGTCGAGCGTGAGACCAGTGTGATCCGAGCCCCACACGACGGCAGCGAGGTGGGGGTGTGCACCCTCGCGTCGCCGGAGGAGGTCCGTGGCGTGCTCGATGCTGCCGTCGCCGCGGCGGGCGCGTGTCGCGAGCTGCCCGCCTACGAGCGGGCCGCGAGCCTGCGCAGGATCGGCGACGGCGTCGCGGCGCAGCGCGACGCGATGGCGCGCACGCTGGCACTCGAGGCCGGGAAGCCGATCGCGCAGGCGCGCGTCGAGATCGATCGCGCCATCGCCGTCTTTCGCGATGCCGGCGAGGAAGCGACGCGCATCGGGGGCGAGGTCTTGCCGACCGACGCGGTGCCCACGGGCATTGGTCGTATCGCGCTGACCCGCCGATTCCCGCTGTCGCCGATCTCGGCGATCACCCCGTTCAACTTTCCGGTGCTCCTCGCGGCGCACAAGCTCGCCCCCGCGCTCGCGTGCGGGGCGACCATCGTCGTGAAGCCGCCCCCCCAGGATCCGCTCGCCGCGTCGATGATGATGGAGATCGTGCGCCAGTCGGGGTACCCGCCGGGCGGGGCGCACATGGTGCCCTGTCACGTGGAGGTGGCTCAGATCCTGATCGAGGATCCGCGCGTCCGGCTCATCACGTTCACCGGGAGCGCCGCCGCGGGGTGGGCGATTCGCGCCAAGGCGGGGACGAAGCGGGTGGCGCTCGAGCTTGGCGGCAACGCCGGCGTGATCATCGAGCCGGATGCCGACCTCGCCTGGGCCGCCGCGCGGTGCGCCGTAGGCGGATTCACCTACGCCGGGCAATCATGCATCTCGACGCAGCGCATCTATGTGCATCAGGACGTCTATCGTACGTTCCTCGATGCCTTCCTGCCGAAGGTTGCGGGGCTGGTCGTGGGAGACGTGCTCGACGAGAAGACCGATGTGGGGCCGCTGATTTCTCAGGATGCGGCGCTGCGGGTGGAGCGGTGGATCGGGGAGGCGAAGGCCGGAGGCGCCGAGGTGGTGCTGGGCGGCACCAGGCGGGGGGCATTCGTCGATCCCACGGTGCTCCTCAAGACGAGCCCGGCGATGAAGGTGAATTGTGAGGAGGTGTTCGCGCCGCTCGTGACGGTCACGTCGTATCAACGACTCGACGACGCGATCGCCGCGGTGAATCAGTCCCCGTGGGGCTTGCAGGCGGGGGTGTTCACGCGCGACGTGCGCACGCTGTTCCGGCTGCACGCCGAGCTCGACGTGGGCGCGGTGAATGGCAACGACATGCCGGGGTATCGGGTGGACCGTCTCCCCTACGGAGGCGCGAAGGCCTCAGGGTTGGGGCGCGAGGGAGTGCGTTACGCGATCGAGGAGATGACCGAGCTCCGGATGCTGACGATCAAGCTCGACTGAAATCGATCGCGTCAGCGATTGAAGCCATGCACTACGACGTAGGCGAGCCCGGCGATCCCCGCCGCCGCCGGAATCGTCAGCACCCACGCCCAGACGATCCGTCCTGCCACCGCCCACCGAACGGCCGAGAATCGCTGCGCCGCGCCGACGCCCGTGATGGCGCCGGTGATCGTGTGCGTGGTGCTCACCGGGATGCCGAAGTGCGAGGCCAGCGAGATCGTGAGGGCGCCGGCGGTCTCGGCGCAGAACCCGCCGAATGGTTTGAGCTTGGTCAGCCGCTGACCCATCGTCTTCACGATGCGCCAGCCACCGGCCATCGTGCCAAAGGCGATCGCGGTATACGCGGCGAACACCACCCAGGTCGGGACGTGGTCGGTGGTCGTTACGTGCAGTGCCCCGACGTTCACCTGCTGCAGCGAGGCCTGCTCGGCGAACAACAGGCCCACGATGATCCCCATCGTCTTTTGCGAGTCATTGCTGCCGTGCGACAGCGACATGCTGGCGGCGGACACGAGCTGCAGCAAACGGAAGGCGCGGTCGACTTTGCGGGGCAGCGAGCGGCGCAAGAGCCACGACAGACCGATGACGAGGGAGAACGAAACGAGCATGCCAAGCAGCGGGGACACGACGATGAAGATCAGGGTCAGCACCCACTTCCCCGGCCAGACAATGGCGGAGATCCCCACCTTCGCGATCGCGGCGCCGGCGTAACCGCCGATGAGCGCGTGCGACGAGGACGACGGCAGGCCCGCGTACCAGGTGATGAGGTTCCAGGTGATCGCGCCCAGGAGCCCTGCGAGCACCACGTTGGCGTCCACGATGGACGGATTGACGATGCCCGAGGCGATGCTCTTGGCGACCGCGGTCCCGAACAGGAAGACGGCGACGAAGTTGAAGAACGCGGCCCAGACGACGGCCGCGGTGGGGCTGAGCACACGGGTCGAGACGACGGTCGCGATCGAGTTCGCGCTGTCGTGAAATCCGTTGATGAAGTCGAAGACCAGGGCGACCAGGACGATCGCCAGGATGAACGCGACGTGGCTGCTCATCAGGCGTGTTTCAGCGCGATGGATTCGACGACGTTCGCCACGTCCTCCGCTTCGTCGAGCGTGCGCTCGAGGTTGTCGTAGATTTCCTTCCACTTCACCAGCTCGATCGCGTTCGTCTCCTTTTCGAACAGCAGACCCAGGGCTTCGTGGTAGATGACGTCGCCCTCCTCCTCGAGCCGCTTTGCGTCGACGCAGTATTTCATCACGTCGTCGCCCTTCTTGAGGCGACCCACCGCTTCGCCCAGCACGGCTGTCATCCGCGAGATGACTTCGGCAAGCTGCTTTACCCCCTGTGGAGGAATGCCGAGGTGGAAGATCTGCGCGCGACGCGCCGTGCCGTCGATCGTATCGATCACATCGTCGAGATCGGAGGCGAGCTGGTGGATGTCCTCCCGGTCGAGCGGCGTGATGAACGTGCGGTCGAGCCGGTTCACCACTTCGTGGGTGACCTGGTCGCACTCGTGCTCGAGGCGTTTGATGGCTTCGACGATCGGCGTACGACGCTCCGGGGGAGTCTCGAACAGCTCGCGCAGCCGGGCGGCGGCCTCGTGATTCCGGGTCGCGACCTCGACAAAGAGATCGAAGAACTCTTCCTCGCGCGGCAGGAGTCGCAGGGGCACGGTTCCCTCGACGGTGGAGTGAGACGGACCAAGCGGGCGTACAACAATAGCCGGCCGATGAGACCGCCACTAGGTTAGCTGACCTCCATACGGAGCGACCCCAGAACATGGCGACGGCGCAACAGCCACATACCGAGTTCGTCCGGGCGATCTCCCGCTGGGACGCCACGGCGCTCGTCGTCGGCTCGATGATCGGCTCCGGCATCTTCATCGTGTCGGCCGAGATTCTGCGCGAAGTGCATGCCCCCGGATACCTGCTGCTCGTCTGGGCACTCTCCGGCGGCGTGACGCTCATGGGTGCGCTCACCTATGGCGAGCTGTCGGCCATGTATCCGCACGCGGGCGGGCAATATGTCTACCTGCGGGAAGCGATCTCCCCGTTGTTCGGATACCTGTACGGGTGGACGCTGTTCGTCGTGATCCAGACCGGCACGATCGCCGCCGTCGCAGTCGCCTTCGCCCGCTTCACCGCCGTCTTCTGGCCTGCATTGGGGCCCGACGTCTTCAGCGGCTGGGGTGGGACGATCACTTTCCCACCTCCGATCGGCCCGATCGTGGTGGGGCTCTCGCCGCAGCGGCTGTTCGCGATCGTCTCGGTAGTGGTGCTCACCGCGATCAACGTCCGTGGCGTGCGCACCGCGACCGTCATCCAGACGACGTTCACCGCTATCAAGGCGGCGAGCGTCGCCGTCCTGATTCTCCTCGGCATCACCATCGGACGTCACAGTGATGCCCTGACGGCGAACTTCGACGGGCATTTCCTCGACACCGGCGGCGTCGCGATCGGGATGACGGCGATCGGCGCCGCGATGGTCGGCTCGCTTTTTTCGATGGACGCGTGGAACAACGTCGGGTTCGCTGGGAGCGAGCTGAAGGATCCCCGGCGCGACCTGCCCTTCGCCATGGTGATGGGCGTCCTCATCGTGACGGTGCTGTATCTGCTGGTCAACATCGCCTACCTGAGCGTCCTCCCCGCCTCCGCTATCGTGACGGCGCCGCAGGATCGCGTCGGCACCGCGGCGCTCGAGGCCATCTTGGGAGCGCCCGGACGCTACGTCATGGCGGCGGCGATCATGATCTCGACCTTCGGCTGCAACAATGGGTTGATTTTATCGGGGGCGCGCGTGTACTACGCCATGGCGCGCGACAATCTGTTCTTCCAATCGGCCGGGCGGCTGCACTCGCGGTACCAGACGCCCACCGTGGCGCTCGTCGTACAGGCGATCTGGACGTCACTGCTCTGCCTGTCGGGCACGTACAGCCAGCTGCTCAACTTCGTGATCTTCGCGGCGATCCTGTTCTACCTGCTGACGACGGTCGGTCTCTTCATCCTGCGTGTGAAACGGCCAGACGCCGAGCGACCGCTCCGCGCGCCGGGATATCCCTGGCTGCCGGGCGCGTACGTGGTGCTGACCGGCCTCATCGCCGTCTCCCTCCTCGTCGTGAACACGACCCGGACATACGCCGGGCTGGGGCTGTTGCTCGTCCTCCTCGGCGTACCGGTGTACTACCTCTGGAAGGCAATGGTCCGCTAAGCCACCACGAGGAGCGTCGTTCATGCAGTACCAGCCGGTCTTCCGGTCGATACTCGCGGCGTCGTGCGCGAGCATGCTCGCCTGTCTCCACAATGAGGGACCTCCCACCGGCGGCCCGCTGTTCGCCACCACAACGATCGACAGCACGGTGGGAAGTGTCACGACCACGTCGCTCGTAGTCGACGTGTCGCAGCATGTGCATGTGTTGTACTCGCAGGACGGGATCAGCACGCTGCGCTACGCGACGTGCGCGGGGTTGTGCGCGCAGAACACGAGCTGGCAACGGGTGACGGTAGACACGACGGCGAACTCCGGATTGGCGAGCTCCCTCGTCATCGACGCCGGCGGTCTCCACGCGACGTATCAGGTCTTCAACGGCCAAGGCGACCTGCGCTATGCCGCCTGCGCCGGTGCCTGTCTTCAGGCGACGAGCTGGCAGGTGGCGACGATCGACTCGAGCGGCGATACGGGTCACGATGGGTCGCTCGCCGCCGACGCAAGCGGCCGGCTCCACGTGACCTACATCGAAACCCGTAGCGGGGGGCGCGGCTATCTCAAGTACGCCTTCTGCGGCACCGCCTGCACGACCGCGACCAACTGGCAAGTCGCCATCATCGACAGCGCGACATATCTCTTCGCGTCGGCACGCTCGCTCGCCGTCGACGGCAGCGGCCGACGCCACCTCGTCTATCAGAAATCCGATTCCCTGGGCGTCGCGCCACTCTACTATGCCCGCTGTGATACCGGGTGCACAGGCGCCACGAACTGGCAATCGGCGCCGGTGGACCTCGCTCCACTGTTCGATGCCGCACCGGTCCTGGCACTCGATGGCGAGGGACACCCACGGAGCGGGTATTGGGATCTCTTGAACAACCAGGACGTCATTACTTACGCGACGTGCGACACACAGTGCACCACACCCGGGGCCTGGCACATCCTGCCGCTACAGACGATCGAGCAGGGAAGCTCCGATCTGTCGCAGCACTCTCTCGTCATCGATCAAGCGGGCCGGCCCCACATGAGCTTTCAGCACGCCGGCCTGTCCTACGCCGCCTGCAACCTCAACTGCACCACACCCGGCAGCTGGTTCGAAGTCCCGATCGAAGCCACGACCGGGGGCACGGGGATTGGCTCAGGGAGCTCGGTCGGCGTGTTGCCGGTGGGAGTGTTTCAGGCGGGGATCGTCTATCTCTCGGCCGGTGATCCAGGCGGAGGATTGAAATTCGCCCAGTCGAACTAGTAACTGACATAGGCACAGCATGTTAGACTTGTAGTTGCGGCCGCATGGGCTCGGTTTATATTCGCGAGACAACCCCGAATAAAAGCCGAACATGAGGAGGTACGCCATGCCCGCCCCGCCCCGCCAACCCGCCCAGCTGCAGCCGACCGTGTACGCGCCCTCGATACAGCGCCGCTGCCCCGATTGCGATGCGCGGGTGACGCCGCAATCGGGGTGTCTTGTGTGCCCGAGTTGCGGATGGTCGCGGTGCGGATAGAGGGGCGGTCAGACGGTCGGATCCACCTCCCCATCGTGGAGCAACCCATCCTTGCGTTGCCGATGTCACCGTCCGCCCGACCGCCTGTCCGCCCGTCCGGCCTGACCGTCCTCGACGAGCGGCTGCGCGGCACCAAGTTCGTCACGCTCGATTCCCGTTCCGTGCTCAACTCTCCCGAGCAGACGGGGATGGATTTCTGGTCGATCAATCCTTACGTCGGATGTGAGTTCGGGTGCACCTACTGCTACGCGCGCTTTGCCCATCGCTACGTGGTGGAGCGGGCGCATGCCACGAAGCGGCTCTCCGATGAGCAGCTCCCCGAGTATCGCGGTGCCAACGGGTGGGAAGCGTTCGAGCAGCGCATCTTCGTTAAGGCGGGGCTCCAGACGGCGCTGCGCGCCGACTTGCAGCGCTACCACCGCTCGGCCCAGCGCGGCGCGCCGATCGTGATCGGGACGGCCACCGATCCGTATCAGCCCGCGGAGCGGCGGTTCCGTCTGACTCGCCTGGTGCTCGAGGAGCTGGCGAAGTGCGAGGGGCTGTCTATTGGCATCATCACGAAGAGCCCGCTCGTCACCCGCGACATCGACGTGCTGCAGCGCATCCAGCAGCGCAACGATCTCGAGGTGCACGTCTCCCTGATCTCGCTCGACACCGAAATCGTCCGCCTGCTCGAAGCGCGTTCGCCGCTGCCGGCGGTGCGACTGCGCGCGGTCAGGCGACTCACCGAGGCGGGCGTGAACGCGGGGCTGATCGTGGCCCCGGTCCTTCCCGGGATCTCCGACGACATTGTGCGACTCGAGACGTTGTTCCGAGCGGCGCACGCGGCAGGGGCTCGGTACGTCAGTGCGAGCCCGCTGCGGCTGTATCCCGGTATCCGCGACCGGTTCTTACCGGTCCTGGAGGAGCACTTCCCCCCTCTTGCCGAGCGGTACCGCCGCGCGTACGCGGGCCGAGGCGCCGCGCCGGCGAACTACGCTCGCGCGCTGACGCAGCGTATCCGGCGACTGCAGACGAAGTACGGGTTCCCCATTCGCGGCATGGCGGATCGCTACGAGAAACGTCGTCCCTTGCTACAGCAAGAGTTTCAGTTGTGACTCGCCTTGATCTCGACACCCAGCGCACCAGCGTTCTTGCTGGTCCAGGTCGCGGTGATCGTGTTCCGGTTCACCGCCCACTCCGCGAATAGATCGGCGAGCGTTCCCTCCCCGGACGGCTGCTCATCGATCGTCGTGAAGCCGCTACCCGGCGTGACGGTCGGCACCACATTGCTGTTCACACCGAACACCCCGTACGCCACGTCGTTGGCGTTCCCGAAGGCGGCAAGCGTGGTGGTGAGCCCGTTCACCGCCGTGCCGCTCGCCGAGCCCGTTTGTGCGATCGCCCCGGCACCGTTCACGCCCGAGTTGTCGACCCCGTCCCACTGCGACACGATCCACTGGCAGTTGGAGACGGTGACGCTCGACGTGATGGTGATCGGGCCGCTCCCCGGCGCGGCACTCATTGCCCGGAAGATGGTGATGCGCTTGAGTGGCGTCGTGCCGTCGAACGTAACCGTCGCCACTACGTCCCAGGACGCCATCCCGCCACCGGTGAGCGTCGGGTTCGGCGCTGCTGCCGTGGATTGGTGGGTCATTACGGCAACGGTCACCAGGGCGTTCGGCGCCGGCGAGATGGCGGCCGTGGTGTAGATCCTCACGTTGTTGACGTCGTGACCGGACGTGAGCCGGGTGTGGGTGATCGTGGCAGGCGGAGCCTGATTCGTCACCGTCACCGTCGCGGTCTGCGTGACGGTCGTTCCGCCGGCGGTGGCGGAGATGGTCTTGGTTTCCACAACCGTCGAGCTAAGCGTTCCGGTGGTCACGCCGGTCGCGTTGGTCGGTCCGGCGGGCTGGGTAAGCGTGTTGCCGGTGCCCGAGGCCGAGAGCACCACGCTCGAGCCGCTCACCGGGTTGCCGAAGGCGTCCTTCACGGTCACGGTGATGGTCGACGTGCCGCTGCCCGCCGCGATCGACGTTGGCGATGCCGCGACTGTGGATTGGCTCGCGTTCGCCGGACCGGCGGTCACCGTCACAATCGGCTTCTGGGTGAGGGTGACACCGCCCGCGACCGCAGTCACGGTCTTCGGCCCCGCGCCCGTGGAGCTCAGCGTGCCCGTCGCCACGCCGTTGGCGTTTGTCGGACCCCCAGGTTGAGTGATTGTGTTACCGCTCCCCGTCGCTGACAGGGCCACGGTGGCGCCGCTGACCGGGTTTCCGTTGGCGTCCTTGGCAGTGACCGTGATCGTCGACATCGCGCTCCCCGCGGGGATCGAGGTCGGGGCAGCCGCCACGATCGATTGGGAGGCGGACACGGTGCTACCTGTCACCGTCACCGTTACCGTCGCTGTTTGCGTGATCGCGATTCCGTTGGCGGTCGCCGAGACCACCTTCGATTCCGCGACGGTCGAGCTGAGCGTGCCGGTAGCGACGCCGCTCGCGTTGGTCGTGGCAGCGGGCTGGGTGAGGGAGTTTCCGGAACCGGTGACCGAGAGAATGACCGTCGCGCCGCTGAGCGGATTGCCGCCGGCGTCCTTAGCGGTGACGGTGATGGTGGAGGTACCACTCCCCGCGATGATCGATGTGGGCGAGGCTGAGACCGTAGATTGCGAGGCGGATACGGTGGGAGCGCCGCCGCCAGCAGCCTTGATTTCGACACCCAGGAGCGCGCCCTTCAAGAGGCTCGCCCAGCTCGCATCGATCGTATTGTCGTTGGTCGCCCGCTCCGCCTCGAGCGCGGAGGACTCGCCGGAGGGCTGCTCGGCGATCTCGGCGAAGCCACTGCCAGGAGTGACCGCAATTCCGCTACCGCTCACGCCGACGACGCCGTAGGCCACGTTATTGGGACTCCCAAACGCGCCGAGCGAGACCGCCAGGGCGTTCGACCCGTCGGTACGATTCGAGCCGGTCTGTACGATGGCGCCCGATCCGTTCGCGCCGCTCGTTTCGACGCCGGACCACTGTGATACGATCCACTGGGCGTTGGAGACGCTGTTGGTGAACGTGATCGTGATCGGTCCGCTGCCCGGTGCGGGGCTCATCGCGCGAAAGATGGTCAGGCGCCTGTGCGGCTGGCTGACGGCGTCGAAATCGACGCTCGCCACTATGCTCCAGCTCGTCATACCGCCCCCCGACAGCACCGGAGTAATGGCGGCCGAGCTCCGGTGGCTCAGGACGGCCACCGTAACGAGCGTGTTGGGTGCCGGCGAGATGGAGGCCGTGGTATAGACCTTCTGATTCACGGCGTTGTTGCCCGATGCGAGCAACGTATGGGTGATCGTCCCTCCGGAGCCCGAGGGCGTCACGGTCACCGTCGCGGTTTGCGTGATCGCCGTGCCGTTGATCGTGGCCGAGACGGTCTTGGTCTCGGCGACGCTCGAGGCGAGCGATCCCGTGGCCACACCACTCGCGTTCGTCGTGCCGGTGGGTTGGGTCAGCGTGTTTCCGGTCCCCGTTGCCGCCAGAATCACGGTGGCGCCGCTGATCAGGTTTCCCAGGGCATCTTTGGCGGTGACCGTGATGGTTGACGATCCGGCTCCCGCGGTGATCGACGCGGGGGACGCCGAGACCGTCGACTGCGAAGCGGACAGGGGTCCGGCCGTCACCGTCACGGTCGCTGTCTGGGTAATGGCGGTGCCGCCGCCGGTGGCCGAGACCGTCTTCTGCCCCGCGACCGTCGAGCGCAGCGTCCCCGTGGCCACGCCGCTCGCGTTGGTCGTCCCCGCAGGTTGGGTGAGGGTGTTGCCGGAGCCGGTGGCCGAGAGTACGACCGTCACCCCGCTCAAGGGATTGCCGCTTCCGTCCTTGGCCGTCACGGTGACGGTGGACGTGGCGCTTCCGGCCGTGATGGACGCGGGCGATGCCGAGACGGTGGACAGCGATGCGGAGATCCCGCCGCCGCCGCCCGGCGGACCGTGGCACGCGCCGCTCCCCGCATCGGTGAACGTCTGGCCGGCGATGGGGATGAATTGCCAGGTGTAGCTCCCGGCATCCAAAGTCAGCTGCAGCACCCCCCAGGTCGTCCCGTTGAATACCTGGCTGTTCGGCAGCTGCGTTCCCAGGTCGTTGTAATGACTCGCGCCACCCGTTCCCGAAACAAACTCCCGGATCCCGCTGACCGGATCGGCTTGCCCTGTCGGTGTCTGCGGTGCGAACCGCTCGTAGTTGTGCTCGTGGCCCGAGACGACGATCTCGGCTCCGGCGTCGTACAACGCCTGCCATAAGGGCTGCGCCGACGTAGTGCTCCCGTGTGTCGTGCCCGAGCTGAAACGCGGATGGTGCCAATAGGCAATGGTGCACTGCTTGGTGCTCGCCGCAAGATCGGCCCGCAGCCACTGCTCCTGGGTAGAGCCCACAGCCATACTGACGTTGCTGTTCAGCGAAATGACGTGCCAGTCACCGATATCGTAGCTGTAGTATCCGATGCCGCTGGTACCGGCGAGGGCACCGTAGTACCCGAAGTAACCGGTCGCCCCCGACGTGTTGTAGTCGTGGTTGCCGGGTGCCGGGCGCGTGCGCGCCTTGTGCCGGCCCCACGACGGGTCATAGCACTGTGTATAATCGGTCGCCGAGCCATTGGGATAGGCATTGTCCCCGGCGGTGAAGACGGTACCGGAGATGTTGTCGAGCAATGTCGCCGTCGCCTCGTCGCCGCTCGAGGAGCAGTCGGCGATGTCGCCGGCGCCCACGAGAACCACCGCGGACGCGGATGCCGCCGCCGTGTTGGTCGCCGAATTCGCTGGACCGGTTACGACGCTGCGATCCTGGGTGCATGTCGCCAAGGCGAGGAGCAGCGTGCAGGTGAGGATCCGGAGGGTGACGGAGCGGCGCGTTCTTGTTCGCATGATCAACAAACCTGTCCGCGTGTGCGGCAGGCCGACATCCATCGGCGGAATGAGAAGCGGCCTAGATCTTGAATCGCCCAAGCTAGCTAGTCGAGGGCGGGTCACTTCCACGCCTCCGCCAGCGCGCGAATCGTTCCGGGGGCATTCCCTTCGGCCCGGTTATTGACGACGATGAGCGCTTCGATGCGCCGCCGCACCGCTTCCTCCATCAGCCGGTGCAGGTCGCGCCGCAAGTCGGGCTGTGGCTCGCGCACCCGGTCGTAGGGCTCGAACTGCCGCACCGCGTCCTCGTACTTCCGCCCCGGCTTGAGCAGCGCCCGCGCGACCGTGAAGCTCGCGGGGAAGGTCCACGGCAGGTCGAGCTGGGCCCCGATCGGCGGCATCTCGGTCCACGAATTGAACACGTGCGCCACGCCGTGACGTTTGAGAACGAGCCCGTGGAGATCGTGCAGCAGCTCCGGGTTGCGCAGCTCGACGGCGTAGCGGAACTCGCCCGGCAACGCACCCAGAAACCCATCGAGCTCATCCGCCCAGTCGGCGACGTCCGGAAGGTCCTTGCCACGCATGGCCTGGAATTCGAAGACGAAGCAGCCGGCGTGATCGCGAAACGCGCGCGCGTAGGGCGTCAGGACGGCGTCCTTGAAGAGCTGCACGTTCAGGAAATCGGGATTGCGGAGACCCGAGAGATTCCCCCAGCGCCGGTCCTGATTGAAGCGCCGCGCGGTGATGCGGTCCCACACTTTGCTCACGCACGGGAACCCGGGCGGCAGCGACCGGGCGTAGGCCGCGAGCGTCCCCTCGCTGGGCGGATCGTAAAACGCGCTGTCGATCCCCACGGTCTGGAACAACGGGTAGCGCGCATACTCCTCGAGGCGCTTTGCGGGCTGGGCGCCGCGGTAGCTCTTGTGATAGACCTCCCCCGACCAGCCGTCATAGGTCCACGTCGAGGT
>DATJJY010000060.1:0-75743 GCA_035491895.1 Gemmatimonadales bacterium
TAGCGCAAACGCCCCCGCCGGGTAAGGGCGGGGGCGTCGCACGCGGGGTGTCCTGCGCGGGCGCGGCGCTAACTGCTCAGCAGGTTCACGATCGGACCGAACAACGCCGCCGTGAATCCGATCACCAGGACGACGGCGAACTGAATACCCTCCAGCGCGACCAGAATGTCGTGCTGATGGGTCGTGTCGGTGATCGGGTTATTGTCGGCGTCGTAGAATGTCACCCCCAGGTTGTTCCCCTTGACCGTCGCGTACTTCTGACCGTTCACGGTGATCGCCGCGGACACCGTGTCGACGGTGCCGCTCGTGGTGACGAGAAACCCGGTGAAGCCCACCGTCTCGCCCTGCCGGGTGAGGGCGAACGCGAGATCGACCGAGTCCTTGGGGAGCGCCTGGACGTCGGTGGCGGCGAGCACCAGCGTGACCGCCGGGTTGTTGAGGGTGTACGTCGCGTGCACCGTGATCGTGCTGGCCGTGAAGTCCGCGGTCGCGGTGAACGTCAGCGTCTTGTTCCCGCCGCCCGGGAGCGCGTTCGTCAGCGAGCCGTTGAGCGTTGCCGTCAGCGTGGACGCGCCGAACGTCAGCCCCGCCGTATAGTCGACGTACGTCGGCGTGCCCCCGTTGCCCGTCACGATGATGTGCAGCTTCGCCGTCAACCCGACGCTCTCGTCCAGCAGGTCGGTCCGGCCGACCGGCGTGAGCGGAATCGCCACCCCGCCGGTCAACGGATTGATCGCGTACAGAGTGAACCGCACGCCGTTCGCGGGCCCGCCCGTCGTCGCCGACCGCGTGTACGTCGCCGACAGCGTGTCGTAGGTGTAGACCGAGCCGTACAGCGAATCGGGGATGACCGGCCCCTGCGGATTGGCGAGCGCCAGCGTGCGCAGCCCCGAAAGCCGCCGCACCGCCGCCGCCTCGGCCGATACCCCGGCGCCCGCCGGACGCGGCAGCGTCGCCTGCACGATCGTCCCCGTGCGCGCCAGTGCCGCCGTCGCCGCCGTCGAGCCGATGCTGCCGCTCAGCGCGCCGAAGCTCGCCAGCACGGGCGTGCCGAAGGCGCTGTCCAGCGCGGCGACCGCCGCGATGGTCGCCTGCGGGTTCGAGAGGCTCGCGGGACCGGTGGCGTCCTTGTTGCAAGCCGCGGCGAGCGCCAGCGCGGCGCAGGGCGACAGGCGTATGAGCTTGGAGATCTGCATCGATGTTCCTCCCAGTAGTCTCAGCAGACGTCTGACGTCAGACGTCTGACGTCAGTTGTCTACGCAATCACTCCGCCGCCGAGCAGCCGTCCCGCGCCGTCGTACAGCGCGCCCGACTGGCCCGGCGTGATTGCCCGCACCGGCTCCGCCAGCCCCAGCTCGAGACGATCGCCGCTCGCCGCGCGGACGGTTCCCGGGACGGCGCGGGCGCGGTAGCGGCATTGCACCAGCACGTCGTCGCCCGGACCGAGCGCGGGGGCGAGCCAGTTCACTTCCTCGAGCGTGACCGCGTGGCCGAAGAGGTCGTCGCCCGAGCCGATGACGACTTCGCGCGTCTCGGGACGAATGTCGACGACGTACAGCGGGTGCGAGAACCCCCCCGGGAGGCCGCGCCGCTGGCCGATGGTGTAGCGGGCGAATCCGGCATGCTCGCCCACCACCTCGCCGCCCACCGTGACGAGCGGGCCGGGGGCGAGCGCCGGCGCGTCGGCGGGGAGCCGGCGCTCCAGCACCTTCACGTAATCGCCGTCGGGAACGAAGCAGATCTCGACCGATTCCTTCTTGTCGGCGGTCTCGAGCCCGAGCCGGCGCGCCAGCGCCCGCGTCTCGACCTTGGTCAGCTCGCCGACCGGCGTCAGGAGGCGCAATACCACCCCAGCGTCGATGCCCCACAGGAAGTACGACTGGTCCTTCTGCGGATCGCGACCGCGATACAGCGCTCCATCCCGTGCCACAGCGTAGTGGCCGGTGGCGAGATAGTCGCAGTCGAGCGCGTCAGCGTGGTGCAGCAGGTCCCGGAACTTCGTGAACGAGTTGCAGCGTACGCAGGGGATCGGCGTGCGACCGCGCGCGTACTCGCGCACGAAGTCGTCGATCACGTCGTGGCCGAAGCGGTCCTCGAGGTTCAGCACGTAGTGCGGGATGCCGAGCCGGTGCGCGACCAGCTGCGCGTCGGTGATCGAGTCGAGCGAGCAGCAGGGACGGTCGGGCACCTCGTCGCCGTAGCAGAACAGCTTCAGCGTGGCGCCGATGACGTCGTAGCCGGCCTCCACCAGGAGCGCCGCCGCCACCGAGCTGTCGACGCCACCGGACATGGCGACGAGAACCTTCCCCTTCACAGCGCCCGTCCGTCCCTCACCGGTTCAACTCGGCGGCAAGCGACCTGCACTTCTCGACGATCCGCGGGAGCGCCGCGCACAGCGCATCCACATCCCCCGATTCGCTCGTGCGCCCGAAGGAGAAGCGCAAGCTCGCGACGCCCAGCTCGGGCGGCACTCCCATCGCCGTCAGCACGTGCGACGGCTCCGGCGACCCCGTGCTGCACGCCGAGCCCGCCGAGCACGCGATGCCGGCGAGATCGAGGTGCATCAGCATCGCCTCCGACTCGGTGCCGGGGAACGAGACGTTGACGACGTGCGGCGCGCGCGTCTCCCCACCGTTTCCGTTGCGGCCGTTGATCCGCACGTCGGGGAACTGGGCCACGAGGCGCGCCTCGAGGTCGTCGCGCAGCGCGGTGAGGCGCCGCTCCAGCTCCACCTGCTCCGCCACCGCCAGCTCCGCCGCCCGTCCCAGGGCGATGATCCCCGGCACGTTCTCCGTCCCGGGCCGCAGGCCGAATTGCTGGCCGCCGCCGTGGATGATCGCTTCCACCGCCTGGCGGTCGCGCACCACCAACGCGCCGATCCCCTTGGGGGCGCCGATCTTGTGGCCGGAAATCGAGAGCAGAGTTGCGGGGACGTCGGAGAACGAAACGGGGATCTTGCCGAAGGCCTGTACGGCGTCGGAGTGGAAACAGACACCCGCCTCGCGACATCGCAGCGCCATGTCGCGCACCGGCTGGATCGTCCCCACCTCGTTGTTCACCCACATCACGCTCACCACCGCCACCGCGCGGCGCACCGCGTCCTCGAATGCGGCGGCGTCGACCCGGCCGCTCGCATCGACGGGGAGGAGCACCTCCTCGCCTCCCAGATGCGCCACCGCATGGGCGGCGGCGAGGATTGCCTTGTGCTCGCTCGCCGCCACGGCGACGCGGAACGGCGCCCCGCGCGCCCGGGCGGCGAGCGCGGCGCCGATCACCGCCAGGTTGTCCGCCTCCGTGCCGCCCGAGGTGAAGATCACCTGGTTCGGCTCGGCGCCGAGCGCCTGGGCCACCGCCCGCTTCGCGGTCTCGATCCCCGCCTTCGCCGCCCGCCCGAAGCGGTGCGCCGACGAGGGGTTGCCGAACGTCTCCGCGCCGAGATAGGGCAGCATCGCCTCGAGCACCTCGGGCCGGACCGGCGTCGTCGCTGCGTGATCGAGATACGTGGTGCGTGTGGCCATCGTCTGGAGGAATTTAGACTCAGAGACTCGACACGCCAAGCGCGAGCACGTCGTCCACGGCCACCGTCTCGTGGGTGAAGTACGGCTCGCCGTAGGGTGTTCGGATCAGGGACCCGTAGTGCGCCGACTGGACACGGATCAGCTCGTACAGGTCCTGTCCCGTCGGGAAGATCTCTCCCGCCGCGAGCGCGCAGTCGAACTGCGAGGCGTAACAGCGGATGGCCGCCATCTTCGTGTCGAACGTGTCCGAGATGTCCACCACGAACGACGGCTTCACCGGGTCTTCACGGTACGCCAGCGCATAGAGAATCTTGAACGGCCGGTGCGGCTCGGCGCCGGGGGTGGGGGCGTACTTCGCGAGCCCGGCGAGGTAGCAGGCGTCGCGCCCCAGCTCGGAGGCGATGCGGTGATCGGGGTGGCGGCCGACCGGGAAGGGGAGGATCACGACCTTCGGGCGCAGCTCGCGCACCAGCCGCACCAGCACCGCGCGCGACGCCTCGTCGTTCTGGAGATGCGCGTCCCGCATCCCGGCGTTCAGCCGCAGCGCCACGCCCAGCGTCTTCGCGGCGCGCTCCGCCTCGGCGGCCCGGAGCTCCGCCGATCCGCGCGTCCCGGTTTCGCCCTGCGTGAGATCCAGAATCCCGACCCGATGTCCCGCGCGGGCGACCTTGACGAGCGTGCCGCCGCAGGTGAGCTCGGCGTCGTCGCGGTGGGCCGCGATGGCGAGAACGTCGACCGTCACGCTCATTCGTGCCGCAACGCTTCCACCGGATCCAACCGCGCCGCGCGGGCCGCCGGCGCGATGCCGAACACGAGCCCCACGAGCACCGACACGGCCGTCGCGACGGCGGCGCTCCACAGCGGGACGTGCGTCGAGAAGTCGAGCAGATGTTTGAGCGCCTCGCCCGCGCCCAGCCCGATGACGATCCCGATGATGCCGCCCATGAGGGTGAGGGTGGCCGCCTCCACCAGGAATTGCCAAAGGATGGCGCGGCGCGTGGCGCCCATCGCTTTGCGCAGCCCGATCTCGCGCGTGCGGCTCGTGACCGACACCATCATGATCGCCATGACGCCGATGCCGCCGACCATGAGCGCGATGCTCGACAGTACCAGCATCACCAGGAAGAACGCGCCGGTGAGACTGTCGAAGATGCCCAGCACCTGGTCGGAGGTGAGCAGGTCGAAGCTGTTCGGCTGGCCGGTGCGCAGGCCGCGCAGGCGTCGCAGCTGCAGCGTCGCCACATCCATGGCGCGGCTCACCGTCACGCCCGGCTTCGGCTTGACGAGAATGATCAGGCTGTTGACTTCATCGATCATGAAGTTGCGGCGCGCCGCCTCGAACGGGCACACCGCCGAGATCTGCGGCGTGCCGGGGACCTCGAAGATGTTGGTGGGTCGCTGCCACACGCCGATTACGCGAAACGGATGGCCGCCGATCCGCACGATGCGGCCGAGCGGCGAGATCGGGCCGAACAGGCGATCGACGCTGCGCTGCTCCAGCACGACGACCGCCTCGCCGCTGCGCTGCTCCGACATCGTGAACGTCCGGCCCCGCGCCAGCTCGCCGCCCAGGATTTCCATGAACCGGTCGTCGGCCCCGAAGATGCTGAGCGACTGCGTCCGCACGCCGCTCACCTCAAACTTTTGGAACAGCTGCGTCCAGATCGCGGCGTAGTGGATCTCCGGCAGGCGCGCGATCGCCTCCGCCTCCGCGGGGACGAGTTTCGGCCGAATGCGCACCTCGCGCGGCACCGCATCGGGGTTGACCCCCGTGGGCGAGAAGAAGCGGAGCACGCGAAACGTCGTCGGCCCGACGACCTCGAGGGTGTTGACGATCTGCTCGCGGAAGCCGGCGACGATCGACGCCATCGCCATCACCGTCGCGATCCCGATGACGACGCCGAGGATCGTGAGCCCGGAGCGCAGCTTGTTCGCCTGCAGCTGATCGACGGCGATGCGCCAGCCTTCGCGCGCGGTATGCAGCGCCATCTATTCCTGCCGCAGCGCTTCGATCGGGTCGAGCCGCGCGGCGCGCATCGCCGGAAACACGCCGAACACGACGCCCACCGTGAGCCCGAGGCCCAGCGCCACCCCCACCGACCACAGCGTCACGCGCGCCGGCAGCGGCGAGGCGACTTGCACGAGCGCGGCGAGCCCCGCGCCGGCGGCGAGGCCGGCGATGCCGCCGAGCAGCGACAGCGTGATCGACTCCGCCAGAAACTGGCGCCGGATGTCCCGGCGCGAGGCGCCCAGCGACTTGCGGATGCCGATCTCGCGCGTGCGCTCCGTCACGCTCATCAACATGATGTTCATGATCACGATGCCGCCCACCACGATGCCGATCGCCACCACCGCCGGCACGACCGTGAAGATGACGCGCGTGAGCTTCCCCCAGAACGCCACCAGTCCCGCACCGGTGTCGATCGTGAAATCATCCTCGGCCTCCGGACGGAGGCGGTGCGCGATGCGCATCGCTTCCTCGGCCCGCTGCATGCCGTCGTTCACCTGGTCGGCGGCCGGCATCTTGACCGAGATGACCGTCGTCTGCCGGCGACCGTACATCGACTCGAACATCGACAGCGGCAGCATCACGAAGGCGTCCTGCGACTGACCCAGCACCGTTCCCTTGCGGTCGATCACGCCCTTCACGCTGAGCTGTTCCCCGTGGACGCGGATCACGTGCCCGACGGCGAACGCCGCCGACCCGAACAGCTTGTCGGCGACTTCCCATCCCAGCACCGCGACGGGCCGGCGCTGCTGCTGGTCCACCTCGCTCAGCGGATCGCCCGCCGCCAGCGTGTAATCCTCCACCACGACGAATTGCGGCGTCACGCCGAACACGTAGGCATCGCTCACGCTCTTGTCGCGCCACTGCACGTCGGCCAGCGGCGTCGGCCAGCCGGACTGCAGCGAGATGGCTTGCGCGTCGGGCAGCGCACGCTGGACGTAGGGGATGTCCTCCGGCGCGATGATGGGACGGCGCTGGATCCGCTTCCATTCCTCGTCGTCGACGAACCCGAACTGGATCGGGTCGCGCCGGATCTGGAACGCGTTGATCCCGACGATCGCGCCGGCGAGCCGGTCCCGCACGTACGCGTTCATGCCCTGGATGACGGCGACCACCGCGACGAGAAACCCGACCGAGACGATCACGCCGAGCAGCGTGAAGAACGAGCGCAGCTTGTGACTCCAGACCGCCTGGAGGGCCATGAGGATGGCTTCGGAGAGTTGCATGAGGACGAAAACTAATGGAGGTTCGTGGAGGTTGGTGGAGGTTTAGTGGAGGTTAATCCTGTATCAACCTTCACCATCCTTCACCATCCTCCACCATCCTCCACCAACCTCCACCAACCTCCACCAACCTCATTCATAGCGAAGCGCCTCCACCGGATCCAGCCGCGCCGCTCGGCTCGCCGGATACAGCCCGAAGCCGACCCCCGTGAACGCCGACGCGGCGAGGGCGGCGACGATCGACCACAGCGGCACGTGCGCCGGGATCGGCGTGATCACCGATAACGCGTACGCGACGACTCCGCCGACGAGCATCCCCGCCACGCCGCCGACCAGCGTCAGGGTCGACGCCTCGACGAGGAACTGCCACAGGATCGCCCCGCGCGTGGCGCCGAGCGCCTTACGCACCCCGATTTCCCGGGTGCGCTCGGTGACGGAGATCATCATGATCGCCACCACGCCGACGCCGCCCACCATCAGACCAATGGACGACAGGACCAGCATCACCAGGAAGAACATCCCCGAGATCTTGTGCCACGAGTCCAGCAGCTTGTCCTGGGTGATGATCGCGAACGTGTTTTCCTGACCGGGCTTGAGGCTGCGCAGCGAGCGCAGCGTCGCCACGACCTCGTCGATCGCCTGCTCCTGCGAGTAGCCCGGCGACGGCGCCACGGCGAGCCGCATCCACCCCTTGAAGTACGGCAGCGTCTTCACGAACGCCCCGTGCGGCACGCCGGCCCACGGCTGGCTCGCGCCGCCGAAGATGTTCGGCGGATCGCGATACACGCCGATGACCTTGAACGGGACGCCGTCGAGTTTCACCGCGAGCCCGATCGGATCGCGCCCCCGGAACAGCTGTGCCGCGAGCTTCTGATTGATCACGACGACCTGGTCGTTCGCCGCGTCTTCCAGGCGCGTGAACGTGCGGCCGGGGTAGACATCGCCGCCGTTCACCTCCACCCACTGCGACGACAGCCCCGAGACGGTGATCGACTCGAGATGCAGGTCGCCGAACTCGACGATCGCCGGCGCCTCCTCGCGCCGCGTCACGTAGCGTACGCTGGGGAGCAGCGCGATGCGGTCGGCTTCGGCGTCGTTGATCGGCGGGTTCTTGCGCCAGGGCGAGTTCTCGTCCGAGCCGTCGGAGACGTTCACTCCCGCCTGGAAGAACCGCCACACGAGAAAGGTGCGCGGCGCGATCTGCTCGAAGGTGTTCGCGACGCTCTGATTGATCCCGCTGATCATCGCCGCGATCACCATCACGACCGTCACGCCGATGGCGACCCCCAGGATCGTCAGCGCGGCGCGGCCCTTGTTGGCGCGCAGGGAGTCGAGCGCGATGCCGACGCCTTCCAGGACCGGCGTCACGTTTCCTGCCGCAGCGCCGTGATCGGATCGAGCCGCGCCGCCCGGGTCGCCGGATACACGCCGGCGATGATGCCGACGCCGGCGCCCAGCAGCACGCCGACCACGATCGACCACGGGGCCACGGCCGCGGGGAGCGGCGTGAACGCCGCGACCAGCTTCGCGAGGCCGAGTCCCGTGCCCACGCCGATTGCCGCCCCCACCGTGGCGAGTGTGGTGGCTTCCACCAGGAACTGCCGCAGGATGTCGCGCCGCCGGGCGCCGAGCGATTTGCGGATGCCGATCTCGCGCGTGCGCTCGCTCACCGCCATCAGCATGATGTTCATGATCACGATGCCGCCCACGACGAGCGACACGCCGACGAGCCCCGGCAGCGCGACGAACAGCACGCGGCTGATCTTGCCCCAGAAATCGAGCACCTCGTCCGCCGTCTCGAGCGCGAAATCGTCGTCGGCCCGCGGCCGCAGCCGGTGCCGGCTGCGCATGATCCCCTCCGCCTCCGCGAGCGCCTCCCGCATCTCGGGCTGGGAGCCGGCTTTGACGGCGAGCGCGTCCATGACGTGCGGCGCGTTGATGTAGCGCTTCAGGTCGGACGTCGCCGGCACCACGGCGAATTTATCGAGCGAGAACCCGAACAGGTTGCCCTGCTTTTCCACGACGCCGACGATGCGATACGGCAGCGCGAACAGCTTCACTTCGCGGCCGATCGGATCGAGGCCGACGAACAGCTTGTCCGCCAGCTCCCACCCGATCACGGCGACCGGGGCGCCGGCCTCCACCTCCTGGGCCGTGAACGGCCGGCCGTGCTCGACCGTGAGCGAGCGAATCGCGAAATACTGCTCGGTGGCCGCGGTGACGAGCACACCGGTGACCCGCTTGCCGTCGGCCAGGAGCGTGGTGCTGGTGGTCGATTCCCACGCCGTCGTGACCGGCACGGAGAGGCCGCGCGCCACGGCGGCGGCGTCGTCGTAGGAGATGCGCGGCCGTCGCCGCCACACGCGCCACGTGGAGTCGGTGACGTTGCCGAGCTGCACGTCGGGGAACTGCCGCAGCCGGAACGTGTTGATGCCGAGGATCGTGCCCGCGAACTTGTCGGTCATGTAGCGGTTCATCCCCTGGACGACGGAGACGACGGCGATCAGGAACATGACGCCGATGAAGACGCCCACGATGGAAAAGGCGCTCTTCAGCTTCTGGGCTCGGAGGGTCTGGAAGGCGAGGCGGATCGCCTCGAAGAAGGGCATGAAACCCTATTCGTACCTCAGCGCCTCTACCGGATCGAGCCGCGACGCTTTGCTCGCGGGATAGATGCCGAACAGGATCCCCGTGAATGCCGCGGCGAAGATGGCCGCGACCACCGAGCCGATCGGCACGTGCGCCGGGAAGTGCAGGACGATGCGCAGCAGGAGCGAGATCAGCCCGCCGGCGATCATGCCGCAGACGCCGCCGGCCAGCGTGAGGGTGGCTGCCTCGACGAGGAATTGCCACAGGATCTCGCGCCGCCGGGCGCCCAGCGCCTTGCGCACGCCGATCTCGCGGGTGCGCTCGGTGACCGAGATCATCATGATCGCCACCACGCCCACGCCGCCCACCGCGAGGCCGACCATCGACAGGACGACCATCAGGACCCGCATGATCAACGTCGTCTTCCCGATATCGGCGAGGTATTGCTCCTGCGAGACGACGGCAAAGTTGTTCGGCTGGCCCGGCCGCAGGCCGCGCACGATCCGCAGCGCTTCGGTGACGTCCTCCATCGCCTGGGCGGTCGTGGCGCGCTCGGTCGGCCCCACGAGGAGGTCCATCCACCCCTTCCAGTAGTTGACGTACTTCACCAGCGCGCCGTGCGGGATATAGACCTCGAACCCGTTATCCTCGCCGAACAGGTTCGGCGGGGGATTGAACACGCCGATGACCTGGTAGGGCATCGCGCCGATCTTGATGGTCCGGTCGATCGGATCCAGTCCGCCGAACAGCCAGTCCGACAGCTTCTGGTTGATCACCACCACCTGCGCCCCGGACTCGTCCTCCGCCGGCGTGTACGACCGGCCGGGGAAGACGTCGCCGCCACCCACGTTCACCCAATCCGCGCTGCGGCCATGCACGCTCACCGACGAGGTCCGGCGGTCGCTGTAGGACACCTCGATGCCCCCGGTGCCCTCGTCGAGCGCGACGAACTGGACGCTCGGGAGCGCATGGATCACCCGCGCCTCCGCGATCGTCATCGGGGGATTGTGCCGCCACGGGCAGTGTTCGTCGGTGTCGTCGCAGATCTGGATGCCGCCCGAGTAGAACCGCCCGACATAGAACGTCTTCGGACCCAGCGTATTGAGCTCGTCGCTCAACCCCTTGTCGAAGCCCGCGATCAACGCCCCGATCACCATGACGACCATCACGCCGATCGCGACGCCCAGAATCGTCAGCACCGCGCGCACCTTGTTCGACCGCAGCGAGTCGAGGGCGATGCCGACGCCTTCCAGCAGTGGGGTCATGGAGTCACTCGTGCCGCAAGGCGGCGATGGGATCGAGGCGGGCGGCCCGCATCGCCGGATACACACCGGCGAGCACGCCGACGCCGCCGCCGACGACGATGCCCAGCACGATCGACGACGGGGCGACGGTGGCGGGCAGCGGCGTCGCCACGTTGAGCAGAATCGAGATGAAGATCCCCGCGCCGATGCCGAGCGCCGCGCCGATCACGGCGATCGTCACCGACTCGGCGAGGAACTGGCGCAGGATATCGCGCCGCCGCGCGCCCAGCGACTTGCGGATGCCGATCTCGCGCGTGCGCTCCGCCACCGCCATCAGCATGATGTTCATGATCACGATGCCGCCGACGACGAGGGAGATCATCACCAGGCCGGGGCCGAAGATCATCAGATAGCGGTTGATCTTGGCCCAGAAGGTCAGCACCCCTTCCGCCGTTTCCAGCGCGAAGTTGTCGTCCTGGCGGGGGCGCAGGTGGCGGCGGCTGCGCATGATCGCCTCCGCTTCCTCCATCGCGCTCCGCATCTCGGGCTCGGATTTCGCCTGCACCATCAGCGCGTCGATCACCCCGGGCGGATTCACCTCGCGCTGGATCGGCGACAGGGCGGGGGCGACGACGAACTTGTCGAGCGAGATGCCGAACAGATTGCCGCGCCGCTCCGCGATGCCGATCACCCGGTAGGGGATGCCGCGGATGCGGACGAACTTGCCGATCGGGTCCTGGCCTTCGAACAGCCGGTCCGCCAGGTCGTTACCCAGCACCACGACCGCGGCGCCCGCCTTGTCCTCCTGCGTGGTGAACGGTCGCCCCTCGGCGATCTTGATGTTGCGGATGTCGAAGTACTTGGTCGTCGCGCCGTTGAGGGAGACCTGGCTCACCTTCTTCGTCCCGACCTGCACGTCGCCGCGATCTTCCGACGACCACGCCGTCAGCACGGGAAGGGTGAGCCCGGCCGCGACGGCGTTCGCATCCTCGAAGGTGATGCGCGGGCGCCGGGCCCACTGCCGCCACGTCGAGTCGGTCACGTTGGGCGTGAAGTTCGGCCGCTTGCGCAGATGGAACGTGTTCACCCCCACGAGCGTGCCGGCGAACTTGTCGGTCATGTAGCTGTTCACGCCGTTCACGATCGACCAGGCGCCGATCAGGAACGCGACCCCGATGAACACGCCGATCAGCGCGAAGCCGCTCTTCAGCTTCTGTGCCCGGAGCTGCATGAACGCGAGGCGGACGGCTTCGAAGAAGCGCACGCTACGCGGCTTTCAGCTGGTCCGTGGCGACGAGCCCGTCGCGCAGCGTCACCACGCGCGCTGCGTGGGCCGCGATGTCGGCCTCGTGCGTGACCATCACGACCGTCTGGCCCTCGCGGTGCAGCTCGCCGAACACCCCCATGATTTCCTGGCTGGTGGTCGAATCGAGGTTGCCCGTCGGCTCGTCCGCCAGCAGGATGCTCGGCGTGTTGACGAGCGCGCGCGCGATGGCGACGCGCTGCCGCTGCCCGCCCGACAGCTCGTTGGGCTTGTGGTCCATGCGGTCCGCCAGCCCGACGCGCGACAGCGCCTCCGCCGCTTTGTCGCGCCGCTCGCGCGACGCCAGCCCCGCGTAGATCAGCGGCAGCTCGACGTTGTGCAGCGCCGAGGCGCGCGGCAGCAGGTTGAACGTCTGGAACACGAACCCGATTTCCTTGTTGCGGATGCGCGCCAGGTCGTCGTCCGCCAGATCGGAGACCTTCTGGCTGTTGAGCCAGTATTCCCCCGCCGTCGGCGTGTCGAGGCAGCCGATCAGGTTCATCAGGGTCGATTTCCCCGAGCCCGACGGCCCCATCACCGCGACGTACTCGTTGCGCCGGATCTGGAGATCGACGCCGCGCAGCGCGCGCACCACTTCCGATCCCATGTCGTACTCGCGCGACAGCTTGTGCGTGAGGATGACGATGTCGGGCAGCGGCGTGTCGCCGGTGCGAAACTCCTGCGCCCGGCTCATGTCGACGCCTTCTTCGTCGTATCCGCGGGGGCCTTCATCGCCCGCACCGGCGACCCTTCCTTCAGGTCGCGGATCGCCTGGTAGGGGCCGCCCACGATCTGCTCTCCCTCTTTCACGCCGCTCAGCACCTCGAAGTACTCGTCGCCCGCGATGCCGACCTGCACCGGCCGGAACGTCGCCTTGCCGTTCACCACGACGAACACCCCCTCGGTGTCCTTCTTCTTGCCGGTCTGGGAAGTATCGCGCCGAGTCTCGGGCGTCACCGGCGTGTTCTCGCGCACCGTGAGCGCGATGATCGGAATCGCCAGCGCCTGCTTGCGCGTGTCGGTGACGACCCGCGCCGTGGCCGACAGATCGGGCCGCACGTCGGCCGGCGGATTGGTGAGCGTGATTTCCACCTCGTAATCCACCGCCCGGTCGTTGGTGCCGGTGGCGGCCGACGCCGCCGCCTGCGCCAGCAGCGCGCTGTTGGCGATCTTCGTCACCCGGCCGATGAACACCGTGTCCGGGAAAGCGTCGATCGAGACCTCGACCGAGTCGCCCAGTTTGACGCGCACGACGTCGGTCTCGTCCACGTTCACCTTCGTCTGGATCACCGAGAGATCGGAGACCGTGAGCAGCAGGCCCACGTCCTTCGAGAACGTGCCGGGCACCGCCATTTCGCCCTCTTCGACGGCGAGGCGGGTGATGCGGCCGGTCATCGGCGCCACGATGTGCGTCTTGGACAGCTGGTCGCGCGATTCCTGGACGCCGGCGCGGGCCTGCTCGACCTGGTGCTCAGCCGAATTGGTGACCGCGTCGGCGACGTTGAACGCCGTCTGCGCCTGGTCGAGCTGCTCGTCCGAAATGAGGTTCGGGTTCTGCTGCTTCAGCTGCTTGGAGCGCTCCAGCACGCGGCGCGCCTGGTCGCGGCTCGCCTGCGCCTGCACGAACGACGCCTGCGCCGACGCGAAATTCGCCTGCGCCCGGGCCAGCCCCGCCTGGTAGACGGTCGGATCGATCTGCAGCAGGAACTGGCCCTTCTGCACGAAGTCGCCTTCGTGCACCGCCAGCTTCGTGATGCGCCCGGTGATGTCGGGGCTCACGTCGACCTTCGTCTTCGGCTGAATCTTGCCGCTCGCCGTCACCGCCGCGACGAGATCGCGCCGGCCGACTTTCTCGAAGCGGACCTCCGCGCCCTTTTCGCGCTTGGCGCCGGCGCTCAGCACGATCACGCCGATGATGACGACGGCCCCCGCGACGCCGAGTGCGACCTTGCCTGCCTTGGACATGAGAGTTCCTTCCGGTTAGCGCAACGGCCGGCCGACCGCAGCTTCGAGCGCGGCCACCGCCTTGTGATAATCGTAAACGGCACTGATGTACTCGGTCTCCGCCCGGAGCCCGGTCACCTGGGCGTCGAGCAGCTCGAAGAACGTTCCTGAGCCGACCCGGTAGCGGTCGGTGGCGAGCTGCAGCTGCTCGCGCGCCAGCACCCGGTTCGTGTCCTGGATCCCCACAGACGTGTAGGCCGTCTGCAGCGTGTAGTACGCCAGGCTCACCTCGGTCTGCAGTCCGAGCGCCCGCGCCCGCACACCCTCTTCCAGGTCCTGGTGGTCGGCCTTCGACTGCGCCACCAGTTGCGTCTGCTGGAAGTTGCTCCACAAGGGCAGCGTCACCTGCAGGCGCGCCTGGAACGGTTGCGCGATGAAGTTGAAGGGGAAGATGCTGTTTTGGTTGCGCAGCGACTGCTCTGCCGATGCCGTCCACACGAACCCGGAGCAATCCAGGGGCGTGAGGCCGCTGTTCTGCCGGATCGTATTGTTTTCCTGGCACGAGTTGTACTCTTGCCCTGCCGCGACGGCGCTGCTGGCGACCACGGCGTTCAAGTCGCCGCTTTTCGCGAACTGCTGCGTGAAGCCCGACCAGCCGGCCGAGAGGGAGAGTGTCGGACCGTAACCCGACGTCGCCGCCCGCACCCCCCAGGCGGCGGAGCGCTCGCGCGCCCGCAGCGCCTGCAGGGCGGGGTTCTGCGCTTCCGCCATCGTCAACACGTCCTCGAGCTTCCACGCCGGCGCCGTGACGGGGAACGTATCGGTGAGCTGCACCGAATCCACCGCCGTGGGGGCGCTCACGCCGATTTGCTCGAACAGCCGCAGCTTTTCCACCCGCTGCGCCGTGTTCGCGCGCAGCAGCCCGACTTCCGCCTGTCCCAGCGCCACCTGCGCCTGCCGCACGTCGATCAGCGTCGCCTGGCCCACCGTATAGCGCGCCTGCGCGAGGCGCAGGAACTCCTGATCGCGCGCCAGGAGCTGCTGGGCGACGCCGACGTTGTCCCGCGCCTGCAGCACGGTGAGGTACTGCTGGGTGACGCCGCTCTCGAGCGTCGCGCGCGCGCCGTCGATGTCCGCGTCCGCCGCGGCCAGCTGCGCGTGGCGCAGCCCCGGCGCCGACAGCGTCGAGCCCGAGAGCGTCCAGTCGAGCCCGATCGAATAGCTCGAGCTCACCGTCGCGTACGTCTGCGAGAAGTTCGACGTCAGGAAGCGCTGCGATCCCGTCCCCGAGTAGCCCAGCGATCCCGCTGCCGTGACCTGGGGGATGAGCAAGTTCGCGAACGCGTTGCGGTTCGCCCAGGCGGCGGGGCCGCGGTTGTTCATCGTCTGCCGGTACACCGGGTTGTGGTCCCGGGCGATTTTCAGGGCGTCGGCCAGCGACAGTGTCGCCGGCACGTTCGGCTGTTGCGCCACCGCGCTCTGTGCGAGGGTCAGGAGAGCGAGAGTAAGAAGGAAGCGTTTCATGTGGATCCTTGGCTGACGACGGTGACGGGTCGACGGCAGTCGGGGGGAACCCAGGGAACCTACCGCGAGACCGTCGCCCATACGGGTACGGTTGTAGTCAGGTTTCGAGTCGAGACACCTCGGCGGCCATCCGTAAAACCTAGCCGGGCCAAGGGTTTCCGGGCAGAGGGGTCAGCTGGGAAGGCGCTCGGCGACGAGTTTCCGCTCGGGGATCTCGACCCGCATGAGGCGCCCCGCGGTGTCGAGCCACAAATGCACCGTTCCGGACGGTCCTCCGGTGATGAGGACGTGCCGCAACGTCGCCTGGTCGCGGTTTACCGTGGTCGCCGCGGAGCCCAGGTCTTGCGCCGTGACCCGGGCGCGCAGCGCGATCCGCGGGAAAACGGCGGTGAGGCTCTCGGCGGCGGCGCGGGCGCGCCACGCCACCAGCAGATACGGTGTGAAGACCGAATCGTCGATCACCACGAGCCGCGAGTCGGCGGCCAGCTCGCGAGCGCGCTCGACGCCGGGGCTCACGTAACGCAGCGTGAAGCGGCCGCGAGCGGGTTGGCCGGTAATGCGCATCGGCGCCGGTCCGCCGCTGACCTCGAACGAGAGGGCCTGCGTCAGGGAGTCGCGGCTGATCTCGATCACCGGCGCGTACACCGCCGGCCGTCCCGTCCCCGTCCAGCGGGCGCTGGCGATGAGCAGCCACCCGCTCGTGCTGTCGCCGACGTGGCGCTCCAGCACGCGGAACGTCTCGCGTCCCACTTCCTGGGTGTCGACGCGAATCACGAGCGTTCCCTGGTCGAGCACGCCCGCCGAGGGCGCCTGGAGCAGGAGGACGAGGGCGACGATCATCTGGTAGCTTGGGCCGGAGCCGGTTCGGGCGCGGGCGCGAGAACTCGCGAGGCGACGCGCTCCCGGATGATCTTGTAGATGCGCTCACCCTTCTCCGCGGTCGCAAGCGTCGGGCGCCCCAGCGATCCGGGGGAGATCGCCGGCAACGGCTTCGTCAAGCCGCGGATGTGGCGCGTCGCATGGCGGGACGGCAGGAAGTCCTTGGCCATGTCCATGCGCACGAGGCCGGGCGCCAGATAGAGCAGCAACGAGGTGTCGAGCTCGCCGCCGTGCATCGGGGATTCGGGGTCGAGCAGCTGGTCACTCAAATCGAGGGCGAACACGTCCACCGTGAACACACGCGCGCGGCTGGTGCGCAGGGTGCTGAGGGCTTCCTGGTGCGGGTCGTGGCCGTGCGCCGTCAGGATGATGAACTGCTCGACGCCGCTCTCTTCCCACGATCCGAGCAGGTCGTTCATCCAGCGATGCAGGGTCTTGCGGCGCACGGTCGCGTTGCCGGGGTATGGACGGCGCGTGGCGGTGTTGACCCCGTACTCGACCGTCGGAGCGCGCAGCACCTTGAACTCGGCTGACAGGTCGTCCGCCAGCCGCTCGACGATCAGCGTGTCGCATCCCAGCGGCAGGTGCGGGCCGTGCTGCTCGCACGTTCCCACGGGGATCAGGAGGCGCGGATCGCGCGCCAGCTGGGCGCGGATCTCTTCCGGGACGAGGAGCTTCAAGTGCAGCGGCCCGCTCATCTCGTAGTCGCCGGAGTGGCGGCCGTCGCTGCGGCCGCCGAGTGGCTGTACGGGATCGACGCCATCTGGGCGTGGATCGCGGCCGCGGCGTGCGCCGTCACCGCGGGGCTCGCCCTGCTGCCGCCGCGCCGCACGGTGTCGCTCGCCGCCGGAGCGGCCGCGCTCGTCCTCGGCCTCGTGCTGATCTTCGGCATGCAGGGCGTCCGGCGGATCGAGTGCTGCTGGCCGGCGTTGCGGGAGGCGCGGGTCACCGCCGCCTCGAAGACGCTCCAGGGAACGATCGCCGACGCCGAGGCGGAAGCCCGCCGCCTCGACTCACTCGGGGCGGCCGCGGCCGCCGAGCCCCAGGGGCCGATGTTCGACGCGCTCGAGCGGGCGATGGCCCAGGGGCCGCAGCAGTTGGAGCGGGGCGTCGTCGTCTTCGGTCCCGAGGGGACGCCGCTGGCGTGGGCGGGACGGCATCGCATGGTGCCGGTCGTCGACACGGCGGAGCTGCACGCAGTCATCACTCCATTCTACGTCACGCTCGAGGCGCGCCGCCAGACGCGCACCGGTGGAACGGCCATCGGCACGGTGTTGCTCGATGCGGCGCCCGCCATCGCCGACCGCGGCGGCGCGCTGTCGGTGCAGTTCGCCCGCGCGCACGGCGTCGAGCTGCGCTTCGATTCGCCGGAGATCGCGTCGCGCGACACCGACACATTCGACGTCTGCCCGAGACGGTGCGACTCCAGCTACGTGATGCTCGCCGTGCGCCCGCGGCCGCCGTCACAGGGTGACGTGAAGCTCGACGCGCTGGCGGGCGTCGCCACGCGCGCCGTCATCGTGCTGGCGGTGCTCCTCGTCCTGCTGCTCTTCGCCGCGCCCCCCGGCCGGTGGCGCTGGTTCGTGTGCCTGGGCGCCGCATGGGCGGTGGCCCGCGGCTTGTTCGGCCCCGCCGTCCTGCCGCCGGCGATCTTCTCTCCCGCCACCTTCTACCGGCCGCTGCTCGGCGAATTCTCGGATTCCGCGGGCTCGCTCCTGGCGCTCGCCGGGATCGCACTCGTCGCGGCGTGTCTCCTGTGGCGCCGCGGGAGCGCTCGCCGCTGGTGGAGTCTGCCGCTCGCCGGTCTGCTGCTCCTGTTCGCGCCCTATTTCGTCCGCTACCTGGGCCGCGGCATCGCGCCGCCGGCGACCGGCGTGAGCCTCGGGCTCTGGCTGTCCTGGGAAACGGCGCTGGCCGTCGCGAGCATGGCCCTGGTGTTGTTCGCCGCCGCGCTGGTGCGCGGCACGGGCGAGCCGCCGACCGAGCGGTACCGGCCCTGGGTGATCGTCGCCGCCTGCGCCTGGGCCGTCGTCGCGGGGCTCGCCGGCCTCATCCTCTGGCAGCCCTCGGGAGCGTGGCCCGAGTGGTACACGTTCCTGTGGCTGCCGGCGCTGCTGGGTGTGATCGTTCCCGCGCCACGTCGCTGGGCGTTGCCCGGCATCGCCGTCGTTGCCGGGACCGCGGCGGCGCTCGTCACCTGGGGGGCGGCGGTCGAAGGCCGGCTCGCCCTCGCCGAGCGCGATGCGCAACGCCTCGGCACCGAGCCCGATCCGTCGGCGGTCGCGGCGCTGGAGCGCCTCGGCAACCAGGTGATCGAGGAGCCGCCCGCGCGGACCGCCGCCGATCTCTACGCCCTGTGGCGCGGTTCGTCGCTGGCCGAAGAGGAGTATCCCACGACGCTCGCCGTCTGGGGGCCGCGCGGCGACGAGCAGGCCGAGCTGCGGCTCGCCGCCGTGGACCTGCCCACGCCGTTGCTCGCCCAGCTCGCGCGCTCCGAGCCGTCCACCGGGCTGAGCGTGGAGCGCCTCGAGCGCGTCCCCGGGGTGCACTACGTCCTCACCACACCGATCCCCGGTGACGTCACGCTCACCGTCGGCGTGGGGCCGCGGTCCCGCCTGCTGCCGCAGAGTCGCGTCGCCCGCTTCCTCCGGGGTGAGCCGGCGCTCGAGCCGCCGTACGCCGTGACGTTGACGCTGCCCGTTTCCGGGCCCGGGCCGGCGGCGGTGCGGTGGTCGCGCGTCGGCTGGACGGCGCACGGCCATCGCGGCGTGACGCTCCCGATGGTCGGCGCGGCGCTGGTGCACCTCACCGTCGAGCTGCGCGGGCCGTGGCCGCTGCTCGTCCGCGCGATCCTCGTGGTGTTGTGGGATGTCGTGCTGCTCGCCCTCGCGTGGGGCATCGGACTCGTGGTGGCCGAGGGCGCCCGGCCCACATGGCCGATTCCCCGCGACGCCTTCACCAGCTACCGTGGCCGGCTCACGCTCGTCCTGGCCGCGTTCTTCGTTGCCCCGGTGCTCGCCTTCTCGATCTGGAGCTTCGCGCGTCTCGGCGACACGACGCGCGCCAGCGGCGATCTGCTGACTCATCAGACACTGAACGCGGCGCCGGCCGGCGGCATACAGGCCCTGCCCGCCTCGGTGGCCGATCTCGGGCAGCGGCTCGACGCCGACTTGTGGTCGTACCAGGGCGGGCGGCTCGCGGGTACCAGCGCGCCGGTGCTCGCCGAGCTCGGCCTCGTCGATCCGCTGCTCGCTCCGGCGGTGTATCGCCGCCTCGCGCTCGAGGACGAGCTCGAGATGAGCGTCGACGCGCAGACCGCGGGCCGGCCGACGCGCATCGGCTACCGCGTCATCGGCGGGGAAGGCGTGCAGCAGGTGGTGCTCGCCGCGCCCCAGCTGACGGACGACGAGACGCTGCGCCGCCAGCAGGAGGACCTGGCCCTGGTCCTGATTCTCGCGACCATCGCGGGCTGCATCGCCGCAGTCGGCCTCGCCGGCCTCGCCGCCCGCACGCTGGCGCGCCCCGTGGCGGCGCTGCGGGAGGCGGCGCTCGCCGTGGGACGGGGCGATACGCCTGCACCGTTCCCGCTCGACGCGCCGCGCGAGTTCTCGCCGGTGCTCAGCGCGTTCGATCGCATGGCGTACGACGTGCGCGCCAGCGCCGCCGCGCTGGAGGAGGCGCGCCATCGCACCGCGCAGGTCCTCGGGAACGTCGCGACGGCGGTCGTGGCGGTGGACGCCCGGCTGTCGGTGACGCTCGCCAATCCGCGCGCCGGCGAGCTGCTCGGGGCGGAGCTCGAGCCCGGCGCCGATCTCGAGGCCACCACACCGCCGGCGTGGGCACCCGTCTGGAAGGCGGTGCGCGAGTTCCTCGCGGCCCCACCGGCGGGCGGCAGGATCGTCGACCGCGAGTTCACCGTCGGCGGCCGCGACATCCGCGTGCAGCTCGCGCCGCTCGGCACGGCGCGCGAGGGGTGCGTCGTCGCGCTCGACGACACCACGGCCCTGGCGCGCGCGGCGCGTGTTCTCGCCTGGGGCGAGATGGCCCGCCAGGTGGCCCACGAGATCAAGAACCCGTTGACGCCGATCCGGCTCGGGATCGAGCATCTCGAGCGGGTTCACGCCGCAAGGAGAGTCGATTTCGACGTGACGCTGCGAGACACCGCCGAGCGCATCACGGCGGAAATCGACCGGCTCGACGCCATCGCGCGCGCGTTCTCTCGCTTCGGCGCGCCGGGGGCCGAGCAGGCCGCGCTCGAGGCCGTCGACCTGCATACCGTCGCGCGCGAAGTCGTCCAGCTCTACGCCCTGGGTGACGCCGGTGGGGCGGCGCGCGTCGTCCTCGCGGGTCGATCAGGGACGCTGGTCCAGGCTCGCAAGGACGAAGTCAAGGAAGTGCTCGTCAACCTGGTGGAGAACTCCCGCAACGCGGGAGCGAAGGAGATCGCCGTCCGGGTGGAGGACGGTGGCTTGCGGTTGGTTGTCCAGGACGACGGCCGGGGGATCGCCCCGGTGGCGCTGGGGCGGGTCTTCGAGCCGACGTTCTCGACGACTTCGAGCGGCTCCGGGTTGGGGCTGGCGATCGCCCGGCGGCTGGTGGAGAGCTGGGGGGGCGCGATCACCCTGACCAGCGTCCCGGGGGAGGGGACGACGGTCAGTTTGGCGCTCAAAAAGGCCCCGCGGGCTGGTGCGACGTGACCCGACTCACAACATTGTACGCCGTTCCATGCCACCATGTACCCGTTCCCTTCCGAGGTGCCTTGTGCGGCGTACGGCGGTCATCGGCTGGTCGCTGGTCGGTCTCCTTGCGTGGACCGTTCCGGCACATGCCCAACTGTCGTTCGACGCCCGCCGCACCGGTATGGCGGGGGTCAGTCTCAGTCGTGACGGCGCGCTGAGCCGGTACAACCCCGCCTATCACGCCGTCCCGCGGCGCGAAGGCCGCTCCGCCAAGCTCACGATTCCGATTCCGCTGGGGCTGTTCCAGGTGCTGAAGGACAGCGCCGCGTTCGACACGCACAAGTCGTACTTCAATCCGATCGCCCTGGCGGATTACATCCTCCATCCGCCGTTGTACTACGAGATCAAGAAGGTTCCGCAGCCCACCAACAACGTCGAGTTCACGATCGGCAAGGATTCGCTGGTGGTGGATCTCGGCGCGTCGGCGAAGCTCGTCCCCACCGACCGTTTCAGTTTCGGCGGGTCGAGCCGCCTGATGGACATCGGACCGACGATCAAGGGCGTCCACATCGGGGTCCTGGTGTGGGAGGACCACGAGGTGGGATTCCAGCTTGGCGACACACTGCTGCAATTCCTCCGTCAGAAGGTCCCGGCGGACACCAACACGAATTACACGGGGGTGGGCGACGGCGTGGCGCAGGCCGGCTTCGCGCCGACGCTCGGGTACGCCGGGAAGGTGTGGGGCGATTCGACGCGCGGGATCTACCTCGGCGCCGCCGTGCATTACTATCTCGGCGCCGCGTACGGATCGGTGCGGGGCGCCGCCGGAATCAAGACCGGCGATTCGCTGTTCACCGGACCCAACCCCGTCACGCCGACCGTCGACGGGCGGGTCCAGTACTCCAAGTTTGGGAACTCCCTGGGTCGGGGCTTCGGTACCGACGTGGGGATGGTGTACACGAGCGGACCGGTCGAATTCGGACTCGGCATCAACGATCTCGGCGCGACCCTGACCTGGACCGACACGCGCGTCGACAGCGTCCACTTCGACACCGCCGCCAACGATTTCGCCTCGCAGCAGATCGCGAGTCACGTCAAGACGAAGACCCGGCTGCCCGTCACCTATGTCGCCAACGCATCGCTCGACATCGGCACGAACACCACCGCCGGCGCCGAGATCCTGAACAACGGCCGCGGCACCACGATTCAGCTGGGCGTGGAGCAGCGCGTCGGGCCGCTGGCGCTGCGGGGTGGTGTGGCGCGCGACCAGCGCAAGCGGGTGCAGCTCGCGTGCGGAACGGGATTGCGCTTCGGGCCCTTCAGCCTCGACGTCGGATTCCTGACGCACTCGAGCGCTCTCTCCGACTCGCGCGGGATCACCATGGCCACTTCACTCTCGATCTACTGATGACACCGCGCACGCGCAGTCTCGCGATCGTCCTGGCGGCCGCCCTGGTGCTGGAGTGCGGCGAGGGCCGGGCCATTTTCAACGTCGACGTCCTGAGCTTCATCGGGGGCCAGGGGAACGACAGCGTCCCCTACTCTTTTCCGGGCGGTGCGTCGGGCACCGTCGACAATCCACCGGTGAAGGTCACGCTGCTCAAGGGGCTGGGAAATACCACCGTCGACTCGGTGAATCTCCTGGTCGGCGCCACGGTGGCGAACAAGACCGACACCGGCACCGTGAAGTTCCAGATTTTCTTCTCCGGCACGCAGGCGGGGACGTATAGCGGCACGCCGTACGCGCAGGACTCCGCCGTGGTGCACGGCGCCGAAACCGTCACGCTGGCCCCGGGTCCGATTCCCCTCGCCGCCGACAGCATCTTCGGGAAGGACACGATCTTCGTCGGCGTGCGGGTGCGTGTGGCGGCCCGGCCCGGACCGACGATGACCGGCACGCTGCACCTGTCCAAGGTCATCCTGCGAATCGTTCTGCAGGACCACATTTTCCACTAACCCGAGGCCGTCCCGTGATGTGCCTCACGCCCGGGGTGGGTCCCCGCTTCTGGCCCCCGAGGCGTTCCCGTGGCACATTGTAACCCCACAGATGACATGGCTTTTGTGAGCGACGCCCGTATCGGACACCGCCACGGGCCGCGGCCGGACCGCCGCGGTCTCGTGGCGTTGTTGCTGGTGACGGCGCTCGCGACGTGTACCACCGACCATACGCCCACCGGTCCGGGGCGCGGGGGACGCGGCTTCCTCGCCGTCCGACCGCTCGTCAGCTCCCCGGTCAGTCTCGCCGCCTTCAATTTGACGATCGACGGTCTGCACATCGTGGCGACCCGAGTGCCGTCCGGCATCGCGCTGGACACCACGATCTTTTTCAGCCCGGACTCGACAACGCTCCACCTTGCGCTCCCACTGGCGCTGAACTCCAACCCTGAGACGTTCACTCTCCTGGTGGAGCTGCTCGCCGGCAGCAAGGTGTTATTCAGCGGGACGCAGAGCGTGTCCGTGACGATCGGCCCTCCCGACACGTCGGCGGCGGCGACGGTGCCGCTGGCCTTCGTCGGCCCGGGCGCGAAGCTCAACCACATCCACATCACGCCGCTGGATTCGGTGGTGAACCTCGGCGGCACGCAGCTGTTCCACGCCACCGCCGATTCGAGCGGGCAGCCGGTCGATTCGTTCTACGTGACGTGGACGACGAGCGACACGACCCTGGCGAAGATCAACGGGCAGGGGTTGCTCAAGGCGCCGGGAGCGCGCGGCGCGGTCCTCGTGAAGGCGATCACGCCGAACAACGTGCGCGACTCGACCCGCGTCACGTTCATCCCAACCCCTGTGGCACTGGGGATCGTCTCCGGCAACGGTCAGACGGCGACGGTCACCACGCGGCTGCCGCTGCCGCTCCGCGTGCAAGTGAAGGCGAGCGACTCCCTCGGTGTCAAAGGCGTGCCGGTGCGGTTCCGGGCGATCGCCGGCGACAGCCTGAGCGACTCGGTCGTTGCCAGCGATACCGGGGGCTATGCCGAGGACACGGCGTTTTTCGGCACGGTGGCCGGCACGCGGCGGTTCGTGGTCACGGTCGGGGCGCTCAAGCCCGACACCTTCAGCGTGACGGCGACGGCCGGAGCGGTCTCGGCCGCCCAATCCGTCGTCACCGTCTCGAGTGCCACGATCGGATCCGGTGGGGTCGCGACCCTCACGCTCCAGGCGAAGGACGCGTTCGGCAACAACCTCACGACCGGGGGCGCGACGGTCCTGTTCAGCGCGTCGGGCGGCACGAGCACCGGCACGATCGGGTCGGTGGTCGACCACGCCAACGGGACGTACACCGCGACGTTCACCGGACTCGTCTCGGGCACCGCCACGACGATCAGCGCCACGGTCAACGGCACGGCGGTCACCACGACACTGCCGACGATCGCCGTCACGGCGGGAGCGATCTCGCCGCTCACCTCGGTGGTGTCGACCTCGAGCGGCACGGTCGCGTCGGGGGCGAGCGCGACGCTCACGCTCGTGGCGAAGGATTCGGGCGGCAACGCCATCACGACGGGCGGCGCGACGGTCGTCTTCACCCGCGCGGGCGGCACCAGCACGGGGACGATCGGCGCCACGACCGATCACGCCAACGGCACCTACACGGCGACCTTCACCGGCGACACGGCGGGGACCGCCACGACGATTCACGCCACCATCGGCGGCGTGGCGGTCACCTCGACCACGACGATCACCGTCGTGCCGGGGAACACCGTAGCGGCGAAGTCGGTGATCACCGTCTCGAAGGACACCGTCGCCGCCGGGACCACGTCAACCCTGACCCTCCAGGCGAAGGACACGGCGGGGAACAACATCACGACTGGTGGGCTCGTCGTCGTGTTCAGTCGCGCTGGCGGTACGAGCACGGGGTCGATCTCGGCAACGACCGACCACGCGAACGGCACGTATACGGCGGTGTTCACCGGCGACACCGCCGGGACGGCGACGACGATCCACGCGACGATCGGTGCCCAGCAGGTCACGTCCACGCTGCCGACGATCACGGTCATTCCGGGCGCGATCTCGCCCGTGAAGTCGGTCGTCACGTCGAGTGATTCGACCACGACGACGGGCGGCGTGTTGACGCTGACGCTGACGGCGAAGGACGCGGCGGGGAACGCGCTCACGCAGGGCGGGGCGACCGTCGTCTTCACCCAGGGCGGCGGCACGAGCACCGGCGCGATTTCGGCGACGACCGATCACGCGAACGGCACCTACACCGCGACGTTCACCGGCGCGAATGGCGGGACGGCCACGACGATCGGCGCCACGATCGGCGGCGTTGCCGTGACGTCGACGCCCCTGCCCACGATCCGCGTCATCAACACCGTGCACGCGGCGGACATTCTCGCCGACGAAACGTGGGCCGCCGGGTCGCACACCGTGTCCGCGTATATCCGCGTGCGGAACGGCGCGAAGCTCACGATCGCGTTGGGCGCGACGGTGAAGTTCGACGCCGGGGCGGGTCTCCAGATCGGCGACACGGCGCTGAACCAGTCGGGCCAGCTCCTGATGGACGGCACGCAGCCAGGCGCCGCCCCCGGGATTACGCTCACCGCGAACACTGGGTCGCCCGTGCCGGGTTTCTGGAAGGGCATCGAGGTGCAGCGCAACGTGGCGCTCACCACCTGGCGCCGCACGTTGATCGAGTGGGCCGGCGGAGTGCGGACGCCGTTCGGCGCCCTGCCGAGCGAGGCGTGCATTCTGTTCGTCAACCGCTCCGGCGCCGAGGTCGACCTCGACTCGCTACGGATCCGGCAGTGCGTCCATGCCGGCGTACATCACTTCGGCGGCACGTCGCACATCCACCGGTCCGAGGTCGACAGCGTTACCGGCTCGGGGATCCACGCCGACCTCGACGCGACGTTGCAGCTCGATTCGAACACGGTGCGCGGGTCGGGGCAGGAGGGGCTGCTGCTCGGCAGCACCGCGACCCACTTGTCGCCGTCGCGCTTCAACCGGTTCCTCGGCAACGCGACGTTCGGGATTCAGATGCAGGCGGTGCAGCTGCCCGGACTGCTGAAGCAGGATTCGATCGCAGGCAACACCACCGATTTCCTCGCGGTCGCGGGCGGGCAACCCGACCCGACCGTCAGCGCGTTCACGATTTTTGCCCAGCCGCAGCGCGCCGGCTCGAACGGATACCTGATCAACGGTCTGCTGGACATCGGCCGCTCGGGCGGTCAGACGGTGACGCTCGACTCCAACCTGGTGCTGCGCTTCGGCAGCCAGAGTGGAATGCTGATCGGCGACAGCGCCGGCACGCGCAGCGGGTCGATCGTGTCGCTCGGCACGAACCGCAGCAACGCGCCGCGGCTCACGTCGGCGAGCCTGTCGCCCGCGCCGGGCGACTGGTACGGTCTCGACATCGGACGGCTGTCGGCGAACACGCGGCTCGACAATGTGCGTGTCGAGTTCGCGGGCGATTCGATTCCGGGTCGCAGCAAGCATCGCTTCGGACTGCTGGTGCACAGTCCTGCCGCGCAGACGATGACGCTGGACAGCGTCGTCGTGGTCCAGAGCGGTCGCGTCGGATCGGATACCAATTCGGCTGGTATCGGGGTGCTGGGATCGGGCTCCGGCGTGGACGTCCGCCGATCCGTGGCGCAAGGAAACCACGGCTACGGCATCGTGGTGGCGGGGGTGCCCAACGTCAAGCTCGTGGGCGATACGGCCAACGGCAACACCGTCGGCTTCGCGCTGTTCACCGACAACTTCGGCACCAGCGCCGTTGCGCCGGGCGATTCCGTCGCCGGCAACGTCGCCACCGGCAACACCTTGTATCCGCTGCAGCTCGACATGCCGCGGCTGCCGGTGTTGTTCGCGTCCAATGCGTTCACCGGGAACGGGCGCGACACGGTGTTGCTCCATGCGGGTCCGGTCACGTTCACCGGCACGTTGCCGCGGTTCGCCGGCGTCCCGTGGCGGGTGTCGGCGGGCACCATCGACATCGACTCCGGCGGTGCGTTGACGATCGCGGCTGGGAACACACTCGCGTTTGACAGCCTCGCCGGGATCATCGTCGGCAGTAACAACGCCACGGGGGCACTGGCCGCTGTCGGGACATCTCCCGCGCCGATCCTGATGACGACGAGCTACACCCTGCCGGCACTGAGCCGTCATGGCTGGGCGGGCGTCGAATGGCGCAATCCTGCGTCGTCAGGGAACAGCTTCACATTCGTCACCGTCGAACACGCGGGCTACGTGTTCCAGCCGCAGTGCGACTGCAGCCAGATTCAGGTCGGCGCGCTGCGCTCGGCCGACACGGCGCAGGCGATCAACGTGAATCTCACGTTCGACCATCTCACCGTGCGCGGGTCGTTCGCGTTCGCGATCGACTTCCGCCGCAGCGGGACCGGGACGCTCACGATCACGAACAGCCAGTTCTACGACAACGGCTCGTTCGATCCGATGATCCGCGCGTTCATCAATCAGCCCAATCAGCTCACGATCTCCGGCTCGGATCTGTATCACTACCGCGGCTGGATCATGCAGGCGTCCGACACCGTGAACGCAGTCGGCAACTGGTGGGGTGACGTCGCCGGCCTCGATTCGGGGTACAGCGGCGCCGACAGTCTGGGGCGCGCCTTCCTGGCCTTCAATCCGGTCAAGTTCACGCCGTTCCAGCTGACGCCGTTCTTCCCGGTGGGTTCGGCAGTCGGCCTCGTGCAGACCGCCGACTCGGCGCTGACGCCCCAGCTGTCGACCAGCGATTCGATTCGCGTCCGCGCTATCGACGCGGTCGGTCGTGGTGTCAGCGGTGGGACGGTCAACTGGAGCGCCTCGCCGCTGACGAGCATCCTGCCGGCGAGCGGGCCGGTGGACGTCGGCGGCCGCGCCGGCGCCAATTGGTCGTTCACCAATTCGGCAGGGACGAAGATCGCGACGGCGAGCGGCATCGGGACGCCGACGCATTATGTCGCCGACGTCCAGCCGGGTGTGACCGTCTCCACGAACTGGACGCTCTTGTCCTCCCCGCTTTCGCAGGGGACCGTCACGGCGCCGAAGGCGATCACGTTCACGAGCACCAACCGGCGCGGCGTCCTGATCACGAAGTCGGTGGATCAGTTCAACAACCCGACGCAGCCGTTCTACTGCACGGCCCCGGCGGGATTCGGCTGCGTGGGATTCTCGTACGCCACGATCGACTCGATCCACACGAGCGGCGGCACCAACGGCGACAGCGTGTTCTTCCATTCCATCGTGAACAACCCTGCGCAGTTCGTGTTGCGCGGTCAGTACAACACGGCGAGCGGGCTGGCGTTCGATTCGGTGATGATCACGATGAATCCGGCGGTCGCCGGGGTGAAGATCGACCGCGATCCGAACATCGGCGGCGTTCAGGCGACGCCCGATACCGTGCTGATCTCCTCGCTCTGCCCCACGGGCCCGGGCAACTTCTACTGCCAGGGGACCTACAACGCGTTCCTGGTGGACTCGGGACTCGCCCCGTTGCCGAGCGGCAACGCCGTCTTCGGATGGAACCTGGTCTCGGGCACCGCGGTGACGTTCGATTCCCAAACGGCGGTGTTCCCGCACGACATCGGGTTCGTGACGGCCCGCGCCAACGGCGTCGCGCGCATCGCCGTTAAGGACGTGAGCGGCAATGGCTTCGGGACCGACACGCTGCCGATCCTGGTGCAGCAGCTGCCGAATGCCGTTCTCGTCAGTCCCGACACCGTCAGCGTGCCCGTCGGCGGGACGACAGTGTTCCACGCCGCCGTCATCGATCAGGCCGGCGACACGATGACGACGCCGATTCATTGGCGCCGCGATCTTTCGTTTAACTACCACCTCACCGTGATCGACACCTCGATCGCCAATCAGGCGACGGTGCGGCTCGACAGCACGCCATTCGGCACCGAGTACGTCGACGCCTTCGCGGTCCGTGCCCCGGGCGACACCATCTTCGGCTTCGGCGGCATCGTCAATCCGGTCCTCCTCCACCTGACGGTCGGGCAGCAGCCGTGGGCCCTGGCGGTGAACTCCCAGACGCACGCCGCGTACGCGGGCCACCAGGGAGGCCAGATCTACCAGATGAACGGGACGACGGACGTCGTCGTCGACTCGGTATCGGCGGGGCAGTTCGTGTCCGCGGTGGCGGTCAACTCGATCACGAACCGTGTCTTCGTTGGCATGGACGCCGGAGTGCGTGTCTTGGATGGCGCGACGCTCGGCACGGTTACGACCATCGCCACCGGGACCACGCAGCAGGGCGTGACGAACCGCCAGGGTCTGGCCGTCGATTCGATCAACAATCGCATCTACGTCACGGTCGACATCGGATCGGCGGCCCCCAACCCCATCCTGCGCCGCATCGATGGGGCGACCAACACCTTCTCGACGTCCAATGACGTCGCCCTGCCCGGGCTCGGCATCAGCGCGGCATTCGACCCGGTCAACGGACTCGTCTACGTGGCGATTCCTGACAGCAACTTCGTGGTGGCTGTCGACCCCGTCGCCAAGACCTTCTCGCGGATCCCGGTCGGCAGCTTCCCGATCGCCGTGGCGGTCAATCCGCTCACGAATCGCGTGTACGTCGTGAACCAGAGCTCCAACGACGTCTCGGTGATCAACGGATCGACGCAGACCGTGATCACGACGGTGACGACGTTCTACAATGAGGCCAGTCTGGCGGTCGACGCGGTGAACAACAAGGTCTATGTCGGCGTGAGCGGACTGTCCTACCTGCTCGTCATCGACGGCCAGACGGATGTGTTCCAGTCGGTTCTGAGCCTGTCACCCTTCTCCAATACGGAGTTCGGTGTGGCGTTCGATGCCGGGAACAAGAAGGTCTGGAGTGCGGACTACTCGACCAGCACGGTGACGCGGCTGAAGTTCTAGGTCAGAAGGTTGGTTACCTTTCGCCAATGCGCCGCCGCCAAACCGTAACTGTCTTCGTCGGCTCCGTTGGGGTCGGCTCCTGCCACCCGCTCGTCGTCCAGTCGATGACCAACACCGACACCGCCGACGTCGCTGCCACCGTGGCCCAGGTGCGCGCCCTGCACGAGGCGGGCTCGGAGCTGGTGCGGGTTACCGTCAACAACGACGACGCCGCACGGGCGGTCCCCGCCATCGTCGCGGAGGTCGACGTCCCCGTCATCGGCGATTTCCACTACAACGGGCACCTGCTGCTCACCAAGTATGCCGCCTGCGCCAAAGCGCTCGCCAAGTACCGCATCAACCCCGGCAACGTCGGCGCCAAGCGCCGCGACGAGCACTTCCGTCAGATCATTCGGGTGGCGGTCGACGAGGGGAAGCCGGTCCGCATCGGCGTGAACTGGGGCAGCCTCGATCAACAACTCCTCACCGAGCTGATGGACGCGAACGCCAAGCTCCCCGAGCCGCGCGATGCCCGCGACGTCACGATGGACGCCATGGTGGAGAGCGCCACGCGGTCCGCCGCCCTCGCCGAGGAGACGGGGCTCGCGCACGATCGCATCATCCTCTCGGCAAAAGTGTCCGGCGTGCAGGATCTGATCGACGTCTACCGCCGGCTCGCCGCGACCGGCGACTACCCGCTGCACCTCGGCCTCACCGAGGCGGGGATGGGGACGAAGGGCGTCGTCGCCTCGAGCGCGGCCCTCGGCATCCTGCTCCAGGAAGGCATCGGCGACACGATCCGCGTCTCCCTCACCCCGCGCCCCGGCGGCGACCGCACCGAGGAGGTGCGCGTCGCGCAGCAGATCCTGCAGTCGCTCGGGATCCGCAGCTTCTCCCCGCAGGTCACCGCCTGCCCGGGGTGCGGGCGCACCACCTCGACGTTCTTCCAGGAAATGGCCGAGCAGATTCAGGATTACCTGCGCGAGCGCCGTCCCGAGTGGCAGCGCCGCTTTCCGGGGTCGGAGGAGCTGCGCGTGGCGGTGATGGGGTGCGTCGTGAACGGCCCGGGGGAGTCGAAGCACGCCGACATCGGCATCTCGCTTCCCGGCACGTTCGAGGAGCCGAAGGCGCCGGTCTACGTGGACGGCGAGTTGCGCATCACCCTCAAGGGCGACACCCTGGTTGCCGACTTTCTGAAGATTCTCGAGGAGTACGTCGCGCGTCGTTACGGCGCCGGATCCGTCGTCTCCACCGGGTAGCCGGCCTGCTTCCAGGCGGCGAAGCCGCCTTCGAAGTTCCACACTTCCTTGCCCCGTGCCGCGACGAAGCTCGCCGCGATCGCCGAGCGGCTCCCCGTCAGGCATTGCATCACCACCGGTCCCGCCGGCAGCTCGGTGATTCGGGCGGGGAGTAGCCCGAGCGGAATGTTCTGGGCCCCGGGGAGATGTCCTTCGTCCCATTCGTAGGGAGCCCGGACGTCGATCACGGTGAGCTCGCCCTTCCGGAGCGGCTCTGCGAGCTGCTGAGCCGTGATCTGCTTGATCGAGCCGAGCGCGCCGCCCGCCGAGCGCCACGCCGCGAGCGTCTCCTCGTCGCAATCGATGTAGCCGCCGACGCGATCGAGTCCGATCATCGCCAGGTCCCGCACCGCCTGGTCGAGCGTGTCCAGCCGCGCGTGGTCGATCAACAGGTAGAAATCGTGCGTATAGGGGACGAGCCACCCCGTCCACGTCGTGAACGAGCGGTTGAGCGGGATGTTGATCGTCCCGGGAATGTGAGCGGCGGCGTAGTCGGCCGCGGGGCGCGTGTCGACGAGCAGCGTTCCCTGCGCGAGCAGCTCCCCCACCCGCGCCGCGGCGATGCGCTGCGGCCGCCGCCAGCCGCCCAGAATGCGCGGGCCGTCGCGGTTGATGCGCTTCATCTCGCCGAAATACGGGGGCGGCTCCGGCTGTCCCTCGAGCACCGCGTTCACGAACGCCGTCTCGTCCGCGATGTGAAACGCCCAGTTCGCGATGCGCTCGTACCCCAGGGTGCTCTGCGGCAGCGCGCCGAGCGACTTGCCGCACGCCGAGCCGGCACCGTGCCCCGGCCAGATCTGCAGGTGGTCTGGCAGGGCGCGCAAAAGCTGCAGCGACTGGAACAGCTGGCGCGCGCTCGCGACCATCGTGCCCTGAACGTTCGCCGCCCGCTCCAGCAGATCGGGCCGCCCCACGTCGCCCACGAAGACGAAGTCCCCACTCAACATCCCGAGCGGTGCGGCAGCGGCCAGGCGGTCGACGACGAGAAACGAAAGATGCTCGGGGGTGTGGCCGGGGGTGTGCAGCGCGGTGATCGCGACCTCGCCGACGTCGATGCGCGACTCGTGCTTCAAGAGGACGGCCCCGCTCTCCGCGGCGTAGCCGTAGCGCCAGTCCCGTCCGCCTTCCGCGGACAGGTAGAGCGTCGCCCCCGTACGCTGCGCCAGCTCGCGGCTCCCCGAGACGAAGTCGGCGTGGATGTGCGTCTCGGCGACGTGCGCGATGCGCAGCCCTTCAGCCTCGGCGGCCGCGATGTACTGCTCCACGTCCCGGTTGGGGTCGACGACCAGCGCCGCATCCGACCGCTCGGAGGCGAGGAGATAGCTGGCCTGGGCGAGGCCATCGTCGTAGAATCGTTTCAGGAGCACGGCGGCTCTATCCTAGCATCACAGGTCATTCCCGGGAACTCTCGAAGGGAAACCGACGTTCTAGCGGCGCCATGAACTCTCACAACAACGAAGTTGCGACCCTCGCGGGCGGCTGCTTCTGGTGCCTCGAGGCGGTTTTTCAGGGTCTGAGGGGCGTCGAGCGGGTGGTCTCCGGCTACGCCGGCGGCAACGTGCCCAATCCTTCCTATGAACAGGTCTGTAGTGGAGGGACCGGACATGCGGAGGTCGTCCAAGTCACGTTCGACTCGGGCGTGCTGAGCTATCGCGATCTGCTGGATGTGTTTTTCGCGATTCACGATCCGACGACGTTGAACCGCCAGGGCGGCGATGTCGGGACCCAATACCGCTCGGCGATCTACTATCACAGCCCGGAGCAGGAGCGAACGGCGCGGGCGGCGATCGCCGAGATCGAGCGCGCGGGCGTGTTCGACGCCCCGATCGTGACGGAGGTGGCGCCGTTCACGGTTTTCTATCCCGCCGAGGAGTACCACCAGGACTACTTCCGCCGCAATCCGGGGCAGGGGTACTGCCGCGCGGTGATCGCGCCGAAGGTGGCCAAGTTCCGCAAGGAGCACCTGGAGCGACTCAAGGTTACTTGAGCGGAGCCCCGAGCGGCACGTCGCGGTCGGGGTGGACCAGCACGATGTCGCCCGGGGCCAGCTCGATTCCCAGCGTCAACACTTCCGAGAAGTAGTGCCCGATCTGGCGCGGGGGGAAGTTCACCACGCCGAGTACCAGCTTCCCCAGCAGGTCGTCCTTGCCGTAGTGGAGTGTGATCTGCGCGCTCGACCGCTTCACGCCGAGCGGGCCGAAATCGATGTCCAGCTTCCAGGCCGGCTTCCGCGCCTCGGGGAAGTCGTCGACGGCCACGATCCGCCCGACCCGGATGTCGACCTTCGCAAAGTCCGCAAACGTGATCTGGTCCATGTAGTGTCCTCGCGGTAGGTCACCTGCCCGGGAATGTCTTGTGGAATCTAGCCTTTCTCGGGGTGGCATATCGCTTGCCCTTGCAACGCCCGACCCGAACAGACAGGCACGATGAACCGCTCGCTCGCGATGTCCCTCCTCGCCCTGATCTTGGGCGCGGCTCCCGCGTCTGCCCAGCATTACGGCCTGCGTGAGGTGCGCAATACCGGGAGCTTCGGTGTCAACCTCGCTATCGGCGCCCCCACGGGGGATTTCGCCCAGAACGTCGATGTGGCTGGCGGCATCGACGCCTTCGGCGCGGTGAACCTCGGCGCCGGCAATCCCATGGCGTTGCGGTTCGAGGGTGCCTATCTGGTCTACGGCTCGGACCACCAGTTCGACCTCAACACGACCTACTCGATCGCCACCATCGGCGTCGGCCCGCAGATCACGGTGGGCGAAGGACCGATGCGGTTGTACGGCTTCGGCACGGTGGGCGTTTCCTATATCTCGGCGTATTCGTCATTCCCCGATGGTTGCGGCTGCTACAGCTACGGCTCCCAGACGGATTTCAGCGACTGGACGTCGGCGCTGCAGGCGGGCGGTGGTATGCTCCTGACCCTTGGCAGGCGCACGCCGGTGTCCCTGGATATCGGCGCCCGCTATCTGTACAGCGGGTTCGCGAATTATGTGGCACCCGGGGACGTGCAGCCGCAACCCAATGGCGACATCGTCGTGTTCACTTCGCGGGCGCGGCCGAATTTGACGGTGGTGCACCTCGGGGTGTCGATCGGCATCCGGTAAACGCTCCCCCTGCGGGTCCGATCCAGGGCTCCTCTCCACTCAGGAGAGGGGCCCTTTTTTTCATTGCAGGTGTCCGGATAGTTTTCCGTCACACGTCGTTGGAGCAGGTCTCCACCGACTTGCGAGGGTTCGTTTATTCGGTATATCTTCGGGTCCCGATTCGAACACAAACGGGACGCACGAATGTCGATTTTGGTCGCTCTATTTCGACGTTCTGGTAGCGCAGAGAATAGAAACCAGCGCTTGGTGATTGCCGTTACGTTGAAGGCTGTCCAGCCAGAGGGCTCATGAAACTCTCCGACACCGCCATTCGCCGCCCCGTCCTCGCCAGCATGTTGTCGGCCGCGCTGGTGTTGTTCGGGATCATCGGGTACACCCGTCTTTCCGTGCGGGAGCTGCCCGATATCGATCCGCCGATCATTTCCGTGTCGACGGTCCTCCCCGGGGCCAACGCCCAGGTGGTGGAAACCGCGGTCACCGACATCCTGGAAGAGGAGCTATCGACGATCCAGGGGATTCGCACGCTCTCCAGCACGTCGTCCGAAGAGCAGAGCAACATCACCCTCGAGTTCACCCTTGACCGGCCGGTCGACGTCGCGGCGCAGGACGTGCGCGACAAGGTGTCGCGCGTGCGCGGCCGGCTGCCGGTGGACGTGCTCGAGCCGGTAATCGCCAAACAGCAGGCGGACGCGCAGCCGTTCTTCTGGCTCGCCTTGAGCAGCCAGAATTACGATCTGCTGCAGCTCTCGGACGTCGCCGACCGCCTGGTGAAGGCGCGGCTGCAGAGTCTGCCGGGAGTGGGGAGCGCGGGGGTGTACGGAGAACGGCGCTACGCGATGCGGGTGTGGGTGCAACCGGAGCAGCTGTCGGCGCGCAATCTCACCGTGCAGGACGTGGAAGACGCGATCACCGCGCGCAACGTCGAGATCCCTGCCGGCCGCATCGAGTCGACGCGGCGCGAGTTTTCGGTCCGCTCGCTCGGGGAGCTGAAGACGCCGCAGGAGTTCGGTGAGCTGGTGGTGGCGAGCCAGGGCGGCCAGCTTGTCAAGCTCAAGGACGTGGCGAACGTCGAGCTCGGGCCCGAAGACGATCGCTCCATCTTCCGCTACAACGGCAACCCGTCGGTCGCGATCGGCGTCGTACGCCAATCCAAGGCGAACCTCATCCAGGTGGCGCAACGCATCCGCGACGCGCTCCCGGCCATTCAGCAGACGCTGCCGACGGGGGTGAAGCTCCAGATCGCGTTCGATGGCTCGGTGTTCGTCACCCACTCCATCCAGGACGCGCGCCTGACGCTCGTGATTGCGGCGATCCTCGTCGTGCTCATCATTTTCGTGTTCCTGCGGAATCTCCGCGCCACGATCATCCCGGGGCTCGCGATCCCGACGTCGATCATCACCGTGTTCGCGATCCTCTACTTCCTCGGCTTTTCGATCAACAACTTCACGCTGCTCGCGTTGACCATCGCGATCGGCATCGTGGTCGACGACGCCATCATCGTGCTCGAGAACGCCTACCGCCACCAGGAAGAGCTGCACGAAGACCCGGAGCGCGCCGCCATCAGCGGCACGAACGAGATCGGCTTCGCTGTGATCGCGACGACGATCGCGCTCGTGGCGGTGTTCACGCCGCTCGCGTTCCTGCAGGGCACCACGGGACGCTTGTTCAACGAATTCGGCATCGCCATGGCCGGCGCCGTGATCATTTCGGGCTTCGTGGCGCTGACCCTGACGCCGATGCTGTGCGCCAAGATCCTGCGGGTCTCCCACGAGCACGGCGCCGTGTTCAAGGTGTTCGAGCGCGGCTTCAACGCCATCGCCGAGCGCTACGCGACGCTGCTCCGTGCCGCGCTCCGGCACCGGTGGGTGGTGGTCGCCGGAACCGGGCTGACGGTGCTCCTGGCGGTCGTGATATACGGCAGGCTCAAGCAGGAGCTCCTGCCGGACGACGACCGCGGGTTCTTCCTGGTGGTCTCGTCGGCGCCTGAGGGCTCGTCGCTCGAGTACATGGACGGGTATGTGCGACAGGTCGAGCAGATCATCGGCAAGACGCCGGATGTCCAGGGGTACTTCACGATCATCGGCGGATTCGCCGGCGGGGTCAACCGGTCGTTCGTCGGCGTCATCCTGAAGGACTGGAGCGTCCGGCACACGAGTGTCCAGCAGATGGTGGGAGGGCTGTTTCCCCAGCTGTTCGGGATCTCGGGTATCCGGGCGTTCCCGTACTCTCCCGGGGCACTCGGGTTCAGCCAGCCGATCCAGTACGTGGTGCAGAATCCCGATTTCGCGCGGCTCGCCCAGGCACAGGACACCCTCGTGCCGCGGGCGCGGGCCGTCAAGGGCATCACCAACATCGACACCGACCTGCGCGTCAACAAGCCGGAGCTGCGGGTCACGTTCGATCGCGACCGCGCCGAGGACCTGGGGGTGCCGGTGCGCGACGTCGCGGCGGCGCTGCAGACGTTCCTCGGCGGCCGGCGAGTGAGCACGTTCACCCGCAACGACAAGCTGTACTACGTGATGGTGCAGCTCGATCCTGCGCATCGGGCCACCCCGAGCGACATGTCGGGGATCTATCTGCGAGGCAACAACGGGCAGCTGGTCCAGCTGTCCGCTCTCGCCAAGGTCGAAGAGGGCGTCGGCCCGCGGCAGATCAATCACTTCAACCGCGTGCCCTCGTTCACGTTGTCGGCTTCGCTGATTCCGCCCTTCGCCCAGGGCGAGGCGCTCGACTCGCTCGATCGGTTGGCCAAGCAGGTGCTGCCGCCGGGGAGTACTACCGCCCTGGCCGGCGATTCCCGCGAGTTCCGGGAGAGCGGCGGCGCGCTGTACTTCGCGTTCGGCGTCGCCCTGCTCGTCGTGTTCATGGTGCTGGCGTCGCAGTTCGAGTCGCTGGTGCACCCGTTCACGGTGCTCTTGGCGGTGCCGCTCGCCGTAACCGGCGCCCTGGCGACGTTGCTCATCGCGGCGGTGTTCCACCGCCCGGGAGGGACGATCAATCTGTACAGCGAGATCGGCATGATCCTGCTCATCGGGCTCGTGACCAAGAACTCGATTCTGCTCGTCGAGTACTCGAACCAGCTCAAAGCCCGGGGACTGGACACCATTGCCGCGGTCATCGAAGCCGGGCGCATTCGCCTGCGCCCCATTCTCATGACCTCGGTGGCGACGATCATGGGCGCGATCCCCGTGATGATCGGCGTCGGAGCGGGTTCCACGTCGCGCCGGCCGCTCGGCTACGCGATCGTGGGCGGCATCTTCTTCTCCACGGTGCTCACACTCTTCGTAGTGCCGGTCGCGTACACGCTGCTCGACCGGCTGCGCGCCCGCGAGGCGCGGGACATCAAGGCCCTTGAGCCGCTGGAGGCGAAGTGATCCTCCCGCTATTGGCGGCTTTACAGGTGGCGACTGCCCAGGACTCCGTGCCGGTGGTGACCCTCACCGAGGCACTGCAGCGTGCCGCACAGCTCGATCCCAACTACGTCTCGGCGGCGGGGCAGGTGGGCACCGCCGAGTGGTCGCGTCGCGCGGCGTTCGCGGTGTTCATCGTTCCGGCGGTGACCCTGTCGACCACGGCGACGCGCACGGAGGGAAAGTTCTTCACTCCGTTCGGAACGTTCACGCCGCGGTTGAACTCCGTTTCCGCTCAAGTGGATGCCCGGATCGACTTGTTCACGGGTGGCTCGAAGTTCGCAGGGTTACGCACCTCCGCCGGTCAGCTCGAAAGCGCCCGCGCGGGGGAGCTGCAGGCGCGCCTCACGACCGCGATGAATACCGAGGCCGATTATTACGCGGTGCTCACCGAAAGGGCGCTGCTGCGCGTCGCCGAAGATCAGGAGCAGCGCGCCCAGCAGCAGTTCACCGTCGCGCGGGCTCGCGTCACCTCCGGCGCCGCGGTGCAGACCGATTCGCTGCAGCTCGCGCTCGGGCTCACCCAGGCCCGGGTGGTGCTGCTGCAACAGCAGGCCGCCCTGCGGGCCGCGCAGCTGCAGCTGGGACGCCGCATCGGCCTCCAGAGTGCCGCGGACGCCGCGGCGGTTCCGTCCGACAGCGTCGCTCCGGCGTTGCCGTTCCCCGTCCAGGACGCCGTCGCGCGCGCACTGGCGCAGGGCCCGTCCTGGCGGATCGCGCGGGCCAACGAGCGCGCGACCAGCGGGCTGCTCTGGACGCGCCGCGCCCAGTACTTGCCGCGCGCCTCGCTCGACTACACCAAGTCGGCGAACGACACGAAGTTCTTCCCTTCGGCGTCGAATCTGTCGTCTCTGTCTCTGACGGTCAGCTTGCCGTTGTGGGACAACGGCCAGCGGGAGATTCAGGTAGCGCAAGCCCGGGTCAACCACGAGGTCGCTCAGGCGATTCGCGACGACCTCGAACGAGGAGCCTGGCACGACGTCACTGCCGCCTACGACGCCTATGAGACCAATCGGGCGACGATCGACCTCGATCGCTACGCGGTCGTCGTGGCGCGCGAAAACAACCGCGTGCAGGAGACCCGCTACCGGGCGGGCGCGACGACGATCCTCGACCTCCTGGACGCGCAGAACCGCCTCGTGCAGGCCGAGGCCGATCTCGTCCAGGCGATGTACAACACACGACTCGCTCGGGCCGGACTCGAGGTGATTCTCGGCGAGCGGATCAACTTCGAACAGGGAACCCAGTGAGCCATCGGAACGTGGTGCGGGTCGGGTTGGTCGCCGCGGTGGGCATCGGCGCCGCGATCGGCTGTGGGAAGAAAGGTGCCGCGGGGCGCGGCGGCCCAGCTGGAGGCATGCCGCCCGGTATGCCGGTCGAGGTGGCGGTGGCCCGCAAGGACACGGTGCGCGACGAGGTCGCGGCGACCGGCCAGATCGAGGCGCTGCAGTCGATCGAGCTGCGCCCCGAGGTGGAGGGCCGTATCGTCGGCCTCCTGATTCGTGAGGGGCAGGTGGTGGCGGCGGGAACGCCGCTGTTCCAGATCGACTCCACCGAGTTGGCGGCGCAGGTGGCGCAGCTCGCCGCCCAACGCGACCTCGCCAACCAGGACCTTGCCCGGACCAAGGATCTGATGGCGCAGAACGCGGCCTCGACGTCCGATCTGGAGCACGCCGAAGCGGCAGCGCGGAGCGCGGACGCCCAGCACCGCCTGATGAGCACCCGGCTCGCCCGCACCACCGTGCGCGCGCCGTTCGGCGGCATCGTGGGCCAGCGCTTCGTCAGCCTGGGCGACTACGTCAACAACACGACCCGGCTCGCCTCGCTCCAGACGGTGAGCCCGATGCGGGCGACCTTCAACGTCCCCGAGCGCTACGCGCAGTCGCTCAAGCGGGGACAGGAGGTCACCTTCCACGTCGCGGCGATCACGAATCGGGACTTCGCCGGTGAGGTCGACTTCGTCGACCCCGTCGTGGCGCTGCCGGGGCGCACCATTCTCGTGAAGGCCCACGTCCCCAATCCGCAGCGCCTGCTGCAGCCGGGGATGTTCATCGAGGCGCGGCTCGTCACTGCCATACGACCGAAGGCCGTGGTCGTTCCCGAGGACGCAGTGGTCCCCGTCCAAGGCGCCACCTTTGTGTGGGTCGTGCAGGAGGGGAAGGCGACACAGCGGCAGGTGGGCATTGGCGTGCGAACTCCCGGATTCGTGGAGATCAGGAGCGGCGTCGACGCGGGGGAGCAAGTGGTCGTCGGGGGTCTCGAGTCGCTCTTCCCGGGCGCGCCGGTGATGGCCAAGGTCGTCGATCGCACCCCCAAACCGGCGCCGACGGAGCACTGAGCAAGCACCTCCTCCTCGCTGCCCTGCTGAGCGCGTGCGCTGGCGCCGCCGGCGCCACGCAGACGCCGCTCGAGGAGCGGCTCGGCTACCCACGCGGCAGCCGCCTCCTGATCCTCCACTTCGACGACCTCGGCGTCGCCGGTCCGGAGAACCGCAGCGCGTGGGCGGCGCGCGATTCAGGCCTCATCGTGTCGGCGAGCGTGATCGTTCCGGGGCCGAAGTTCCAGGAAGTGGCCGCGTACGCCCGCGCCCACCCGGAGTTCGATCTCGGCGTCCACCTCGCGCTGACGAGCGAGTGGCCGGGCTATCGCTGGGGACCGATCGCACCACCGGAGAGCGTGCCGTCGCTGCTCGACCCCGATGGCCTGCTGCGCCGCGTCTGGGAAGATTCGACTGCCGTCCGGTGGCAGGAGGTGGAGCGGGAGCTGCACGCGCAGATCGCCGCGGCGCGCGCCGCGGGGATCCGGCCCACCCACCTCGACGTGCACGAATACGTCCTGTTCTCGCGGGGACCGGTGCTGTTCGAGATCCTGCGCCGGGTCGCCCAATCCGAAGGGCTGCCGTTCCTGAGCGCCGCGGAATGGGTCGCCGGCCGGAGCTCGATGGGGCGGTTCCCGCGTGGCCCGCTCGTCCTCGCGCGCGTGGTCGCCACTGCCCCCGACGTACCGCCGGCTGGCTGGGTGGCATACTATGAGGAGCAGATCCGTGCGCTGCCGCCCGGCGTGTCGGAGCTGATCGTCCACCCGGCGGCCGATTCGACGCGGATGAAGGCGCTGACGGGGGAGCGCATCAACTGGGGCGCCGCCTGGCGGGCCCGCGATTGGGCCTTCGTCGCGAGCCCGCGCTTCCGGCGCCTGCTCGCGGACCAGCACATCCACCTCGTGACGTGGCGGCAGATCGACTCCGCCCTCGTGAAGGAACGACCATGACTCGAGCGGTGATCACCCGGCCGGCTACGGACGAATACGCGCCGTATTACGGGACCTACATCGGCAAGGTGCCCGACGGTGACGTCCGAGCGCTCTTGCCCGCGCAGCTCGTCGAGACGCTGGCCCTGATCCGGTCGATCCCCGAATCGCGCGGCGGGCATCGCTACGCGCCCGACAAGTGGAGCATCAAGGAGATGCTCGGCCACATCGTGGACAGCGAGCGGATTTTTTCCTATCGCGCCCTGCGCATCGGCCGGGGGGACGCGACTCCACTCCCCGGCTTCGAGCAGAACGATTACGTCCCGATGGGCGGCTTCGACGCGCGCACATTGAGCGACCTGGCCGACGAGCTCGCCGCCGTCCGCCAGGCGACGACGCTGCTGTTCGCCCACTTCGACGCGGCAGCGCTCGAGCGCCGTGGAACGGCGAGCGGCAACCCGGTCTCGGTGCGAGCGCTGGCGTACATCATCGCCGGCCACGAGCGGCACCACGTCGGCATCCTCAAGACCCGGTACCTGAGCTAGATGCGCACCCGTCCGCTCGGCCCCGGCGCCGGCGACGTTTCGGTCGTCGGTCTCGGAGGCATGCACCTCTCGATCGCCGGCCGGCCCGACGACGAAGCGACGGCGCTCCACGTGATTCACGCGGCGCTCGACGCCGGCGCCACGATCCTCGATACCGCCGACGTGTATTGCCTCGACGACACCGATATCGGCCACAACGAGCACCTCATGGCGAAGGCGCTGCACACCTGGGGTGGACGCCGCGAGCAGGTCGTCATCGCCACCAAAGGCGGCATGATCCGGCCCGGCGGACGCTGGGAGCGGAACGGCCGTCCGGAGCACCTGCGACGCGCCTGCGACCGCTCCCTCAAGGCGCTGGGGACCGACCGCATCGATCTGTATCAGCTGCACGCGCCCGACCCGGAGGTCCCGTTCGCCGAGAGCGTCGGCGCGCTGGCGGAGCTGCAGCGCGCCGGGAAGATCCGCTGGATCGGCGTGTCCAATGTCACGGTAGAGGACATCGGCAGCGCGTCGCGCCACGCATCGCTCGTGGCGGTCCAGAACCGGCTCAACCCGTTCTTCCGCGAGTCCCTGTCGAGCGGGGTTGTCGCCGAATGCACGCGCCGCGGCGTCGGATTCCTCGCGTACAGCCCGGTGGGCGGTGGACGGCTCAACCGAAAGCTCCCCGACCATCCGGTGCTTCAGCCGATCGCCCGGCGTCACGGCATCTCGCCCCACGCCGTCGTGCTCGCCTGGGTGCTGGCCCAGGGCGGCACCGTCATCGCGATTCCCTCCGCCCGGACCACCGCCCACGCGACCGATTCCCTCACCGCGGCCGACGTCCAGCTGTCCGCGGCCGATCTCGCCGCCATCGACGCCGCCGAGTTCTCGCGGAGCTGAGCGTCACGAACGCCCTGTTCGATCGCCTGCCGGAGTTACGGGACCGAGTGCCCTGGATCGCGCTCGCCGATACGCCGACGTCCATCACGGAGCTGCCGGCCCCGCCCGGATTTCGCGGCCGGCTCTTCGCGAAGCGCGACGATCTCACCTCCACGCTGTTCGGCGGCAACAAGGTCAGGAAGTTCGAATACCTCCTGGCCGAGGCCGAGCGGCAGGGAGCCGGGTCGCTCGTCACGCTGGGCGGGATCGGCTCGAATCAGGCGCTCGGCGCCGCACTGCACGGCCGGGCGCGGGGGTACGCGGTCGATCTCTCGCTGGTGCGGCAACCGGTGACCGAGGGCGTGCGCCGCGCCCTCGGCGGGATGGTCGCGGCCGGCGCCCGAATTCGCTACGCCGACTCGAAGCTCGGAGGGCTGCGCAGCGTACGGCGCGCGCTGCGCGAGCGGCGGCACGCCGGGGAGCATCCCTATGCGATCCCTTTCGGGGCGACCAATGCGCTGGGGGCGCTTGGGTACGTGTCCGCCGCACTCGAGCTCGGCGCGCAGGTGCAGGCAGGCGTGTGTCCCCGGCCCGACGCGGTGTTCGTCGCAGCGGGGAGCTGCGGTACCGCGGCAGGACTGCTGGTCGGATTCCGGCTCGCCGGTCTGGAGACGCGCGTCATCGCCGTGGCGGTCGTCTCCGGCGCGCTCGTAACTCGCGCGCTCGAGACGTGGCACGCCAACCACGCCGCGGCGCTCCTGGCCCGTATCGCTCCGTCGGCGCCGCGCCTGCGCTTCGGTTGGCGCGAAGTCACCGTCCTGGGAGCTTATCTGGGTTCCGGCTATGGCCAGGCGACCCCCGCGGCGCAACGCGCGGTGGACTGGGCCCGACCTCATCTCACCCTCGAAACGACGTATACCGGCAAGGCGCTGGCGGCGTGCCTGGAGTATTGCGGGCCGGACGCAAGCGATCGCGCGGTGCTGTTCTGGAACACCAACAACGCATCGCAATTCCCGACGGCGCCGGGTGGGGGGCTCGATGGACTCCCCGATCGCCTGCAACGCCTCCTCAAGGAGCACCCATGAAGCCTGCTCGTCTGCTGACGTCCTTTGTCTCCTGTCTCGTGAGCGCCGCCGCGCTGTCCGCTCAGGCAACGACGGCCGCCATCACGCCCCAGGACCTGCGGCAACGGCTGTACGCCCTCGCCGACGACTCGATGGGGGGCCGGCGCTCGGGGTCGATCGGCGACTTCAAGGCCGCCGATTACGTCGCGGCCGAGTTCCGCCGCCTTGGACTCCAGCCGGCCGGCGAGAGCGGCGCATGGTTTCAGACCGTGCCCTTCTTCTTCGCCGAGCCGGCCGCGACCACGCTCACCGCCGGTGGCGCGACGCTCACCTGGGGCACCGACTTCGTCCTCGCCGGCCGCGCGCTGCCGCTCGTCCAGCTGCGCGAATCCCGCGCCGTGTACGGCGGCGCCGTCACCGATTCGACGACCTGGATGGCGCCGGGGCTGGCGGCCGGGAAAGTGGTCGTGCTGGACGTACCGCCCGGGGCCGATGGACGGCGGCAGCTGGTGCGCGGGTTGACCCGAATCGCCACGAACGCGCGTTTCACCGGAGCGGTGGCGGTGGCGGTAGTCGAGCTGGATCTGCTCGCTCCCGAGGTGCTCTACCTCATCGCCGGCCAGCGCCTGACGGCCGACACGTCGCGCGGCGCGGGTCAGCCGGCGATCGCACTGATCACGCCGCACGCCGCGGAGCTGCTGCTCGGCGCACCACCGGGGCGGCTCGCCGCCGGTACAGCCGGGCGGTCAGTGCAGGGGGACCTCGGCGTGCGGTTCTCGCCCGTCCCATATGCGGCACGCAACGTGATCGGCGTGCTGCCGGGGAGCGACCCGGCGCTGCGCGGCGAATATGTCGCATTGAGCGCCCACAACGACCACGTCGGCTTCGATCACCAGGCCGTCGATCACGATTCGTTGCGCGCCTACAACCGCGTCGTCCGGCCAATGGGTGCCGATTCTCCCGACCGCCCGGCGTCAGCCGAAGAGCAGGCCCATATCCGCCAACTCACCGACAGCTTGCATCGCATCCATCCGGCGCGGCTCGACTCGATCCGCAACGGCGCCGACGACGACGGCTCGGGCACCGTGGCGATCCTGGAGATCGCGGAGGCCCTGGCCGCCGCACCGGTCGCTCAGCGGCCGCGGCGCTCGATCCTCTTCATTTCGCATACCGGTGAGGAGGAGGGTCTCGTCGGCTCGTCGTGGTTCACCGATCACGCGACCGTCCCGGTCGATTCGATCGTCGCTGAGTTCGATGAGGACATGGTGGGGCGGGGCACCGCGGCCGATCTCACGGACGGCGGTCCCGCGTATCTCGAGGTCGTCGGGTCGAAGCGACTCTCCACGGAGTTCGGCCGCGTGCTGGAGGAGGCGAACGCATCGCAGCGGCAGCCGTTCACCTTCAATTACAGCTACGACGTCCCGGGGCACCCGCTGCAGTACTATTGCCGCGCCGACCATTACAGCTACGCGCGTTACGGCATTCCGAGCGTCTCGCTGTCCCGCGGCGAGCACCTCGACTATCACCAGATCACCGACGAGGCGCAGTACATCGACTACGACGACCTCGCCCGCGTGGCGATCATGGTGCGGGATGCCGCGCTGCGCGTCGCGAACCTCGACCACCGGCCCAAGCTGGATCATCCGAAGGGTGATCCGCACGCGCTCTGCGTCCAATGACGCGTGTCGCCGTCACACGGGGTGTGAGCCCGGCGCTCGAGCGCTGCGAGCTGGTGCACCTCGCGCGCCGCCCAATCGACGTCGTCGCCGCCGGGCGCCAGCATCGCATCTATGAGGAAGCTCTCACGGCGCTGGGCTGTCGCGTCGAGCGGCTTCCGGCGAACGCCGAGCTCGCCGATTCGGTGTTCGTCGAGGACGCGGCCGTCGTGCTCGACGAAGTAGCGGTCATCACGCGTCCCGGCGCGCCGTCGCGCCGTCCCGAGACGGTTCCCATCGCCCGGGCCCTCGCTCCGTATCGACCCCTGGTGCACGTCGAGTCGCCGGGGACCATCGATGGCGGGGACGTGCTGCGGATCGGACGGACGCTGTACGTCGGCCTGAGCCGGCGCTCCAACCAGGCGGCGATCGACCAGCTGGCGGCCGCTCTGGCGCCGTATCGCTATGACGTTCGGGGCGTCGCGGTGAACGGATGCCTGCACCTCAAGTCGGCGGTCACGGCAATCGCCGATGACACCCTGCTCGTCGATCCGGAGTGGGTGGATCCCGCGGTCTTCTCAGGCATCCGCTCGATCGCGATCGATCCGGCCGAGCGCGGAGCCGCCAACGCGTTGCGCATCGGGGAGCGGGTCATCTATCCCGCATCGTTCCCGGCCACGCAGCGCCGTCTGGAAGCGGCCGGGGTAGATGTCCTCCCAGTGGACGTCTCCGAGCTGCAGAAAGCCGAGGGCGCCGTGACCTGTTGTAGCCTCGTGTTCGACATTCCCTGACCGTGACCCGCGACGATCCTCGCTCGCGCTTCTTTCCGCCACTCTTCATGATCGTGGGCGTGCTCCTGGGCGTCGGGGTGCAGCGGCTGCATCCGCTCTTGTTCGTTCCGCGGCCCGCGGGACGCTGGATCGGAGCTGCCCTGATGGCCGGCGCTCTGGCGCTGGGGATCTGGGCGGTGCTGAGCTTCTGGCGGGCCGGGACGACCGCCGATCCGCACGGGGATGTCACCGCGTTCGTCACGGCGGGACCGTTTCGATTCAGTCGTAATCCGATGTATCTGACGAATGTCGTGTTCCAGATCGGAGCGGCGTTGCTGCTCGACAACGCATGGATCTTGATGCTCGTTCCGGTCACCTGGCTGCTGCTCGACCGGGTCGTGATCGCGGGCGAAGAGCATTATCTGTCGAGCAAGTACGGTCAGACCTACGACGAGTATCGACGCAGGGTCCGCCGGTGGCTCTGAGCCGGCGCATGTGGCTCGGTGCGGCGAGTGTCGCGCTCGCCTGCAACGGAGCGACCGGCCCCGCGGCCCCGTCACGCACGTATCGCATGGGCTTTTCGGCGATTCCACCGCGCAACGACCTCGCGACCGTACTCCAGGGGCTCAATCTCTGGACGTCGGGGCACGCCGACGCGGCGATCATGCACATCTCCGTTCCCTACGCCGCGCTCCTGGGCGGGATCTCCGTTCACCAGGAGGTCGATTCCAACGAGCTCGGGCTCGCGAATTACTATCGCGCCAGGGGGTTGCCGCTCTTCATTACGGTGGACGTCACGAACGGCCTCGACCGCGCCAAGGAAGATCCGGTGCTCGATTCGCTGGGGCGCAGCATTACCGATACCGCCATCCAGCATCTGTACGTCGATTACGTGGTGACGCTCGATACCATTCTGCACCCCACCTACCTCGGCCTGGCTGCCGAGACGAACCTGATTCGCGCCGCGGCTCCCGACTCGGTCTACCAGGCGGTGGTCGCGATGACCAACGCCGCGGCAACCCGGCTGCAGGGGTTGAGCGGCGCACCGCCGATCTACGTCAGCGTGCAAGTCGAGGTCGCCTGGGGCAAGCTGCAAAACACGGGTTACGTCGGCATCGCGCAGGACTTCACGGACTTTCCCTTCGTCGACGCCATCGGATTGTCGTCCTATCCGTACCTCGCTGGATTCGCGGTCCCGGAAAGCCTGCCGCTCGACTATTACTCCCGGATCGTAGCCGGTCACGTCATTCCCACGCTGGTCGTCGAGGGCGGCTGGACCTCGCTGTCGCTCGGCGGGATCGTCTCGTCACCCGCCATTCAGGCGCGCTATCTGGATCGCCAGGCCGCATTGCTCGACTCGGCGCGGTCGGTGGCGCTGTTCCAGCTGACGTTCGCCGACCTCGATCTCTCGGGCCTGACGCTGCCGCCGGGTTCGATTCTGCCGCTGTTCGCGCACATCGGTGTCGTCGACTCGGCGTTCCGGGCCAAGCCGGCTCTCGCCGTGTGGGACTCCCTGTTGGCGCGGCGGCGCATTCCCTGATCTCTGCGGCTCGTGTGCCATTCGTCTCGCGGGCGCTGATCCCCCGCCTGCAGTTGTTCGAGATCGAGGATCAGTCGTGGTGTCCCGGCGTCATTCGGGACGCCATGACGGATTTCCTGCGCTTCCTGATGGAGACGTTCGCGCCGTACCGCGGTGCCGCCGCCATCCTGGCGCGCGCGCTGGCCGCGACGGGCGACGAATCGATCGTCGATCTCTGCTCCGGGGGCGGCGGCCCGTGGCTCGACCTCATTCACCGGATCCGCGCCGTGGGGGGCCGCACGCCGCGCGTCCGGCTCACCGACTGGTTTCCCAACCTCACGGCGTTCGCACGGCTGCGGGAAGCGAGCGGAGGCGCCATCGAGGGGGACGTCGAGCCCGTGAGCGCCATGGAAGTCCCGACTCGGCTCGCGGGATTCCGCACCTTGTTCACCGCCTTGCATCATTTCGGCCCGGGTGACGCCCATGCGATTCTCGCCGACGCCGTGCGGGCGCGCCGGGGAATCGCCGTGTTCGAGGTGACTCGCCGCACACCGCTGGCACTCCTTGGGGTTCTGTTCTTCCCGCTCCTCGTGCTGCTCTTCACGCCCTTCATCCGGCCGTTTCGGTGGAGTCGTCTGTTCTGGACATACCTCATCCCGGTCGTGCCGCTGGCGTCGTTGTTCGACGCCACTGTCTCGTGTCTCAGGACCTACACGACGGAGGAGCTGCGCGCTCTCGCAAAAGATCTGCAGGACGGATTCGAATGGGAAATCGGGACGGTGCGGTCGGCGCCGCTTCCGTCCCGCGTCTCCTATCTCGTGGGGCTGCCGCTGGCCCGGAGCCGCTGATTCCGGGTGCCGGTTGGATCCGGGCGGCGCCCTGATTAGGTTCGGGCACAACCATCATGCGTTCGTTGTCGCTGTTGCTCGCTTACCTCAGGTCCGTGCGCTGGTCGCTGTGGGCCGCCCTGGCGTTGCGCTTCGCAATTCCCCTCGCCGTTATCGCGCTGCCGTTCCTCGTGCTGGTGCGCGGAGCGGTCACGTTGTATTCCGCCGGTCATTGGCCGGCCTGGCTCGCGCTCGGCGTCTCCGGGCTGGCCACGATCGCCGTCGTCGCCGCCTACGCAGCGATCGCGACGCGTCGCCTGACCGGGCGGGCGCGGTTCGGGTGGATCGTCCGCTGGGTGGCGTTGCCGCTCGTCCTGGGATTCGTGGTTCGGGGACTCGTGTTCCTCGATTCCTCGCACGCACAGGGCGACGCGGTCCGCGCTGAATATTGGGAGACCCATCCGTTACTGCGGCTGGCGCTCGCGACGCTGGAGCTGGCGGACGACCGGCTCGTCATCACCGACATGAGCCGTACGCCGGCCGACTACGCCCGCATGGGGCTGCCAGTTGTGGCCGGGACGATGCACGCCCCGCAAGCGGACGGCTGGGTGCACGCCGTGGACATCCATACCCGCGGTCGTGGGTTCTTCGTCAACTTGCTGGTGGAGGGATACTTCCGGGCGATGGGGTTCCGCACCCGCCGCCACGGCGGGACCGGAGATCACCTGCACGTCGAGCTGCCGCTGAACTGAAGCAATCTCGGCTATCAGCTGTCCAGCTGTCAGCTATCGGCTATGGCTATCGGCCCTGCCATGATGGGAAATCGGGACGGTGCAGTCAGCGCCACTCCCGTCCCGAATACCCCAACAGCCTCCACTATTTCTTCACTGCCACTACGCTCGGCTCGCCGAGCCGGGCACTGAGCTGGTCACGGATCGCGGCAGGCAAGTAGGGCGAGCGGAGCAGCAGTCGCACTCTCTCCAGCTTGGTCGCCGCCACCCGTCCGTTGCCGCTCTGGCCGTTCAGCCACGCCGAGTTGAACATGGCGAGAACTTCCACTGCCAGATCACCGGAGTGCTGCGCTTCGGTCGTCAGTTGATCGAGGGCCGCGGCGGCGCCCTGCGGATTACCTTCGTAGTAGAGCGCGCAGGCGAGGTGCCACAGCGTGAAGCTGGGGAGATGCCCCTGACGACGCACGATCAGGGCCGCCCGGCGGTACTCCTGCTCGGCAGCGGCGTAGCGCCGAGCGCCGGTGAGCGCGTCGCCTCGCGTCACGATGGCCCGCACCTCGGGCGTGAGTTCGCTGTCGGAGGCCGGCACGCCGGAGCGGATAGCAAAGTCAGCGGCCGGCGTCACGGCGGAGCCGGATTGTCTCGCCGAAAGGTGCGGCGGCAGCACGGCCGCGATCCCGAGAACGGCGATAATACTGGCCAGCGTGCTCAGCGTCTTCATTGTCCCACCTCCGGCGTGTCGGTTCGTCGCCGCAAGCTCGGGGCGGGTGCCCGCCAGCGTGGCGACGTTGTAGACGAAGGTTAGGAACGGCCGGTCAGGGCCTGGTCACCGGGCGATCATCTCGCGGTCATGCGCGTGTAGCAGGTTATTCGTGATTGATCGTGGCATGATCGGGCAGCCACTATGTTGTGGTTGCCGGTGGGGGAAGGAGGGCGTGTGGCCAGCGACCAGCTGCGTCTTGTGACGTTGGGCGGACTCACGTTGTTCGTGGGAGGGGAGGCGATGACGGGAGCCGCCACGCGGCGGCGCCGTCTCGCGCTGCTCGCGCTCCTGGCGGTCGGGCGGGAACGCGGGATGAATCGCGACAAGATCCAGGCGTACCTCTGGCCGGAGAGCGACGCACAGCGCGCCCGCAAGGGGCTGAATCAGCTGCTCTACTTCCAGCGGCACCACCTCGAAGACGACGGGCTGATCCTCGGCCAGAAGACGCTGCGGCTCAATCCCGCCCTGATCACCTGCGACATGTGGGACGTAGAGGATGCCCTCGCCGGACGTGACCACGCGGCGGTGGCCACGTTGTATCGCGGCAGTTTTCTCGACGGCTTCCATATGCGGGGATCGCCGACCTTCGAGAAGTGGGTCGACGAGCAGCGCAGCCGGCTCGAGCAGCGGTGCCTGGAGGCGATCCGGGCCCTCGCCTGCGCGGCGGTGGCGCGCGGTGATGCGCGCGCGGCGACGAGCTGGTGGCGCCGGGCGTTGGAAATCGACCCCTTTGACACCGACCTGGTGCTCCGGCTGGTCGAAGCCGCGATCGCGAGCGGCGACCGTGCGGGCGCCCTCCAGCACGCTCAACGACACGTCGACCTGCTGCGCACCGAGCTGGGCCTCGCTCCCGATCCGGGAGTGCTGGGTGCGATCGAGCGGCTGCGGGCGCGATCTCGATGATTCCCGGATGATTTGGGGCTGACCAGGGAGTGACCATCCTTCGATAACGTGTCTCGCATCCCAGCGAGGCAATGTAGAGTCATGAAAACGCAGCTGCTCGAGCGAGCGGCAGGTGGGGAGTCAAGTCCAGACGCCCTATCGACATACGGGCGAGCGCCCACGTCTGGAGCTGGCCAGTCCACTCGTAACGGTCCCGCCATCGACTGGCAAGTCGACACAATCGGTGGTACGCTAGCGCCGCTTCCTCCCAGGTACGTGGCGGTGGAGTTGCTCGATAGGGTGCGGGCCGCGCTCGTCGACCGTTACGACGTCGAGTGCGAGCTGGGACGCGGGGGCATGGCGTTCGTGTATGCTGCCCGCGATCTGAAGAACGAGCGCCCCGTAGCCATCAAGGTCATGCGGCCCGAGATCGCGGCGGCGCTCGGCCCCGAGCGCTTTCTGCGCGAGATCAAGATCGAGCAGCGGCTGCAGCACGGTCACATCCTTCCACTCCTCGCTTCCGACGCAATCGACGAACTGCCGTATTACGTCATGCCCTTTGTCACGGGCGAGACGCTGCGCCACCGTCTGGAACGTGAGAATCAGCTTCCCGTCGAAGAAGCGCTCGACATCGCCGGCCAGGTGGCGGAGGCGCTCGATTACGCGCATCGGGAAGGGGTGATTCATCGCGACATCAAGCCGGAGAACATTCTGCTCGCCGGCGACACCGCGTACGTCGCCGACTTCGGCATCGCGCGCGCGGCGGGGGCGGCGGGTGGTGAATGGCAGAGCGCGTCCGGCACCTCGGTGTGGTGGACGTCGAGCGGCGTCGTGGTCGGGACGCCAGGCTACATGAGCCCGGAGCAGGCAGGCGCCGCGCCGCAGCTTGACGGTCGCAGCGACCAATTCAGCCTGGCCTGTGTGGTCTACGAGATGCTGGCTGGCGAGCGCCCATACACCGGGTCGTCGATCCAGGCGATCGTCGCCAAGATGCTGTCGCTGCCGGCGCCCTCCGTCCGGGTGCTCCGCGAGCTCGTGCCAGGGGTGTTGGACAAGGCGCTGCGGCGCGGGCTCGCGAAATCCGCGGCGGACCGGTTCGCGACATGCGGCGACTTCGTGGCGGCTCTGCGCCGAGAACCCCCGTGGGTCCAACGCATCGTGGAATATCCGGGGACCCGCTACGCAGCGGCCATTCTCACGGTGGCGACAGCGGCGACGGTCGTCGTAAAGCTCGCGGGCGGGAATATGTTCGGCGAGCGAGGCATCAAAGTCGATACCACGCGCTACGTGATATTCCCACCCGAGTACCAGCCAGGAGCTGTCGCTGCGCCAGGAGAGCGACAGCGACTTCAGAACGCGTTCTCCCGGTGGAGCGGTCTGAGCGTGGTGGACCAACCCCGGCTCAATGAGGCGCTCGGCAAGGACAGCGTGGCAGGGAGCCAGGCAAGGGCGTCAGAGATTGCGCGCCACTTTGGAGCCGGACGCTTCGTCCGCGTTTCGGTATCGCCGGCCGGGGACTCGCTCGATGTTCACGCCGTGCTCTATGACGTGACCGCGCGCGGTCCACCCCTTGCCGACCACGCGGTACGGCTCTTCCACAATCGCAGGGCAGCGGATTCGACGTTCGCGGCGCTCGCCGACTACCTACTCTTCAGGGGGGCGCTCCCTGAGGACACTCGTGCCCTATCGGGGACGCGCTCATTTCCCGCCCAGCAGTCCTTCGCTCTTGGCCAACTCGCACTCGATACGTGGAATCTCGTCTATGCCGACTCGGCATTTGCAGCGGCGGTGAAGTTCGACGCCGCGTACGCCCAGGCGAACCTCTGGCTGGCGTTGGTGAGGGCGTGGTCGGGTGCGGAGGCCGCGCGTTGGCAGATTGCGGCCGAGCAGGCTCTACTTGGTCGCGAACGTCTTACGGAGTCGGAGCGGGGCATGGCAGACGCCGTGGTGCTGCAAGCTCGCGGCGACATCGGGCGGGCCTGCCCGCAGTGGCAGTTCCTGACGCGCCGAGAGCCGTTGGCGTACGCCGCCTGGTACGGATATGCCCAATGTCTTCGTAGCGACAGCGTAGTCGTCCCTGACCGTTTCAGTCTGAGTGGATGGCGGTTCCGCGGTAGCTATCAACAAGCCGTGCGTGGTTACCAGCGAGCGTTCGAGCTGCGACCAGCGATTCTGTCTGGGTTTCGCGTTGGCAACTATCAGGAGCTCCGAGTCCTCCTGATGACGGACGCTCCACGGTTGGTGCCGGGACGCGCCGCTCCACCCGACACCAGCACTTTCTACGCCCGGCCGATGTGGGTGGGAGATTCACTGGTCCTGGTACCGTACCGTGCCACCATATCCAAGGGGCTCATTAGGCCTTGGGACTCACGATTGGTGCAGTCGGCGGTGCAGCACGAACGAATGCTCTTTCACGACATCGCTGTAACGTGGGTGACGGCGTTCCCACGGAGCGCGCAGGCGATGGAGGCACTGGCTGTGGCGCTCGAAATGCTGGACTTGCCGGCGTCAATGGACACTCTGCGTCGCGCACGGACTCTAGCCGTGACGCCGGACGAGCGGATGAGCACTGCCGCCGCTGAGGTGTGGATGCAAGTCAAGCTGGGCACACCGTCGTCACCATGGAGGCTCAGTCAAGCCAAGGCGCTTGCTGATTCGATTCTTGGTGATAGCTCTCAGGCGATTCGGGATTCCCGAACGCTCGTTTACCTCGCTGCGTTGACGGGGCGGGCACGACTCGCCGCCTCGCTGGTCCACCGTGTTTCCCGTGAAGGCCAGTGGGTGCCGCCGTCCTTTGTGTCTGTCCCGTCACTGCTGGTGTATGGCTCACTGGGCGGGCCGCTGGACAGCGTACGGGCGCTCGCCCAGGAGGTAGACAAAGTCTTGACGGACCCGTCGCTCCCGCGACGTGATGACTTGTCTTTCGAATGGGTGGTGTGGACTGCTCGGTTCGCCGCGCTGCTGGAACCGTTTCCGCCAATCGAACGCGGTCAGGTAAAGGGCGACTATCTGGTCGATGCGATCGTCTCGTCCACCAGAGGCGACACGCAGTCGGTACGCGGAACGCTGGATCGGCTGCGCCAGTCACGGCGGGCGATTCCGCCCGTAGACCTCGCTATCGACGCATTGTATCCCGAAGCGATTCTCTTCATCCGTTTGCACGACGACAAAGGGGCGATTGCGTGGCTCGACCCAAAGTTGAATAGCCTGCGCCAGAGTGCTCCGGGCACGTTCGATTCCCCGCCCAGACCGGGCGCCCTGGTGAACGCGATGGCGCTGCGGGCAGAACTGGCAGCCCGATCCGGAGATGTGTCGAACGCCCGCCGCTGGGCCGAGGCGGTTTCGATCCTGTGGTCCGATGCCGATGACTTCTTGCAGCCGCTCGTCCTCCGCATGCGGAGGCTGGCAGGCTCCTGATGGCGATTTGAGGTGGGGCAGGAACATCCAGTGAGGGGAGGGCCACATGTCATGGATCGCGCGCCGGGGGAGACAAAGAGTCAGGTCGATCGGTTTGGTTCTCATGGCTGGAGCAATGGCAGGCATTTCTTCGCCGGATCACACGGTCCAGGGTACGATCTTCTCTGCTCCCCTGGTGGAGTGCCCACACAGTTTCAAACCCTTCCTTGACTCAGCGGTTGTACCGGGGCAGCTGACGCTCTCCGGGAGAATTACTCACGTCCCCGAGTTCCACGATTGCCAGAGGTTCATCTTCACAAGGGGTCCTGAACTCAGGTACTTGCCGGTGTTCGCGATATTTGGGGCGTGGGACCTGGGCACTCGATGGGACAGCGTGATCGCCCATCCCGTCTCGTTCCACGGCGACCCCCGCGTTGGGGTGGCGCTCGACCGAATGAGCGGGGATAACGCCACCGTTGCCTCGTTGGACAGTGTCTCTTCGTCTGCGCCTTCCGCTGCCGCTGGAGGGCAAGTCACTGTCAATATTTCACCGCCGTCTTCTGGCGGGACTGGGTGGGGGTTTGTGGAAATCCTGACCGAAGGCAGGTACCCACCTCTGGGAATCGGTCCGGGGTTCAATTGCGCCTACCTGTTCCTGACGGTGGGGAGTCTACAAGCGAGGATGGTGCATTTCGCCGGCCGCCACGAACCGGACTGCGCACGACCGGTCGACCCGGACACTCTCGCCGGAACCGATCTCGAGGTGCAATGGGTGCGTCCGCCAATGCACCCGCAGTCGGAGGACTATCCTTCGGCCGCTCGTTGGGACTGGGACCCCGCGCATCGCATTCAGTACTTTGGCGTCAAGTGTGGCACCGGTTGGTGTGAAGTTGGCCCACCCGGGTTTGTGGCTTCAAAGGTGCCCGCCTTTCCCAGCACTCCTGATGGACCGCCACTTCTTAACTGGCACAGAGTCAGGCATATCAAGGGCTGGTTCGACCAGCAGCGTCTCGCCCCTGCGTTGGGCAATGGTTCGCAGGGTCCCGAAGCAGGTTGGGGTGAGGTGTTCGCCGACCCGCTCCTCGTCACGCGCAGGGTCACTGACTTTACCCGTACGTGGGTGCTGGTCGCGCGTGCGAGACTGGACGCGTCCCTCACGGCGTACGTGGACAAGTGGAATCTTGGACCGACGGATTCTCAGAACAAAGAGAATCGCCTGTACTTCTGCCGTGGCCGGTGGAGCGAGTGTTACGGCCTAGCCCTTGGAGTTCGCGACCTGGCTTCTGGATTCGACTCGAACAGACCCGATGCTCCCGTTTGCGGGGATGAGGCTAACGGTTACGACGTCACCACCGCCGACAGAGGGATGTGGTGGGTCGGGATTGTTTCGACCACCGGGAAAGTGCGGTTCGGCTGCGTCATACGACGTGACCACGCGGCAGACCTTGCCTTTTATCACCTACCTCCAAACGGCACCGTGCGGTGGCGCTGGCGCGACAATGACGAGACCATTTGGGCCAGTTGTGCCGAGGGCTGTTGCCAAGTTCAGAAACCGAGGAACTGAATCGCGGGATCAGGAACGGTGGCGCGATCGCGCCACCGTTCCGCCCTCAAGACCGGAGCTCTTCTTCCAGAGCCAACGCCGCCGTCTCCAGCTCCTCCTCGGTGTTGTAGTAGTGCGGCGAAAACCGCAGCACCGACCTCACCCGCTTCTCGTCCATGTCGATCACGGCATCATCGCGGTCCGAAACGCTGGTGTTGATACGCCGCGCGCGCAGCCGGCGCTTCAGATCGACGGGCTCCCGTCCCTCGGTGGCGACCGTGACGATCGCGCCACGCTCCCGCCCCCGATCCATCAGCCGGACGCCGGGGATCGTCGCCAGACGCTCACGCAGCTGTGCCGCCAGGGCGCGGGCCCGGGCCATCCCTGCCGCTCCCACGTCGGCGGAGTAACGTGCCGCGGCACCGAGCCCCAGCACGAGCGCATGGGAGAATTCCCAGTTCTCGAAACGGCGCGCGCCGTCGAACAGCCGGAACTGATCGACCTCCGTCCACTCGGCGCCGCGCATGTCGACGAACAGCGGATGATCGCCTCGCTCGAGCGCCCCGTCCGACACGTAGAGGAATCCGATGCCGCGCGGGCCGCGCAGGAACTTTCGTGCGGTGGCGGCGAGGTAATCGCACCCCAGCGCCGCCACGTCGATCGCGACCTGTCCCACCGCCTGGCAGGCGTCGATCAGATAGGGCACGCCCGCCCTGCGGCACACCGCGCCGACCGCGTCCGCCGCCTGCACTAATCCGGAATTCGTCGGGATCCAGCTCAGCGTCACGATGCGGCAGCGTCCGTCGGCGAGCAGGGGGCCGACGCTCTCCGGGTCGGTCCCGCCTTCAGGGAGATCGGCGGCGCGCCGCACCTGGACGCCGAGCCGGCGGCCGAGCGAGAGGTACATGAGCTGGTTCGAGACGTAGTCGGCGCGCGAGGTGACGATCACGTCGCCCGGGCGGAAGTCGAACGCCTGCAGTGCCTGCGAGAACGCGACCGTCGAGTTTTCCACCACGGCGATGTTGCGCGCCCTGGCGCCGATCAGGGCGGCGACGGCATCGTACGTCCCCTGGATCTGCTCGGCGGCTTCGTCGGCGGCCTCGTAGCCGCCGATCTCCGATTCCCGGGCGAGGTGCGTCACGACGGCGTCGAGCACTGGTCTCGGCGGCAGCGCGGCACCGGCGTTGTTCAGGTGGATGCGTTCGGCGGATCCTGGAGTGTCGGCGCGCCAGCGGGCGAGTTGGGAATCCGAGGTCATGGAGGTCGGCGGAAGATGGTGGAGGATGGTGGAGGTTATCAATTGCCTCCACCAACTTCCACCCACCTTCACAACCTCCACAACATTCTGACTAGTGCGTCCGACGAACCGTCGTCCGGGCTCGCGGCTTCGGTTTCGGCTTCGCCACCGCTGCCTTCGGGGGCGCAGGCAACGGGATGTTGCTGTTCCAGGCGACATCGGCGATGAGCCACTTGCCGCCCACCTGGTGCCAGTGGATCAGGTATTTCCCGGTGTCGGCGACGGCCTTCATCCCCGCCGGCGACTGGGCGCCGGGTTTGACCTCGAGGGTGTACGCCCCCCGCGAGACGGCGAGCGGGCCGTTCACGAGAACCTCGTCGGTGGAGATGCTGATGGTAGTCTGTCCCAGACTCATCTGTCGCGCCTGAAACGCCTGAATCGCTGGCCGGCCGATGGTCGCTGGCGCGTTCGGCGGCAGCTGCTCACCCTGCTCGGTGAACAGCATGGCGATCGAGTCGGACTGGTTGGCGGCGGTGTAGCGCTCCCAGCTGCGCGCGACGGCGTCGAACGTCGGCCGCGCCGCAGCGACCTCGCGCGACATCCGCGCCTGGGCCTGTTCGGGGGTCTCGGGTTTCATGCAGCCTGACAAGACGAGCAAGAGGGCGCCGGAAACGCCCACGACAGCACGCATGGAATTCCTCCGCAGGTACGTGGTGGATCGCAGCATCACTGTTGTTTCACCCGGCGTGAAGTCTAACGGTCACGCGTCTCCGGCGCTCGTTCGGCGGCATCCACCATTGACGCGAGCCGGGAGCGCTCGCGGACCAACCGGAGCTGGTCGCGCAGGCGGCCGCCGCGCAGCTCACCGCGCAGCACGAGACGCACGTAGCGGGGCAGCTTGGTGACCGCGTCGAACCACAGCCGCCGCCCAGCCTGCCACGGCTGGCCGCTCAGGTACCTGAGGAGACGATTGCGGACCCAGGCGAAACGCCGCTCGCCCGCAACCACCTGCTCCAATGCGTGCGGCAGACCGGTACCGGCGTTCCAGAGCTGTTCGAGGGCGATGCGCTCGATGTCGTCGGATTCGCGGGTCTCCGGCAGGCCTCGAAACACTTCGGTCGGGATCGGCGCGTCGAGCAGCAGCTTCGCCACCCGGAACGACAGGCGCATCCATTGAGCGACGCCGAGCCGCCGGTACTCGTCCACCTGCGCCGTCCACCGCCAGGCATCGCGCCAGCGCTCGATCAGGAGGCCGAGGTCGACGACACCGAGCAGGCCCGAGCGGAACAAGTGCCGGCGCGAGAGGTGCAGGGCGACATGCAACAGCAGGTCCTCGGGCGCGAGCACCCGCGCGGTGACGTCCCCCAGCGGGACCGTCGTGGCACGCGCCCAGGCGGCGGCGGCGAACGCCGGCGGTAGCTCCGCCCATGAGGGCAGCGCGCCGTGCAGCTCGAATAGTATCGGCGTCCCCGGTACTTCGAGCGCGCGGTCCTCGTCGCCGCCCGCCGCTCCAGGGGTCCAGCGCCCCTCGTAGGTGCGCCGCGGGAATTCAAATCCGGCGTGGCGCAACGTCTCCGCCGCCTGCTCGAGCTGGTCGGGTGGTGTCCACAGGTCCACGTCCTGCATCGGACGGAGTGTCGGATCCGGGTAGACGAGATGCGCCAGCGCCATCCCTTTCAACACGACGACCGGTATGGCGGCGGCGTCGAGGGCTGCCAGGGCCCCGCGCAAGGCGCGCAGGCGCAGCAGGTGGGCCATTCCGTTGGCACGGCGGACGGCGGTGAGCCGGTCACGCACGTCGCTCGGCACGCGGTTCCACAGGTGAGCGCGCTCGAGACAGGCGATGAGGTAGGGCGCGAGACCGGGTCCGGCGCTGCGGCGCAGACGGTCCCAGTCGATATCGCCCGCGATGTCGCTATCGGAGTCGAACGATTCCCGTCGCAGCACTCGCACCAGGAGCTCCTGTTCCCGGTCGGGTATGCCTCCGAATTGCGGCCCATCGAGTGTCGCAGCCACCAAGGGAAGCTAGTCCAGCTGCACGCCGAACCGCTCACTCCACGCCGCGAGCCCGGCCAGCCACCAGGTCCGGTGTGGGTCGAGGGTGCGTGCGCGGCGAACCTCGCTCGACGCCACCGGTGGAAGCCGTGCAGCGGCAGCGAGCAGCCGATCCAGCGCGGGAAGCTCGGGAAGCCAGGTCCGGATCGGCACCTCGAACCCGATCTTGTCGGAGCGGTCGAGTATCGCGTCGGGGACGATGCCCCGCATCGCGGCGCGGAATACCGCTTTGCTCGAGCCATCGGCTTCGAGCAGATACTCCTCAGGAAGGGCGAGCAAGAACTCCGCGAGCCGCGGCGTGAGAAACGGCACGCGTTCTTCCAGGGAGTGCGCCATGGAGTTCCGGTCCTGGTAGCGGAGCTGCGCGGGAATGCTCCGCGCAGTCAGCGCGAGCCAGAGCGCTTCGCGCAGCACGTGCCGGCCGCGGGGGCCGCTCCACCACGGCGTGCGCGGGGCGAGCCCGTGGCGCCGCCCCCAGCGCCGGCTGATCCACGGTCGGTACGCGCGTCCCGAAGCGCGTAACGCCGTGCGGGTCCAGGAAGTCGGCAGCGCCATCGCCAGGCTGCGCAACACCGTGCCGCGCATCGCGGGGTCACCTGGCTGCCGGGCGCGGGAGAGCCGCCACAGCATCGCCACCGCCTCGCCCGGCGCGCCCTGGCGCAGCAAGGAGGCAAGGCGTGCGGGCCAGAAATAGCGATAGCCGGCGAGCAGCTCGTCGCTGCCTTGTCCACTCAGCAGCACTTTCACCCCGGCATCCCGGGCCAGCCGGCAGAGGCGGTACTGCGCGTACACCGCCGGCGTACGGAAGGGCTCGCCATGGGCGGCGAGGAGCGCGTCCAGCTCGCCGGCCCATTCCGCGGGGTGCAGCCGCACCTTGTGGGGGACGGCCCCGGCCGCGCCGTTCGCGATATCGATCCACGGCTCTTCGCTCCGCGCGCCATGGTCGCCGATGTAGCTGAACGTGTGGATGTCGAGCTGCGGGCCGCCGGCGGCGCGCATCGCCAGGGTGACCGAGGACGAATCCACGCCACCCGACAGGAGGACGCCGACTTGGACGTCGCTGCGGAGATGCAGCGCCACGCTCTCGAGAAACAGGTCGCGCAGCTGTACCGCCGCCTCGTCGAACGACACTTCGAGGGTCCGGTCCAAATCGGGTCGCCAGTATGGGACCGGCGCGAGCTCGGCGGGCCGAGTCAGGTCCACCACGGCGTAGTGGGCAGCCGGGAGGGCGTGGACCCCCTCGTACATGGTATCGGCGCTATGGTCGGTGACGCCGGCGTCCAGGTAGTCGTGGACGCCCTGGGGGTGCGCGCGCACGTCACCGGCGAGCGCGGGCAAGAGTGGCGGAATCTCTGACGCGAACGCCAGCGTCTCGGATCGCACTACGTAATAGAGTGGCTTGATGCCGAAGGGATCGCGCCCCAGGACGAGGCGGCCTGCCGCAAGGTCGAGGATCGCGAATGCGAACATGCCGACGAGCTTGGGCAGGGAATCAAGGCCCCATTCCTGAAAGGCTGTGAGCAGGACCTCGGTATCGGAGCGGGAGCGAAAGCGCCGGCCGCGAGCTTCCAGCTCACGGCGCAGCTCGACGTAGTTGTAGATCTCGCCGTTCAGGACGACGGCGTGCCGGCCATCCTGAGACACCATCGGCTGGTGACCGCTCGGGGAGAGATCGATGATCGCCAGCCGTCGGCAGCCGAGGACGACGTTCGCGGCCCCCGGGAAGGGGTGGGGCGTTGCGAGCGAAGCGCGGCGACCCTCCCGATCGAGCGTGTACGCGCTCGTCTCACGCGGTGCGAAAACGAGCATTCCTGCATCGTCCGGCCCGCGGTGGGCCAGGGCGGCGAGTCTGCGGCCCATCTCCGCCACCAGGACGTCGCTCGACTCGCCGCTCACGAGCCCCGCGATACCGCACATCAGGACGTGGGGCCCCGCCCGCCCCGCAGCCGGGCGACCTGGCCGTATAGCCGGCGCGCCTGCATGGCTGCTGCCCGGGCGAGCGGTGGGTGGATCTCCAGCAGGGCCCGGATCGCGGCCTGGTTGATGGTCGCGACCAGTGCGCCGGGCCAGCCGCGGTGCGTCGGCGGCCCGACCGGCTGCCATACGTCGGCGTCGGCCCGGCGCCACTCGGTTACGAGGCCGACGGCCCGCTCGATCGGAACCGGCGGATCGCATGTCGCGGACGCGTCGCCGCGGGTGATGAAGTAGCCGCGGGCGCGCCCCCCCCGGCCTCGCCCGACGAGCCGGTGGGCGACCAGGCCGCTCCCCTGCATGTACACGACGACGTCACCCGATCGGTAATCAGTCGTCTCGCGGCACGACAGCCGGATGCGAGCCCCCGGCGGCAGCGTCGCGCCCATACTTCCACCCTGGACTTGAGACTCGACGTGCGCATGCGTGTGCTTGAGGAGAGCGGCGATGGCGGACAGGTCTTGGGGAGAAACGAAAGCCGCGGCGGTCACACCTCACTGTTCCGGACCGCGGCGATTCGCTCCTGCGATTGCTGCACGGCGACCTCGACCTCGTGTTGCGCGAATCCGGCCTCGAGCCGCTCTTGCTGGGCGACGCCGTACTTGGTCACGCGCAGCCCGCCGTTGGCGAAGACCTGCTGGAATGCCGTCATCCCCTGCGTCAACGCCGCGGCCATCTTCAGCACGTTGCGCGGATCGCGCTCGATCTCGCGCCGGATCCATTCATTGGCAAACCGGATGTGATGCACCTCGTCCGCCTGCTGCTGCTCGAACAGCTCGGCGAGCTCGGTGTCCCCTTCGCGCCGCGCCTGGCCCAGGGCGTAGGTCGCGGCATCGAGCCCGTCCGCCTCGAAGCTGCGGTTCTGTACTGCGAGACGCCCGATCAGGTGCGGGATCTTCCCGAGAATGCGGTATTGGAAGTCGAGCACCGGGTACTGGCCGACGCGCCCACCCCGCGCGCTGAAGAGCCGCTGATACGCCATCGTGTGGCGCGCCTCGTCGAAGCACTGGCGCGCCAGCCACATGCGCAACGGCCATTCGACGTCGGGAAACTCGGTGAGATGGCGGGAGGCGTTCTCGAGCACGCTGCATTCTTCGTGCATCTGGCGATGCAGGAACTCCATCTGCCATTCCGGAGTGCCGTCCGGGTAGTTCTCGCACTCCACCCAGCGCCGCTTCACCACGAAGCGGGGCTCGCGCGCCGGGCCTTCTGCGAACAGCGCCGGATCGAGATCGGGCGTCGTCACTTGATCTGGTCCGGCAGAATCGAACGGAACCCGGCCTGCCGGAGCACCTCCAGCACCTCTTCACGTGTGAATTCCGCTTCCATCCGGCCCTCGACGTTCACCGCCGGGGCCTCCTTCGGTGGAATCACGATGCCGACCGTATTCACTTCGCCGGGTTTGGGGAGCAAGGCGCCGTTCACCTGACGCAGGTGCCGGATGGCCAGCGCCACCTTGAGCAGCACGCGCGGATCCTCTTCGGTGAGACGCTTGATCCAGCGGTTGGCGAACCGCACATGAGTGATCTCGTCGGCGAGAATCGCGTCGAACAGGTCGGCGGTCGTCGCATCGCCGTGCTGGCGCCACACGTGCCGCATCTGTCCCAGGATGTCGATGAGTCCGGCCTCGAACGTGCGATTCTCGACCGCCAGCCGCCCCGGCAGGTCATCGAGCATCAGCGTCACGCCCCACTCGAAGTTCGCGATCGGGAACTCGCCTTTCCGGCCACCGATCTCCCCCAGGCGGCGCAACAACGACAACGCGTGCCGCGCTTCGTCGAAGCATTGGCGTGCCATCGCCAAGCGGAGATCCCACGGGGTTTCGGGGAAATCGACGAGGCTCTGAGACGCGATCTCGAGCACGCCGAGCTCGTTGTTCATCTGGCGGTGCAGCCGCTCGCGCCGCGAGGTGTCGGACATGTCGGGCCACTCGGCCATCTCGGCGTCGGTGTGGACGACGGTGAAACAGGCTTCCCGCGCCGGGTCATTCCGCAGCGTGACGCCGCGAACGGACTTGGTCTCGACGACGCCGGCCTTCATCCGGCATCCACCGTTTGCGGTGCCGGGCGGAAGGCGGTCATCTCGGGGACTCGGGCGGCGACCCCGCGCAGCTGCTGCAACCAGTCGGCATCGCGCAACGCGAGATCGGGCCGCTCGGCCTGCACGGCGTCCCGGTCGGACTTGAGCCGCGTGTAATCGTGCAGGATGCGCTCGAGGATCCGAACCGTCGGCTCGTCCAGCAGGGGGTCGGTGCGCGAGAGGTAATCGCGGTAGCGGGACTCCAGGTCCACGATGAGGGCGTCGTAGAACCCCACCACCCGCCGGTTGGTCTCGCGCGTTGCGGCCAGCTGCTCCAGCACCCGCCGGTACGCGTCGGTCGGGGGAAGATCGAAGTGCAGGGCGGCTCGCAGATCGGGGGCGCGCCGGCCGAGCGCATCGGCGTGCTGCGCGAAATCCCAGATGTGGCGGCCGAAGAGCGTCTTCACTTCGAGCTCGGGCGTCGTGGGGACCCAGCGGGCGAGCGTTTCCATGAGAGTGACGGCGACGTGGCGATACGTCCCGATGATGTCGGCTCGCTCGCGAACGGAGATTCCCATTACTCCTCCACGGTCTGCGCAATCAACGCCGCGGTCTCCTCGGGAGGCCCGGGTCGTACAAGGTAGCACGGAACCCGGGCGATCAGGGAGGCGAGTCCCATCACGCGGCGCTCGCCGGCCATGCCCCACAAGCTGCAGGCGAGCGGCGTCAGGCGGCGCACGTCGCTGCGGGCTGGAACCAGGCGCTCGAGGTGGGGCGTCGACGTGAACGGCTCGAGGAATACGATCGCCGCCAGATGGTGGGGAGGCGGCCGGTCGGCCGCTGGGAACAGGCGGCTCGCGGGCACGCGCCGTCGCACACTTCCATCCGGGAACTGTTCGTCGACCGATGGCACTCGCGCGAGCGCCTCCACCACGGCGGCCGCGGCGGGACCCGGCTTGATCGTGGCGCTGCGTCGCACCGGCACGAGCTCGAGGGAGGGGAGACGAACGCCGATCAGCTCATCGCCGAGGAACGCATGCCCGAGCGCGGCCAGCGCGAGCGACAGCGTTGTTTTCCCGGTGCCCTTCTGGCCCATCAGCAGCACGCCGCTCCCGCACACGCGCACGGCCGCGGCGTGAAAGAAGACGACGTCGCGCTGCAATCGCAGCAAACGATTGACCGCGAGGTTCCCGATGAATCCCTGCCACGGCGTGCGCCGGTCGGCCAGCACGTGCGGCTCGGCGAACGCGAATTGCGGCCCGGCGCCGAACAACCGCCAGCCGGAGGCCGACAAATCGTGTTCCGAGTACCCGCGCTCCGGGAAGACGGTGAGCGCGAACGCGATGGGATCGAGCGGTTCGGGGTCCTGGAACGTGACGAGGACGAATGACGACGTCACCCGCACATCGCAGCGCACGTACGGATGGGCGTCCCCCGGGGCGGGGGACGCAACGGCGCACTCGCCGTACAGCTGCAGCACACGCTCGCGCAATGCCGCGTCGTCCGAGCGTAAAGCGAAATGCCCGTCGCCGACCCGGTACCATGCGACGGGATTCGCGACGGGCATTTCAAACACGGTCGCCCAGCGGGCGGTAGCCTCCGCCCACCATGGGCCCTGCGCGGAGCTGGTGCCTGGTCTCGCTACCCCCACCACGAAGAAGCAGCGGTCTGGATCTGGAATGCCTCCAGGATCGACTTCTCATCCATCAGCGTGATCTTCGGGGGCTCGTAGGTCGGCAGAGGCTTTACGCTGCGATCCGAGTCGTGTGTCATTGAGTGCATCCTCATTGTTGGGCTTCCACTTCTACGATCGCCAGGCTCTGGAACTCTTCCAACGCTTTACGAACATCTCGCTCGGCGCCCGCTCTGTCAACACCCTGAAAGTGGGCGCAGATGGCGTCCGAGAGCTGCTCGGACGTGGCGGGTTGGGCGAGCTGTTCCCACAAGAACGCCGCGGTCGCGTTCAGCAGACAGAACTTCTTGATCCCTGGGTTATAGAGGATCGTTTCTTGTTGCATCGGGGCCGCTTCGACGGCCGGATTTCGCCGGAATCGGGTGCTCATTCAGCTAATCAAGCCGGACGAACGGGGGTGTCAAGAGCTTTTCGGCGCACCGCGTACCCGCGCCAGAGGTACCGGAACGGAGCGACGATTTGCGCGGGGAGGGATTCGGCCATGTCGAGCCCATCGACCCCGTAGCGCGACGGGCGCTTCGTCTCGACGGCGGTGCCGAAGAGGAAGTCCCAGAGCGACAGCATCTGTCCGAAGTTCTTCGTGTAGTAGCGCTCGTCGGTCGAGTGGTGTACGGCATGAAAGGCGGGGCTGACGAACAGCTTTTCGAGCGGTCCGTAGCGCCAGTCCAGCTCGGCGTGTTGCAGCACCTGGAAACCCGTCATGATGACGGTGAGGGGGAGCCACTGCCGCGTCGCGATCCCGAGGACGAGCTGGATGATGCCGAAGAACACGACGAAGTCGGTGATGAGTTTCTCGATCGGATGGCGGCGGTAGGCGGTGAACGTGTTGAGACGCTGCTGCGTGTGGTGCACGCTGTGGAACGCCCACAGGAAGCCCCAGCGGTGCTGGAGCCGGTGCAGCCAGTAGGTGAGGAAGTCACCGATCACCCACCAGCAGGCGAGCTGCAGCGGCCACGAGAGGCCGGTGAGGAGGTTCAGCTTCAGGAAATCGAGCCGGGGCTCGGCCAGGTTCGCGAGGGCGGCGAAGATCAGGACGTTGTAGAAGCCGCCCCAATAGAACAGCGTATACGCCGCGTCATTGAGGAAATGCCTCGTCCAATACCGCGCGCGGTCCGCACCGGCGCGACGCTCGCACACGTAGACGGCCACGAGAAACGGCAGCAGGTAGAGGATGGCACGCGCGGCGGAGCGCATGAGCTCCCAGAGGCGCAGCTGCATCACCACGTCGGCCATTCCTCAAAATCCGCTGATGTGGTTGGCGCTGTCAACTTGCACGCTCGCGGCCGCCTGGGCATTGTCCCTGCGATGCTGTCCATCGTGTTCCTTGGGGGAAGTGAATCCTCGTTCCCGGCCCTGCGTGCGATAGCGGAACGCCACCGCGTCGTGGCGGTGGTCCGGGGCGGCCGGCCCACGGGAAGGTCCGCGCGGGTTCGCGCCCGGCACTGGCTGGGGAGCGTGGCCCGTCGCCTCGCGGTCTGGTCGCGCGATCCCCTGGTCGACTTCGCCCGGCGGCAGCGCATCCCGTACTGGGAGGCGCAACCCCACGACGCGGCGCTCGGCGCGCGGCTCGCGGCCCTCGCTCCCGACCTGCTCTGCGTGGCCGGGTATCCCTGGTTGCTGGCCCACGAGGTGTACACGATTCCGCCACTCGGCGCCATCAATCTCCATCCGTCCCTGCTGCCCAGACATCGCGGTCCGGCGCCGCATCTCTGGATCTACCACGCGGACGACCGTGAGACGGGGGTGACGGTGCATCGCGTGGACGACGGTGCGGATACGGGAGAGATCCTCGCGCAGGAAGCGTTTCCGTTGCCGCGCGGGCTGCCGGTGGCCGAGCTGCGGCAGCAGTGCGCCCAGCGTGGAGCCGCGCTGCTCGCGCGCACGCTGGACGCGATCGTCGAGCGGCGCGTCGCGAGCCGCCGCCAGGAGGAGTCGCGGGCGACCGCCGCGCCGCGCGTCCGACCCGGGACTGCGATGGTCGATCATGAGGGATGGGACGTCGAGCACGTGTGGCACTTCCTGGCGGGCCTCTGCCCGCACTGGCGCGAGCCGCTGCGCGATGACCGGGGCCGCCTGGTCCGCTACGCCCGCGTGATGGGATACGAGCGTCGCACGCACGATGCGCCGGCCGGTCTCGTCCGCAGGAACCATCGGGATCTGGTGTTGTTCTCGCGCGGGGGGATCGTCCGATTGGCCTGACCCGCGTCCTCGCTCCGCTCGTGTTCGCGCTCTTCGTCGCCGGCGCCGTCGTGCTCGCCGGGCAGCGGGGTCCGGCCGATCCCGACGAGCGACGCAAGGGCCGCCTCAGCCTGTTCGTGCTGTTCGTCGTCGCGGCGACCTTCGGTGCGAGCCTGACCCAGCACGACCTGTTTCCGTTCGCGGCTTGGGAGCTGCTTCCTCGGTGGGTTGGCCCCAATTGGACGGCGGGACGTCTGGTCGGCGTCGACGCGGCGGGCGTCGAGCACCCCATCGATGCGCGGGCGTGGGAGCCGTTCAGCGGCGATGAGCTGCGCACCTGGTTCCAGGTCGTGTTCATTCAGCTCGACTCGGCGACCCGGGACAGGATCGCTGCTCACCTATTGGACCAGGCGGAGACGGCGCGCCGCGCCGCGGCGGCAGGGAAGCGCATCGGTCGCTACGATCGTTTCCTTGGCCCGCTGCGCGCACCATTGACCGTGGTGCATCCACGACTCTGGGCCATTCCCGATTCCGTGCCCCCACCCTTCGTAGCGCTGCGCTATTACCGGGACCGCTGGAGCCTCGTGCGCCGGGTACGCGACCCCGACGCTGTGAGCCGGCAGCTGCTCTTCGAGTACCGTCGGCGATGATCCGGGTGAACGTGTCTTTCCCGGCTTGGTGGGACCGGTTCTGGTTCACGCCCTGCTCGCCGTTCGGCCTGGCCGCCGCCAGGATCGCATTCGCGTTGTACAGCCTGTGGATTGTGCTCTCCCGGGACTTTCCAGGCGTCGCCGGCGTGCCCGGCGAGGTGTGGGCGACGGTGACTCCGCAGACGCGGTGGCGCTACCTGATCTTCCCGGGGCATCCGGCGCTGGAATACGTGCTCGAGGGCGTCGCCGTCGCGGCCCTGGTGGCCGCGGCACTCGGGTGGCGGCCACGCCTCTCGTGTCTCGTGAGCGGGCTCCTCTTGTATCACTTCGCGCCGTATGAGGCGCTGCTGTGGACCGACTCTCCGTATTTTCGTGGCCTCGACATTCCGATTATCGGTCTGGTGATTCTCTCGGTCGCTCCCTGCGCCGATGCATGGGCAGTGGGCGCGCGTCGCCGCCCGCACCCGCTCGCCAGTCCGGAGTACCGTTGGCCCCTGGTGCTGCTCCAGCTCCTCGTGGCCTCACCCTATTTCTTCGCCGGCTACGGAAAGCTGTACTACACGGGGATCCGGTGGGCGTCATGGGAGAACATCCGCAATCACCTGCTCGCCTTCACCCAGGACGATTTTTTCACGGTGTACACGCGGCTCGGCAGCTGGGTGGCCGCGCATCCGCTACTCTGCGGGATCATCGGTGCCGGGACGATGCTCTTTGAGCTGAGCTTCATCCTTTCGGTCTTCTTCCCCCGGCTCAGACGGTTCTATCTCCCCGCCGCACTCGCCTTCCACGCCGGCATCCTCCTGAGCATGAACATCTACTGGCTCTACTGGCCGCTCCTCGCGGTGTTGCCCGACTGGGATGCGGTCCGGGAGCGGTGGACCCGGCTCCGGTCCGTCTCCGGCGCCGGAGCGTCGGCGGGTTCCGCGACCCCGCTCAGTCGAACGTGACGTCGAAGCGCTCGGCCCACAGAGCGAGCGCGGCGAGTTGCCAGATCCGGAACGGATTCGCCATGGGGTTCCTTGGATTGGTGAGCAGCTCCTGGACTCCCCGGGGATCCACGGCGGGGATGCGCCCCACGGCATCCAGCAGTTCGGGGATCCGCGGCGTACGCGGAATCCAGGAGTGCATCGGCACCGAGAAGCCTACTTTCTCACGACGATCGAGCACCGCGTCCGGGACCAGCCCGCGCATCGCCGCCCGGAAGACCGCTTTCGACGTGCCGTCCTGCGCGATGAGGTACGACTCCGGGAGGGCGAGGAGAAACTCCGCCAGCGCCGTCGTCAGGAACGGGAGTCGACATTCCACCGAGAACGCCATCGAGTTGCGATCCTCGTATCGCAGCAACGCCGGTAGCGTCCGCTCGGTCAGCCCGAGCCAAAGCGCTTCCCGCAACACCCGCCGGCTGGTGGAGCCAGCCCACACGGGCGGCTTGAGCTCGATGCCATGGCTCCGGCACCACGCGGCGTTGATCCACGAGCGCTGCGGACGGCCCAGCAGCCGGGTTGCGGCTTCCGCCCAGCGGCGCGGGGGGCACAGGGCGAGGCCCACGAGCATCGTGCGGCGCGCGGTCGGGTCGAAGGGCAGTCGGAGCGGCGCTATCCGGCGAGCCAAACGATAGGCGCTCCACCACCGACCAGCCTTCAACATCGAAGCGATTCGGGCGGCCCACATGCCGCGATAGCCGCCCAGCAGTTCATCGGCGCCCTGTCCGTTCAGAATCACTCGCGTCCCGGTTTCGCTCGCCAGCCGGTAGAGCCGACGCTGCGCGTACACCGCGATCGATCCGAACGGCTCGTCTTGCGACTCGGCCAACGATTGGAAACCGTCACCCCACTCCGCCAGCCCGATGCGGAGCTTGTGGGAAACGGTGTTCGCTCCCGCGGCCACGGTGTCGATCCACGGCTCTTCGCTCACCGCGCCCTCGTCGCCCACGTAGCTGAAGGTGTGCAGCTCCAGCGCCGATCCCGCCACGTGGCGCATCGCCAGCACGATGGCCGACGAATCGATCCCCCCCGACAACAGAGTGCCCACGCGGACGTCGCTGCGCAGGTGGAGCCGGATGCCGTCCACGAACAGGTCGCGCAGCCTGGTCGCGGCCTCGGCGAACGAGAGGTCGAGTTTCCCGTCCAGCGCCGGTCTCCAGTAGCGGACCGGCTCGAGCATCTCGGGTCGATCGAGATCGATCACCGCGTAGTGCGCGGCGGGGAGGCTCTGGATGGCGGAGAGCAGCGTGCCTGCTCCGTGATCGGTCTGGCCCATGGCGAGGTAGTCGTAGAGTCGCTGCGGGTCGACGCGGCGATGGCGCGCGAATGGGAGCAGCGCGGCGATCGTCGAAGCGAACACCAATCCTGCCTCCCCACGGGTGTAGTAGAGCGGCTTCATCCCGAATGGATCGCGCGCCAGGAACAGGCGCCGAGCGTGCGTGTCGAGTATGGCAAACGCGAACATCCCGACGAGGCGGGGCAGGCAGTCGCGGCCCCATACCGCGAACGCGGTTAGCAGCACTTCGGTGTCGGACCGTGAGCGGAAGCGGTGCCCGTGCGATTCCAGCTCGGCGCGCAGCTCGAGGTAGTTGTAGATCTCGCCGTTGAGCACGAGGACGTAGCGTCCGTCGGGCGTCGCCATCGGTTGGTGGGCCGCCGGCGTGAGGTCGATGATTGCCAGTCGACGGTGGCCCAGTACCACCGTCGCCGTAGGGGGGGCCGCGGCCGGCGGGTCCGGGAGTCGTACGGCCCGGCCGTCCTCGTCGACCAGCTCCGCACGCCCCTCCATCGGCGAAAAGACGAGAAATCCGCTGCCGTCTGGCCCGCGGTTTGCGAGCCGCGCGAGCGCCGGGCGCACCGCCGCAAGAAGCGCGGCGCTCGGCGCATGGCTCACATACCCGACGATCCCGCACACGGTCTGGCCGTATGGTGGCGGTTACGCGAACGTCACGTTGAAGCGCCGAGCCCAGGCGGCCAGTCCGACCAGTCGCCAGACGACGAAGCTCTCGCGCAGGGGCAGTGGTCGCCCCGTGCGGATGGCGGCAAGCAGGGGAGCGACTCCGCGGGGATCGACGGCCGGAATCTGTTGCGCGGCGTCCAACAGATCCGCCACCGCCGGCAACCGTTGGGTCCACGCCTGGATCGGGACCGAGAAGCCGATTTTGTCGCGACGGTCGAGCACCGCGTCCGGGACGAGGCCGCGCAGGGCCGCCCGCAGCACAGCCTTCCCCCGCCCGTCGTCCGCAATGAGATAGGCTTCGGGGAGGGACAGCACGAACTCGGCGAGCGCCGGCGTGAGGAAGGGAAAGCGGGCGCTCATGCCGGCCGTCCCGGCGTTGCGATCCTCATATCGCAGCACGGCGGGTAAGGCACGGCGCACCGCGCGCCACAGCAAACCGCGGAGCATGCGCGGTCCGGAGTCGCCGATCCACCACGGTGGAGCGGGAGCCGCCCCTCGATCGCGGAGCCAGGCCCAGTTCGTCCAGGGGCGGCGCCGACGTTGCGACACGCCGGCGGCGATGGTCGACAGGCGTTCGGGCAATGCCATGGCGGCTGCCCGCGCGAGTGTGGGCCAGACCCGCGGGCCGCGCCTGGCGAGCCGACCCGCTGCGATCCAGCTCCCTCGCCGCAGCAGCGACGCGAGACGAGCCGACAGATGGCCGCCCAGCAGCTCGTCGGCGCCACCGCCTCCCAGGAGAACGTTCTCTCCGGCGGCCGCCGCCGCCCGGTACAGACGGTGCTGAGCGGACACGGCGATCGTGCCGAAGGGCTCCCCCTGGAGCTCGACCAGATCCTCGAAGTCGGCGGTCCATTCGTCGGGGTGGAATCGCAGTTTATGAGGGACGGCGCCTGCCGCCTGGTTGATGATGTCGATCCAGGGCTCTTCGCTGACCGCTCCATCCTCGCCGATATAGCTGAAGGTATGAATCTCCGCGGCGGGTCCGAGATGATGACGTAGCATCATCACGATCGCCGATGTGTCGGTTCCGCCGGAGAGCGTCGCACCGGCGCGCCCGACCTGCGATCGCCTTACGCTCTCATCGAACAGCTCCCGACAGCGGGCGGCCGCCATCGGGAACGAGAGACCGACCTCGTCAGTCAGGGTCGGCAGCCAGAATGCGGTGGGCTCCGGGACTTCGGGGCGGGCCAAATCCAGCGTCACGTAGTGCCCCGGGGGCACGGCTCGAATCCCGGCGAACAGCGTATGACGGCTGTGGTCGGTGAGCCCATCGACGAGAAAGTCGCGGAGCGCCTGCGGGTCGACCGCGCGGGTCGGCAGTCCAGGAAGGAGCACGCCGATCGTAGAGCCAAACGCCAGAGTTTCCCCGTGATGTGCATGGAACAGCGATTTCACGCCGAAGTGGTCGCGTGCGAGGGTGAGGCGGCCGGCGGAGCTGTCGAGCACCGCGCATGCGAACGAGCCGATCAATCGAGGGAAGCATGCGGGTCCCCAGGCGAGAAATGCGGCAAGCAGGATGTCGGCGTCAGGGGCCTGAGCGTGGAGCTCTACACCCAGCTCGCGAGCGTTCAAGATCTCCCCGTCCAGGACGAGCATACGCCGTCCATCGGCGCTCACGGCGCGCCGGGGTCCTTCGAGGGTCGCGGCGCCGTTCGTGATCGTGACGCGAAGCCGCGTCACCGGGGTCCGGGGAACATTCGCGTGTTGCGAGCCGAGCGCGAGTTCGTGCACATTGGAATCCATGCTCGAACCTTCACCACCCGGGCCGCAGCCCCTTGATTGGATCGACGAGCTCACCGACGAGCAATGTATGGAGGTCTTCTGGCTCTACGTCGATCCACCCGAGCCGTTTCTGCAACGGTACCCCCCCGCGCTGCTCGGTCAGGCGCTCCGCTTTGCCCTGCGCGCCGTCGCCAGTGCTCGAGGACAGCGGCCATGAAGGGATATTCTAACGCGTAACTTCGCGACTGTCGGCAACAGTTCGATACAGTAGTTAGAGGTGCGCGAGAGCATCCTTGTGGGTGCTCGCGCGCGTCCGCTCCGCCGCCGTCCTCGGCATCGACGCCTACCTGGTTGATGTCGAGACCGACATCGCCAACGGCCTTCCCACCTTCGCCACCGTCGGGCTCCCTCACGGGGCCGTGCGGGAGGGACGCGAGCGCGTCTACGCCGCGATTGCCAACACCGGCTACACGTTCCCCTTGAAGCGCATCACCGTGAACCTCGCCCCGGCGGACGTCCGCAAAGAGGGCTCGGCGTTCGACCTGCCTATCGCCGTGGGGATCCTCGCCGCCACGGAGCAGATCGGCACCGGGCGGCTCGGCCAGGTGGTCGTCCTGGGCGAGCTTGGGCTCGAAGGCGCGATCCGCCCCGTGCGGGGCGCCCTCCCGGTGGCCCTGGCGGCTCGCGCGGCCGGCGCCGCGGCGCTTGTCCTCCCGAAGGAGAACCTGCCGGAGGCCGGCGTCGTCTCCGGTCTCAGGGTACTCGGCGCGAGCGGCCTCGCCGAGCTGGCGGATTTTCTCGACGGCAAAGTCGACCTCCCCGCCGCCGACGTCGATCTCTCGAGTCTCTTCGCGGAGCGCGCGCGGGAAGACGTCGACTTCGCCGAGGTCAAAGGCCAGCCGCACGCCAAGCGGGCGCTGGAAGTGGCCGCAGCGGGATCGCACAACCTGCTGATGGTCGGTCCTCCAGGATCGGGAAAGACGATGCTGGCGCGGCGCTTGCCCACGATCCTCCCGCGCATGAGTCTGGAGGAGGCGCTCGAGACGACGAAGATCCATTCGGTCGCCGGCGTCCTCGCGTTGGGGGAATCGTTGGTGGCTCGGCGGCCGTTCCGCTCACCGCATCACACGATCTCCGATGCCGGCCTGATCGGGGGCGGGTCGTATCCGCGTCCCGGGGAGGTGAGTCTCGCCCACGGCGGCGTGCTGTTTCTCGACGAGCTGCCGGAATTCCGCAAGAACGTGCTGGAGGTGCTGCGGCAGCCGCTCGAGGACGGCACGGTGACGATCGCCCGCGCGTCGATGAGCCTGACCTACCCCGCGCGCTTCATGCTCGCCGCTGCGATGAACCCCTGTCCCTGCGGCTGGTTCGGCGATCCGCAACACACCTGCTCGTGTGGGACGCTGCGCGTGCAGCAGTATCTCGCCCGGGTCTCGGGGCCATTACTCGATCGGATCGATCTCCACCTCGAGGTGCCGGCGGTCGCCTACCAGGCACTGGCCGAGCGTTATGCGGGGGAGTCGAGCGAGGCGATCCGGGAGCGCGTCGATCGGGCGCGCCTGGTGCAGCGGGAGCGGTTCGCGAGGCGGCCGGGGATCTACGCCAACGCGCACATGGCGCCGCGCGACATCCGGGCGTTCTGCCGCGTGTCGGAGGGCGCCGACGCGCTGTTACGCACCGCGATCAACCGCCTCGGGCTCTCGGCGCGCGGCTATCACCGGGTGCTCAAAATCGCCCGCACCGTGGCCGATCTGGACGAGAAGCCGGAGCTCGAGCCGAAGCACGTCAGCGAGGCGATCCAGTACCGCAGTCTAGATCGCCGGGGAGTCTGAAGCGCGATTCGTTGGGCAGCCTTGCCCTATGGTATCCCACGACAACGGCTGGCACGGAGATCGCGGATTGCTCTTACGACCGCCTCTGCCATGTGCTGATCCTCGTTATCAAGCAGGGACTTCCGCGCTGCTTCACACGCCGCCCTGACTCCCCTCGACCCCTCATTGTCGAAGGCGTCCTTCCATGCCTCGGCGGTTTCCCACGTGCGGATATAAGCCTCCGCCCCGTGATAGAGCGGGAGCAGTTCCTGGTTGGTGAGTCCCAGCACTCCCATCTCCTCAGCGACATCGGGGATCATCCCCACGTGCACGAAGCCGTCGAAGGAGATGTCGTAGCCGGGTTGGGTCGCCCGACCGTCCCAAGGCGTGGTGGACTTGCCGAGCGGCATCGCACCAGGCATCAGGCGCGAGACAATGGGATAGGTCACCATGGGCTTCGGGTCGCCAGGCGCGTAGCAGTTGCCGTTGTGATGCGGTGATGCCGGGTGGAAGAGGTCGCTCAGTTGATTGAGTATCCAGCGCTTCCCGATGGGGTCGTTCAGGTCGGTAAAGCCGCTCACGTTCCCAGAGGTCATGAATCGGGCGAGCCCGTACATGGGGTTCGGCGTCCCGAAGTCGGTCCCAAAGCCCACCCCGACGAACGCGGGCTTCCCGTTCATGAGCCGGCCGGCCTGAAGCCGCTGGACGATGTAGCGGTAGGCCTGGATGAACGACTCGGTCGTGCCGCCACAGCCATGTGACGCCACGGTGGTCCCCTCGGGCCAAGTGCTCTCGTCCCGGGTGTCCAGGACCGGTGGGAATCGCGGACCGATGGCGCCACCGAGTCGGATGATCTGGTCCAGGTCCTCCTCGCTGAGCTGTCCTTCGTTCCGCACACTGTCCCGTAGGAGGGTGACGGGCCCGGAGTGACTGGAGATAACGGGATACACCCCACCGAGGATGCCTGTGTTGTCCAGCAGCTCCCGCTTGGCTCTCCAAGAGAGGTGATCGGAGTCGATCAGGGCGCCGTGAGCGGCCATGAGCTTGGCCAACTCCCGTCCCATTGGCTCGAGCCCGCGGCTGTTGCACCGCCCCCCATCCCAGAGGAAGCGGCTCTGGCAGTTCCACGTGGTGACGGATGGGCGTATGGCCTTGATCACCCGATTGATTTCATCGCTACCCGTGCCGGAGGGATCCAGCTCGCCGTGCAAGAGATCGATCGAGACGGCGGTGCCGCCCGGCGCTCCGTCTTCGTTGTGCACCAGGTAGAAGTGCCGCACCCCGAGGTCCCAGTAGTGCTCGAACAGTGCCAGGGCCGTGTGGGTATTCTCTGAGCCGTAGGTCGAAAGGTCCTCGTCGGGATTAGTGTAGGTATACCAGGCCGTGAGTCCGATCCCGTCATTACAGTTCCGCTCATACGTCGTCTCGGTGACCGGCTCGTCGGTGGGCAGAATGGCGATCCCTTGCACATGCGATCGCGCCTCGGTCCGGCAGCCGAAGACGTTTCCCGCCTCGATCCCGAGCACCACCGCAAGCTTCCCGGCCTTGATGACCTGCCTGGCCTCGGCCGGCGTCCGGACAATTCGATACCACCCCATCCCCGGTCCGCCCGACGCGGAATCGATGCGCGCCTCCAGGTCCTTCGCCGCCTGGATCTGCGCCTCCACCGCGCTGCGGTCCGTGGGGCAGGTCTGAGCCAACTCGCCTACCTCGCAGAGGAACTCCGAATTCACCGCGAACATCACCATCAGCCGGAGGCCCCCCTGCCACGCACGCTTGAGATTATCGGTATCCACCCGCTGGCCGGCGATGTTCGTGGCCGAGGGATCGCACTCGCCCCGGGCGGCATCGGCAGTGGTCGCGGAGAACAGCTGGGACCGGACGATGTCCTTAACGGCCATCGAGTTCGGATCGTACGGCAGGGCCCCGATGCACCCAGTCGTGGGATCCACGGAATGGCTGATCGCCACGCCGCCGAATCCCATGAACCCGAATTCGTGGTTGTGAAAATCGGCGAGGCCGAGAAGCGGCTCCGTCTCCGGCTGCGGCGTTCCACCCCCGCCGGGCACCGGCTGACACCCGGCGCCAAGGAGGAAGAGCACTGTGACCGAGGCCGATTGGAGGGTGCGAGGGGACATGC
>DATJJY010000061.1:0-16109 GCA_035491895.1 Gemmatimonadales bacterium
CAGGCGCTCGACCCGTGCTGCATCCTCGCCGTTCTTGTGGCTCGCGATCGCCGCTTTCGCCCGCGCGAGCGCCCGTCCGAACCGCTCGGCGTCGAACGGTTTCATCACGTAGTCCACCGCGTGCACGTCGAACGCGCGGACGGCGTAGTCGTCGAAGGCGGTGACGAACACGACGTGCGGCAAGGCGTCCGTGCCCAGCGCCTCGACGACCCCGAAGCCGTCGAGTCCGGGCATCTGTACGTCGAGAAAGAGAAGATCGGGCGTCTCTTCGCGAACCACGTCGACCGCCCGCACGCCGTCCGGCGCTTCGAAGATCCGTCCCACGTCGGGATCGGCCGAGACAAACCGGCGCACCTTCGTGCGCGCCGGCCGCTCGTCGTCCACGATCAGCACCTTGAGCTTCACGGCGCCGCGCGATACGGGAGCTCGACAGCGACCCGCAGACCGCCGCCCGTCAGATTGAAGAGCGTCAGCGCCTGGCGGTCTCCATAGAGCTGCTCCAATCGGCGCGCGGTGTTGGCGAGACCGACTCCCTTCCCGACCGCTTCCGCCTGGGTTCCGGCGAGACCCGGGCCGTTGTCTTCCACTTCCAGAAGGAGGCTGCCGTCATCGCGGCGCGCGCGCACCGAGATCCGGGCTGGCACTCCGGGCCCCGGGTCGCCGTGGCGCAAGGCGTTCTCGACGAGCGGCTGCAGTACGAGCGCGGGGACCGCCGCGTCCCGCACCGCGTCGTCGACCTGCACGTCGACCGACAGCCGCTCGGCGAACCGCACGCGCATGATGTCGAGGTACAGCTCGAGCGTTTCGATCTCCTCGGCGAGCGGGACTTCGCTGCCCGACGGGCGGCGCAGCGTGCGCCGCAACAGGTCGGCGAGACGAGCGAGCATCGTGTCCGCCGCCGCAACGTCCTCGTACATCACCGACGAGATCGTGTTGAGCACGTTGAAGAGAAAATGGGGCCGCAGCTGGCTTTCGAGGGCGCTGAGGCGCACGCGGGTCAGCTCCGTCTCGAGCTGCGCCACCCGCACGTCACGATCGCGCGATTCCGAGTAGCGGTCGAACAGATAGACGAGCCCCATCCACAGCGTGAATCCGAGCACGTCCATCGGGAATTCCATCGCGTAGCGCAGCGGCATGCGACCGTAGTCGTACGCCCCGAGCCCGAATAGCGGGAACAGGACCGCGCGCGTGGCGCCGTTCCACGTCGTGTGCAGGATGGAGTAGACCGGTAGGACGGCGCCATGGACGAGCAGCAACCGCCAGCCGAGCACACCGCGGGCGCGAGCCCGCCGCACGATCCAGATCGCGAAGGGGAGGAAGAGGCCGGCGCCATAGGCCCCCGTCATCTCCTCGATGAGCTTGATTCCGGCGGGTTCGGTGGCGCCGCTAGCCAGCACGTCAAAGTAGCGGTACCAGAACTCGAGCAGGCCGACGAGGGTGAACACCGCCGTCCACAGTGCCGCGAGCCGCCAACCCTTGAGCCGCATACGCTCGAAGCTACCGCGCGACGCGGCGCAGCGAGAAGATCCCCGCCTCGGGGCCATCGGCACAGGTGCTCTCGACCTGCAGCTCGCCTTCCAGCAGCGTCCCGGCGTTGGCCTGTGCGCCGCTCCCCGTAATCGTGCCGCCACAGTGCTTGGCGGAGTAGGCGAACGTCAGTGAGAAAGTGAAATCGGTGCCGTGCGTGTGCGCCACGACCGGCCCGGTGATCTGCCCGTCGTCGGCCGTCGCATCCCCGACCAGCGAGTCGCCCGCGGATCGCAGCGTCAGCGTCGTCGGGTGACGGTCGCTGTCGTTGATCCGCAGCTCCCCTTTCCATTGTCCAGTGAGATCCCGAGGGAGCGTATCGGGCCCCGCATCCCGCGGCCCGGGAACCGCAAAGGCGATGAGATAATCACCCAGGCGATCCGGCCCCAGCCGGTCATGTCCCCCAGCCGCGATGACGATGTACTGCCGCCCGCCGGCCAGGTAGGTCATCGGCAGCGCGTGACCGGCGGCGGGCAGCGGTGCGCTCCATAGCTCGCGGCCCGTCCCGAGGTCGTAGGCGCGCAGGTGCTCGTCGAGCGTACCCGACGAGAACACCAGATGGCCCGCAGTAATGAGTACGCCACCCAGTGCGACCGACCCCATCATCCGGGCCGCGGGCGTGTCCCCCATGCCGCGCAGGTAGCCATGCGGCACGCGCCACCGCACCGTGCCGCGCGTCAGGTCGAACGCCACGAGCTCGCCGAAGGGTGGCGGCGTGCACGGCAATCCGTCGGACCCGAGCAGCGTCTGCCGCATCATGCCGTAGGGCGTGCCCCGCTGGCCGTTGATCTCGACACCGGGATGAGCGCGCCGCACCGCGTGGATCGAGTCGCGCGGAATGAGGGTGACCACCATCGCGAGATGGTTCACCGGCGCCACGAGCAGTCCGTCGCGCTCGTCGATCGACACCCCGGACCAGTTGAAGCCGCCGATGTGACCCGGGTAGTGAATCGTGCCGCGCAGCGACGATGGCGTGAAGATCCCCTCGGAACGCAACGACGCGATCCAGGCTCGGCACTTCTCTTTGCTTTCAGGTGTCACACCCCATGCGTCCGACGCCGGGAGACTTTCCGGAACGAAGCGATAGGCGGGCGGCGGGAACGGTTGCGTCGGCGCGGCGACCTCACCCGGCACGTCGCTCGCCGGGACGGGACGCTCTTCTACAGGAACGAGCGGCTGCCCCGTCGTGCGGTCGAGGATGAAGAGGTGCCCCATCTTCGTGGCGACGGCGAGCGCCGGAATGTCCCGACCGCCGCGATGCAGCGTGAACGCCACGGGCTGTGCAGGGATGTCATAGTCCCACAGATCGTGGTGCACCACCTGGAACGCCCAGACCACCTGACCGCTCGACGCGCGCAGCGCGACGAGCGAATTGGCGTACTGGTTGACGCCGAGCCGTTCGCCGCCGTAGAAGTCGGGAGAGGCGCTGCCGACCGGAACGAAGACGAGGCCGCGCGTCGTGTCGGCCGAAAGCACGCTCCACGCGTTCGCGGCGCCGGTCTGATGCGCGTAGGGGCCTTGCCAGGTGTCGTAGCCCGGAGCGCCGGGCGTGCGCGGGATCGGATCCCAGCTCCACTTCTCCGCCCCGGTCCGTGCATCATACGCGCGCACCACGCCGTTCGGCGCGTCGAGGCGGTTGTTGTCGCCGACCGCCGAGCCGACGATGACGAGACCGCCGACGACCGCGGGGGGCGACGTCACCTCGTACTCTCCCACTTCGTCGGGAGCGTTGAGCAGGTCGTGCGTGAGATCGACGGTACCGTGGCTCCCGAAGTCGTCGCACGGCCGGCCCGTCCGGCCGTCCAGCGCGATGAGGCGCGCGTCCACGGTGCCGATGTAGATGCGCCGGCGGCAGGGAGACCCCGCGGGAGCGGCCGCATCGAGCCACGTCGCGACGCCACGATTCGCGAAGTCGCCGTAGCTGCCGTGCAGGTCGATCGCGGGATCGTAGGTCCAGCGCTCGGCGCCGGTCGCGGGGTCGAGCGCCGACACGCGATCGAGCGGCGAGGAGACGTACAGCGTCCCGTCGACGAGCAGCGGCGTCGCCTCGAACCGGCCTCTGCGCCGCAACAGGTCGCCGGTGCGGTAGACCCAAGCCGGCTTGAGCTGCCCAACATTCGCAGGGGTGATCTGGTCTGCGCCCGAAAAGCGGCGACCCTGGGCGTCGCCGCCGTACGCGGGCCATTGGGTCGACTGTACTAGGATGACGAGTGCGAGCGCCTTCACGATCAAGCCTCTGTGTTCGGGTTCTCTGGATGAATAGCTGCGATCGCGGGCAGGGTACAACCATTCCGGGACGGAACGGTCTCGGGAGGGACGAGGCGGAGGGAAAGGCGCGGCTTGCGAAGTTGTGGAGGATAGTGGAGGATGGTGGACGATGGTGAAGGTCCTCCACCCACCTCCACCAACCTCCACCAACCTCCATAACCCGGAGCCGCAATGCCGTCAGGGATGCGCAGCCTCGTGTTGATCGCGTCGTTGGCCGGCGCAGCGTCGCTTTCCGCCCAGACGAGCCTCGAGGACGAAGCGGTGCAGCGCCTCATCCAATACCTGAAAATCAACACCACGAATCCGCCGGGGAACGAAGATCAGACGATGCAGTTCTTCGCCCGGATCTTCGCGCAGGAAGGCATCGCCTTCGACACCGCGTCGTCCGCTCCCGGGCGGGGCAACATCTGGGCGCGCCTCAAGGGTGGCTCCGCCCCGGCGCTCGTGCTGCTGCACCACATGGACGTCGTTCCCGCCGACGCGCGGTACTGGCGGGTCGATCCCTTCTCCGCCGTCGTACAGGACTCGGAGATCTACGCGCGCGGCGCGCTGGACACGAAGTCGCTCGGCATCGTGGAGCTCGAGGCGTTCCTCTCGCTGCACCGTCGCCACGTGACGCTGGCGCGCGACGTGATTTTCATGGCGACCGCCGACGAAGAGGCGGGTGGATCGTTCGGCGCCGGCTGGGTGGTGCAACACCACCCCGAGGCGTTCCGCGGCGCCGGCATGCTTCTGAACGAGGGCGGCGACGGCACCGTCGAGGACGGCCGCAAGCAGATGGGGATCGAAGTCACGCAGAAGGTGCCGCTCTGGCTGCGGCTCATCTCCACCGGTGAGCCGGGGCACGGCTCGATTCCGCCGGTGGCGTCCTCGGTGAACCGGCTGGTGCGCGCGCTCGACCGGCTGCAGACCTACCAGTTCGCGCCGCGCGTCGTTCCCGCGGTCGACACCTACTTCAAGGCGCTGGCCCAGAACGCCGCTCCGGAATGGAAGGCGCCCTTTCTGGATTTAGCGCGGGCCATCGCGGATCCGCGCCTCCTGCTGCGGTTGCAGCTCGAGGCGCCCGAGCTCGCGGCGCTGGTACGCAACACCTGCTCGATCACCCGGCTCGAGGCGAGCAACAAGATCAACGTGATTCCGCCCGAGGCCCGCGCGGAGATCGATTGCCGCCTCCTCCCCGACCAGGACCGGCAGGCGTTCCTCGTGGAGCTTGGCGCCGTACTGAACGACCCGGGGATCAAGATCGAGCAGATCATGGGATTCACCGCGGCGGTGTCACCAGTCGACAACCCGCTGTACAACGCGCTGGTGAGCGTCACCCGTCGCTACTTCCCCGACGCCAACGTCGTGCCGCAGGTCTCCACCGGGTTCACCGACAGCCACTTCTTCCGGGACCTCGGAATCAATTGCTACGGCTACGCGCCGTTTATGGTTCCGAGCGACGAGCAGTCGGGCGTGCACGGCAACAACGAGCGGATCTCAATAGCCAATGTGCGGCGGGGGACGACGATGATGAGAGACATCGTGGACATGGTGGTGACTGTTCACTAAGGAGGTTGTGGAGGATGGTGAAGGATGGTGGAGGATGGTGGAGGTTGCACCGCAACACCCTCCACTAACCCTCCACCATCCTCCACCAACCTTCACAAACGGAGAGAAGATATGGAACTCGGTCTCATAGGCCTGGGGAAGATGGGCGGGTTCATGGCGCAGCGGCTTATCGCCGCCGGCCACAGCGTCGTGGGCTTCGATGCCAACGCCGCGACGCGACTCGAGGTCGCGAAGAGCGGCGTCACGGCGGCCGAGTCACTCGCCGATCTGGTGGGCCGCCTGAAACCGCCCCGGGCCGTGTGGGTCATGGTGCCGCACGGACCACCCACCGCGGCGACGATCGCCGCACTGCTCGAGGCACTCGCCGCGAACGACGTTTTGGTCGACGGCGGCAACTCGCACTTTTCGGATTCGCAAGGAGCCGCCAAGCAATGCGCCGCACACGGGGTGCACTTCATCGACGCCGGCGTGTCGGGCGGTGTCTGGGGGCTCAAGGAGGGGTACTGCCTCATGGTCGGCGGTCCCGCCGACGCGTGCCAGCGACTCGAGCCGATCTTCCAGGCGCTGGCGCCGGCGGGCGGGTGGGCTCGCGTCGGCGAATCGGGGGCGGGGCACTTCGTGAAGATGATCCATAACGCGATCGAATACGCCATGCTCCAGGCGTACGGTGAAGGTTTCGAGTGCATGCAACGCTCCGAGTTCAAGCTGCAGCTCGGCGCGATCGCCGATCTGTGGAGCCACGGCGCGGTGGTGCGCTCGTGGCTGCTCGAGCTGTTGACCCGCGCCCTGGCGGCGAACGGCGACGACCTCGCCAAGGTCGCCCCCTACATCGACGATTCGGGTACGGGACGCTGGACGGTGGAGTACGCGCTCACCAACGCGATTCCCATCCCCGTGATCACCCAGTCGTTGTACGAGCGGTTCGCCTCGCGCATCGACGAAAGCTTCTCGGCGAAGGTGATCGCGTCGCTGCGCCAGCAGTTCGGCGGGCACGCCGTGCGGGCGGAGCCGTGACGCAGGCCGACCTGGCGCCGGGGTGCAGCGGCCTGGGCACCGGTCGCCCCGCCGACCCGTGCGTCATCGTGATCTGCGGCGCCGGGGGCGACCTCACGCGGCGCGAGTTGATCCCCGCCCTGTTCGAGCTGTTTCAGGAGAACCTGCTGCCGGAGCCGTGCGCAGTGATCGGGTTCTCCCGCTCCGATTGGGACGATGACGCCTTTCGCACCCAAATGCGCGCGGCCATGGAATCGGCCGGTGGGCCGGTCGATCAGGCGCAGTGGGACAAGTTCGCGGCGTGCCTCGGCTTCGTCCCCGGCGACTTCACCTCGCCCGCGGACGGCGCCTACGCCAACCTCGCCAAGCGCATCGCGACGGAGCGGCAGCGCCGCTCGATCCCCGACCGCGTCTTATTTCACCTGGCGACGCCGCCCAGCGTGTACGTGGAAATCGTCGGGAAGCTGGCGGCGTCGGGATTGGCGAACGGCGGCGCGGGGTGGCGCCGCGTCGTGATCGAGAAGCCGTTCGGCGCGAACGAAGCGAGCGCCGCCCATCTCGACGCGGCGGTGCGCGCGGTATTCCCCGAAACGTGCGTGTATCGCATCGATCACTTCCTCGGCAAGGAGACGGTGCAGAACATGCTGGTGGTGCGCTTCGCCAACCCCAGCTTCGAGCCGATCTGGAATCGCCGGTACATCGATCACGTGCAGATCACCGTCGCCGAAGACATCGGCATCGGGACGCGCGCCGGGTTCTACGAGCAGACGGGCGTCGTGCGGGACATGGTGCAGAACCATCTGCTGCAGCTCGTCTGCATGACGGCGATCGAGCCGCCCAACCGGTTCGACGGCGCCTCGCTGCGCGACGAGACGGTGAAGGTGCTGGAAGCGATTGCGCCGCCGGGCGATACCAGCGCCGTGGGCGGGCAGTATGGACCGGGCCTTGTGAACGGGGAGCAGGTGGCGGGGTACCGCGAGGAGGCCGGCGTCACCCCCGGCTCGCGCACGCGCAGCTTCGCCGCGTTGAAGCTCGAGATCGACAACTGGCGGTGGGCGGGCGTGCCCTTCTATCTGCGGACCGGCAAGCGGCTGAGCCGGCGCCTCACGGAGGTCGTCATTCAGTTCAAGCCCACGCCGCACCTGATGTTTCCCGTGGACCGCGGCCAGATGCACAGCAACGTCCTGCTGTTCCGGCTGCAGCCCGACGAGGGGATCGTGCAGACATTCGCCGCGAAACAGCCGGGGCCCGAGGTCACGGTCACGCCAGTGACGATGTCCTTCAGCTACGCAACCGCCTTCGGGATCGCCCGGGCGCCGCGCGCCTACGCCTGGCTGCTGCACGACGCGATGAAGGGCGATCAGACGCTGTTCGCGCGGGCCGACTGGATCGACCGCGCCTGGCGCATCGTCGATCCGCTGATCGCGCGCTGGGAGGCCACGAGCACTTCGTCCGCCGACTTTCCCAATTACCCGGCCGGCAGCTGGGGACCGGCGGCAGCCGACGAGTTGCTGCGCCGCGACGGACGGGAATGGCGCGCGATCTAGCGCAGGTCGTGGTGGCGCCGGCGGAGCGATGGGTGGAGGAGGCGGCGGCCCGCATCGCCGGAGGCCTGGAGGCGAGTGTGGTGGCGCGCGGCTGGGCGTCGATCGCGCTCGCCGGCGGCGGGTCGCCGCGCCCCGTGTACCAGCGCCTCGCCGCCATGACGTTGCCGTGGAACCGGATCGACGTCTTCTTCGGGGACGAGCGCGCCGTGCCGCCGGAGCACCGCGACTCGAACTATCACATGGCCGCCGAAACGCTGCTCGATCCAGCGGGAGTCCCGCTGGCGCGGCGGCACCGCATGCCGGCCGACGCCGCCGACCGCGTCAGCGCCGCCGCGGAGTACGCCGAGCTGCTCCCCGAGCGCCTCGATCTGCTGCTCCTCGGCGTGGGCCGCGACGGTCACACGGCGTCCCTCTTTCCGGGATCCCGTGCGGTGAAGGAGAACTGGTATCACGTCGTCCCCTCGGAGAGCCCCGAGCCCCCCACGCTGCGGCTGACGATCACGCCACCGGTCATCGCGGCCGCGCGCGCGCGTCTCGTGCTCGCCCGCGGGCCGGACAAAGCGGCCGCCGTGGCACGCGCGCTCGAAGGGGACGATGATCCGGAGCACTGCCCCGCCCAGCTGGCGCGCGCCGGTGTGTGGCTGCTCGACGAAGCCGCCGCCGCAGGGCTCGTCGGAACCGCCGCATGATCGTCCTCACCGCGGACATCGGCGGGACACATGCGCGACTGGGACTGGTCGAGATCGACGTCGGACTGCCCCGCCTCCTCGCCAAGGAGCAGTACGACAGCAAGGCCGCATCGGGACCGGTGGAGCTGGTGCACCGGTTTCTGGGATCGCACCCCTCCCCCGCCGCCGAGCGCGCCTCCCTCGCCGTCGCCGGCCATGTCGTACAGGGAATCGTCAAGCTCTCCAACGTGGATTGGCAGCTCGACGCCGCGTCGTTGACGCGGGAGCTCGGCATGCCTGTCACACTGGTCAACGATTTCGTCGCCGCGGGATATGCCATTCCCCATACCGGCCCCGACGATTTCACCGCGCTCCAGGGAGGCAGCATCCCCGAGCGGGCGCCGATCGCCGCCATCGGAGCGGGAACGGGATTGGGGCACGTGTTCCTGCTGTGGGAAGAGTCGTCCTACCGGCCGTACGACTCGGAAGCGGGGCACTGCGACTTCGGGCCCGCCGGCGCGCTGCAGGAAGAGTTGTTGACGTACCTCGCGTCGCAATACGGACACGTGAGCTGGGAGCGCGTGCTCTCGGGGCCCGGCCTCGCGGAGGTGTATCGCTTCTTCGCCCAGCGCGACGGCGCCCGGGAGCAGCGCGTGGTCGCCGCCGAGATCGCGGCGGCGGGCGATCCCTCGCCGGTGATCGCGGCGCACGCCCTCGCCGGCAGCGACGCGCTGTCGGTCGCCGCGCTCGACCTGTTCGTGTCGGCGTACGGCGCGCAGGCCGGCAATTTCGCGCTCGCCGTGGGGGCGCGCGGCGTCTTCGTGGTGGGGGGAATTGCGCCGCGCATCCTCCCCAAGCTGAAGGACGGCACGTTCGTGCGCGCATTTCGAGCTAAAGGCCGGTTCGCGGAGTTTCTCTCCACGATCCCGATTCGCGTCGTGACACAGCCGGACATCGGACTGATCGGGGCCGGCCTTGCGGCCGCCCAGCAACCATAGGAGGCCCGAGTATGAAACAGTGGATACTCATGGCACTCCCGCTGGCGCTTGGCGGGTGCCTGTTCGCCGCGGCGGGAGCCGGGGCTGGGGGCGGGATTTATTTCAATGACCGCGGCGTCGGGTCGGTCGTGATGGCGCCGGTGGCGAAGGCGTCATCGGCAACCGAGCAGACGTTTCAGGAGATGGGAATCGATCAGAAAAAGTCGAGCACGGAGCAGGAGGGGCAGAGGGACAAGCGCGAGATCGACGGCTCGACCGCCGACCGCGACGTCACCGTGACGATTCAGACCGAGGGCACGGGCAGCCGGATCCAGGTGGTCGCGCGCAAGTCGGCGGTGACGTGGGACAAGGACTTCGCCCGGACGATCCTGCAGCGCATCGTGGCGCTCTCGTCCTGATCAGCTGGTCCGGAAGTGGAGTGGATCTCTGAGATTCTGTAGCTCGCGATAGTAGTAGAGGGCGGCGGGATGGCGACCGGGGATCTTGAGCCGGCGCAGAAACTCGAGCTCCGTCTCCGTTGCCGTACCGCTCAGGGACGGATCGTGGAGGAAGTCCCGGAACCCTGCTTCCTCGGGCGCCGGATCCTGCTCGACGAACACGAACCGCTTGACCCGCTCCGTCGCCACATGCTCGTTGAGCAGGATCTCCAGCGCGAACGTCGCCAGGTCGATGTCCCAGGATGCGATCAACGGATCGAGAAACGCGACGCAGTTGTCGCCCGAGAGATGAAAGACGTCGGTGTCGAGAAACTCGAGCACCTCGACCCGCATCTCCTCGAAGCTGTGCCCGCTGAGCCGCGCCACGTCCCGCAGCCACACCTCGTGGTCCAGCTCCTGGCGTGCCACCTGTTTCGCGACGTCCAGCAGTTTCTGGGTGACGAGTCGTTCGAGCTCACCGAACGGTTGCTGTTCGAACAGCGCGCGCACGTGCTCGGCCCGGGCGGGAGCGCACTTGCGCAGCACCAGCTGCCGCACCTCCCGGTACAGCGGCTCCGTCTCACCGAGCTCCTGCTTCAGGGCTTCTTTGCGCTGCACTTCCGCGAGGCGCGCCAGCTCCCCCGTGGGCAGTCGCAACAGCTTCCCCATCCGGTCGTAGATGTCGCTGCGGTTCGGCGCCGGGGGCGCCCGGCGGCGCGTCAACAGCTGCGACACATAGGACTCGGTCACCCGCGCGGCGCGCGCCAGGTCCTTCTGCTCCAACCCCAGCTCCTCGAGTCGCCGGCGGATCACGAGCGACACATCCATCTTCCGACCTCCCTCTCGAATCGACGCCGTTTAACAAACATTCGTGAAGTGGAACACCATAACTGACAAATACTTGACAAATCATAGTAAATCCAGCTACGTTCATCCAGTATGCAAAGAAAGCCTATGGCCGAGCTGCACTGCGCCCATTGCGGCGGTTTCATCACCGAGCTGCGCTTCGTGTCGTACCTCCCCCCCTCGGGCGGCATCGTTGCTGCGCCGGTTACGGGGGGGCTGTGCGAGTGCGTTCCGCCGGTCGTGTTCGGCCCGCCGCCGGGATATCTGTCGTCCCCGGGCTTTCCCGTCCCCAGCCGACCGAGCGCCTGAGCATGGCGAAAGAAGAAGCCATCGAGATCGACGGCATCGTCGCCCAGGTGCTGCCCAACACGCTGTTTCGCGTCAATCTCACGAACGGCCATTCGGTCCTGGCGACGATCGCGGGAAAGATGCGGCGCTATCGCATTCGGGTCCTGGCCGGCGATCGCGTCACGCTCGCCGTCTCGCCCTACGATCTCACGCGCGGGCGCATCACATTTCGGCACAAGTGAACCACGCCGCGGCGCGATCACGGCTCGTGCAGGACGGCGGGCCGCCCCATTGCCCCCACTGCCGCGCCTGGCTGCGGTTCGAGTGCGATCGTCAGGGTCGTATGGTGGAGACGTGCGGGTGCGGTCATCGCGCCCTGGTCGCCCGGCGCGACAGCACCGCCTCGACCGCGCTGCCCGACAAGTAGCCCCCGGGAACCTCTCCCACAGCTTCGGTATTATCCGTAGTATGAATCCACACATGACATTCACTCGTACGCGTCTTGCCTGGCTCGCAGCGCTGCTGCTCGTCCCGGCGCTCGGGGCAGCCCAGTCCAGCTTGCACAAGCCACTCACCCGAACGACCGAGACGGCCGTGTTCGCCGGTGGCTGTTTCTGGGGCGTGGATGCGGTCTTCAAGCACGTGAAGGGCGTGGTGCAGGTCGTGTCCGGCTACGCCGGCGGCAAGGCCCCCACGGCGCACTACGAGATCGTCAGCACGGGCGAGACGGGTCACGCTGAGTCGGTCGAGGTTACCTACGACCCATCGCAGGTGAGCTACCGCCAGCTCTTGCAGGTGTTCTTCACCGTGGCGCACGACCCCACCGAGCTGAACCGCCAGGGCCCTGACGTGGGATCGCAATACCGTTCGGCGATCTTCTATGAGAGCGCGGCGCAGCAACAAGCGGCGCAGGCGTACATCGCCGAGTTGTCGCGCACGCACCTCTTCTCCAGCCCGATCGTGACGCAGGTGGTGCCGCTCGACCACTTCTTCGAGGCCGAGGCGTATCACCAGAATTACCTCGCGCTGCACATGTCGCAGCCGTACATCGTGTACAACGACCTGCCCAAGCTGGACAAGCTCGCGAAGACGTTCCCGGCATTGTATCGACAGTAGTGCTCGACCGTCTCTTCCGGCTCGGCGTCTGGATCAAGGGAATCGACGGCATGTTGGAGATCGTGGGCGGTGTAGCGCTCGCACTCGTCGGTCCCCAAACCCTCAATCACCTGGCGACGTTCCTCACCCAACGCGAGCTGGCTGAAGACCCGAGCGATCGCGTCGCGACCTTCCTCCGCGACCACTTGCAGCACCTGTCCGGCGGCGTCAAGCTGGCCGGCTCCCTCTACCTGGTGAGCCACGGCATCGCCAAGGTCCTCCTGATGATCGGCCTGCTGCGCAACGTCCGCTGGGCCTATCCGCTGGCGGAAGTTTTTCTGATGGTGTTCATCGCGTACGAGGCATACCGGTTGACCATCGGGTTTTCGCTGCCCCTGGTGATCGTCCTCGCGCTCGACGGCGCGATCCTGGTGCTCATATGGCGGGAGCAGCGGCAGCGCTGGGGGTTGTCAGCCGAGCGTGGCATGGAAGGATCTGGCTCGTGACTGGTTCGTGTAGAGATCCTCCATTTCCTTTCCCAACGAACAAAGTGCGATTGTCATCCCGAGCCCCGAGCGCTAGCGAGGGGCGAGGGACCTCAAGGCTCACTGGGCAGGGGCTTCCCAATACGCTCCCCTCGACCGGGGACCCTTGAGGTTCCTCGGGCCCACTCGCTGCGCTCGGGGCCCTCGGAATGACAACCCGTGTTCGCTTTGATAAGAAAGAAGTGGAAGATCCTGCCCCATGGGCTAGCTTCGTTTCATGTCTGAACCCCCAGTCGCAATCATCACTGCCTCTTCGAGCGGCATCGGCGCCGCCTGCGCGCGTGAGCTGGCGTCGCGGGGGCACCGAGTCGTGCTGATGTCGCGTTCGCAAGACGCCGAAACAATGGCCACATCACTGGGCGGGATCGGTGTCCGGGGAGACGTAGCGAATGCGGCGGACCTCGAGCGGCTCGTACGGACGACGCTCGACAGCTACGGACGAATCGACGTCCTCGTCAACAACACCGGTCACGTCGCGAAGGGCGATCTCCTCTCGATTCCGGATACGTCGTGGGAGGAAGGACTCGCGCTGTTGCTGCTCAACGTCGTGCGCCTCGCTCGGCTCGTCGTTCCCGTGATGGAGCAGCAGGGCGGCGGTGCGATCGTGAACATCTCGTCCTTATGGGCGGCACAGCCACACCTCGACGCCCCCGTCTCTTCCGTTTTCCGAGCAGGCCTCGGCGCCTTTACGAAACTCTTCGCTGATCGTTACGGCCCGGTGGGAATTCGGATGAATTGTGTACTACCGGGGTTCGTGGAGGAGGCGGACCCGGCGTTCCTCGCCGCTACGCCGCTGGGGCGTCCCGCCACACTGGAAGAGGTCGGACGTGTCGTCGCCTTCCTCGCGTCGTCGGACGCGAGCTACATCACGGGACAGAGCCTGCGAGTGGACGGCGGACTGACAAGAGGTATGTGAAACCTCCAGAGCCTCCACCAACCTCCACCGACCTAGATTCATCCCATGGACGTCGTCGAAGCCACCGCCCACTACGAGGCGTGGCTCGCGGAACGAATGCCGCTCATCCGGGCCGACCTCGAGCTGAAGCACCGCGCCATGGGCGCGGGGCCGTTCCCGTTCCTGCGCGGCACATTCTACCGCTGGGCGGAACGCTGGGAGTCGGTCGTGGGCGCCGTCGCCGACGCGCCGCGCGTGCTCGCCGTCGGCGACCTGCACGTCGAGAACTTCGGCACCTGGCGCGACTCCGAGGGTCGGCTGATCTGGGGAGTGAACGACTTCGACGAGGCGTACCCGCTCCCCTACACCAACGATCTGGTGCGTCTCGCGACGAGCGTCGTCGTCGCCGTCGGCTACCACGACCTGAAGATCGACCCCAAGAACGCCGCCGCCGTGATCGAGGACGGCTACCGGGAGGCGCTGGCCGCGGGCGGGCATGCCTACGTCCTGGCCGAAAACCACGTCGAGCTGCGCGAGATGGCGGAGTACCGGCTGCACGATCCGGAGAAGTTCTGGGAAAAGCTCGAGGCGCTGCCCACGATTCGCGGAGCCCTCCCGCCGGCGGTCGACGCCGCGCTCGAGCGGGCGCTCCCGGAGCGCGGCCTCGAGAAGCGCATCGTGCACCGGGTGGCGGGAGTCGGCAGCCTCGGCCGGCAGCGGTATGTCGCCCTGGCTCAATGGAGGGGCGGCCGGGTCGCGCGGGAAGCGAAGGCGCTGGCGCCCTCAGCCTGCGTCTTCGCGAACAGCGGGCCGCCGGTGCGCCGCGCGATCTGGGCACTCGCCGGGTTCGCCCGCAAGATTCATTACCACGAAATGCTGCGGCGCGGTGTGCGCTGCCCCGACCCGTGCGTCGCTGTGAGCGGCGAATGGCTGGTGCGGCGCCTCGCCCCCGACTGCGCCCGCATCACCCTCAACGCCCTCCCGAAAAAGCGGTACGAGGAGCGGCTGCTACACGCGATGGGGGGCGAGACGGCCAACATCCACCTCGGCGACCTCGACGCCAAAGTGCTCCTCACCGACCTCAAGCGGCGTGACAAGCGTTGGCTGTACGATGCAGCGTCGAAGATGGCGGACGACGTAACGGAAGATTGGCGTACCTGGCGGAAGAATTACGACTAGGTTGGTGGAGGTTGGTGGAGGTTGGAGGAGGATGGTGGAGGTTTAGGGACGATATAGCGCACGTACCGCGTCGATCGTATCGGCTTCGTTTGCCGTCTTGTCACTGCGATACCGCACCACACGGGCGAACCGTAGCGCCAACCCCCCAGGGTATCGCGGGCTCGCCTGCAGACCGTTGAAAGCGATCTCGACCACCAATTCGGGCCGCACCCACACGATGTGCCCTTCTCGCTCCGTCGCGAGCTCGAGCAACCTGCCCGTCTGCCATTCGAGCAGCTCGTCCGTGAGTCCCTTGAACGTCTTGCCGAGCATCACGAAACCGCCCTCCGGGTCGCGGGCGCCCAAGTGGAGGTTCGAGAGCTTGCCTTTGCGCCGGCCGTGGCCCCATTCGGCGGCGAGGACGACGAGATCCAGGGTGTGGACGGCTTTGACCTTGAGCCACGCCGAGCCGCGCGAGCCGGCTTCGTAGGGGGCGTCGAGCGCTTTCGCCATGACCCCTTCGTGTCCGTCCGCTATGGCGCGGTCGTAGAACGCCTGGGCCTCGCTCGCGTCCGCCGTGACGAGGCGCGCGGGGCGCTCGGCCTCCGGGACGAGCTCGGCGAGGACGCCCGAGCGTGCCTGGAATGGCTCGTCGATCAACGCCTGGCCCCGCGCGTAGAGGATGTCGAAGAAGAACGCTCGCAGCGGCAGCTCCGCTCTGAGCTGGTCGACGTCGAGCTTGCGTCCGAAGCGCCGCATCGTCGTCTGGAACGGAAGGGGCGAGCCATCGGCGCGCAGCGCGATCGCTTCGCCGTCCAGGATCGCCGTGTCGGCGGGCAAGCGGCGGACCGCATCGACCACCTCCGGCACGGCCTGGGTGACCTCGTTCAGGAGCCGCGAGAACACGCGCACGTGGTCGCCGGATTTATGCGCCTGGATCCGGGCGCCGTCGAGCTTGATCTCGAGCGCCGCGCGGCCCAACCGCGCGAGCGCCTGCGACACGTCGTCCGCGGTCTGCGCCAGCATCGGCTGAATCGGACGGAACAGGTGCACCGTGTAGCGATCGAGCCCGGCTGTACCCTCGGTGAGCGCCGCTTTCCCCACGATGCTCAAGTCGCTCGCCAGCATCGTAGCGCGCCGCACTGCGCTCGCGTCGATTCCCGCCGCGCGCGCCACCGCTTCGATCATGACTCCCTCGAGCGCGCCCTGTCGCACTTCGCCCGTCAGGAGGCGAAACAAAAACTCTTGCTCCGCTTTCGTCGCGCGGCCGAAAAGCTCTCGCAGCGCGGTCTCCTTCGACTTCGCGGAGCCCTT
>DATJJY010000062.1:0-3375 GCA_035491895.1 Gemmatimonadales bacterium
CGACTGGCCGCGGATCAGCGGCAAGAGTTTGGCCGCTGGGACGCCGGAGCGCTTGAGCGACGCGGCGAGATCGGGTTGGGCGAGGTGTCGTTCGGCCAGCTCCTCGTGATGCGGCAGTCCCGCCTCTTCGAGGGCGTGCGAGAACGGATAGTGCCCGACGTCGTGCAGCAACGCCGCCAGGCGAAGCCGCAGTCCGTCGCCCGTGTCGACCGTCAGCCCCGCATCGTGCAGCGCCGCAATGGCGCGTCGCGCCAAGTGGTAGGCGCCGAGCGCGTGCTCGAAGCGGGTATGCGTAGCCCCGGGGTAGACGAGAAACGCGTGGCCCAGCTGCCGCACGTAGCGCAGGCGCTGGATGGCGGGAGTGTCGAGGAGCTCGAGGGCTTCAGGCTCGAGCTGGATGTTGTTCCACAGCGGATCGCGAACGACTTCGAGCCGCGTCACGCCCTGGGGCCCGGGGGCCCCGCCTCGCGCACCGCGGCGTGTACCTGGCTGTCGAACTGCTCGAAGTTCTTGCGGAACGAGTCGGCGAGCCGCGCGGCCTGCGCATCGTAAGCGGCGGGATCGGCCCAGGTGCGCCGCGGCAGCAGCACGTCAGCGGGCACACCGGGCACGTCGGTGGGCACGTCGAGTCCGAACGCCGGCTCGCGCACCGTCGGCGTGCGGTCGAGCAGGCCGCCCAATGCCGCGCGCACCATGGCGCGCGTCAACGGCAGCTTCATGCGCTGGCCGATGCCGAACGGCCCGCCGGTCCACCCCGTGTTCACGAGCCAGCACTGCACGCCGTGCCGGCCGATTTTCTCCCCCAACATCGTGGCATACACGTTGGGGTGGCGCGGCAGGAAGGGCGCGCCGAAGCAGGCGGAGAACGTTTCCTTCGGTTCCGTGACGCCGCGCTCCGTGCCCGCGACCTTTGCGGTATAGCCCGAGAGGAAGTGATACATCGCCTGGGCGGGGGACAGCCGCGCGATCGGCGGCATCACGCCCGAGGCGTCGCAGGTCAGGAAGACGATGTGCGAAGGATGCCCGCCGATTCCCGAGGGGACGTGATTGGGAATGAAGTGAATCGGGTAACAGGAGCGGGTGTTCTCCGTGATCGCCGCCGAATCGAGATCGAGCGCTCGCGTGGCGGGGTCGACCACCACGTTCTCGAGCACAGTGCCGAAGCGTCGCGTGGTGGAGTAGATCTCCGGCTCGGTGTCCTTCGACAGGCGGATCACCTTGGCGTAGCAGCCGCCCTCGAAGTTGAAGACGCCGGCATCGCTCCATCCGTGCTCGTCGTCGCCGATCAAACCGCGCTGGGGATCGGCGGACAGCGTCGTCTTCCCGGTTCCCGAGAGACCGAAGAACAGCGCGACGTCGCCCGCGTCTCCCACGTTGGCCGAGCAATGCATCGGCAACACGCCCTGGGCGGGGAGCAGGAAATTCAGGACCGAAAAGATCGACTTCTTCATCTCACCGGCGTAGCGCGTGCCACCGATGAGCACGACGCGGCGCGCGAAGTTGAGCACGATGAACGTCCCCGACCGGGTCCCGTGCACGGCGGGGTCGGCCATCAGCTCCGGCGCGTGCAGCACGTGCCACGCGGGTTTGAACGCCGTCAGATCAGCCTCGGTGGGGCGCAGGAACATGTTCGAGACGAACAGCGTGTGCCAGGCGTTTGGCGTGAGGAATCGCACCGGCAGGCGATAGGCGGAGTCCGCGCCGGCGAAGAGATCGCGGACGAACAGCTCCCGGCTGTTCAGGTGTCGCATCACGTCGTTGGCCAGGCGGTCGAAGTGCGCCGGGGAGAGCGGCTGATTCACTTTGCCCCACCATACCTGCTCGGTGCTCGACGGCTCCTGGATGACGAATTTGTCGTTGGGGCTGCGACCGGTGTGCGGGCTCGTGACCGCGCAGAATGGCCCGCTGTCCGCGAGCACGCCCTCCCCGCGCCGCAACGCGTGCTCGTAGAGCGCGGAGGGCCCGAGGTTCCAGTGCACCGGATGCTGCGGGGCAAAACCCATGAGCGTCGCCCCCGACGTCCGGGTGCCGATCGTAGCGGGCGGGGCTCCTGACATGTGAGATCCTTTAGGGGGTAGGCCGCAGCGGGCGCTGGTGCTCCAGCGCATCCAGGGCGGCCAGGACGGCGAGGTTGACGATCTCGTTCACTTCAGCGCCGCGTTGCAAAACGTGTACCGGCTGGGCCATGCCCACCAGTATCGGGCCGATCGCTTCGGCCCCGCCCAGCCGGGCGAGCAGTTTATAGGCGATGTTCGCCGCGTCGAGGTCGGGGAATATCAACACGTTGGCTGCCGTCCGCAGGCGGGAGAAGGGATAGGTGCTGGTCAGGATCCGCTCCACCACGGCCGTATCAGCCTGCATCTCCCCATCGACTTGCAGATCCGGCTCGCGCTCGTGCAGCAGCTCCACGGCGCGCCGCACTTTCTCTGCGGCGGGATGCTTCACCGAGCCGAAATTGGAGAACGACAGCAGCGCGACGCGCGGCTCGATGCCGAGGCGCCAGACGAAACGCGCCGTCGCGGACGCGATCTCGGCCAGTGTCTCGGTGTCCGGCGCGATGTTCACGGTGCAATCGGCGAAGAAAATCGTCTGCTGTTGGAAGACGAGCATGTAGACGCTGCTCGTGTGCCGGCGACCAGGCTCGACGCCGATGATCTCGAGCGCGGGGCGGATCACTCCGCCGTAGTGCATGTCCGCCCCGGCCACCACCGCGTCCGCCTGGTGTCGCCGCAGCATCAGGAGGCCGAAGTAGAGCGGGTCCTTCAGCAGCGACCGCGCTTCGCGCAAGGTGATACCGCGCCGCTGGCGCAGCGTCCACAGCTCCTGCGCCATCGCCTCCGCGTCCACCGACGTCAACGGATCGAGCAGCTCGATGTCCTCGAGCGTCACGCCGGCGTCGTCGGCGAGGCGCCGCATCACGTCCACGTCCCCCAGGAGAATGGGACGCGCAGCGCCGTCGTCGGCCAGCGCGCGCGCCGCCCGCACGATGCGGGTGTCTTCTCCTTCCGGGAACACGATGCGCTGCGGATCCTGCTGCGCGCGCACCGTGAGGCCGCGCATCACCTCGCGCACCTTGCCGAGGCGGGCGTCGAGCTCGGCGCGGTACTCCTCGACGTCGATCACCCGTCCTGCTACCCCGGAGCCGACGGCCGCCCACGCGACCGCGGGCGCCACCCAGAGCAGCACGCGCGGATCGAACGGTTTGGGGATCAGGTAGTCGGGCCCGAAGCGCAAGCGCTCGAGGCCGTACGCCCGCATCACCGGCTCCGGGACCTCCTCCCGGGCCAGCGACGCCAGGGCGCGCGTGGCGGCCATCTCCATCTCGCCGTTGATCTGCGTCGCCCGCACGTCCAGGGCCCCGCGGAATATGAAGGG
>DATJJY010000063.1:0-71739 GCA_035491895.1 Gemmatimonadales bacterium
ACGCCGTGCGTCGCGGCCCGGATGCACGCCTCGACCTTGGGCCGCATCCCGCCCACGAGCGCGCCCGTGGCCATCAGCTCGGCGAGATCGCCGGGATCGGCGAACGTCACGAGCGTCGCGGGGTCGTTCCGGTCGCGCAGCACGCCGGGGGCGCTGGTCAGAAAGAGGAGCTTCTGCGCGCCCAGCGCGACCGCGATCGCTTCCGCCGCGGTGTCGGCGTTGACGTTGTAGACGTTGCCGTCCTCATCGCCCGCCAGGCTCGCCACGACCGGGACGAGGCGCGCGTCGAGCAGCGTTCGGAGGACGTGGCCATCGACGTGCTCGATGTCGCCGACATGACCGAAATCCACCTGGCGCGGCACTCCGTCGTCGTCGGTGAGGGTCACCTGCGGCCGCCGCCGCGCCGTCAACAGATCCGCGTCGACGCCCGAGACGCCGACCGCCTGGACCCGGTGCCCGCGCAGCGCCGCCAGGACAGCGATGTTGAGCTGGCCGGCGCAGACCATGATCACCGCCTCGAGCGCCTGATCGTCGGTGACACGCCGCCCCGCGATCAGCGTCGGCTCGCGCCCCGTGCGGCGCTCGAACGCCGTCACCTGAGCGGCGCCGCCGTGCACGACTACGATCCGGATGCCGAGCGAGGCGAGCAGCGCGATCTGCGCCGCCACCCCGTCCAGCACGTCCGCATCGGCGAGGATTTCGCCGCCGAGCTTCACGACGAACACCCGGTCGCGATAGGCGCGCACGTAGCGCAGCGCGCCCTTCAAACCGACGATTCCCTTCGCGGGCTCTACCCCTGCGGTCATCTCACTCCTCCCATGATCTCGAGCAACAGCGCGCGCTGCGCGTGCAGCCGGTTTTCCGCTTCATCGATGACGACCGAGTTGGGCCCGTCGAGCACCGCATCGTCGATCTCGACGTTGCGACGCACCGGCAGGCAGTGCATCACGATGCCGGCGCCGCCCTGCGTGCGGCGCAGGCGCCGCTCCGTGAGCCGCCACTCGCGGAACGGCTCCCTCAGCGAGCGCTCCTCCTCGGGCCGCCCGAACGCCTGGAGCGATCCCCAGCTTTTCACGTACACGGCATCGGCGCCGGTCACCCCCGCATCGATATCGTCGCACAGCTCGACCGACCCACCCGACTCGCCGGCGATCCGTCGGACCAGGCTCAAGTCGTCGGGGTCGAGGTCGAATCCGGGCGGCCGAGTGACGACGACTTCCATTCCGAGTCGCGCGGCGGCGATCGCCGCGCTCGCGGGGACGGCCGTGGGCAACGCCTTCGGATGCCACGCCCACGCCAGCACGAAGCGCTTGCCGCGCGTTTCGCCGAGCCGCTCGACGAGCGTCATCGCGTCGGCCAGAGCCTGGCAGGGGTGGCGTCGCGACGACTCGAGGTTGATCACCGGCTTGTCGGAGAAGCGAGCGAAGTCCTTGATGACCCGGTCCTCCCGCTCGACGCCCCAGTCGGTCCCCTTGGGGAAGACCCGGACCGCCAGGGCGTCGGCGTAGCGCGCCAGCACGCGGGCGGCCTCTTTGATGTGCTCCACCGTGCTGCCGTCCATCACGGCCCCGGACTCGGCCTCGAGCGCCCAGCTGCCGCGACCCGGCTCGAGCACGAGCGCGTGCCCACCGTGCAGGAACATCGCCGTCTCCATGCTGGACCGCGTCCGGAGGCTCGGGTCGAGAAACACGGCGGCGAGCACTTTGCGCTCGAGCCCCCCCGTGATCTCGCCGCGCTTGATGCGCCGGGCGAGGACCAGGAGCTGGTCCACGGCCTCGGGACTCCAGTCCTCCATCGCCAGAAAGTCACGCCCGCTCACTGCAGCGCCTCCTCGAGCGCGCCGAGCACGAGATTGCACTCCGATGTGGCGAACGTGAGGGGCGGCATCAGGCGCAGCACGTTGGGGTCGCTCGCCGTCCCGGTGAGAACCCGCCGGTGAAAGAGGGCCTGCTGCACCGGGATCGCGGGACGGTCGAGGTGCAGTCCCAGCAGCAGCCCGCGCCCCGTGACCTTCGGGATGCCGAGGGTGATCGCCCCGTGGCGCAGCCGCTCGCCCTGTACCCGCGCGTTGGCAATCAGGCCTTCGCGCTCGATCACTTCGAGCGTCGCGAGCGCGGCGGCGCAGACGACGGGCCCGCCGCCGAACGTGCTCCCCAAGTCGCCCGTCTTCACGCCGCCGCCCAGCCTTTCACCGGCCAGAACGGCGCCGATCGGCAGGCCGGAGGCGAGTCCCTTCGCCAGCGTCAGGGCATCGGGGACGACGCCGTACACCTGCGCCGCCGTGAAGGCCCCGCAGCGGCCCACGCCGCACTGGATCTCGTCGAAGATCAGGGCCGCACCGTGCCGGTCGCACACCGCGCGGGCCGCGCGCAGGAACTCGAGCGAGCAATCGCGCGCCCCCGCGAGCCCCTGGACCGGCTCGACGATGACCGCCGCGGTCGTCTCGTCCACCGTGCGCTCGAGGGCGGCGATGTCGTCGAACGGCACCCGGCGCGCCAGCGGCATTCCCGCGCCGCGCGCCCACTCCTCGTACTTGGCGCCGTCGGTGCAGGCGATCGTGGCGACGGTGCGCCCGTGCCAGCCTCCCTGGACGGCGACGATTCCCGACCGTCCGGTGGCACGCCGTGCCAGGTGCAACGCATTTTCGTTCGCTTCCGCACCGGAATTGCAGAAGAAGACACGGGCCCTGGGCAGCGAACACCGCTTCACCAGCTCCGCCGCGAGTTGTTCGCGGATCTCCAGCGGCACCGCCGCGGAGTAGAAGAGCAAGGTCTCCGCTTGGCGGGCAATCGCGCGGGCGACGTGGGGATGGCTGTGCCCCGTCGATGCGACGGCGTGCCCGCCGTAGGCGTCGAGCCATTCCCGCCCGTCGGCATCGATCAACCAGGAGCCCCGGCCGCGCACCGGCCGCACGGGCATGTGCGAATAGACCGGAAGCAGGTTGTCCGACGGTGGGTTGTCCGAAACTGCGGGCGCGGTCTTCAGCACGGATAGATCCCGGCGAGCCTGAGACCGGCGGTTTCGTCGAGGCCCAGCGCGAGGTTCATCGACTGGACCGCCTGTCCCGCCGCCCCTTTCACCAGGTTGTCGATCGCGACGCTGACCTGCAGCTCCGTGCCGTCCGGGCTCACTGCAGCGTGCAGCAGGGCGTCGTTCGTGCCGACGACGTGGGTCAACTCGGGCGGCTCCTGGGACAGGCGGACGAAGTGCCTTCCCTCATAGGCGGTCCCGTACCATTCGATCGGGTTGCCCCCCGGCTCGATACGCGCATGCAGCGTGAGATAGATCCCCCGCACGAACGGGCCGGCGTGAACGATGAGCCGCGGCTCCGCATGATTCGTCCCGCGCCCCCCCCCCGACCACCCCCGCCACTGCTCGACGATCTCGGCGTCGTGGCGATGCCCGAGGACGCCGTAGGCGAAAACGTTGTGCGCGCGCGCCGGGTGGTGCGTGGTCGGTTTGGGTGAGATGCCCGCACCCGAGCTTCCCGTGATGGCGAACAGCGAAGCAGCGGCGTCCGGCCGATGACGGGCGAGAGGATAGAGCGCGAGGGCGGCGGCGGTCGCGAAACATCCCGGCGATGCGATCGCCGTCGTGCCGCGCAGCGATTCACCGCAGATGTCCGCCAGGCCATAGGCGAACCGCCCGCGAAACGCAGGCGCCTCATGCCTTCCGTAGTACTGCTCGTAGAGCGCCGCATCCTTGACGCGGAAGTCGGCCGCGAGATCGACCACGAGCCCGGGGCCCGCCGCGAAGATCTCGGCCGCCTGCCGGGAGGATTCGCCGTGCTCGAGCGCGAGAAACACGACGTCTCGGGCCGCGGCTGCCGCCTGCGGCGCTGCATCGCTGAACGTCCCGAGGTTGAGTGCGGCAAGCGCCGGATGCGTTTCGGCGATGGGACGTCCCGCCTGGCTGCGGCTCACCGCCGCGAGGTCCGTGACATCGGGGTGCTGTGCCAGCAGGCGGAGCAGCTCGCCGCCGGCATAACCGCCGGCGCCGATGACCGTGACCTTCACGCCGCCGCCTGTGACGTGAGGGTCTCGCGAACCGCCTCGACCAGCTGCTCCGCCTCGCGGCGCGCGTTCCAGGCGGGGAAGCCGAGGGTGTTGCGAACGAATTCCCGCCCCACGTCGTTGTCCGTCGCCGGGCCGCTGATCGCCGTAATCGGCAGGTTGAACTGCTTGCGATACAGCTCCGCGACGCCCCAGCAGCCGACCGGGTCCGGGGCGCACACGATGTGCGCCGTGGCGACGCTCATCAGCTCCCGATCGTGCAGGATATCCTGCACGCCGTAGTCCCCGAGGATGCCGTCGCCCAGTTCGGCGACGATGACGTCGGGACGGCCGCTCGGATGCGCGGCGAGTCGATTCATGATCGCCTTGGCGACCGGAACCGTCATGCCCGAATGCGTGCTCGCGGCGCCGGCGTCGTTGAAGGTCAGGGCGACCGACGCCCCGGCGTCGAGCATCGACAACGCATCCCGCATCAGGGCGACGCCGGTGAGCTTGGCCGCCGCGACCCGCAATCCGCTGCGCGTCAGGCCGCGCACCAGCTCGGTCGCGGCGACGGTCTTGCCGGCGTTCATGCACGTCCCGGCCACGTACGCGACGGGCACGGTGCTGTCCAGCCGGTCGGCTGGCGGAATGCCGTGGTCCTTGATATGGGCCGGCCGGCCGACACGGTCGCCGAGCTCGGGGAAGGCGAGGATGGCGCCCAGCACTTCGGCCTGGAACGGCGGCCCGATGTCGGGGTTCGCCGAGGTACAGCGGCCGAGAATTCCGCCGAGGTTCAGGACGTGCAGAACGTCGCCGACCGAAATCCGCTCCGGGACCAAGCCGGCATAGCCGCGCAGCGCGCGCCGCGCCCCGAGCGTTCCTGCGAGGACATCGCCGGCCCGGAGCGACAGCATGCGGCCGGTGGGATCCTCGATCGTGTTATAGCTCGACTTGTCCTCGAGGATGCGCACCGCGAGGACGTACCCCTCCTCGGCGACGATTTCGTCGCCCACGATGACCTCGCGAGGCAGGGCGGCGTTTTTCGTGCTGCTCGAGATCCGATCCAACCGGATCCGGGTCGTGACGACCATCGAGTACTCCTTACCGGTTCGCCGCGCGCGCGGCGAGCAGCGAGGGAATGGCGGCGACGCGGGCGAAGGCGCGGGCTTCGTCGCCGGTCCAGAGCCGCGGCTCCTCGCCGTACGTGGCGACGGCCGGGTCCATCAGGGAAAAGGGACTCCGGACTCCGGTCACCTGAAACCGGCCGGGCGCCAGGAGCACGCGCGTATCGCCCACGACGCGCCCCTGCGAGGAGGTGATCAAGGCTTCGATGTCGCGCAGCGCCGGGTCGAAATACTGTCCCTCATGCAGCCGGTCGCCGTAGAATCTGCCGAGCTGATCCTTCCAGAACGTCTGCCAGCGCGTGAGCACCAGCTTCTCCAGCTCGCGGTGCGAATGGATCAGCAGCAGCGCCGCGCCCGCCTCGAAACCGATCCGTCCCTTGATGCCGAGCGCGGTCTCGCCGAGGTGCGTGTGCCGGCCGATGCCGTACGCCCGCGTGAGGGTGCCGACCTGCTCCACCAGCGCGGGACCGGGCAGCGCGGTCCCATCGACGCTGACGGGCAAACCGGCCTGCCAGCCGAGCACGATCTCGGCCGGGGCGGGGGCGTCGCCCGGGGGGTCGAGCAGCTCGGACGGCGGACCGGCCCACGGGTCGTGCGTCCATCCGCCGCCCCAGGTCGTGCCCCACAGTCCGGCGTTGACGGAGTACGCGCCCGCGGCGCGCGGCACCGGGAGCTTGCGCTCCTCGAGCCAGGCGATCGCCTGTGGCCGGGTGAGCGTCGCGTCGCGCACGGGAGTGAGGATGGCGAGGTCGGGGGCCAGGACGCGCAGCGCCACGTCGAACCGGATCTGGTCGTTGCCGGCGCCGGTGGAGCCGTGGGCGACGGCGGTGGCGCCGATGCGGCGCGCGACCTCGACGAGCGACAGCGCCTGCTGCGTGCGCTCCGCGGCCACGGAGAGCGGGTAGACCTCGCCGCGCAGCACGTTGCCCTGAATGAGGAAGCGGACGAAGCGGTCGAACACCGGGCCCCGGGCGTCCACGGCGTGGTGCTGCGCGGCGCCGCACGCCTTGGCCTGGGTTTCGATGGCGCGCCGATCGGAGTCCTGTGCGGCGCCGGTGTCGACCCAGACGGTATGCACCGTCCAGCCGTCCGCGGTCAGGCGGGCGACGCAATAGGACGTGTCGAGGCCGCCGGAGAACGCCAGGGCCACCAGCTTCTTGCCATCTTGCATAATGCATAATTATCCCAAAAGCCGGGGAATGCAAGGGCCGGAAGGGAGGTTGTGGAGGACGGTGGAGGTTGGTGGAGGAAGGTGGAGGAGGCGCTCGAAAGACCCTCGTTGCGTTGGAAGGATGACGAGACTGGACGCCTCGGCCAGTAAGGTTGGTCATGGCGCCGTACGAACGGCTTCTTGCTTGGCAGGAGTGCCACCGGCTCGCTCTTGACGTGTATCGCGCTACCAAGTCCTACCCAGCGGATGAGCGCTACGGGCTAATGAGCCAAACGCGGCGAGCGGCATTTTCCGCGGCAGTCAACATCGTAGAGGGGTCATCGCGCAAGAGTCGCAGAGACTTCCGTCGATTCCTCGATATCTCGCTCGCTTCCCTTACCGAGGTGGGATACGCCCTTCGATTTGCGAAGGAAGCGGGTCTTCTACCTGATACCGAGTGGGCCAAGCTCGATGATCAACAAAGCCGCGCGCGGTTTCTTACCTGGCAACTCTACAAATCGCTATCTGGTTGATCTCCAGCATCCTCCACCATCCTCCAGCATCCTCCATCACCCGACTTTTCTCAGCCGTTTCTCGATCTCTTCAATTGCCGTCAGCAGCTCAGCGGCCTCCTTCGGGGTCAGCTTGAGTCGCCCCGCGTCCACGTCGAACGCGAGGAGCTGCAGATTCTCCGCCGCCCGGCGCAACCGGAAACGGTCGAGGTATTCCTGAGAGTTCTCGCTGTTCTGGGCCATCAGCACGGTCCAGATCCGCAGCCGGAGATCGTCGAGGGCCGTTTTGACTTCCTCGAGTCCCGCGGTCGGGACGTCTTCCAGCGCGCCGAGTTGCCGCTCGAACGCCGTAACGGCGATTTGCAGATTCCCGATTGCGGCCAACCGGTCGGACTGGGGCATCGGCTAGGTCTTCCATATCTTCGGCATCAGCCGCAACAGGGCCACGCCGCTGACCACAAACACGCTGACCCAGAAGACGGCAAGCGACGTTCGGCCGTAGAGCAGGCTGCCAACTCCGAAGAGCCCGGAATAGATGAATGCGCAGCCGCACATCCACCCCACCATCTGGAGGGGCAGGCTGTCCGGCGACGCCGTCACCCCGGCCTCGGCGCGCACCGACGTCCAACCCGGCCCCGCGGGCCGGACAAGCTTGTAGAAGGCTACCAGCGTGGGGCGATCGGTCGGGGTGGTGTTATAGGCCACCGTCACCCACACGATCGTCGTGATCACGACTGTCGCGATCAGCGACCAATGCGCCGGCACAGCATGTCCCGTCTTGGCGGCGATCTGGAATCCCACGGCCACGATGAACGAGCTCGCCATCGCGGCGACCTCGCTCCAGGCGTTGACGCGCCACCAGAACCAGCGCAGCAGGTAGATCAGGCCCGTGCCGGCGCCGACCGACAGGATGAGGGTGAAGGCATCCTTGGCCGTATCGAGGGCGTAGGTCGTGAGCGCCGCGGTGATCATGAGGAGCGCGGTTACGATGCGTCCCATCAGCACGTAGTGCTTCTCGCTCGCGCCGCGGTTCAGAAAGCGGCGGTAGAAATCGTGCACCAGGTACGAGGTGCCCCAATTGAGGTGCGTCTCGATCGTCGAGCGATACGCCGCCAGCATCCCCGCGAGCATCAGTCCGATGAACGGCGTGGGGAGGAACTTCAGCATCGCGGGGTACGCGATGTCGTTGCCGATCAGCTTCGGGTCGACGTTCGGGAACGCGCGGGCGATGTCCGAGAGCTGCGGGAACACGAGCGTCGACGCCAGCGCCACGATCACCCAGGGCCAGGGGCGCAGGGCGTAGTGCATGATGTTGAAGAGCAGCGTGCCGCCCACGGCATCCTTCTCGGTCCGGGACGCGAGCATTCGCTGGGCGATGTAACTGCCGCCGCCGGGCTCGGCGCCCGGATACCAGACCGACCACCATTGGATCGTGAGCGGAATGACCAGTACCGACAGCGCCACCGACCAGTTGGAGAAGTCGGGGAGGAAGTCGAGGGTCCGCGGGTTCACCCGGGCGAAGAGGCCGGAGAGGTGACCCACCTCGGGCTGCTGCAGCGCGAAATACGCAGCGGCGAAGGCGCCCGTCATCGTCACGGTGAACTGAATAGAATCGGTGACGAGCACGCCCCAGAGCCCTGATACCGACGCGAAGAAGATGGTAATCACCGACGCGAAGGCCAGAGTGCGGTACATCGGCCAGCCGAGCAGGATGTTGGCGATCTTCGCGGCGGCGAGGTTGACCGTCGCCATGATGAAGCAGTTGAAAAACAGCCCCAGATAGACCGCGCGGAAGCCGCGCACGAACGTCGCCGCACGGCCCGAGTAGCGGATCTCGTAGAACTCGAGGTCCGTCAGGACGCCCGAGCGGCGCCACATCTTGGCGTAAAAAAAGACCGTCGCCATGCCGGTCAGGAGGAATGACCACCACAGCCAGTTCTCGGCGACGCCCTGATCGCGCACGAAGTTCGTCACGAGGTTCGGCGTGTCGGTACTGAACGTCGTCGCCACCATCGAGATACCCACGAGCCACCAGGGGGCCGCGCGCCCGGAGGTAAAGAACTCCGTGGTACTGGAGCTGGCGCGGCGCCAGAAGAACAGCGCCGGCAGGAACGAGATGATGATCGACAGGGCGATGACGACGAGGTCCGCGGTATTGAGGTGCATGGGGCGGCTAAGATAGGGCCCGCGCGCTACATTCGGAATCCATGACCCGACTCCTCATAGTGCTCACCGGCTTCGTGCCGGCTCTGGCGGCGCAGCAGGCGCCGGCCGCACCTCCCCTGATGCCCATGCCCCGGTCGCTCGAAATCGGCCAGGGGCGGCTGCGCCTCGACTCGGGATTCAGCGTTGCCGTGGCGGGATTCCACGATGCGCGGCTCGACCGGGCGGTGAAACGCACGCTCACCCGATTGGCGCGGCGCACGGCGATCACGCTCGGCGACTCGAGCGTGCACGATTCGAGCCTCGCGCGGCTCGTCGTCCAGGCGCAGGGAGCGGGCGAGGTGATCCAGACGGAGAGCGAAGACGAGTCCTATACGCTCGAGGTGACGCCGGCGCGAGCCGCGCTGCGCGCCCCAACCGTGGTAGGGGTGCTGCGTGGGTTCGAGACGCTACTCCAGCTCGTGGCGGCGGACAGTGCCGGGTTCTTCATTCCGGCGGTCACCATCGCCGATGCGCCGCGCTTCCCATGGCGCGGCCTGCTGGTCGACGCGGGGCGGCACTTCGAACCGGTCGACGTCATCGAGCGTACCCTCGACGGCATGGCGGCGGTGAAGCTGAACGTTCTCCACTGGCACCTCTCGGAGGATCAGGGCTTCCGAGTCGAGAGCAAACGCTTTCCGCTGCTGCAGCTCGACGGCTCCGACGGCCTCTTCTACACCCAGGTGCAGGTGCGTGAGGTGGTGGCGTACGCGCGCGACCGCGGCATCCGCGTCGTCCCGGAGTTCGACATGCCGGGACACACGTCAGCGTGGCTCGTCGGGTACCCGCGCTACGGCAGCGGACGCGGCCCCTATCGGATACAGCGGACGTGGGGGGTGTTCGATCCGACGCTCGATCCGACACGCGAGGTCGTCTACCAGTTCATCGACGCCTTCGTCGGCGAGATGGTGGCGCTGTTCCCCGATCTCTACTGGCACGTCGGGGGCGATGAGGTCAACGGCGTTGAGTGGAACGCGAGCTCGAGGATCCGCGCCTTCAAGCAATTGCACCACCTCGCCGACAATGCCGCCCTGCAGGCCTACTTCAATCAGCGGCTGTCCCGTATCCTGACCAACCACGGCAAGCGGATGGTAGGGTGGGACGAAATCCTCAACCCCGACCTGCCGCAAACGGCGATGGTGCAGTCGTGGCGTGGTCTCGAGTACCTCCCGCAGACCGTCCGCGCCGGCCATCGGGCCATACTTTCCGCTCCCTACTACCTCGACCATATGGAGAGCGCCGAGGACCATTACGTCGACCCGCTCCCCGACTCGCTCGGTCTCAGCCCCGAGGAAGCGGCCCGCCTGGTGGGGGGCGAGGCGTGCATGTGGGGAGAGCACATCGGGCCGGAGACGATCGATTCACGCATCTGGCCGCGCCTCGCGGCCGTGGCGGAGAAACTCTGGTCCCCCGCGTCGGTGAAGGATGTGCACGACATGTATCGGCGGCTCGCGGTGACGAGCCTCAGACTCTCCGAGGTCGGCCTGGGCCACAACGAGCACGCGGCGCACATGCTGCATCAGTCGATCGGCAACGGTCCCGACTTTCAGACGATGATGGCGCTCGTGTCGCTCTCCCAACCCGTGACCTTCGGGCAGCGCCACCGCCTCCAGGAAGGGATGACGCAGCAGACCCCGCTGACTCGCCTCATCGACGCGGCCCGCCCCGATCCGCCGGCGCGCTGGGGCTCGCTGACGATGGTCGAGCGTTTCGTCGCGGACTCGGGGACCTCTGCGGTGCTGCGCGATTCGCTGCGCCAGACCTTCGCCGCGTGGCAAGCGCTGGCGCCTGCGGTACACGCCGTCGCGGTACGCAAGCCGCTCGCGCGCGACGGTGTCCCCGCCGCCGACGCACTCGCCAAGGTCGCCGCAGTGGGCACCGCGGCGCTCGACCGCTTCGGGGGCTCGGTGGTGCCGACCAGGGCCTGGCAGGATTCGGCGCGGGCCGTGCTCGATTCCGCGACGGGTCCGCAAGGGCTGTTGCGGCTTGCGGTCGTCGATGCGGTGCGCTGGCTGGTGGAGGTCGCCCCCGTCAAGGCGAACTGACAATGCGCTGAACCGGCGGGCAGTCTCGCATTCGTAGGACCGCGCTCCGGGCATCCGTGACGAAGTGCTGCCCGTCGACCGTGTGACCCACGGTGTCGGCCCCCGGCAGGTGGAGATAGGCGGGCAGGTCGGCGCATCCCTCGGCGGCGAGCGCGCCGGTGATCACGTCACGCTCGTGATCCACGTCGGGGTCGATGCGATGCGTGATCAGATGGCGCAGCGGCTTGACCCGCAGCCCGATGTCCTTCGTGGCAGCGGCGACCCACACTCCGTCTAGGCTGTCGAGCAGCCAGATCCTCACATGGTGACGGATGCGCGCGTTCGGTCCTGCGAGTTCGTAGGCGAGGTCCTCTTTGCGTCCCTCGAAATACAACGCGCTGACCGGCGCGCCGACGGCCGGCCGCGAGACGACGGCGGCCGTCACCTCCCGCGCGATCGCCCAGAGGGAGCCTGAGTGGGCAGCCACCCAACCGGCCCGATGGAAGGCGCTGTCGATCTGCCACTCCCGCCCCAGAATGATCAAGTTGATGGCGTCGCCGGTGCGCCGGCCGTGTTTGTCGAGTGCGTAGGGCAGAAACCGCGGCAGCGTCGGCAGCTCTTGCAGCTCTTGCCGCGTGGCGACGGGACCGCACGCGGGTGGATCGGTGACGATCAGGGGCTCGACCAGGCGGATCGCGCCGACTTCCCCCGAGAGAATCGACGGTCGCGCGCCGCGACGAGCCAGCAAGTACCCACCGAACAGCGGCGCGGGGAGGACCTCGAGAACGGAGCCTGCCGCCGCGACAACGATCGGGAGGCGGCTGGCGCGGGCGTGTAACACCCCGGAATCCCGGATTGCCCCGGCTGGCGCGTATTCGAGCGTGTCCAGTGTGGCGTGGATCGGTAGCCAGATGCCGGGACGGATCTCGAGCGAGTCGAAATGGATTTCGAGCTGTCCGCCGCGCCCCAGCCGCCGGCCGCCGATCGAGCGCACTACGCGACCGCTGATACGCGCGAAGGGCGGGACCACCATGCAGTTGCCGTGGATCATCGCGCCGAAGGTTTGTGCGATGACGGGTGTCCCTACCGTGTCGCGCCCGCTCGTCACCGCCCCCAGGAATCGAACCTGGACGATGGTGCCGGCGGGGAAGGTGAACGGCCGCTGGCCGGGGGGCGCCGCCGCCAACACGGCGATCAGGAATGGGAGATCGGACCTGCGGATAGGGGCCTCGAGGAAGCGCGCTTCCTGCTAACACTCCCTCGAGGCCAGGTCGGTCACAGGCAACTACGAATGACGCACGCGCAGCTCCTCGAGTGCCCGTGTCACGTACACCCGCGTCATTTGCTTGCGCCACGAGAGATCGAAATCGGTGTTGTCCATGGGCTTGGCGGGGCGAAACGCCGCTTCGGCCGCCGCGGCGATCGCTTCCGGCTCGAGCGTTGATCCGCTGAGCGCCACACCCGCCTCGGCAATCTCCAGCGGATAACTCGCCACGCCTCCGAGGACGACGCGCGCATCGGCGACCTTCACACCATCCCACCGCACCCACGCGGCGACGCCCAACACCGGAAAATCGAACGACCCGCGGCGGCGCAGCTTGTGGTACACGGCATCCCAGCCATCGGGGCTCGGGAGCCGCACGGCGGTGAGGATCTCGTCGGGTTGCTTCGTGAGGTAATTGATGCCGTCGTTGTGGTAGAAGCGGGCGGCGGGAACGACGCGCTCGCCAGAGGTGCTCGTCAGCACGTACTCCGCGCCGATCGCCACCATCACCGGCGCCACGTCCGACGAGCTGACCGCCCAGCAGCGCGGGCTGGACGGCGCCACCCAGCAGATCGCGCCGTCCTTCTTCATGCAGAAGTCGATCGCCTTACGCCACTCGTACGACTGATCGTAGTAGTTGCAGCGGGTGTCGATGCAGAGATTCCCGCCCAGCGTCCCCATGTTGCGGAGCAGGGGAGTGGAGACGAGCTCGGCAGCCTCAGCGACGGCATGGTAGGCGGTCAGGCGGACGGGCGGGTGGGCGGACAACTGCGTCAGCGTCACGCAGGTACCGACGGTCATTCCGTCCGCCTGACCGCCCGAGCGCCCGACCGCCTTCAGCTCCGGTATCCCCATCAGCGAGATGACGGTTCTCGGCTCCTGCTGCCGCCGCTTCATGTTCGGGTAGAGGTCCGTCCCCCCGGCGACATACGATCCCTCCGGGCCGGCGTCCGCTTTCATCGCGAGCGCCTCCCGGAGGGACGTCGGTTGTCGATATGTGAACGTCGGCAGCCGCAGCATGCGCCTACCTTAACGTGGCTCCTCCGCGCGGGCCAGGCCGAGTGATTGCGCCGCCGCGGCGAGTCGCACGAACTCCGCGCGGTACCCGTCGGAGTCGGGCCCCAGCGACGCGCGCGCCGCTGCGATCACGTCCTCAAAGCTCGCCGAGCCGCGGTACGCCGAGCCCTTGAGCAAGAGGCCGAACTCGGCCACCGCCTGCTGGAACCGGAAGTCCGGCGACATCGTCTCGCTGCTTGTCGCCGCGATCGGCTGCGACAACAGCCGGCTCCGGTCACCGTCCGGGGTTTTGTAGCGGACTTTGACAAACCCCAGCTCCCGGGTACCGAGCTGGACGCGGGGCGCGACGTTCGTCTGGTAGCGCAGCGAGTCCGGGCGCCGAATCGTGCCATCGTTGGGCGCTCCCGCCGGAATGATCTCGTACAGCGCCGTCACCGAGTGTCCTGATCCCATCTCGCCGGCGTCCTTCGTGTCGTCGTTGAAGTCCTCGTCGGCGAACAGCCGGTTCTCGTAGCCGAGCAGCCGGTATGCCTGGACGACCGCGGGGTTGAACTCGACCTGGATCTTCACGTCCTTGGCGACGGTGTAGAGCGTGCCGCCCATCTCGTGCACCAGCGTCTTCTTCGCCTCGAGCGCGTTGTCGATGTAGGCGTAGTTGCCATTCCCGTGGTCGGCGAGCTGCTCCATCTTCGAGTCCTTCAGGTTGCCCATGCCGAACCCCCGGACCGTGAGGAACACACCGGTGCGGCGCCGGTCCTCGATCAGCCGGATCAGCTCGCCGTCGCTCGACACGCCGACGTTGAAGTCGCCGTCGGTGGCGAGGATGACGCGATTGTTGCCGCCGCGGATGAAGTTGGTCACCGCTTCGTCGTAGGCGCGCTTGATCCCCGCGCCGCCAGCCGTGCTGCCACCCGCCTCGAGCCGGTCGATCGCCTCGAGGATCGTGGACTTCTGATCGCCGGACGTCGAAGGGAGTACCAACCCGGCGGAGCCGGCGTAGACGACGATGGCGACGCGGTCTTTGGGACGCAGTGTATTGACGAGCATCGTAAGCGACGACTTCACGAGCGGCAGCTTGTTCGGCTCGTCCATCGACCCCGAGACATCGATCAGGAAGACGAGATTCGAGGCGGGAAGCCCGGCCACCTCGACGCGCTTCGCCTGAAGGCCGATGCGCAGCAGCTGGTGCCCGCGCTTCCAGGGCGCGTTCGCCAGCTCCGTATGAATCGCCACGGGATCGTCGCCCACGGGCCCCGCGTACTCGTAGGGGAAGTAATTGACCAGCTCTTCGATGCGCACCGCGTCGGCCGGGGGCGCCTGCCCGCCCAGCAGGAAACGGCGGACGTTGCTGTAGGAGGCGCGGTCGACGTCGATCGAGAACGTCGAGAGCGCGTGCGCCGTCACGGCGAGGAACGGGTTCTCGTCCTTGTGGCCGTATTCCTCGGTGTTCCAAGGCTCGGGCTGCCGGCGATAGGCCTGGTCGTATAGTGCGCCGGGTGCCTGCGCGGCTCCGAGGGCCGCCCGCTTGGCTTCCGACACCGGTGCCGCGGTCGCGACGACCGCATCGAGGTGCACGGTCGATGGCTGGAGCACAAAATCGGTCGTCGCGGTCCCGTTTGTCGTGACGCGCACACCATGCACTTCCAGCGCGGTGTAACCGATGAACATCGCCCGGAGCGTATAGGCACCCTCGGGGACCGTCTCAATCGTGTAGCCGCCGGTGCCGTCGGTCGCGGCAGCGAACGTCGTTCCGATGACCACGACCCGGGCTCCGGCGAGCGCTGAGCCGGCGGCGTCCCGGACGTGCCCGGTGATGCGGCCGACGCCGGCGGGGGCGGAAAGGGGGGTCGCGACGACGGTAGTCGCAACCAGGATCAGACGGACGGCGTGGGTGAGCATGGTCTCTCCAGTTGGGGTGCCCAGGAGAGACGTTCAGGAACGGCGGAGACGCACACCCTTCTCGGAGGCCGGTGTCAGCGACTGGCCGTGATCACCACGACGACGCGGTCGATCTCTCCCGCGGCTGGGGGCAGCTGCAGCGTCACGCCCGCAGCCGCCTGCTGGTACGGGACCGCTGCGCCACCGTGCAACAGGTGCGCCGACCGCACCCGCGCGCCCAGCGGTGGGAGCGCCAGCAGTGCATCGGGCCAGTCGAGCACATGGACGAACACGGTGTCGCCGCGTCGCGTCGTGGCACCCCAGGAGCGTGGACCAACCGGCCCGCGGCGCGTGTCGTAGATCGCCGTGCCGTACGTCCCGAGCCACTCTCCCAGAGAGTCGAGCCGCGCCGCGAACTCGGGGCTGATCGTGCCGTCGGGCCGTGGGCCCACGTTCAGGAGGAGGTTGCCGCCGTTCCCCGCCGCGCGCACCAGATAGCCGACGATCGCGCGCACCGGCTTGTAATTCGTGTCGGTGATGTTGAAGCCCCAGGAATCGTTCATCGTGAGCGACGTCTCGAGCGGCAGGTTGCCGCTGACATAGCTCGTATTGAACCCGGCGGTGTTGGCGCCGGGGAGGTCCTGCTCGAACGTCTGGACGTCCTCCCCCGCGCGCGGCCGCTGGTGGTGGTTCGGGATGATCAGCGTCGCCGGCTGCAGCCGGTGAATCAGGGCGTAGGTCGAATCGAGCTGCCAGTCGGCAGCGGGCTTGTCCCACATGCCGTCGAACCAGATGCCGCCGACCGCACCGTAGTGCGTGAGCAGCTCGGTGAGCTGCGCGTTCATGAACTTCAGGTAGCGGCTCCAGTCGCCCGACGCGGGGCGGCCGTTGTCCCACGCCGTGGCACCGCGCGGCCAGTAATCGGCGTGGTGCCAGTCGAGCTGCGAGTAGTAGAAGAAGAGCTTGATCCCGGCGGCGTGACACGCCTCGGCAAGCTCCGCCATCGGATCCCGCTTGAACGGCGTCCAGTCGACGATGTTGTACGGCGTCTCCGCCGTCTTGAACATCGAGAAGCCATCGTGGTGGCGCGACGTAATCGTGATGTAGCGGACGCCGGCGCGGCGGGCGAGCGCCACCCAGGCTTTGGCATCGAACTTCGTCGGATCGAATGTGCTCGCGAGGGCCTCGTAGGCGGGGACGCCGATCTGGCGGTTGTGCATCACCCACTCGCCGGCGCCGAGCTCGCTGTAGACGCCCCAGTGGATGAACAGCCCGAACTTCGCATCGGCGAACCACGCCCGCGCAGCGAGTCGCTCGGCAGACACGGAGTCCGACGTCTGCGCCGTGACCGGGGCGGCGAGCACCAGCGTCGCCACGATCGCGAGTCGTGTCGCGATCAGTGCTGTCGCTCCTCCCGCACTCCACCCGCGAGCGTCGCGGCCTGATCACGCGCCTTGCCGTCGCCGCCTTCCCAGGGGGGCGGGACCCGCGTCGGCTCGGGCCAGGGAATCTCGGGAAACGTGGTGGGACCGTAGCGCGGCGTCTCCCCCTTCTGCTTGTGCTTGAGCGCCTTCAGCACCTTCTCGGGTGTGATCGGGACCTCGTCGATGCGCACCCCGACCGCGTCGTACACGGCGTTCGCCACGGCGGGCATCACGGGGAGCAGCGGGCCCTGGCCGACTTCCTTCGCACCGTACGGGCCGTTGGGATCGGGGTCTTCGATGATGTAGGTAATGACGTCGCACATCTCGAGCGTTGTGGGACTCTTGTACTCGAGCAGGCTGGGAAACTTGTGCACCACCTGCCGGTTCTCGCGGTAGGTCATCTCCTCCATCAGCGCTTCGCCCAAACCCATATAGACGGAGCCCTCGACCTGGCCGATCGCCGTGGCGGCGTTGATGCAGCGCCCCACGTCGTGGGCGATCCAGATCGTCGGGACGCGGACGATCCCGGTCGCCGGATCGACGTCGACTTCGGCGACGCAGGCGCTGTAGGAGTAGGCGGGCGAGGGGCCGACGCCCGCGCCGCGGTAGCGGCCGGCGCTCTTGGGCGGCGTGTACGAGCCGACGGTACCCACCGTGCCGACCGCGCTCTCGGCGGCCTGGACCGCTTCGGCGAAGCTCATGCCGTGCTCGGGACTCTCGACATCGAACACTCTGGAATCGGCGAACACAATACGGGTCATGGGGACGTCGAGCTTGCGGGCGGCGTGCGGGAGGATGATCTCGCGGGCCCGTTCCGCCGCCTGCAGCGCCGCGTTGCCGCTCATCAGCGTGACGCGCGACGAGTAGCTGCCGAGATCCACGGGTGTGAGATCGGTGTCGGCGGTCACGATGCGAATGTCGAACGGGTCGACCCCCAGCACCTCGGCGGTGATAAGGCCGAGAATCGAGTCGGAGCCCTGACCGATGTCGGTCGAGCCGCAGAAGACGGTGATCCCCCCAGACCGGTCGCACTTCAGCTGGACGCCGGAGTGCGGCATGTGATTCCAGTAGATCGGCAGGCCGGCGCCCGACAGATACGACGAGCAGGCGAGGCCGACCCCTCGGCCACGCGGCAGACGCTTGAACTTCTCTCTCCATCCCGATCCCGCGGTGACCTTGCGGATGCACTCGCCGAGGCCCATCGAGCCGACGCGCAGGTAGTTCGCCGTCAGCGAGTCGGGGGGCTGCAGATGCTTGAGGCGTAGCTCCGCCGGATCGATTCCCAGTTCTTCGGCGATCTTGTCGAGATGGACCTCGAGCGCGAAGCGCGGCTGCGGCGTGCCGTGGCCGCGCTTCGGGCCGCAGGGGGGCTTATTCGTGAAGGCGCGCGCCCCCTGGAATTTGTAACGCTTGATCGGATAGGTGACGGTTTGCAGCGCACCGGTATAGTACGTGCTCGCCACGCCGTAGGAGCCGTAGCCGCCGCCGTCCAGCAGCGAGCGGAAGTGCATCGCGGTGATCGCCCCGTCGCGCGTGACTCCCGTCTTCACCGCCATGAGCGTCGGGTGGCGGCCGCGGTGGCAATAGAACACCTCTTCGCGGGTGAGCGTGATCTTCACGGGCCGGCCGGTGAGCATCGCGAGCTTTGCGACGGCGATCTCGTGGCTGAAGGAATCGCTCTTGCCGCCGAAGCCGCCGCCGTTGGGGGTAGCGATCACGCGGATCCGCGCCGCCGCCAGCTCGAGCACCTTGGCGAGCGCGCGGTGCACGTAGTGCGGCGTCTGCGTCGAGCTCCAGAGGGTCACCTTTCCGTCGGCCGACCAGTCGGCCAGGGCAGCGTGCTGCTCCATCGGCAGATGCGTATTGCCCTCGAAGAAGAAGAGGTCCTCGCGGATCACGGCCGCCTCGGCGAACCCTTCGTCCACGTCGCCGAACTCGAGGTTGATGAGCTTGTGCAGGTTGCCGGTGTCGCCGTAGTCGTGGATGCGCGGCTCGGGGTGCGCCAGCGCGTCTTCGGCCGATCCGATGGCACGCAGCGGCTCGTAGGTCACGTCGATCAGGTCGAGCGCGGCGGTCGCCGTCTCCTCGGTGGTCGCGGCCACCGCGGCGACGGGGTCTCCGATGAAGCGCACGGTATCGACGCACAGCGTGTGCTCGTCCTGGCTCACGGGGAGGATGCCGAAGGGGATCGGGAGATCCTTCCCCGTCAGCACCGCTTTGACGCCGTGGAGCGCGCTGGCCCGCGATGTGTCGATGGCGACGATGCGGGCGTGGGGATGCGGGCTGCGCAGCAGCTTGGCATAGAGCATCCGCGGGAGCATCAGGTCGTCGGCGAACTTCGTGGCGCCGGTGACCTTGGCGACGGCGTCGACTTTGCGGTGCGCTTTGCCGACGACGCGCAGTGCCGGCTCTGTCGCCCCCTTCTTCTTACCGGCGCCCATACATCGCCTCCCGGCTCGGCTGAGCGTCCTCGCCGAGCAGGCGCGCCGCAGCCAACTCCACCGCTTCGTAGATCTTGATGTAGCCGGTGCAGCGACAGAGGTTGCCGGCGAGCGCCTGCTTGATCTCGTCGCGGGACGGTTTGGGGTTGTGCTCGAGCAGGGCCTGCGCTGCGAGCAGGAACGCGGGCGTGCAATACCCGCACTGCGCGGCCCCCAGATCGGCGAATGCCGTCTGCAAGGGATGCAGCGTGGCACCGGCCATGCCCTCGACCGTGCGGACCGAGCGCCCGCCGCACGCCTGGCCCAGTACCAGGCACGAGAGGACCGGCTGGTCGTCGACCAGGACGGTACAGGTGCCGCACTCTCCCAGCTCGCAGCCGTGCTTCGTGCCGGTGAGTCCCAGGTCCTCGCGCAGCACCTCGAGCAGCGTCTTGTGCGGGGCGAACGACACCTCGCACGGCTCGGTGTTCAGCACGAAGGTGATCGCGACCTTCGACTCGGGCATGTCGACTAAGCTAACCTTGCCATTCATCAGACGCAGCGCGAGCTTCCGTGCGACCGCTCACAGGAACCGCGCAGTGTTGTTCCGCTCGACCCTCGTGCTCCTCGCCTGCTCCAGCGCACTCGTCCTGCACGCCTACGCGCAGGGCGCCGCCGCTCCCGACTATCGTCTCCAGGCGATCCAGATCCTCAAGACCGTGCCGCTCGTGGACGGGCACAACGACATCCCCGACGCGATTCGCGGACGGGGCGGCGTCGATTCGGTCGATTTTTCGGCCACCCAGCTCGGTCTCATGACCGATATCCCGAAGCTGCGGGACGGCCACGTGGGCGCGCAGTTCTGGGCCGCGTATGTCCCGGTCACGACGATGCACGAAGGCGAGCACCCGGCCGTGTACGCGCTCGAGCAAATCGACCTGGTGCGGCGCCTGTGTGCGCGCTACCCCAGGGATCTCGCCATGGCGTACACGGCCGCCGACATCGAGCGCCACTTCAAGGCCGGAAAGGTCTCCTGCCTGATCGGGATCGAAGGCGGGCACGCCATCGAGAGCTCGCTTGGCGCGCTGCGGATGTTCTACGCCCTCGGCACCCGCTACATGACGCTGACGCACTGGGAGACCACCGACTGGGCCGACGCCGCGACCGACACCGCCAAGCACGGCGGGCTGACGGCGTTCGGGGAGCAGGTGGTGCTCGAGATGAACCGGCTCGGGATGCTGGTCGACCTGTCGCACGTCTCGGACGGGACGATGATGGACGCGCTGCGCGTCTCCAAGGCGCCGGTGATGTTCTCCCACTCTTCGGCCCGGTCCATCTCGAATCACGTGCGCAACGTCCCCGACTCGATCCTGAAGCTCGTCACCGCGAACGGCGGCATCGTGATGGTGAACTTCAACCCCGGCTTCGTGTCCGAGACGGTCCGGCTGTACGAGGACAGCATGGCGGCGCGGAGCAAGACGCTGCGCGCGGCAGGGGTGGACTCGGCGGCGCTCGCCGATTCCGCCAAACGCTGGGACCGCGATGCCCCCCGCGCCACGCTGCAGCAGGTGGCCGACCACATCGAGCACGTGCGCGACGTGGCGGGGATCGATCATGTGGGACTGGGATCGGACTTCGACGGGATTACGAGCGTGCCGACGGGCCTGGAAAACGTGTCGAAGTTTCCGGATCTCATCGCGGAGCTGCTGAAGCGGGGATGGAAGCCGGAGGACGTAAGAAAAGTGGTTGGACTCAATGCAATTCGAGTGTTGCGGGATGCGGAGAGGGTAGCTCGTCAGCTCCAGCGCTAGTAGTTAGACGTCCCGGGAGACGCTCGGCGTCTGCCTCTACGGCTCAGCGGCCCGGCGTCTCCCTAAGCGTCTCCTCCCTAAAACCCGATCTGATATCGCAAACCTACCGACCAGTACCGGTACTTCTCCGCCGTATTCAGGCTCGGTCCCGCGCCCGTCGTTGCTTGCGCGCTGTTGGTGTACGTCGCTATCAGCGAGATCTCATCAACCGACCTCCAACTGTGACCCACCGAGGCATCGCCGTGCCATTCCGCCTGCGTCGGCAGCCCCGTTCCCACTTGCTGGACGCCCAGGCCGACGATCGTGCGCATCCACCATCCTGGGCGGCGGAACAGATATACGGCGCGCCCTTCGCCCAATACGAAGCGGTCCGGGGCGAAGTAGGTGTGGGAGGGACTGGGTGATTCGCGGTACCCCATGATTCGCCCGTAGACGCCGGCACGCAACCCGAAGGCCACTCCCATCATCACCGCGACGTTGCCGATGAGCCGGCGATTGCCGTCGGAGAGCCAGGCGGCGTCCCATCCGCTCGACACTTCGAAATTGGGGCTCGGCGATGCATCTAGGTCGATGCCGATCTCGTTCCAGACGAAACCGCTGTCCACGAGCAGACGGGTTTCGTCGAATGGATAACGGTTGTAGCTCGCCCCAATCGACAAGTATGTCGTGGGGTGCAGGCCGGCGCCGAGCTGCACGGTGGCAAATGTGCGCGTGGGTCCGACATCCGGATCGAGGGCGCGCACGCCCACGCCGCCCCGCAGCGTGAGCTTCGGTGGAAAGGCCTTGATCAGCACCCCGTCGAAGCCCCTGCTCCGTGCCAAGATCCGCGGTGCCCCTGCCGAAGCCTGAGATGCGTTCTGTCGCCAGGAGGCACGAAGCTGGCCCTGCAACGCTGGACGCAGCAATGCGCTCACGCTGCCGGTCAACGCCACGAAGCTGTTGCGCTCGATGTCGTTCGCGGCGTCCGACGTGACCCTGAACAAAGGCCGCCGCTCCGCCCGCACCTGGGAGAGTAGTTCCCGCGCTTCGCGGTCCGAGGGCGCGAGCTGCCGCGCCCGGGCGACGTACAGCTCCGCGAGATCCGGCTCCCCTTGCCACTCGAGCGTTTGGCCGAGGCCCACGAGAATCTCGGGGTCGTCGGGGTGGTGCTCGAGCGCCTCGCGCCACATTCGCTCGGCCCGGTTCAAGTCCCCGGCCCAGGCCACCATCCGGGCGCGGCCCGCGATCGCGTCGGTCCGGGTCGAATCGATCGCCAGCACCGAATCGTACAGCGCGGCGGCCCACGTGATCTGTCCGCTCCACGACAGCACGCGGGCGTGCGACACCATCTCGTCTGGCTGCAGCGGCTCGATGCGCCGCAACAGGGCGAAGCGCGCGAGCGAGCGCTTCAGCTTTCCGTCCCAGCTGTCGAGCGTGGCGAGGCGAAACAGGGCGCGCGGATTGAGGGAGTCGAGCGCCAGGGCCGAGTCGTACAAGGCACGGGCGGCCCGGAAGTCCCCGCGGTTGAATGCGTCTTCGGCTTCGGGGAGCTGGGCTGCCGCGCGCCGCGGCACGAGCAGCGCGACGCCGATGGCCAGCGCGGCGAAGCTGCTCCGTTTCACCACGACCCCCACAGGTCGCGCATGGCGTAGTACGCGGGCTTCAGCTGCTCGTGCCACTGGGGATCCTCCCAGGTGGGCCAGACATAGGTAGTGGACGCCGGAACGAACGCGGCGACGTGATCATCCGGGCGCGCCAGGGCCGCGACGACGAAGCGGAACCCGTCCGTCGTCGCGGTGACGACATTCTCTCGCGCATGAATGGCGGTGAGCACCGTGCGCGTCGAGGGATCGGTCACATTGAGGAGGCCCCATGGCAGCCGCACTTCGACGAGACTCCGCTCCGCCGTCCGGTCGATGAACCAATCGACGAGTGAGGATGCGGTGACGCGCCCGTAGCGCAGCCGGCCGCGGTTCACCCCCGCCGCCGGGATGCGCGTTCCCGTGCGCGTGATCCGAAACCGGTTCGTGGTCACGAACATCGAATCGAACTGTCCCGCGTCGCCGCGTGAGTCGACGGTGCAGAGCAGATTGTAGAACGGGTCGAGTGCGGTGGGATCCATCCCCGCGCGCGGCTGGATGTAGGGGTTGTAGCTCCGCGTCACAAATAGCTGGCCCTTCGTCGAGTCACCCAGGTCGAGATAAAACTCGACGCCCACGCCGATCCCCGGCACGCCCGGCAGCCGGAATTCTCCTCGATCGGCGCGAAATGTGTCGAGCCCTATCAGGTAGCGTACCGCGTCGGGTCCGAGCGGCGGCCGGGCATCGATCGCCAGATAGAGATACGCCTCGTCCGATCCGACGCGCAGCATGAGAGAATCATTTCCCTCGAGCTGGTGCAGCGCGCGCCAGCGTGCCGGGTCGCCGCCCGGCTCCGGCCGTGTCGCCGCGCCGGCGTAGAGGCCCAGCAGGCCGTAGTGCTGCTCGGCGTCCATCGCATTGTGCCACAGCCGCGTGTGGTCGGCCGGCACCTCGAGGTCGATCACGACCCAGTTGTGCTTGAACCATTCGTCGATCCACGCGAACAGGATGCCGCCGGCGAGGCCGGCCTCGCGGATATCCCGGGTCAGGCGTACGTCCACGTCCGCCATGGTGCGCTCGTCGTGGCCGCCGTGGTTCATGCCTTCGGGCTGCAGATGGGCGAGTCCGCGCGAGGACGGCACGCCATACTCGGCGATGAGTAGCGGCCGTCCAGCGTGATGGCGCTTCAAGTCCTCCAGGTAACCGAGGTAATGCGAAACGCCGGTCGAGTCCCGCGCCGTCCCGTAGGTCGAGTCGTAATCCATGAAATCGGGATAGTACGGGTAGGCGTGATACGAGGCGAAGTAGCCGCCGAGGTCCGCGGTGGTGGTCCGCACCAGCATGGCATCGAGCGACTGGTCGTCGTTGTTGTACTCGTGGACGCCTTTCAGTGGGGGCAGCCCGAAACGGTCGCGAAGCTCGGCCTCCTCTTCCAGCGTCGGCTCGGTGGGGTGATGCAGCGGGTCGAGCGTCGGCCAGTTGGTATAGGCGATGGGTCGCTGCGCGTGGTAGCCGTCCCATTCGTACGTCAAGAGAAAGTCGCACTGCTCCGCCATCCAGACGTCGGCCGGGGTGCCCGAGTCCACCACGAGAAACTTCCCAGCGTAGCGCGTGCGGCCCGCGCGACGCTCGTTGTAGTGGTGAATCGAAAACGGCTCCCACTCCCGGCCGACGATGAATGCCAGGACGTGGTCCGACACGTCGACGGTGTAGCGGCCGCCGGCATGCCCGGGACGCGCCGGGATGATCGCGTGCCCGTGCAGCAGATCCACCACCCGGCGCATTTCGTCGCGAAACTCGCTCTTCCAGGCGGGGTCATCGTAGTCGTCGGCGGGCGGCACCTCCGCCCACACGCCGTGGACCAACCACAGCGTCTGAGCGGAATGACCGTCGTTCCACCGCTTCAGCGCCCGATAAAACGCCGGCGGGAAGATCGTGTAGAGACGAATCACGTTCGCATGGGCCGCCGCGATGCGGGAGATCCACGACGAGTACGTCGAATCGTCCGCCGGGAACTCGGCGGGGAATTTCCCGGGACGGGCGGCACCGATGTTGACCCCCTTCACGTAGAACGGGTGCCACGCGGTGCCCTGCAGGATCTCGAAGCGCTCGCCATGCGCGCGCGCCGGGACCTGCGCCGCCGACGGCCGTCGGACTGGGGGGAGCGCTTCGCCCAGGTATCCGAGAGCATCGAGACGATGCTTCGCGTCGGCGTAGCCGGGCGCGATACGCAGCGCGCGGCGAAAGGCGGTAATCGCCTGCTCCCGTTTCCCCTGTCGCTCGCGTATCAGGCCGATCCCATACCACGCGTCGGCGTTCTGCGAATCGGCCTTCAGGGCGGCGCCGAAGCGCCGCTCCGCCCGGCCGATATCGCTCATGCGCAACGCCACGAACCCGAGCCCGATCTGAATGTCGGGGAGGCCGGGGCAGAGGGAATCGGCTGCGGCGAACCGTGCGGCGGCGACCGGAATCCGCTCCTCGCGGTAGGCATGCCAGGCGCTGTCGGCGAGGCCGGCGATGCGCGCCGGGCACGTAGAACGGGGGCTCGCGACCTGCTGCAGGGTGAGGACGCTCAGCACCAGGATCACGACGGGATCCTCGTCCCGGCCGCGGCGAATCCGGTACGGGTCATCCGGCCCCACGTCTTGCGCGCCCGGATCGCCGACCAGAACGCCTTCAGACGAAACCACACGGTGCACTGGCGGTAGCCGAAGTTCTCGAGGGCTGCGTACCAGAGGAGGCGCACCAGGTCGCTCGCCCGCCGGTAGCGGCGGAAGCCGACTTCCTCGAGCAGGATCCCCCAGATCGACAGGATCATGCCGTACCCGAGCGCAACCAGCAGGAAGAGCAGCGCGAAGGGGACATCGATGAACCCCCACCACAGTCCCAGCGCGGTGACGAGGTAGCCGAGCACCTCGACGAGCGGAGCCAGCATTTCGCCGAACGTGAAGAACGGGAAGCCGAGCAACCCGATGCGCTTGTACCGCGGCCGGAGCATCATGTGCCGATACTTCCACATCGTGAGGATCAGGCCGCGGTGCCAGCGCTCCCGCTGGCGGCCCAGCACCGCCAGCGTTTCGGGGACCTCGGTCCAGGCGACGGGGTCGGGGACGAAGGTAATCGAGTAGGGGAGGCGCCGGTCGAGCAGGTAGCGGTGCAGGCGGACCACGACGTCGAAGTCCTCGACGACGCTGTCGGTGCGATAGCCGCCGATCTCCAGCAGATAGTCCTTGCGGAACAGCCCGAACGCCCCCGAGATGATCATGTTGCCGCCCAGCCGGTTCCACCCGAGCCGGCCATACAGGAAGGACCGCAGGTACTCGACCACCTGGATCCCGGGGAGAAAGCGCGGCGCCACGCGCGGCTCGACGACGCGCCCGTCCTTGATCACCGATCCGTTCGCGACGCGCACCGTGCCGCCCACCGCCGCGATGCGCAGCCCGAGCGAGAACGGGCGGGTCAGCCGCAGCATGGCGTCGGGCTCGATCAGCGTGTCGGCATCGACCGCAATGACGAGCGGCCAGCGGCTGGCGTTGATCGCCGCGTTCAGGGAATCGGCCTTGCCGCCGTTCTCCTTGTCGATCACGAGAAGGCGCGGCCGCGTGCGGGAGCGGTACAGCGCGCGAATCGGACTGGTCGACAGCGTCTCCGGGTAGGTGCGCGGAATCTCATAGAGATCGAACGCGTCCTCCAGACGCCCCATCGTGTCGTCCGAGGACCCGTCGTTGACGACGATCACCTCGTAGTGCCGGTAATCGAGCGTGAGGATCGCGGTAACGCTCGCCTTGATCGTGGCGCTCTCGTTGTAGGCCGGCACCAGGATCGAGATCGGCGGCGGGGCACCCACCTCCTGCAGCCGCACCAGGTCCTCGTCTTCGGCGAGGAGGCTCTGCTCCCAGATCTCGGGGAGGGCGAGGATCAACAGCAGCGCGTAGAACGAGTTCAGCAGGACGAAGTACACGACGACGGCGGCGTCGAATCCGTGGATGAAGTGGTTCACGCCGCGAACTCCGACAGCGCCTGCGGCGACAGGCCGAGGATCAGGCGTGAGACGTAGCGCGCATCGGGTTGGGCGCCGGTTTCGGCCTTGAGCAGGGCGTCACGCCCTGCGGCGCCGAGCCGGGTCAGGGCGAGCGCGGCGCGGAGCCGCACCCACCACTCGGCGTCCGCGAGCCGCGACCGGAGATCGGCGAGCGTCGCCGCATCGCCGATTCGACCGAGCGAGCGCACCGCCAGCGCGCGGACTTCCCAGGCCGAGTCGGTGCACAGCGTCTGCAGTACCGTCACCGTGCGAGCGTGAGGGTAATCTCCCAGCGCCCGCGCCACCTGCACGCGCACCTCCGCATCGCGGTGCGTGGCGAGCGCGGTGATCGGCTCGCGCAGCCGCGCGTCCCCCAGCCGGCCGGAGAACTCCACGATGCGTGGGAGCCCGAGATCGTAGACGAGGCCGAGCCGCTCGGTGAGGAGCGGCACGGTGACGGCGTTCTGGCCCCGCAACACCGCCGCGTAGTGCGCCTGCACCGGGCCGACCATGTCGGGCAGCCGGTCGAGCACGATGTTGACGAGACGCGGAGTGGCGAACCGTTCGAGCGCGACGGCGATGGTGATGCGCACAGCGGGGTGCGGGTCCTTGAGCAGCCGCTCGATGTCGCCCGCGTCGGCGGCGGTGCCGGCGACCGACAGGAATCGGGCCGCCTCGAGCCGCCGCCACCAGGTGCGCGACCGCACCGCCTTCCGCAAACGCGTCGTCCAGGGGCGGCGCTCCAGCGCATCGGCGAGGGCGCGCCAGCGCTCGCCGGTGAGCCGCACCGACCAGGCGAGCAGGGCTTCCACGGCGTCGCTGCGCGGCAGCGCCTCGAGCCCGCGCACCACCAGCTCGGGACCGACGTCCCCGAGCGCCCAGCCCTTGATCGCTTCGTCGAGCACCATGCGCCGCGGGGCCACCCGGTCGCGGCGCCGCCGTCGCAACCAGCGGTTGGCGAGCAGGACCGCGATCAGGACGACGATCGACCCCCCCTGCAGCACCGCCACGAAAAAAAGGAGTGTCTCCGCCGTCACCGACCGACCCAGCGGCGGATCTTCTCCAGTGCCACGCGCAGGCTCACCGGCTTCACGAGGTAGTCTGTCGCCCCGCCTTCGAGAGCGCGCAGCTGCTCGTCCTCACCGCCGTGCACCGTCATGAACACGACCCGGAACACTCCGGGCCGCTCGCGCTGCAGCATATAGAAGAGGGAATGGCCGTCGAGCCCCGGCAGATCGACGTCGAGCAGCAGCAGGGGGTGCGCGTCGCCGACGGCGAGGGTCCGCAGCGTATCGAGTGCGTCCCGCCCGTTGCGCAGCACCCGGCTCGTGTAGCCGCGGGACGACAGCCCGTACTCGAGCAGCTCGATCAGCGCGGTATCGTCCTCGATAATGAACACGTCGGGGAGCTGGGAGACGGGGCCCGGCTGGGTGAACGTGGCCCTGAGCCGCCCGACGTAGGCGTGAGCGGTCACGCCGCGGTCGGTGGCCGCGACGCCACCACCGGCGATCCAGCTCTTCGCGGCCTCCTCCATCTCCGCAGCGACCCGCGTCGCCTCCGCGAATCCGTAGGAGCCCGCCGAGCCGCGGATCTTGTGCGATTCGCGCCGGAATTCGTCGAGTGCCTGCGGGTCGGCGCCGTCGGTGGCCAGCCGGTCGGCGAGACTGGCGAGGTGCTCGATCTGCCCCTGCACGCTTCGGAGGTACCCTTCGAGGAGGCCGGGAGGGAGCAGTCCCGGGTCGAAATCGCCCGTCACGACCATGAAGATAGGAACCCCCCCCGCGAGGGGCCATAGTGCTGCCGGAGTTATGCTTGGGTCGTGGAGCACCAGGATATCGGGTTGTGCCTGATGTGCCGCTGGAAGCGCGCCGTTACGAACCGGCGCGGCTCGCTGTTCTTCCGCTGCGCGCGTGCCGAGTCGGATGCGCGCTTCGTCCGCTACCCGCCACTGCCGGTGCTCGCCTGCCCCGGATACGAGGAAGCAATGCTATTCGTCGTCCTGATGCACTACACGAAGCCGCTGGCCGAGGTGGACGCGGTCCGCGCCGAGCACTATGGGCATCTCGAGCGCGCGGCCGCCGAGGGCACGATACTCGCCTGGGCGCGACGCGACCCCCCGACGGGGGGCGTGCTCGTGGCTGCGGCCCCCGATCGGGCGGCGCTGGAGCGCGTCCTGGCGGAGGACCCTTACGTGCGCGCGGGTGTCGCGAAACCGGAAATTGTGGAGTTCAATCCGAAGACCGTGAAACTGAAGCTGCGTGAATAGTGGCCTGTGGCGGTGGCCAGTGATCTGCACCAGCCACTCGCTACAGGCCACTGGTCACGTCATTTGCCGTACACACCGATCCCGTACCAGCACGGGTTCGTTTGGCAGTTCGCCATAACCACCTTCACGCGATAGCGCTGCGTCTCGCTCGGCGTGACCTGCACCAGCGGATAGTCGTCGTTCTGGATGTCGGAATCGACCTGATCGCCGTCGGCGTCGTAAAGGACGAGATCGAGGTCCTTGCAGTCGTTGTCGCATACACCGACGAGCGCGTACCGCGTGCCGGCGTGCAGCGTCAGGGTGAACGAGTCGTTCTCATTGTCGTGCAGCGACCCGATCTGGGTCTCGTGTGTCTGCTCGTAACCCTTATCGCTGAGTCCCTTGGACGCACTTTTCAGGTAAGTCTCTACCTGAGTGCGCCACTGGTTGTCGCTCTGCGCCTGAGCGGGCGTGAGCCCGAAGGCCAGGGCGACGGTGACGGCGACGGCGACTCGATGCATGGCGACCCCCTCTTGGGAAAGCTGGTGACGACCCTACGCTGCTGGTTGGGAACCAGCCGCAGATTGGCGAAAACCGTGCCATCCGCGGCGCGCTACTAAAGTAGTAAGCGGAAGTCGGTTACAGCGGATCCGCGGCGGTCCTTCACACATGCCACCCCTGCAGGGTGCAAAAACGCCGCAGTTTATGCGTCGGGCGGGGTCCCGGAGTTCTGTCCACCGGCCCACCCCGTACCCACCCCGATCCCGAACAGCACGCCCATCGGGATGGTGATGATGGGAAGGGCGGCGACCACGATGCCGGCGGCGGTGCCCACGACCCCGGCGACCACTGCGGCGGCGGGCTTCTGCGCCCCGTCGACGTAGCGCAGCCGGCGTCGCACGAAGTTCTTCGTGGGAAGGAATCCGCCGCCGAACGCGGCGGCGCCGAGCAACAATCCGATGATCATGGCTCCTCCTACGGAACTTGCGGCGTCTTGGTTTCCGACGCAATGTCTGGAAAGGCGCGCTATCAGCCATCAGCTATCAGCCGTCAGCGACGACATTCTGGACGGGCACGGGATCGCTGACGGCTTATGCCTGACAGCTGATGGCTGACAGCTGATGGCTCTCAAAGACATCGACATCGTCGAGCGAACCCAGCTCCTCAAGATCGCCGTCTGGTTCGGGCCGGCGACGTTCATCATGCTGTCGGCCGCCTGGGCGAAGGCTTACGCCCAGGGTTCGATTCCCGGCTGGCTCTGCGCCCTCTTGATTGTCCTCGATCTCCCGCTGATCGCATTCGGGATACTCGGGATTCACGTGTTCACGAATCGCGCATCGCAGGGACTCGTCCAGGGGATCTACGCGGTGGGCGACATCCCGCCGCCGCGCAGCTATCCACGGCAGGACGTGATGATCGTGCGGGGACAGTTCCAGGAGGCAGCGGACTACTTCCGCGATCACCTCACCGTCGAGCCGGACGACAACGAGGCGCGACTGCGGTTGGCCGATCTGCTCGAGCAGCGGCTCAACGACCTCCCCGGTGCTGAACGATTGTACCTCGAGGTCCGGGGGCACCAGCCCATTCGCGGGGAGGAGATGCGGGCGTCGAACGGTCTGATCGATCTGTATCGCAAACAGGGCAATCGCGAGCGGCTGCTGGTGGAGCTGGCGCGGTTCCGCGACCGCTACCCGGGGACGCCCGGGGCAGAGGCGGCAGCCCGTCTGTTGCAGGAGCTCAAGAGCCTGACTGACGTCTGACGTCTGACGTCAGCATCACCATCTCACCGCAGCACTCCCCCACGTAAACCCCGACCCGAACGCCGTCAGAATCAGCAACTCCCCGCGCCCCAGGCGCCCATCGCAGACCGCCTCGTGCAGGGCGATGGGAATCGACGCGGCGGTCGTGTTGCCGTACTTCTGGATGTTGTTGAAGATCTGGTCGTCGCGCAGCTCGAGCTGGCGCTGCACCATCTCGGAGATGCGCTGATTGGCCTGGTGCGCGATCAGGAGCTTCACGTCGCTCGTCGTATGGCCGTTCGTCTGGAGGGCGAGCTTCACCGACTCGGGCATCTTCGTCGTGGCGTGCTTGAAAACCTCGCGTCCTTCCATTTTGATTCGGGCCTTTCCGTCCGCGAGCATCTGGGCGCTGATCCATGGGACGTGCGACAGTCCCGGGCCGTCCATCCAGAGCTTCTCGGCCTGGCGACCGTCGCTGAAGAGGTGCGTGGAGAGGATGCCGCGCTTGGAGTCGTCGGTGGGCCCGAGAATCGCCACGCCCGCGCCGTCGCCGAAGATCACTGCCGTGTCGCGTCCCTCGGTTGTCGGCTCGAGTCCCGGCGACTGGATTTCGGCTCCCACGAGCAGCACGCGGCGGTACTGACCGCAGCGGACCCACGCGTCGGCCACCGAGAGGCCATACAAAAAGCCGGTGCATTGATCGCGCACGTCGAGCGCGGGGATATCGGTGACGCCGAGCAGGCGCTGCAAGAAGACGCCGTTGCCGGGGAAGAAGTGGTCGGGGGAGGCGGTCGCAAAGATGATGCAGTCGAGGTCCGTCGCCCGGAGACCCGCCTGGGCGAGCGCCATGCGCGTTGCCTCGGCGGCCAGCGAGGAGCAGGTCGTGCCGGGCTCCACCCAGCGCCGCTCCCGGATCCCGGTGCGCTGCGTAATCCATTCGTCCGACGTGTCCATCAGCTTGGACAGGTCGTCATTGGTAACAACGCGCGGGGGAACGTAGAACCCAGTGGCAATGAATTCAGTGCGAGCCATGCACCCTCTGTTTCACTGACACCTGTTCACCCCTGTGCGTCGGCACGTCTGTACGTCTGCAATGTCTATCATCTAGCTTTTCACTGTAGTTGAGAGAAGATTTGCCGCTTACTAACTCCCCCGCAAGGGAGCCCATGGAGCTGACGATCACACGCGCGCAGTGCGACGCAGTGCGCGCCGCCAAGCATCTTCCCGACGTGCTGAAGCGCGTGCTCGACGGCGCGAAGCCCGCGGGGGGTGGATTCGTGCTGCACCTCACCTACGAGGAGGCGACGGCGCTGCAGGAGCTGGCCGCCTGGAGCGTCCACACCGACGATGCGGGAGTCGTGACACCCGAATCGCAGATCTTCGACGACCTCGTCAAAGCCATCATCACTCACCCGGACTACTGACCCATGCGAGCGCTGCGCTTCCTTTCCCTGTCGATCCTCTCGATCACCGCCATCCCGCCGCTCGCCGCCCAGAAGCGCGCCATCACTTTCGACGACTACATCGCGCTCCCCGTCGTCTCCGATCCCCAGCTCTCGCCGGACGGGAAATGGGTGGTGTACACGGTGACGACGCCTTCGCTCAAGGAGAATCGCGGCATCGCGCGGCTGTGGCTCGCCGATATCGCCGGCGGGCAGCCGCGCCAGATCACTCAGGGGCCCGGCTCGGACCGCTCGCCCCGCTGGTCCCCCGACGGGAAGACGATCGCTTTCATCTCGAGCCGGCAGGGAGGCCCCCAGATCTGGGCGCTGTCCACGGCCGGCGGCGAGGCGCGCAAGATCACGAGCATCGACGACGGTGTGGGCGAGATCTACTGGAGGCCGGACGGACGCAGCCTCCTGGCCGTCGTCGACGTGAAATGGCCGCCCGATCAGGAGATCGACAAGCGCAACGGCGACTACCAGACCGATGCCAGGATCTGGACCGAGCTCCTCTGGCGCCATTGGGACGACTTCCGCGCGGGACACCGCCAGCACGTCTTCAGCGTCGATTTCGCGAGCGGGAAGGCGACCGATCTGACGCCGCTGGACCACGACGTGCCCGCGATCGCGACGAGCGGGGACGGCGACGTGGCGACGTCACCCGATGGGAGGGAAATCGCGGTCGCCATGCACGGCGATACCGTGGTCGCCACCAACACCAACGTCGACATCTACGTCATGGGCCCCGATGGCTCGGGGATGCGCAATGTCACGGCGGCACTGCCGGGAGCGGAGAACACGCCGCGCTACTCCCCCGACGGAAAGTGGCTCTCGTTTCTCTCGATGCCGCGCGCCGGATTCGAAGCCGACCGGCAGCGCCTGATGCTGGCCGCCAGGAGCGACGGCAAGCTGGCAGCGGCTCCTGTCGACGCCACGGCCGGGTGGACCCTCTCCGTCGGCTCCTACACCTGGTGCGCCGATTCGAAGTGCGTGTACGCGGTCGTGGAGGATCGCGGACGCGAGAACGTCTACAAGATCGAGCTTCCTTCGTACCGCCGGTCCATCGCCGTATCGGGCGGCGTGAACACGAACCCCGATCCCTCGGCCGACGGGAAGACGCTCGTCTACCTGCGCCAGACCGATACGCACCCCGCGGAGGTGTGGGTCAATGGAGCGGCGCTGACGCACCACACCGATGCCGGGATCGCGCCGCTCGATCTCCCGCCGCTCGAATGGTTCGGCTTCGTTGGCGCCCGCGGCGATTCGGTATTCGGGTGGCTACAGAAGCCCCCCGCCTTCGACCCGGCGAAGAAGTATCCGCTCGTCTACCTGCTGCACGGCGGCCCGCAGACGTCGTGGATGGATCTGTGGCACGCCCGCTGGAACTATCAGATGTTCGCCAGCCACGGCTACGTCGTCGCGGTCGTGAACCGCCACGGCTCGACGGGGTTTGGGCAGGCGTTCACCGACGCCGTCTCACAGCACTGGGGTGATTGGCCGTACGAAGACGTGATGAAGGGGCTCGATGTGGTGACACAGATGTCCTTCGTCGACTCGACGCGCATGTGCGCCGCCGGAGCGAGCTATGGCGGCTACATGGTCTACTGGATCGCGGGCCACACCGACCGGTTCAAGTGTCTCGTTGCCCACGACGGCGTCTTCAACACCGTGAGCATGGGCGGCTCGACCGAGGAGCTGTGGTTTCCAAACTGGGAATTCGGCGGCACGCTGTACCAGGCGCGCGATCAGTGGGAGAAGTGGTCGCCGGTGAACTTCGTCAAGAATTGGAAGGCGCCGATGCTGGTCGTGCACTCGCAGCTCGACTACCGCGTCGACCTCTCCGAGGGCTATCAGGCCTTCACGGCGGCCCGGCAGATGGGTGTCCCCGCCAAGTTCCTCTACTTCCCCGACGAGGGCCACTGGGTGCTGAAGCCGCGCAACCGGCGGATCTGGTGGGGCGTCGTGCTGGACTGGATGGACCAATACCTGAAAACGCCCGTCGTGGGAAGTCGCTAAAGGCGAGAGAGGTGAGAAGTGAGAGGTGAGAGGTCAAAAGGGAAGTCCCTCTTACCTCTTACCTCTCACCTCTCACGCCTCTCGTTCAGGGTTTCGTCCACACGTTGTTTGCTCTCCGGACGTCCGGGAAGTTGTGGGACGCATCGACCTCCACCTTCACGAGATCGCGTGTTGCCGGCAGTTCGTACCTGTAATGGTTGCCGAGGTACCAGACTTCGACAGGCAGTCGAGTCATTTGCTTCGTCCCGTCGCCCCAGGTGAGGGTGAGGTCCACCGGCATCGGAAGCTGCCCCGGGCTCGAGAGCCAGATCCGCGCCGACCGGGTGCCGGCCGAATCGGTGGCGGTCGTTACCGAGTCCACCGCCTCATCGACCACGTCGTTGCGATAAAACCAGCCGCGCCAGAACCACGACAGGTCTTCCCCCAGCCCGTCTTCCATAGTGCGGAAAAAGTCGGCGGGTGTGGGGTGCTTGAACGCCCAGCGTCGGATGTACTCACGAAAGGCCGTGTCGAAGCGTGCCGTATCGCTCAGCACCTCGTGGCGCAGCAGATAGAGCCCGACTGCCGGCTTGTCGTAGCCAGCGGCGCCCAAGGCCTGGGCGGGAATGCGGTCGGCGGGGAGGATCGACGGAACGTCACGGCCCGTAGCGGCGTAGTTGCCCCAGGTGTCGATGCCCGCGCTCGCCTCTCCCGTCGTGTCGTGATAGAAGGCGCGATCCGAATAGATGTTGATGAAGGTGTTGAACCCCTCGTCCTGCCAGGCATACAGCCGCTCGTTCGATCCGACCATCATCGGGAACCATTGATGGCCCAGCTCGTGGGTGGTGACGCCGAACAGCCCTCGGCCCCCCGCGCGCGCGCCGCAGAACACGATCATCGGATACTCCATCCCGCCCACGGGACCCGCGATGTTGATCGCCGTCGGATAGGGATAGGGGAACCACTTCTCCGAGTAATGCTTGATCGTGTGCCGTACGTACACCGTCGATTTGGCCCAATCGGCGTTCGCTTCCGGCGGGTAGAACGACTGCATCAGAATGCCGTTCCAGCCGCTCGCGTCCCATACGAAATTCGGGGCGGCGGCCCAGGCGACATCGCGGACGTTCTTGGCGCTGAAGTGCCAGGTGAGGGTGGGGGAGGCCCCGGGGGGCCTAGTCTCCGGCTTGCCGGCTTCGTCTCGCGCGACGATCGCGACCGTCGAGTCGGCGGTCCGGGCGCGGGCGAGGCGCGCGCGCTCGGTCGGGGTGAGCACCTCCAACGGATTGAGCAGCGTGCCGCTTCCCGCCACGATGAAGCTGTGCGGCACCGTCACCGAGAAGTCGATGTCGCCGTACTCGAGGTAGAACTCACCCTGGCCGAAGTACTGCTCCGTGTTCCAGCCGCGCACGTCGTCGTACACGGCGAGACGCGGAAACCACTCCGCGATCTCGTAGAGCCACCCTGCGGTGAACCGTTGGCGTCCCATCCGGTCGGAGCCGTGCTCGGGCACCTGGAAGGTGTAGTCGAGCGACAGGGTGACGGCGGCGCCCGAAGGGAGCGGCTGGTCGAGATCCACGCGCATCATCGTGCCGTTGACCGTCGTGGCGAGCGGCACCGGGCGCGTCCGGCCGGCCGCAGGACCGCGCTGCGCTGACCATCCGTGGATCCGGTAGCCGCCCTGAAAGCCCCGCGCCGCCCAGCGGGCGTCCTCCGGATAAATGAAGCTTCCCAAACTTCCTTCCGCGTAGATGTTCTGGTCCACCTGGAACCAGAGGTAGCGCAGCGCGTCAGGCGAATGATTCGTGTAACGGATCGTTTCGCTTCCCGAGACGCTGTGTGTGCCCGTGTCGAGCGTCGCGTGAATGGTGTAGTCGACCCGCTGCTGCCAGTAGCGCGGACCGGGTGTGCCCGCACCGGTACGGATCTCGTTCGGCGACGGCAGGGCGAGCCGCCGGAACGGCGACGTGTCTCCGACACCCACCGGGATGACGGAAGACGCGGGAGCTTGGGTGGGTTGTTGCAGGACGGCGGCGAAGAGCAGCGTCACGACGGTCATCTGGTTGATACCTCGAGGAAATGGGTGGTGACGGCCTACTCTACGTCGACCGATACCTGATCGCTCTTGCCGCTGGCGTCGACGGCGCGGATCGTGTGGCGCCCGTGCGCGATCGGCCAGCGCTCACTGCGCCACGCCCGTCCATCGACGTACCAGCGCACGCCCGAGCCTCCCACAGCACGAAGTGAAATGGTCGCGTAGCGCGCCTCTACTCCCACAGGCACGGAATAGCGGTCGCCGTCCTGGGGACTGGTGATCCGGAAACCTCCCACGGGTGGGTTAACCCCGGGCCAACGGCCCATCGTAGTGGTTGCCGCTGCCGGCTCCGGGGTGGCCCCCACACCTGACCCAGGAGTTGAGGCTGCCCACTCCGCGTACTCCGCTGGCAACACCACCTGCCCACTGCGGTGCCAGTCGCACGTCCGAACGGGCTCGGTGCCAGGGACGAACCACTCGTCCGCGGGCGGGCACTCCGGTCCTGCCCGGAGTCCCGAAAGCCGGCAGATCTTGACCACCACCGCGCCGACCTCTCCGGGCGTCGCAAACACGCCGGGCGGAACCCGCTGCGCTACGAGCAGCGCGGCGCGGTGCAGCAAGGGCCCGGCGCCGGTGATGCCGCCCACGCCCTGCATGGGGGTGCCGTTGAAGTTGCCGACCCACACGGCGACGGTGAAGCGGCCGGTCGTCGCTACCGCCCAGTTGTCGGTGAAGTGCCGGCTCGTCCCGGTCTTCGCCGCCGCCTTGAAGGGAAAGTCGAGCGGCGTTTCGCTCCCGAAGCTCGGCAGCCGGGCCACCGGATCGCTCAACACGTCGAGCACCAGCGCCGCCGCCTGACGCGACATGACGCGCCGCTCCTCGAGCGGCGCCTCGGCGCTCGTGTTCCAGCGGACCGGCCGCCACACCCCGCCGTTGGCGAGGGCGCGATATCCGTTCGCCAGCTCGAGCAGCGTGACGTCGCCGTTCCCGAGGGCCAGTCCCAATCCATAGTACTCGGCGGAATGGTCGAGCGTGGCGAACCCCGCGGTGTGCAGCGTGCTCAGCAGGCTCGCCACGCCGATCCGCTGTGCCAGCTCGACGGCGGGAACGTTGTAGGAGCTGCCCAGCGCATCGCGCGCCCGCACCGGGCCGTGGAAGGCGCGGTCGTAGTTGCGCGGGCGATACGGCCCGAATGTCGTCTCGTAGGTGTGCGGGATGTCGGGCAGCACCGTCGCCGGCGTGACCCCGCGGTCGAAGGCGAGACCGTAGAGGAACGGTTTGAGCGCCGACCCCGGTTGGCGCGGCGAGATCACCATGTCCACCTGGCCCGCGGTGTCGGCGAAGAAATCGGGCGAGCCGACCCAGGCGAGGACGTCGCCATCGGTGTTGTCGAGCACGATGAGTGCGGCGTGGGCGACGCCCTTGTCCCGCAACACCTCCACCGTATGGCGGACCTCCGCCTCGAGCGCCGTCTGCAGGCCGAGGTCGAGCGTCGTGCGCCACTCGCCGCTCGGGATCGCGCCGTTCTGCCCCGCCTCCTCCAGCACGTGCGTCGTGAAGTGGGGAGCCAGAAACGGCGTCTCGGCGTCGTGCACCAGTACCGGCTCGAGGTTGGCGCGCTGCACGTCCTCCGCGCGCGAGAACCCCAGCGCCGCCATGCGCCCGAGCGCGATCCGGCGACGCGCACGAGCGCGGTCGATCGAGACGAGCGGGTTGTCGCGGGCGGGCGCGTGCGCGAGTGAGGCGAGCAGCGCCGCCTGCCCGAGGCTCAAGGCTCGCGGGTCGGCATCGAAGTAGAGCTCCGCGGCCGCGGTGACACCGGCCGTTCCCTGGCCGAGCGGCACGCGATTCAGGTATTGCTCGAGGATCGTCTGCTTGTCGAGGTGGAGGTCCAGCCGCCAGCTCCAGAGGATCTGGCTCACCTTGCCCGGAATGGTGCGCGCTGTTCCCCTGAGCAGGCGCGCCAGCTGCATCGTGATCGTCGAGCCGCCCGCGACGAGGCCGCCGGCGCGCACATCCTGCCACGCGGCGCGGCCCAGGGCGCGCAGGTCGACGCCGTGGTGGTCGTAGAAGCGGTGGTCCTCCACGGCGAGGAACGCCTGCAGCAGCTTGGGATCGAGGTCGCCGAGGCTCGTCCAGCCGCCGCGCCCTTCCGGGCCCCTCGTGGCGCGCAACGGCAGGCCATGCCGGTCGAGCAGCACGAGTCGCGGTACGGGACCGGGGTTGGCGAGCGAGGCGGGGAGGGGCAGGGCGATCCAGCCGACGAGCAGCACGACCATGACGGCCAGAGCCGCCGCGCTGCGCCGGAGCAGCCGCCGCCGTGTCATGCCGCCGCTCCGAGCCGCGCTTCCGCGAGCTGGTCCGCGGCGGCGGCTGGCGTGATTCCCTGAGCCTCGGCGCTCGCAAAGATCTCGAGCATGGTGTCGTAGATGGCGTCGATCGTCGTCCGGTTGCGCTCTTCCGTCCACCCGAAGAGGTAGCGCGCCCCGTCGATCACCCCACCGGCGTTCGCGATGTAATCGGGACCGTACAGAATTCCCCGAGCCGCAAGCCGGTCGGCGTCGGCCGGCTCGGCGAGCTGGTTGTTGGCCGCGCCGACCACGATCTCGCACCGCAGCGTCGGAATCGTTGCGCGATCGAGCACGCCGCCCAGGGCGCAGGGAACGAAGCCCTGCGCCGCAGCGCTCGTGATGGCACCGGCCGGCACGACCTGGTCGATGCCGGCTCGTACCACACGGCGGGCCCGAGCGTCGTCCATGTCAGCCACGAGGAGCCTGGCCCCCGCGTCCTGTAGCATGCGCGCGAGCGCCGCGCCGATGTGCCCGCAGCCCTGCAGCGCGAGCGTGCGGTCGCGCAAGTCGTCCGTCCCCCAACGACGCCGGGCGGCTGCCTGCAGGGCGCGAAATACTCCACGCGCCGTGAATGGCGACGGATCGCGCAGCCCCGCGACGTGCTGTGTTTCGCGCCGTACGATCGCCATGTCTTCGTGAGAGGTCCCGACGTCTTCGGCGGTGATGTAGCGGCCGCCCAGGTGCTCGACGAATCGGCCGTGGGCCTGAAACAGCTTCTCTCGCGATGCGTGGCGGTGATCGGCGATGATCACCGACTTGCCGCCGCCCATGGGAAGACCCGCGGCAGCGGCCTTGTAGGACATCGCGCGCGACAGGCGTAGAGCGTCGGCGAGCGCGTCGGCGTCGGAGTCATAGCGCCAGAGACGCGTCCCGCCGCACGCCGGCCCCAGCCGCGTGTTGTGAATCGCGATGATGGCCCGGTATCCCGCCCGCTCGTCCTCCGCCTGGAGCACGAGCTCGTGCTCGGTGCCGGGGTGGAGCTCGGTGATGCGCATGCGCCGAATGGGAAGATATGCCAAGGAACGGCGCAAGCCCGGGGTTAGCAAAGCCGGAACCGAACGGAATCCGGCTAGCGCCCAAGCGGGCGGCGGTTAGGCTACCGGCCTATGGCTCCTGCCGGTGCGTCGTCCATCCCTACCCTGATCGGCGTGCCGTTCGATGCGGCCTCGTCGTTTCGTCGCGGCGCCGCGGCCGCGCCGGGCGCGATCCGCGCGGCACTCACCTCGCCGGCAGGAAACACCTGGACCGAGGGGATGGTGGACCTGGGCGGGGCGGGAACGCTCGCCGATGCGGGCGACGTCGCGGAGCTCGAGGGCGCGAACGCGCGCGCGGCGATCGAGCAGGCGGTGGGGAAGCTCGTGGCATCCGGGGCGCGGCCGATCGTGTTGGGCGGAGATCACTCGATCACCTATCCGGTCCTGCGCGGGTTGCGGCCGTATCACCCGCACTTGAGCGTGCTGCATATCGACGCCCATCCCGACCTGTACGAGGAGTTCGAAGGAGATCGCTTCTCCCATGCCTGTCCATTCGCGCGGGTGCTGGAGGAGCGGCTCACGGACGAGCTGGTGCAGGTGGGGATCCGGACGATGACTGGGCACCAGCGGGCCCAGGCCGAGCGCTTCGGTGTGGTGGTGATCGACATGGACGCGTGGACCGAGGGCCGCCGCCCGCGCCTCGCCTATCCCGTGTACTTGTCGATCGATCTTGACGGCTTCGATCCGGCGCACTGTCCTGGTGTCTCGCATCCCGAGCCGGGCGGGATCACGGTGCGCGACTTCCTCTACATGCTGCACCGTCTCACCGTGCCGGTCGTCGGCGCCGACGTAGTGGAGCTCAACCCAGCGGTGGATCCGGCGGGGCTGACCGCCCGCGTCGCGGCGAAGCTCGTCAAGGAAATCGTCGGCCAGATGCACCGCTCCGGCGGACCCTGACGCCGCGTCGTCGCGCGCCAGGTGCGGATGACTCACCCGGAGGTTAGGGTTGTGATCGACCGCGTGATGGTCCGGCGGCCGTCGCCGACCAGACACCAACCCGGGGGGAGCTTGCACCGCTTGCCCGTGGCGCGTCTGGCGCTCTCGTGCCTGGCGTTCGGCTGCACGCACGACCAACCGATGTCCGTCGGCTCGTTCACGCCCAGTGGACCGCGCGGCAGCGTCGTGCCGGTACAGCTTACCTACAACCCCGGTGAAGATCTCGGCCCCGTCTGGCTCCCCGACGGCAGCGGCTTCTTCTATACCATGGAGCGCCTTGATCGCGACGATAAGGACCGCTGCCTCGTCCTCATGCCCGCAGGAGGCGGCTCCATCGAGCGGGAAATCTGCGACCGCACTCCCGCGGCGGACGATTCGGTGGATGCCTTCAGTGCAGCCGCGATCGCACCCGACGGCCGGTTGGTCTACGTCCGGGCAACGGCGTCGCTCGCGGCGGGATGGCCCGTCGCTCCGCACGACGAGCAGCTCGTCCTCGGTACGCTCGCCGATCCCTTCACCGTCCGGATGTTGCTGCCGTCGATTCCCTACCCGGCCCCCAGCGGCCGGGTGCATCAGGGGGTGGCGCAGGTACGCTGGCTCGACGACAGCTCGCTCGTCTATGTCGGCCAGCAGGTGTCGTACCCCGCGGTGTGCATGAGCTGCGTGCTGCGCGACACGCTCGCCTCGGGGCTCGAGGTGGTGCGCCTCGATTTCGGGTCCAATCCGGTGCTGCGCGTGCTCCCCGGGACGGATCAGGCCTCGTCCGTGACGGTCGCGGGAAGCGACACCCTCTTCTTCACGGTCAACGGGGACACGCGGATCTTCCGCCTCACCCTCGCCAACGACTCGGTCACCGTGTTCCACGACTTCGGCAGCGGCAACATCGCCCGTGACGTCCAGGCAGATGCCGGCCGCGTCATCGCCGTCGTCGGTGGGAATGTGTCCTTCACTCCCGATTCCGTGGTAGGCGGCATACAGCGCGACAGCGGCGGGACGATCGTCCTGGTAGATCCGGCGAGCGGCAACGAGACGCCGATCGCAGCGGGAGCGTTTTTCCGCCACCCGGCACTTTCCCCCGACGGGCAGCGCATCGTGGCCGAATCCTATACCGGCCGGTCCACCGATCTCTGGCTTCTGGAGACCCCGTGATGAGTAAACCGCGCGGTGCCGTCGTCCAGTGTTCCGCGACTGAAGTCGCGGCTCGGCGCTTCGCGACGAGCCATGAATGGCTGCCTGCGCCATGCGTCTTTCAAGACGCGTCGCCGCAGGCGCCGAGCCGCGAGTTTACTCGCGGTATCCGAGGCGTGACGGTCGCCCTCTGCGCACTCGTTCTTCTTACTGGACCCCTCGCCGCCCAGACCGGCGGTGCGATCGCGGGCCGCGTGCACGATGCCGCCTCTTCGCTCAGCATCCCCGGCGCATTGGTCTCGGTCGACAATGGGCGACAGGGTGCGGCGACCGACACCGGGGGTTTCTACCGCGTGCGCGAGGTGCGCAGCGGATGGCACCGCGTCCAGATCGCCCGGATCGGGTATCGCCCGGTGGTCTACGACAGCGTCCTGGTGCGCAGCGGCGAGACGGTCACGCTGAATGTCACGCTCACGGAGCTGGCGCTGCAGGTCGAGTCGATCGCCGTGACAGCGACGCCCGACCGCGTGCTCGATCCGATGGTCCCGCAGGATCTGCAGCGCGTGACGGGTGAAGAGATCCGCAAGCTTCCCGTCACCACCATCGCCGAGGCCGTGGCGCTGTCGGCGGGTGCGGTGGGGGAGAGCTATCGCGGCGGCCGGCTCGGCGAGCAGGCGTTCGTGCTCGACGGCATCGGCGTCAAGAACCAGCTCGACGCCTCGACCGGCTCGATCGGCCTGCGCATCCCCCCCGACATGCTCACCGAGGCATCGCTCGTCACCAACGGCTTTTCGGCCCGCTACGGACAGGCGATCTCGGGTCTCATCAACGTCGTGACCAAGGACGGCGGCGACCGCTGGGAAGGGCGCTCGGCGCTCGAGACCGATCGCCCGCTGCCGCAGGGGTGGGACCACGGCATCGACCGGCTCGTGGTGGCGGGCTCAGGCCCCCTGACGAAAGGCATCGGTGTCGTGGGGGTGCTCGACGCCGAGGGGCGGCTCGATGCCGATCCGGTGAACGCGCCGCCGCCTCCGGACGCACACGATCCCCGCAATCAGAACCCCTATCTGCTGCCGCACAACAGCGGTGAGCGCTACGACGCCGGACTCAAGTTCACCGTCCCGCTCGGGAGCCGGCAGACGGTGCGGCTCTTCGGGCTCCAGTCGATCGATCAGCAGCTGCTGTTCGATCCGGCGTTCAAGTACGCCCCGGCGTTCGGTCCGGCGCGGCGGGTGCGCGCCTCACTCTTCACCGGTCAGATCCAGCACACCTCCGGGCCCGACGCGGTGAACCCGCTCACCGTCGATCTGCGACTGGGCTACTTTGACCGCAGCTTCTTCCGAGGCGCGCTCCAGGATCAACCGAAGCTCGAGGTCGGCGGCTTTACGTTCTCGACGTTCCGCTTCCTGGGTCAGGACCTGGCGCAGCGGATGGACACGATCGCGGCGCGCGGGGCGGTCCCCGGATTCGTCGCCCCCGATTTCAGCGACCGGTCTCCCTGGGGCGTGCCGGGCTTTTTTCTGGGCGACGGGTCGCGCGGGGAGATTTCCTGGAACCGTTTCCGCGAGCTGCGCGGCAAGCTCGACCTGACGCTCGGCGCGGGTCGGGACGCCGATTTCTACCTCGGCGGGGAAGTCGCGGGACAGCACGTCCAGACGTTCCAGCGCGTGTTCGCATACCTGCCGGTGGACAGCACCGTCCCGCCACCAACGGCGTCCGATTTCAAACCGGTGAGCGCCGCGGCGTACGCCGAGACGCAGCTGCGGGTGCAGGACCTTGCGTTCACGATCGGACTGCGCTACGACCAGTTCGACGGCCGGGTGCCGCCGGCCATCGGCGGGAAGCGGTTCGGCGCGCAGCGTTCGATCAACCCGCGTCTCGCCGTGTCGACGGTGTTGAAGGGCGCCACCTTCGTGGCCAGCTGGGGACGGTTCAGCCAGGCGCCGGACTTCCAGTATCTCGTGGATGCGGCGTTCGACGACACGACGCGCACCGGTCGCTTCCGCGAGGGCAACCCTTCGCTCGGCTTCGAGAGCGCGACGCAGTACGAGTTCTCGCTGCGCCTCAGGCCCACCGACATCACGTCGGTGCGGACCAACCTCTACGTCAAGCGGCTCGACGGGCTGGTCGCGTCGGTGCCGCTCGGCCTCGACCCCGATTCGACGATCTTCGGCAACGCCGACTTCGGTACCGTCAAAGGGGTGGAGCTGATCTTCGAGAAGGAGATGACACACGGCTGGGCGATGCGCGTCGCGTACACGCTGCAGACGGCCACGGCGACCGCGACCAACGCATTCCAGCTGTTGCGGCGCATCCGCTTCGACACGCTCACGGGCGACACGATCAACCCGGCACGCGTCGAGTTTCCGCTCGACTACGACCGGCGCCACAGCGTGACGGTCATCGGCCAGGCCAGAGTGAGCGACGGGGCGGGGCCTAGGGCTTTCGGGCAGTATGTCTTCGGGGGACTCGAGGCGGCGGCGATCTTCCACTTCGGGTCGGGGCTGCCGTATTCCCGCACCAACACCGGCGGGGACACGCTGATCGGGCTGCCGAACAGCGCGCGGCTGCCGCCCGAATACTCACTCGACGCGCTGCTGCGCCGTCCGATTCGCGTAATGGGCTTGAATGGCGGTGTCTACGTGGACGCGCGCAACCTCCTGAACCGCCGCAACACCGTGTCGGTACGACGCGATACCGGGCAACCCACGCTCACGAACGCCACGTTGCAGGCGATCGCCCTTGCGGCCTATCAGGCGCATCCGGAGCCGATCCCGTACGAATCGCCGCGCTACCGGCTGTGGGCCGATCTCGACGGGAATGGATTGATCGAAGGGCAGGGAGAGCTCTTGCCGCTGTACTTCGCCGCGGCGCGCGACTTTGCGCAACCGCTATTCTATTACGGGCCGCCGCGGGTCGTGCGTCTGGGCGTGGAGCTGACCTTCTAAGTACCTCGCAAACCGACGCGCAGCTCGTCCCAGGCGATGCGGCCGCTCTGGATCGCATCGCGCACCGCGCGCTCTCGGGGAGTGAGAGCCGCCGCCCCGGTCTTCACCTCCAGAAACACCACCCGCTCGAGTGCGCCCGCGTCCATTCCGTCGAATACCACGAAGTCCACGGGACTCCCCAGAAAACGGGCATCCTTCGGGTTGTAGCCGAACCCCGGCAGGTACGGCACGAGCTGCTCGGAGACCTTCCCGACGGTGACCGCCAGGCTCTTTGCCACCGCATCGGCCCGAATGGCGCTCGCGTGCTTCGCGCGCCAGACGATGAACGCCAGGAGTCCGATCAGCAATCCGATCGCCAGCCCGAACGCGGCCCCGACGAGCGTGTCGATCAAGCGTGCTGCGCCCAGGACGTCTCCCCCGGCTTGTACGGCGCGCACGGATCGAACCGCGCCGGCGTTTCGAGATAACGCATCGCTTTCGTGTAGCCGATCTCCGAAGTGAAGTAGCCGAGCAGTGTCAGCTCTTTCATCATGCGGAAGTAGTGTGGTGGAGTGTCGGGCGCAGGAGCCGCATCAGTGGCCGCTGCCTGCTTGGCGGCGCGGTCGTCCATGTACGCCTTCTGCTCCTTGTCGATTTGGTCGAGCAGAGCCAGACGCTGTGCCGGCGTCACCGCCATGAATCCCGTCTTGTACAGCTGGCGGCACGCCGTGTCGAGCTGCTGCATCCCGTTGCGAAATACCTGCTGATCGCGATCGCTGTAGGTGTCCGTGACCATCAGCGCCAGAAAGGCTCCCACCTGCGCCGCCTTCGCCCCCGGAGTGGATGTTTCGGGGAGGATGGTCTCCGCGATCTCGTCGAGATAGGTGATGTCACTGGGAGTGAAGGAGGTGGCGGCAGCAGCACGACCGGCGCTGCGGTCCCTGCCGCAGGCATCGAGCAGGGCGGTTTCCGAGACGAGCGCGATCCCGCCGAGCAGCGCGCTCACCCGCCGGATCGCTTCGCGACGATCAATACTCATTATGCCTCCGCACGACGTCTAGAGGTTATTGCGCTTCATCTCGTTCACGGCGTAATCCGCCGCGCGCGCGGTGAGCGCCATATAGGTCAGGGACGGATTGGGGCATGCCGTCGACACCATGCAGGAGCCATCGGTGACGAACACGTTCTGGGCGTCCCACACCTGGTTGTGGCTGTTGAGGACTGACGTCTTCGGGTCGCGGCCCATCCGCGCCGTGCCCATCTCGTGGATCCCCATGCCCGGGAAGTAGCCGTTGTCGTAGGTCCGGACATTCTTGACGCCGCATGCCGTGAGCGTCTCGGCCATGTCGTTCTTCATGTCATCGCGCATGAGATGCTCGTTCTCGCCGGTGGCGCAATCGATCGCGAGCACGGGCAGTCCCCACTTGTCCACCTTCGTCCTGTCGAGCGTGACTTTGTTGTCGTGATTCGGCAACATCTCGCCGAACGCGGTGCCGCCGATCGTCCATTTCCCCGGCTGCGCCGCCGTGTCCTTGTACGCCGCCCCCACCCCCAGCTCGGCCACCGCCCGCGACCAGCCTTCGCGCGACGCGCCGCCCTGGTAACCGAAGCCGCGCAGATACGGCCGCTTGTCGCCGAGCAGGTTGCGGTAGCGCGGAATGTAGAATCCGGTCGGGCGCCGCCCGAAGTAGTACTTCGCGTCGAGCCCAGGCTCCTCGATGTCGCCCGACGCGCCGGCGCGGAAATGGTGGTCCATGAGGTTGTGGCCCAGCTCCCCCGAGCTCGACCCCAGCCCCTCGGGCCAGACATCGGTCGCCGAGCGCAGCAGCAGCCAGGTCGAGTTCAACGTCGACGCGCAGAGGAAGATGATGCGCGCCGTGTACTCGGTGGTCTTGTTGGTCATGGCGTCCATCACCCGGACGCCTGTCGCGCGCTTGTTGTCCTTGTCGTAGAGGATCTCCGTGACGATGGCGAACGGCGTGAGCGTCAGCCGGCCTGTGGCCATCGCTGCCGGCAGCGTGGAGGACTGTGTGCTGAAGTAGCCGCCGAACGGACACCCTAGCCAACAGGCGTTGCGGTACTGGCATTGGGTTCGTCCCGGCAGGGGCTTGGTGAGATTCGCCGTGCGGCCCGGGATGATGCGGCGGCGCCCGCCGAACTGCCGCTTCAGCCTTCCCGCGATGAGGTCCTCGCCGCAGTTGAGCGGCATCGCAGGTTGGAACTGGCCGTCGGGGAGCTGCGGCATTTTCTCGAGCGAGCCCGAGATGCCGGCGTGCCGCTCGGCGTGATCGTACCAGGGAGCGATGTCGGCGTAGCGAATCGGCCAGTCGACCGCGATGCCTTCTCTGAGATTCGCCTCGAAGTCGAAATCGCTCCAGCGGTAACTCTGGCGGCCCCACATGAGCGAGCGGCCGCCCACATGGTAGCCGCGGAACCAGTCGAAGCGTTTGATCTCGGTATAGGGCGAGTCTTTGTCGGATGCCCACCAGTCGAGGTTCTTCTCGTTGAGGGGGTAGTCCCGCTTCAGCACCGGGTACGCCTCTTCCATCGCCCTCGTATGGCCGCCGCGGTGCGGGTACTCCCAGGGCGCCTTGGTCGCGTTGACGTAGTCCTTGATGTGCTCGATGTTCTTGCCCCGCTCGAGCATCAGGACCTGCAGCCCTTTCTCGGTGAGCTCCTTCGCGGCCCAGCCGCCGGAGATCCCCGATCCCACCACAATCGCGTCATATGTACGAGACTGCACCGTGCCCTCCAAAGAGTTGGCACTCAAGTATGCTGCCGTTGGTCATAGTCTATCAATGCTCGTCGGCGAGTCCGTCTCCGGGCTCGACTCCCCAACAACCGCCCCGCCACCCCCCCGGAGTCGCCCTCCGACGGACTCGCCGCCTCGCGTTGCAACGCCCGCGGTCTATTCGACTCGAGCGAACGCACGAACGGGGAACGACCCCATCCCGCGCACCTTCACCGGGACGGCGAAGAACCTGAAGGCCTTGTCGGGCAGGCGCTCGAGGCCCGTGAGATGCTCGACGATCGTCACGCGGGCGCCGAGCAGGATCGTGTGGGCGGGTCTCGTGCCATCAGCGGTGTCGTCGATGTTGAGCGAATCGATCCCCACGAGCACCGCACCCTGATGCACGAGATACTCCGCAGCGTCACTCGTGACGTACGGGTTTCCCGTGCCGTAGGCGGGCGACCCCCAGTGCCGATCCCACCCGGTATGGATCAGCACCGCGCGACCCTCCACCGAAATGCCCGCGAACGCGTCGCGGTCCACGACGCGGCCCATCCCCACGCGGCGGATCACGACGCCATCGAGATCGGCGAGTGTTTCGAGCGGCAAATCGGCGAGGTCCGCGCCGTCGGCGTACCGGTGCCACGGCGCATCGACGTATGTCCCCGTGTTCGCGATCATCTCGATCTTGCCGATCTGAAATTCCGTCCCCGGGGCGTAGCGGGAATGCGATGCCGCCCGGCTCAGATGATCGCTGATGACAGGGGCAGGGAGACCGGGGTATGTCACCATCCCGGCAGCGACGACGTGACTCAAGTCGATGAGACGGCTCACCTCTTACCTCTCACCCCTCACGCCTCTTGCTTCTTCCAGGTAGCCTCCCGCCACGCCACCCACGACCATCACGAGTCCGAGCGTGCCGAGTGCGCTGAGCCGCTGGCCAAACAGGACGAAGGCGAGCAACGTCGCGACCACGGGCTCGATCGTCGCTGCGACCGCGGTCGGGGCGGCATCGATACGCTTGGTGGCGTTGAAGAACAGTACGTTGGCGATCACCACGGTGCCGGCCCCGAGCAACGCGGTGTACACCCACGCTCCCGGGGTCGGCGGCGGCAGCGGCGGCCGTCTTGCCAACACAAGGACGAGCCCGAGAATGACGATGCCGCCAAGGATCTCGAGCAACAAAACGCGCATGGCCCCGTAGCGGGGAACCGCATAGCGCGCCAGCAATGTCGTGCCCACGTAGCTCAACGCGGCGAGCGCGCCGCCCAGAACGCCGGCGCGCAACGTAGTCGGAATCGCGACGCCGGCGCGGCTACCCCCCAATACAGCGAGCACCGCTCCCGCCATCACGACCACGGCCAGGACGAGACGCAACGGCGTGAGCGCTTCACCCAGTAGTGGTTTGGCCAGCAATGCCACGAGGACCGGGGCGGTGTACAGCAGCGCCGCCGCCCCAGCGACGCCCGCGCCGGAGATCGCGAACTGGTACGCGATCTCGAACAGGGCGACGAGCGCGCCACCAAGGAGGCCCACCAGGAGCCAGCCGTTGCGGTCGATGCGGAACAGGTCAGGGCGGGCGAGGCCGTAGGCCAGAATGGCCGTGATACCGAGCACCAGGCGCCAAAACCCGATCCCCGTGAGCGCCGCGCCTTGAGAATAGAGTAGCGTCGACAGCGGCCCCGTCGTCCCCCAGATCGAGCCGGCGCCCAGGGCGCAGGCGTAGCCCGTGAGGCGTGTGCGGCGGGAGGTGGTGTTCAATCGGGATCGACGTCGAGGTCGCCGCGCAGCACGATGACCGCCTGGCCGGCGAGGATGACGCGCTCCCCCTTCGCCCGGACCTTCACGATGCCGCCACGCGCCGACGCCTGGCGGCCGACCAGCTCGGCACGACCCAGCTTCGCCGCCCAGTAGGGTGCGAGCGCGCAATGCGCGGAGCCGGTCACCGGGTCTTCATCTACACCGGAGCCCGGCGCGAAGAAGCGGGAGACGAAGTCGTAGTCGGAGCCGGACGCCCGGGCGGTGACGATTACGCCGCGTACGGGGAGGCGGCGCAGCCTCGTGTGGTCGGGCGCGACGGCGAGCACCTCCGCCTCGGAGCCGACTTCGACGAGGTAATCCATACGGTTCCTTCCGATTGCGACGGCCGTGACACCGAGCGCGGGGAGGAGGTCGGGTGGCGCCCCGACCGGCGTCACCGGGACGGCGGGGAAGTCCATCGCGATCCACGACCCGTCACGGTCCGCGGTGAGGCGGCCGCTCATCGTATCGAACCGTGCCTGGGTCCCGGCGGGGAGCAGCTGGTCCTCCCAGAGCACGTGTGCGGACGCGAGCGTCGCATGGCCGCACAGCGCGATCTCGACCGTGGGCGTGAACCAGCGCAGCTGCCAGGCGTCGCTCGCCGATGGGCGCACCAGGAACGCCGTTTCCGAGAGATTCATCTCGCGCGCCACGCGCTGCATCCACCCCTCGCTCGCCGGGCTGGGCAGCACGCACACCGCGGCGGGATTCCCCGCGAACGGCGTAGCGGTGAACGCGTCGACCTGCACGATGCGGACGCTCATGTGGGTCCGCCTGCGGCGTGGATCCAGGATGGGAGATCCATCTCTGTAGAAGATAATGACTACGGGGCCTGAGCTAGCTCGTTGACGGCGCGCCGTTGCGGTGGTGTGATCCCGGCGACGAACGGTGAATGTGGCCCGGCTGGTTTCTCGGGACCGTCGGCGTGTCGTCCGCCTTCTTCTGGCACAACATCACCACGAGACACAACGTGGTGACCGGCACCCACCGATACTTCCGCCACGAACGCATGCGCCCCCTCCAGGCCTGTTTCGACCAAACCGCTCTTCGCTTCCAACTCGCTACGGGCAGTCTGACGTGGCCGACTCTCGTACGGCGGCTCGAAGCCGCCGCTCGGCGCCTGCGGCGACGCGTCTTCAGACACGCTCGCAACCGCCATTTATGGCATGTCGCGTCAGCGCCGAGCGCGGACTTCAGGCCGCGAACAAACCGCACCGACCTTGGTCAGGCTTTCCCAGGAGACCTGTCTGATCAGTGGGCCGTCACGTTACCGGTCACCGGCGGGGCCATCGCGCCGAGCTGTGCTGCGCGCGCCGCGACCAGGTCACGCGCACGCGATTCCGACCAATTCCAGGACCGCCAGTCGCGCCCGCTGGGCGTCCCCCACCGCTCCAGCAGGAGCTTTGCCACCGCGGCTCGCTCGGCGGGCGCCAGTCGCGACAGCTCGTCGAGCAGCACCGGTACGGCGTCGGCGCTCAGCGTTCCCGCGGCGTACGCGGCATCGAACGGCATGGGAGAGGCGTGCGCGGCGTTCACCCGTGCGATCAACGCATCGGGGTTAACGAGGTGGAGAGCGCCGAGCACCGCCATGGCGTGCAGCAGGGCGCCGAAGGCGAATCGCGGGCGGCCGTCCCGCAACACCGTCCAGAGGAACCAGGCGAACACCCCGCCCAGCCAGACCATGAACGCCGTGGTGTAGAGGCGCAGCTCCGTCAGGCCGAACGCTCCGACGTACAGCAGCATGCGCTGCAGCGCCGAGACAAGCAGCACGCCCACCATCGCCACGAGGAGGGTCGCAAGCACGCGGAACACCTGCCGCTCGCGAGGGCTTTGGCGCAGCGTGGCCCAATCGGCGACGAGCAGTACCGGCAGCACGAGCGCCGACGCCGTCACGAGCTCGAAGAAGCCACGACGGGCGTACTCCGCCATGGTGAGTCCCGTCGTCGCGGCGATCACTGCAGCGCCGCCGAATAACCAGCGGATCTGCAACGTCACGAATACCAGAAACAGCAGGTCGAGCGCGCCCAGCGCCGTCGCCGCGCTCGTGAGCCGCAGCGCCGGGCTGGCGACCCGCTCTCCGACTCCGGCGATTTCCGGGAAACCCATCGCGGCGCCGCGCAGGGCGCCCGTCGCGAGCCCGCCGATCAGCGCCGTGAAGAAAATGTGGCTCGCGAGCGTCGGGAGATCGAGCTGGATGCCATTCACCAGTGACTCGAACTCCGCATCGGCCCCCATGAAGAGTCCACCGAACACGACGAGCAGCGGCAGCGCTAGGATGAGTCCGATGCCGACGGCGCTCAAGTGCCGCCACCGCCCGCGTCCCTGGATCTGGCTCCAGGTGATGTCGCCGAACAGGAGGCGCGGCGTCCCGAACCAGGCATGCGCGCAGGCGAGGCAGGTGGCGACGAGGTAGGTCGACACCCCGCGGAGCCGGATCCGGCCGCCCTGCGTGGCCAGCGCGGTGAGCGAGAGCAGCCCGACCAACACCGCGAAGTCGATGAGGTGCAGCGCGGAGGAATCGCGCCGCACGAACGCGATCGCGCAGAGGAAGACCGACAGCATGAGCCAGGGAAAGTCGGCGGAGACAGGCAGCCGGTAGCGGTGCGCCAGCCAGATTCCGGCCACGAGCAGCGTGCCGATCCAGATGGCGAGGTTCAATCCCAACGGTGCTCGCAGCAGCAGGTCCCCGAGTACTCCGAGACCCAGTCCCGACGCCAGGACGGTGAGGCCCAGCTCGGTGCGGGGCGTGGCCGGCAGCGTCGCGGCGGTCATGCGGCCAACCGGAACAACAGCTTCCCGTGCAGGAAGGCGTTTTCGTGAGCGATCATGAGGTGCGTCGGCCAGTCACCGCTCTCCAGCTCGAGTCGCGGCTGCCCTGCGTCCACCGGCACGTCGAAGACGAAGTCGGTGCTGTACTCCTGACCCGGGAGCAGCGTGCGGTCGAGGGCGTCGGGTGCGGCCGGATAGCGCCGGCCCTGCGCGTCGATCAGCGCCACCCTCCGTCCGTTCGGGTAGAGCGGGACGTCGCGCGGGCGCCAGCTGGCGATGGTCCCCGAATCGAAGCGCACGCGGACGGTGACGATGTAGAACAGCCCCTGGGCCGCCTTGCCCGCCCAGTCCTTCGCCGTCTTCACGCCGGCGACCGAGTAGGCGAGGTGGCAGTCGACCTCACAGATGTGCTTTTCCTCTCCCAGGGCCAGATCGCGCGTCCGGCTGGCGAGCGACGTGATCAGGAACAGGCCGGCGTACAGGGTGAGCCCGCCACCCTCGATCCAGGCGATGACCCGAGCCCACGCCGGCTGCTTGAGCATCAGGGCGAGGAGGAAGCCCGCTCCCAGCGCCAGCGTGCCGAGCACGGCCACGATGAAGAGACCGAACGAGATGGGGCCCAGACTGTCGGTGATCATTTCCAGCTCCGAGGACAGGGGTCAGCCGGCGGCGGCCTCGGAGATTCCTCCGAAGCGGCGGTCGCGGGCGTGGAACCAGTCGATGGCGGCCGCCAGGTCGGCGGCGCCGAAGTCGGGCCACATCGTGGTCGTGAAGTACAGCTCGGCGTAGGCGCATTCCCACAGCAGGAAGTCCGACAGGCGCTGCTCGCCGCCGGTGCGGATCAGCAGGTCGACGTCGGGGAGGAGGTGGCCCGTCTCGATGGCGTGCCGGGCCGAGTAGTCCACCGCGAGCCGCAGCGCGAGCTTCGTTCCGGCGCGCGTGCGCTCTTCGGCAACGGCGATGGCCTCGACCAGCGGCCCCGCGAGGCGGTCGCGCCGGCCGATGACGCGCAGGGCGACTCCGTGCTCGATGCAGCGCGGGGTCTCGGTGCGCAGGTGGCGGGCGAAGAGGCGCATCAGCGTGTTGACCTCGGCCGGGGGGCGCTTCCAGTTGTCGCTGGAGAAGGCGAACAGCGTGAGCGCGCCGACCCCGAGGCCGGGGGCCGCCTCGATCGTGCGGCGCACCGCTTCGGCGCCGACGCGGTGTCCGGCGGTGCGCTCGAGCCCGCGGCGCTGCGCCCAGCGGCCGTTGCCATCGAGGATGATCGCGACATGCAGAGGACTTTGTGACATAAAGTTTACCCTCAAAAAAAATTGGGGCTCACCGCGTAGCGCGGATCAACGCCTCCATGTGGTCGAGATAGCGCTCCAGCGCCCGGCGTCCGGAGGCGGTGAGGCGGTACTCGGTCTTCGGGATGCGGCCGTCGAACGACTTCGTGCAGCTGATGTATTCCGCTTCCTCGAGCTTGCGGGCGTGGACGCTGAGATTGCCGTCCGACACCTTGAGCAACGACTTGAGGTCGTTGAAGCTGAGCCGATCGACGCCGGCCAGCGCCGACACGATCCCCAGCCGTACGCGCTCGTGGATCAGGCGGTCCAGCTCGGCCGCGGCGCGCGCCGCTCCGCGCGCGGCGGTTTCGCCGCGTGGGGACGGGGTCGTGTGCCGTGCAGCCGACGATTTAGCCACCATACCTCCGCGCGATCCAGTATCCGAAGACGATGTGCAACCCGCCGAAGCCGGCGGCGAGCAGCCACTCGGCTGCCCCGGGAGCAAACAGTGCCGCCGACCCCAGCAGGAGAAATCCCAAGCCCATGACCGGCACGATGGGGACCGAGAAGGCTCCCCCCGCCACAACACCCGTCCCGTACAACAGCAGCCAGACGGCGGGAATCAGGCGGCGGTCACCGCCGAAATACAGCGCCACCGTCAACAGCCCGCCCACGATGAGCGGCGGGAGGAAACTCAACCCGAAGCGCCGGCCGGGGCCGGAGAGCAGCGAGTCGTTGGCGGCGCGCGCTTTACGCACCATCGTCCAGCCGCCGATCGCCAACGCCAGGATCGCTTCACCGAGCCAGGTGACCAGCCAGTTCAACACCGACGTCTGCCGGGCGGCGAGCGCCGCGGCGCCGAGCGCCGTGACGCCGATCGCGACCTGGCCCCACCCGGGAACGGCGGTGAACGATCCGGCGCGCTCCATGGTGCGGCGGATGTAGCTCAGGTTGTCGAGCGCACGGTCGGCGAGCGGCTGCGGCGACGCCATGCTGGATACTAATATCTGATATCCGAATGTTCTTGTCAAGTACTTTGTGATACAAAGAAGCGAGGATTCTCAACCGATTACGGTGACCGGTCTTTCAGGCGCCGCACCAGCTTCAGCCCCGACCACACCTCGTCGATGGCGCAAACCTTCACATCGACGAGGCCGCCAGCCAGGGCCACTTCTCGCACGACGTCCTCCGTGAGATCGGTCGCGACCCCCGACGCCTTCTTGGGCCACGACACCCACAGCGCGCCGTCCTGTGCCAATGCTCGCTTCAGGGAAGGGAAGCGCCGTTCGAGCTGCGCTCGCCGCGTGGTGAAGAAATGAATGAAGGGGAGCACGCCGCGCAGAGACGAGGCAACGGATACCCCAATGGGCAATGGGCCGAGCGTGGACCGGTAGCCGCGCCGTGCGGCGATGATCGCGATGCGGAAGCCCGGTTTGATGCCGAGTTTGTCGACGAGGCGCTTGCCTGAGTATCCGGTTGTCCTCATCCCTCTCCCCTGGGCGTTCACTCAGCGGCTCTGCGGCCCGGCGTCTGCCCCGACGTCTCAGCGTCTATTGCCCGAACAAAACGAGACCGTATGCTCCTACGGCGCGAAACCCAATTCCCCGGTAAGCCCGCTTTGCATCCTCGCGCTCCGCGAACAGCACGGCGCGTCGCACCCCGGTTTGCGCCACCTCGACGAGCGAGCCGGCGACGACCGCCCGTCCATACCCCCGTCCCCTGAGCTCCCGCGGCGTCCAGACGCCGCCGATCTGCACGATGTCCGGCAGCCGGGCGTTGAACGCGGAGTACGAGACGAGACCGCCGTCTTCCAGCACCCAGTTCGAGCCCTGCTCGTAGGCGAGCGCGAGCTCCCGCTCGCATTCGCCGCGCAGCGTCGGCGAGTCGGGGAATTGCAGTGCTTCGCGAGCGAAGTCGACGCGCCAGTCGACGAGGAGTTCGAGCTCGTCCGGCCGTGGGTGGCGACAGATCCAGCGGCCGTCGGCAAGCGGCTGCGGAACCACGAGATCGGCGAGGTCCAAGGCGAACAGCTCCTCGCGGCCGAATTTCGGGGCGGGGCGATCGTCCAGGCCCAGGGCGGTTCGCGCCGCGCTGACCTGCTCGGCGGGCCCCGAGAGCCCGGCGATTGGCCGGCCCGATTGCGCGACCGCCGCGCGCGCCACCGCGGCGATGTTCACCGGCGCCTGCAACAGGAGCATGCCGTTCCAGCAGTGGGCCGCGACGGCGACGATCTGATCGCTGTCGAACGCCGCGACGTACTCCGCTTCGAGCGGCTGGCCCTGGTAGACGAGGCCCGCGGCGCGGGAGTTCGAGCGCAGAAACATCGAGAAGTCGGCGTGGCGGACGAGAAATGTCTCGAGCTGCGCTGCGTCGCCGGGCCGGAGCGGACGAATCATCTACGGCGTCGCGGTCGTCGCCTTGGGGTTTCGCACGAAGTCCGCCACCAGGTTCGCGACGGGATCCGCGGGATCCAGGAAGCCCGTCGTCGTCGTGATGTGACGGCGGCCCGGAAGGATCCGGATGTCCGCGGGACGCTCGTGCTCCCGCATCAGACGGACGAAGCGGGCCCCTTCTTCGAGGATCGATGGAAAGAAGCGCTCGGACTCCGCCACCAGGACGAGAAATGGCGGTGCGGTGGGCCCTACCCACGCTGTGGGGTTGGCGCGCAGTCGCCACGCGAGGGTCCCGTAGAGCTGGCGGTCCGTGGCGTCACGGGCGAACGCCGCGGCGAGCTTTTGCGGATTCACCTCTCTCCCCGTGGTGTCCCACGGCGCGAGCGTGCACCCCATCGCTACAACGCCGGCGACGGCAGCGGGCGTGAGGCCGCTCTTCTGGAGATAGATCGAATCGAGGGCGACGAGCGCAGCAAGGAAGCATCCTGAGCTGTGGCCGACGAGAAAGATCCGGTTGGGATCGCCACCGTGCGCGGCGACGGAGTCCTTCAGCCAACGCACCGCCGCGGCCACGTCCTCGGGCATCGCGGGCCACCGGTAGGAGGGTGAGAGTCGATAGTCCATTGTGGCGCAGACAATGCCGCGCAGGGTGAGCCCCGGGCATACTTGAGCATAGATCGGGGACGTACGGCGCTCGCCCGCTTCCTCGAGCGAGCCCCCGTGGATGAACAGGACGACGGGCGCATGCGCGGCGTCTGCCCGCGCGAATAAGTCCAGGTGTTGTTCCGTCGCGGCGTCCAGCCGATACGGGATGTTGCGGTCGACACGTTGCGCGCTGAGGACAGTGGCGACGGCAGCGTGAACGGCACAGGTGAGGGCGGCCAGGAACCGGATGTCCACGATCCTCACGAACCTATTGCAGGACCGTCTGCTGCATCGCGATCGCCTGCCAGCGACCATCCCGACGGACGAACACGCGCGTGTACCGGATCTTGCCCGTGAACGGGAAGCCGCGAAACGTCCCGGTGTTGTCGGCGATGCCGCGCAGCACGGCGACGTCGCCGTAGATCCGAACGGCCAGGCTGTCGTAGTGCACCGTCACGAGCTTCAGGTCGCCGCTCGCGATATCGCGGATGTTGTCCGCCCGCGTGCGGATCTGGCCGAGGCGCGAAACTTCCACGAATTCCTCGGCGATCATTCGCGACAGCGCGACGGTATCGGCTTTCACGAGCGCCTGCGCCCGGGCCTGCTCCGCGGCGCGCACCGAATCTTCGGCTGTGCCCTGGGCCGCGAGTCGTGCAGCCAACACCAGTGCGAGCCCCATCGAGAATATGGCCTTCACTTGACGTTCTCCCATGCCATCGTTAACGCCTCGCGCACCGCGCCTTTCCGTGCACTCGGAAGGGCCACGTTGGTCGCGCCGGATCGGCCCCACGCTCCTTTGACCGGCACAAACGCCTTGGGCTGACTGCGGACGAACAGCTCCTGCTGCTCGGACGTGAGCTTCACCATCCCCCAGCCGCGCCCGGGATAGCCGAGCGTCGCGAAGATCTTGCCACCGACGCGGAAGTCGGGGTGGCCCATGTGCGATTGGGCGGTCGCACCTTCGAGACGCAGGGCCATGCGCCGGAATTCCTGGGCCGTCATTTCCGCTCCACGAAGCGATAGCTGGCGTGCGAATCGTAGTCGATGCCGTGCTTCTGCTTCAGCTGCTGGATGTAGCGGAGCTGGCTCTTCGTGTGCGGGCTCGCGACGCCGTCGCCCAGCGGCTCGAAGGTGTGGAGCAGGGTCTCCTCGAGGCAGCTCGAGAGACTCATGTGCTTGTGGGCAGCGAGGTCCTGGAGCACCGCCGCGAGTCGCTTCTCGAGCCGGACCGGGACATCCGTCCGCTCGATCTCCAGCGGCTCACCCGTGTTGTAGATGTAGTGCCCGAACGTGAGCCGGTAGCCGTACAGGTCGCGGATGCTGTAATCGCGCAGGCCATAGGGCCGGTCGGCCGGGGGCTCGTCGACGGTGACGCCCGCGGCGCGATGAAACGCATGCAGCGCGTCGGCGTCGCCGACGACGAAATACACCGATGTCCCGCTGGGAGCGGGCGCACCCTGCTCCAGGAAGATCTGCACCTGGTCGAGGTTCATCCCGGCGAACGTGGGCGGCTCGCCGTAGACGAACCCGGCGTGGAAGCCGAGCTGCTTGGTGTAGAACTCGACCGCCCGGGCGACGTCGGTGACCGCGAGGCCGGCGTGATGCCGCTCGCAGTCGACGGGGGGCGCGGTCACCGCTTCGCGCTCGAGAGTCGCAGCAGACGGAACGCCCAGATGGACAATCCCGCAGCCAGGAACGTGAGGACCCACAGGGTCGGTTCCCGCAGTGCTCCGCCCTCGGTGATGAAACGCAACACGTGTGACGCGACGATCAGTGCGAAGACGGTGCCGGTGGTGATGAGGTAGGCTTTCATGTCGCGCAGACGCCCGGATGAAGTTGGGTCTCGAATATTGTCCGGCCGTCCAAACTTGGCGAGGAGGGGTCGGATCGTTAACCCCGGGGCGCGCCGGCGAGAAGGACGGCGACCGCGCAAGAGAACGGATGCATACACGAGCTCCAGGAAAGGGAATGAGAGAGCCTTCCCGGGGTGGACGACCGAAGACGGCAGACTTGCACACGGCGTGAGGCTAGGCGGGGACCCCGTCGAAGAAGTCGACCTCTCCCGTGTCCAGCGAATACTCCGCACCGACGATGACCAGCCCGTCCCGCTGCACGAGCCGCTCCAGGATTTCCGAGCCGTGCCGCAGGTGATCCGTCGCGGCGCGGACGTTCGCCCGCACCGCCTGCGCGATCAGTGCGTCCGGATCCTGGCCCAGCGGGGTGGAGAGCAGCGGCTCGACGGACGGGCGAATCCGGTCGACGATCGATCGCAGATTGGGCGAGCGGCTCGGGACCGGCTGCTGCAGCTCCTCGAGCGTTGCGGTGACGGCTCCGCACCGCGTGTGACCGAGCACGACCGCGAGCCGGACCCCGAGCTTCCCTGCGGCAAACTCCACGCTGCCGACTTGAGACGGGGCCACGATGTTTCCGGCGACGCGGATCACGAACAGATCCCCGAAGCCTTGCCCGAACACCAGCTCGGCGGGGACACGGGAGTCCGAGCATCCCAGAATGACGGCGAACGGCTCCTGCGCCTGCGCGAGGGCGTTGCGGCGCGACTCGTCGAGCGCACCGGCGAGATCGAGCCGGCCGGAGACGAAACGCTGGTTGCCGTCGCGCAACCGCGCCAGGGCTGCGGCGCCGGAGATCACGCCACGCGACGCAGCGGTTGCGGCCGCGCGTACGTCAAGGTCCGCCACACCCACTCCAGCGGTCCGAAGCGAAACCGCGTGAGCCACGCACCGCTGAACAACACCTCGATACTGAACAGCAACACGGCTGCGACGACGTAGAGATAGGGCCGCAGCCTGAGTCCAAACCCGTACCCGCTCGACAAGACATCCAGCGCCGCCGCCTGGAACATGTAGTTGGTCAGGGCCATCCGTCCGGTCCACCCGAATGCCCGGAGCCGCACCGTCCAGATCGGCCGGTAGGCCAGCAACAACACCACGGCGCCGATGTAGGTGAAGCACAGCCACTGATCCTGCACCAGCCCGAACCCGTACGCGATCGGCCAGTCGGCGCCGGGAATGGATGGTGTGGGGATGTTTCGCAGCACGAGCCACGCCATCCCCCAGGAGAGCGCCCCGAAGATCATCCACCCGACGATAGTGCGGACGTGCCGCGTCGGCTGATCGAGTATTTCGTGCCGCACCGCCAACAGGCCGAGTATGAACAAAGCGAGGTTCACGTCCGGCAGAAGATCCCGCCAAGTCCCCGGGTGAGTACCCACGAAAAGCGACCAGCGCGCCGCGAGCAGCGTGAAGTAGTTCGCCTGGTGAGTAGCCGCCTCCACTGCCTGATAGAGCGCAGCGGTCGCTGGAGCCGCGGTGGCCGCACCGCTCGCTCCGGACAGCGCGCTGACCTCTGCTATGACAGGCTTGAGGCACGCCGCGAGCACGGCGGTGATGAGGAGTGCGCGCGTCGACCACTTCCTCAGGACGAGCAGCGCCACGCCCCATGCGGCGTAGGCGAAGAGGATAGTGAAGCCGAACCCGACCTCGGCGATGATGCCGAAGGCGGCGAGCGTTGCGAGCCGGCGCAGGTAGATGGGAACGACTGGAGCCCCTCGGGCTTCGAGCCGGCGCAACAGAATCGCGAAGCCGACGCCGAACAGGAAGGCGAACGTGCCCCAGGCCTTCTGCTCCACTCCGACCCACACGCCCCACGGGATCAGGTCCTCGATGCCCGTGACCTCGAGGCGCATCTTCTGGTGAAAGTGCACCAGAATCATGCCGAACAGCGCCAGGCCGCGGAGAATGTCGATCGCGTGCAGCCGCTCGGCGGCATCGAGCGGCGCAGCCGCGATCCCGGGTGCGGTGGGCGTTGGCGTGGTCATACGTGGGCGGCCTAAACTGCTACCGCTCCCGGCCGCCATCAAGCCACCTGGTCGGATTACCCGTGCAGGGGCGTGACGCGCTCGTCCGTGAAGCTCAGGGCCCGCGCGGTGATGTCGTACCGCACCCGGAGCACGCTGTGGGTTCGCGTGTCGACCCAGACGGTCGCGGGCGCTCCCGGCACGCCGACGCTCACGATCCAGACGTCGCGCTCCCCGAGCTGCGCGAACGCGACGGTGGCGCGGTCGCGCACCGCGACCGGCATCGAGACCCGGCCGCCGCGCTCATAAATGAAGAAGGGCAGCTCGGTCGAAAATCCCGCGTGCAGCGGCAACGCCGCCACCACCAGGTCGATCACGTTGGAGTCGAAGATCGGTCCACCGACGGATTGCCGCACGGGCGACACCGAGTCACCGGCGGGGCGGATCGCCGTCACCGTTCCCTGGGCGTCGTTGCCCTCGAAGGTGAAGCGCATGGTGCGCGTCGGCTGATGCGAACTGTGGGCCACGGCGCGCAGCGTGGCAAGCTCCGCGACCGCAGTATCGACGATCTCGCCACCGCCACCTGGGAAGCGTTGCTCGACCTGGAGCAGCGAGCGATTCGCAGCCGACCGGACGACCTGCAGCACGACGGTGCGCGTGCCCGCGGCACTGTCCCGATCGGCATGCGTGATGGTGCGTTGATACACGATCGTGTCGAGTCCTGCAGCCGGATCGAAGTGGAGCGCGAGGCCCGGCACGACGGTCGATTCGGTACGCTGCACATGGGCGCACCCGGGTACGATCAGAATCAGGAGACAGGAGAGGCAGGAACGGCGAGCCATACGGCATTTCCCCGATGAGGTCGCTCCTCAGATGCGGGGTGACCGAGCCGGGTCGCCTGCGATCGTACCGCCTGACCAATTGCTCACACTCGGGCGACCCCCTTGAGGAGGAGCCAGAACCCGAGCGGGATCTCGAACGCCGCCATTGGTAACCACATCAGCTGGGTCAGGGGACCGTGGAGAACGTCTGCGAGTTGTAATGGCAGCCCCACGACGAGCAGGACAGACGCCAGCACGCCGAGCCGTGCCAGTGCGATCGGAATGGCCCGGCCGCGCAGCAGGAGCCAGGAGAAGAGCGTGCTGCCCACGGCAAAGAAGAGTGCGCTGACGAGCGGGGTCTGCTCGAGCACGAACGCGGCCAGCGCCTGAGTGGCCGCGCCGTCCGGCGCCGCTTGTCCCGTGGCCGTGGCAAGCTGGAGCAATGCCACGGTCGCCGGGATGGAGGCGGCACCGATCAGGCCCTCCCCGACGCGACACGTCAAGCCCAGCAGGGCGAGATCGGGATCCTCGTCGCGCGTGATGGCGTAGAGCGTCACGGCCAGGACCAGAGCGGAAAAGCACCCGCCCAGCGAGAGCACGACGGCGAGGCGCAGGTCTGCTGCGTGCCGGGCGATGCCGGCCAGCTGCGCGGCGAGTCCCGTGCCGCTCGTCGCCCGGTTGAACAGGACCATGCTCGGGAATGCGACCGCGATGTAGAACAGGAACGTGAAGCCCGCGAGTCTCGCGTTCGTGGTGCGCGTCATGGGTGTCCTCCTACGCCGAACGCATGGCGATGGCCGGGTCGATGCGTGACGCCCTGAGTGCTGGAATCCAGCACGCGACGATCCCGATCGCCATCATCAGCAGCGCCACACCGACGAACGTCGCGGGATCGCGCGGCGCGACCCCGAACAGCAGGCCGCGAACGAGGCCGGTGGCGAAGAAGGCACCGGCGACGCCCAGCACCAGTCCCAGGGCAAGCAACACGCCCCCCTCCCAGAGAATCATCCGCTGCACCTGACCGCGGTCGGCTCCCAGGGACATCCGGATCCCGATCTCCGTGGTCCGCGCGCTCACCGAAAACGCCAGCACGCCGGCGATCCCCACGGCGGCGATGATCAATGCCAGGATGCCGAACGACGACACGAGCTCGGCGTTGAGACGCCGGGGCGAGACGCTCTGGTCCTTGATCTGGGCCACCGTCAGCACGCGCACGATCGGCGCCGCCGGCGCGATGCGATGCACGATGCGCGTCGCCGCGGCGACCAGGCCCGGGGCATTGCTGTCGGCCCGGATCACCAGCGCGCCGCCGATCGACAACATCTGTGCGAACGGCATGAACACCGAGGCACGGGGCTCCGCGTCCAGCCCGCCGTCGCGTGTATTGCCGCTGACCCCGACGATGGTGCGCCAGTCGCCGCTGATGGGGCTGAGCTTGAGCAGTGGGCCGGTCCACGCGATCCGCTTCCCGATCGGGTCTTCACCGGGGAAGAACTTGTCGGCGAACGTCTTGTTGACGATCACCACGAGCCCCGAGCCGGCTCGATCGGTGCTGGTGAACTCGCGGCCCAGGAGGAGCGGAGTCCCGGAAGCTCGGAAGTATTCGGGGCTCGCCGTGCGAACGTCGGCGCGCGGCATGGCTTCGCCCACGGCGAGGGGCTGGCCTTCCGCCTTTACATCGAAGATCAACATCGAGGCCGCCAGCGGAATGCTGGAGCCCAATCCCGCTTCGGTGACGCCGGGGAGCGCCCGGATCTCGCTCCGCATGCGCTCGTACTGTTCCTTGGCCGCGACGTCCAGCTCCATGATGTGCCGGAACCACGCCATCGGGTCGGTTCCGCCGCTCGGGCCCCCGCTCAGCTGCAGCAGCGGCACATCCATGGCAAACACTTCCTCGGCCACGAGACCGCTGTCCACCTCGGACAGCCGGATCATCGTACGGGTGAGCAGGCCGGCGCCGGCGAGCAGTACGACGGACACCGCGACCTGCGCCACGACGAGTCCGCGCTGCAGTCGCTGCTTGCGCAGCGATCCGCTCATCCGCCGTACGCCCGCGGAGATCCAGGCAGCGAACGTGCCTTCCTTCGGCAGGGACGCGATGAACGAGAGCAGCAGGGCGAGCGCGACCGACAACGCGAGCGTGAAGCCGAGCACGACGCCGTCGAGCCGGATCTCGCCGGCGCGGGGCGAGTAGCGCGCCGCGAGCGAGACGAGCAGCCGCACGCCGACCAGCGCAATCACCACGCCGAACACGGCGCCGAGCAGGGTGAGGACGAGATTCTCGACCAGCAAGAGCCGCCGCAGCCTGGCGACCCCCGCGCCGAGAGCCGCGCGGACCACCAGCTCGTGCTCCCGGCGCACGCCGCGCATCAGCGTCAGGTTCGCGACGTTGGCGGCGGAAATGATCATGACGAACGCGGCCGCTGCCATGAGGAGCCAGAGCGTCAGCCGGGCGCGCTCGCCCAGCGCCTCCTTGAAAGGCGTGACCGCGATGCGATAGTGGGATCCCGGGTTATAGGCTTCCGTGTAGTCGTTTTGCAAACGTGTGTAGACCGCGGCGACTTCCGTCCGTGCCTGCGCCACGGTGGCTCCCGGTGCGAGCCGGGCGACGACCTCGGTCATGCGGTGCGACCGGTTCTGCACCATCATCGCGCTCACATGATGCGGGCTCACGACCATGTTGAGCAGCGCATCGATCCGATCGGGGAAGAACGGGGCCGGTTGGAGCACGCCGATGACCGTCACCGACTGGCCGTCCAGCTTTACCTGCCGGCCGACGACGCCGGGATCGCCGCCGAAGCGTTTGATCCAGAAATCGTGCGTGAGCACCATGACCGGCGGAACGCCGGCGCCGTCGTCGCTGGGGCGCGTCAGCCGGCCCAGGACCGGCGAGAGCCCCATGACGTCGAAGTAGTTCCCGGTCACGAGTCCCACGTCGAGGCGGACTGCGTCGTTGTCGCCCTGCAGGGTGAGATTCCACGGAGAGTATTCGGCGATGCCACCCAGCGACGGAACGCCGGTGCGGAGATCGTGCACCTCCGGAACGGAGAAGGAGATGTTGGCTTGCCCGGGGCCGTCGGCCGACTGCCGCAGGTAGAGCAGCCGATCGCCGTCACGGTTGGGAAGCGGTTTGAGCAGCACACCGTGGACGACGCTGAAGATCGCGGTGTTGGCGCCGATCCCGAGTGCCAGCGTCAGTACGACCACGGTTGTGAACGCTGGGCTGCGTCGCAGCGTGCGCAACGCGTATCGGACATCGGCTACCACACTCTCGAGCCACGGGAGCCCGCGCTGATCGCGCACCGCCTCCGCCGCCTGCGTGAGCCCGCCGGAGGCGAGCAGCGCCCGGCGGCGCGCCTCGTCCGGCGCCATACCGCGCCGGATGTACTCGGCCGCCTCCATGTCGAGGTGTGCCTGCAACTCTTCCTTGAGATCGTCGTCGGCGCGGTCTTTGGTGAAGAAGCCAGCCAACCGCGCGAGCGCGGCGCGAATGTGTCTCATGGAGCCTCCCGGCGGGGCGCGAGAAAGGCGGCGATCAGATCGGCGGTCTCGTGCCATTCACGGGTTTCGCGCGCCAGCCGTTTGCGCCCCGCGGCGGTGAGCGCGTAGAACTTCGCGCGCCGATTGTTTTCGGATTGGCGCCATTCCGCTGCGATAAAGCCCTCCTGTTCGAGCTTCAGGAGGGCGGGGTAGAGCGTGCCGTAGTTGAGGGTGAGGCGGTGCCGACTCGTTTCCTCGATGCGGCGGGCGATACCGTAGCCGTGCAGGGACCCCAGGACCTCGAGGGTTCTGAGGATCATCAAGGCGAGGGTACCCTGTTGGACGTCCATGTCCCCGGTCCTTCGTCATATGGGATACCCATATGACGGGAGGGGCCGAGGAAAGGTTTCAGGCGAGTGGCGCTCTACGGCTTTTCGGTGGGACTCCCCAGTTGCTGCTGGGCCTCACGCGAGCGGCCTAGCATCCGCTCCACGAAATCCAGCCGTTCCTCCAGCTGCTCCACCCGGACGTCTGCGTGCTGCTGCTCGGCGAGCCAGGCACGAATAGCGTCGACCTCTTCAGCGGTGAGCTGACCCTCACTCGATGTCGCCCCCATTCGCTTGATGCGACCGATCGCCAGGACGATGGTCCAGATGACGGTCACCGCCGCTCCGGTGAAGGAGAGCAACATGACCAGGAAGTCGCCGATGCCCATGGGGTTAGCCTTTCCGTACGCGTGCGCAGGAGGGGAGTTTCACGCCTGTCTCTTCCGCGCTCGCGGCCGCCGTTTCAGCTCCAGGTCTTTCGGGGCCTGGCAGCGCCACGCCTCCGTGATGATCGGTCTGAGCTCACCAACGGTAATCGCCGCCAAACGAATGAGAACGGCAGGGAATCCGTTGTAATGCGGCTCGGTGAAGAACTTTTCCGGGTCGAGCGCGAGCAGAATCTCCTTGTCGTCGAGATTGGCGACTCTGGCGGCGATGACTTTCGGCTGCGGCACGCGCGCTTTCTTCGGGTGGACGCGCTCCATCCACACCCAGACGAAGCCCTTCAGTTTGCCCTTGTTGCGAACCGAGAACGCGAAGTGGTTCGGCGACTCCACAGTGCCGGGCAACGACAGGGCGATGCGGCGCACGTCCGCCTGAGTCGCCATTCGAGCGCCTCCTGATATGACTCAGTGTAAGCGTCGAATCGCAACTCGGTGAGACCTGACAGGATGGAGCGGCGGCGAAACCGGCTTTCTACGGCGGCCGTAGGGTACGGATCCCCCAGTCCATCGGCATCGTCATGCTCGACTTGCTGAGACACGACGTTCGCTACGCCGCCCGCGCGCTCTCGCGCAGCCCCGTCTTCGCGCTCGTGTCGGTCGTCTCGATCGCCATCGGCGTCGGCGCCACGACGGCCATCGTCACTATCGCGAACACCCTGCTGCTCAGTCCACCTCCGGGGGTCGGCCACCCCGGGGGCCTCGTGATGCTGGGACGCACGCAGGACGGTCACGGCTTCGATACGTTCTCGTTCCCGACATTCCAGGAATTCAGCGCGGCCAGGTCGCTGAGCGGCGCCGCCGCCTTGGACCTCGAGCCGAAGGCCGTCAGCCTCATTGGGCCGAATGGCGGCGAGCCGATCCAGGTGACCGCGGTCAGCGGCAGCCTGTTCGGTGTCCTCGAAGCGCGCCCCGGCCTTGGTCGCTTCTTCACGCCGGAAGATGACCGTGCACCCGGAGGCAATTCCGTCGTCGTCCTCAGTCACAAATTCTGGGAGCGGCGCTTCGCCGCCGATTCATCGATAGTCGGCCGGCCGATCGTGTTGAACCGGTCGCCGTTCACCGTCATCGGCGTCGCGCGGGAGCGGTTCCAGGGCCCGTTCGTGGTGGCGCCCGATGCGTGGGTCCCGTTGGCGGCGTCGACGCACCTCGGGACCCCGGCGGCGATCTTTTCCGAGCGCGGGTCGGTCTGGCTGATCGGCATCGCGCGGCTGGCGCCCGATGCCGGCATCAGCCAGGCACAGGCCGAGCTGTCGGCGATCGCCGCACGACAGGCACAGGACTATCCCGATGCGAATGCCGGGAAGGGCGTAGTGGTCGCACCGGCGAGTCTCTTCCCGGCGGACATGCAGGGACCGATCAGCGGGTTCATGGCCATGTTGCTCGCCGTCGCCGGGCTCGTCCTCGTCATCGCGACCATCAACGTCGCGGGGATGCTGCTCGCGCGCGCCACCGTCCGGCGGCGGGAAATCGCCGTGCGGCTCGCACTCGGCGCCTCGCGGGTGCAGCTCGTTACACAGCTCGTCGTCGAGAGCCTGCTGCTCTTCGTGGCTGCGGGAGCGGCCGGGTTGATGCTTGCGCGCTGGCTCGTCTCTGGGCTCTTGGCCCTCGTCCCGCGCCTCCCCATGCAGCTCTCGGTCGACCCGCGGCTCGACTGGCGCGTGCTCGGCTTCGCCCTGGTCCTGTCACTCGCGACGGGGCTCATCGCCGGCCTCGTGCCGGCGCTGCAGACCACGCGCCCCGATCTCGTCCCCACGCTCAAGTCCGGGGATGGGAGCGGTGCCGGGCGCCGGCGCCTGCGGCTGCGCAGCGGCTTGCTCGTCGCCCAGATCGCCTTCTCTATGCTGCTCCTGATCGTCGCGGGGCTGTTTGCGCGCACGCTCGCCCATGCGCGCAGCATCGATCCCGGCTTCGAGCCGCGAGACGTGTCCATCGCCTCGATCGATCTCGGGCTCTCGAACTACAACGAGGATCAGGGTCGTCGTGTGGCCGCGGCGATCCTGGAGCACACGCGCGTGCTGCCGGGTGTTCGCACCGCGGGGCTCTCGGCGATGTTGCCACTCGACGGCGGTGGGCTGGGGTTGGGGGAGATCACCGTCCCGGGTCGCGAGCCGCCCGACCCACGCGCCGGATGGCGCGCCGACTGGAACATCGTGACGCCCGGCTATTTCGCGACGCTGGGTATTCCGATCGTACGAGGCCGCGACTTCGCCGACCAGGACCGCACCGGCGTGGGGGACGTCGCGATTGTCAACGAATCCTTCGCCGCCGCCCTGTTCCCGGGTGAGGATCCCATCGGGCGCACCCTGACGAACGAGGGCCGCAACGTCACGGTGATCGGCGTCGCGCGCAACGCGAAGTACCGCTCGCTCGGCGAGCAGCCACGCAACTTCATCTACATGACGCTGGGGCAGCGCTACTTCGGCCGCATCCACCTGCTGATCAAGACGGCCCCAGGCGCCCCAGCGGCGGGAGGAGCGGTCCGCAGCATCGTGGCCGGGATCGATCCGTCACTGCCAATCCTGCGGCAGCAGACGATGTTGGAGCAGACCGCCACGTCGTTGTTCCCGCAGCGATTGGCGCTCTACGTCTCGGGCGGGCTTGGCGCGGTGGCGCTGCTGCTCGTGCTGATCGGGATCTATGGTGTGACGGCGTTCAGCGTCGCGCAGCGCACCAGGGAGATCGGCGTGCGGGTGGCGTTGGGCGCGCAGCGGTCACACGTGCTGGCCATGGTAGTGCGCCAGGGCTTGGTCCTGGTGGGGATCGGCGTGATGCTGGGCTCGCTCGCGGCATTCGCCGCAACGCGATTGATCCGCGACCTGCTCTACGGCGTGCCGCCAACCGATGGTGTGGCGTTGAGCGCCGCCGCCGCGCTACTCGCGCTCGCGGCGCTCGTGGCCAGCTGGATTCCCGCTCTCCGCGCGGCGCGTCTCGATCCAGTCATCGCGCTACGCAGCGAGTAAGGGTCCAGCGCGGGCCGCGCCTCAGTCTTGCAGCAGTGCCGTCAGCGCCCGGATACGCGTCGCGCGCTGCGCCGGGAGATAGCCCGCCAGCAGCGCCGCCAGCACCAGCACGGCCGTCACCGCGGCGAGCGTCGCGGGATCGGTCGGCTTCACCTCGAACAACGACTTGGAGAGGACACTGGTCAGGGCCAGTGAGCCGAGGATACCGAGCGCGGCGCCCACGAGCGCCAGCGCGGCGGTGCGCCGCAGGACCATGCGGAGCACGTTCCCGGGAGTTGCGCCGAGCGCGATGCGCAGGCCGATCTCGCGGGTGCGCTCCGTGACGTCGTAGGCGAGCACCCCGTACGTGCCGAGCGCGGCGAGCAGGAGCGCCAGGATCGCGAAGGCCGTCAGCAGGCGCATCTGGAAGACCGGCTCCGCGATCGTGTCCAGCATCGACTCGTCCATCGTCTGCAGCGCCTGGGCCGGTACCGCCGGGTCGACGTCGCGCAACGCGGCCCGCATCTCCGGCGCGAGGTTTCCGGCCTGCGGCGCGGGCCGAACCACGAACGTCATGTGACTGATGAAGAACGGCAGGGTCGTCTGGAGATACGGCAGGTAGATCGTGGAGTGTCGGCTCAGGTGCTCGTCCTGCACGACATCGTTGACGACGCCGATGACGGAGAGCCAGTCGTTCGGACCCGGGTGATCCTGCATCGAGATCCGTTTGCCGACGGCGCTCTGGTTGGGCCAGATCCGCCGGGCCACTGCTTCACTCACTACCACCACCCCCGGCGCGCCCGCCCGGTCGGCCGCGGTGAAGTCGCGCCCTGCAAGCATCCGGATCCCCAGCGCGCCGAAGTAGCCCGGACTCACCGTCGTCTTGTCGACGGTGTAGCCGTGCGGCAGCGGCGTCGGACTCTCCGCCTGGAAGTCACCCATGATCCCCATATCGCTCATGGGGCGGAACGACACGGCGCCGACGGCACGCGCCCCGGGGATCCGGGCCAACCGCTCCAGCAGCGCGGTATGGAACGCCTGCATGCGGGCGGCGTCGGGGAAGGCGATCGGCGGCAGATCGACCGCCATCGTCACGACGCGCGACGCATCGTACCCGGTGTCGAGCGAGCGCATGATGAGGAAGCTCTTGATCATGAGTCCGGCGCCGGTGAGGAGAATCAGCGCCAGGGCGATCTCGCCGGTCACGAACACGGAGCGCAGGCGATAGTGCGGCCCGCCCATGAGTCGCATGCCCTGACCGAGCGCCTCCTGTGGCTCGCGGCGCGCGCCGCTCTTCGCCGGCACCAGGCCGAAGAGAATGCCCGTGATCAACGAGACGGCGAGGGTGAAGAGGAGCACCCACCCGTTCACCTGCACTTCGTCGACGCGTGGAATGCGCCCGGCGGGCGCCATCGCGAGCAGTCCTCGCACACCGGCGAACGCTACGAGAATGCCGAACGCGCCGCCGATCAACCCGATCAATACACTCTCTGTCAGGAGCTGCCGCGCGATGCGTCCGCGGCTCGCGCCGAGCGCGACGCGCACCGCCATCTCGTGCCGCCGCGTAGCGGCGCGAATCAAGAGGAGGTTGGCGACGTTGGCGCAGGCGATCAGCAACACGAAGAGGACGGCGCCGGCAAGCACCAGCAACGACGTCCGCACGTGACTCGTCAACGTCTGCTTGAGCGGGATGATCGCCGCCGCTGGATGTGATCCTGCGGTTCGCGGGTCTTGCGGCATCGCGCCGGCGATCGCCTCCAGCTCGCTCTTCGCCTGATCCGGCGTCGCGCCGGCGCGCAGCCGCCCGACGACCGGGAAGATGAAGGAGTTGCCGGCATCGAGTCGCAGCGCGAGCGGGGTCCACAACTCGGAAGCGGCGGGGAAGGTAAACCCGCGCGGCATCACGCCGATCACCGTGCGGGGGATGCCGTCGAGTGTAATCGTCGCGCCGAGGACGCTACGATCGCCGTTGAACCGGGTGCGCCAGAGGCGGTCGCTCAGAATGACGACCTGGTCGGTGCCCGCTTGATCCTCCTGGGGAGTGAAGGCTCGCCCCAGCGCGGGCTGCACGCCCAGCACTTCGAAGAAGTTCGCGCTGGCGCGCGCGCCCGCCAGACGGGTCGCGTCCCCGGCACCACTGAGCGTCAACGCCTGTCGCTGGTAGCCCGCGACCTGCTCGAACCGGGACACATGCCCGCGATACTCGAGGTACAGCCGGTCGTCGAGCCCCGGCGGTAGCTCGAACGGTAGGTCGGCCGGGAGATAGGAAGCGGCGTACAGCCGCCCCGGGTCACGGAACGGCAACGGTGCCAGGAGGACGCTGTTCACGACCGTGAACACCGCGCTGTTGGCGCCGATCGCGAGCGCGAGAGTGGCCACGGCGACGGCGGTGAAGGCTGGCGTGCGGCGCAGCGCGCGCCACCCGTAACGCAGATCCTGGGCGAGGCGCTCGAGCCAGAGCGCTGGTCCGCGCTGCGCCTCGCGCGTCACCTCCGCGACGTGGGTGACGTTGCCGAACTCTCGGCGCGCGGCGCGCTCGGCCTCCTCGCGCGATGCGCCGCGCGCCATCCGGTCGGCGATGGCCATGCGCAGATGCGCGGCGATCTCTTCCTGCAGCTCCTCGTCGCGCCGGCTCACGGCTCATTCCCGCGCGGTGCGGGGGGCGCCAGGACCGCGCCGATCGCGCGGCTCAGCTGCTCCCATTGCGATCGCTCGCGCGCCAGCTGCTTCCTGCCCTCCACCGTCAGGCGGTAGACCCGCACGCGCTGCTTGTTCTCGGACGTGCTCCACTCGGCGGCGATCCATCCCTTGCGCTCGAGCCGGTGCAGGGCGGGGTAGAGGGAGCCGGTGTCGACCTGCAGGACGTCCTCGGACGATGCGCGGATGGCCTGGGCGATACCGTAGCCGTGGCTCGGTCCCCAGCGCAGGGTCTGGAGGACGATCAGATCGAGCGTGCCTTGGAGCAGCTCGATACGGGAGAGTCCGCGCGGTCCGGTCATAGCATGTAGAATGTCTACATCTATGGATGTAGAATGTCTACCCCATTGCCAAGAGAAGCCGTTGCCGGTCATCCGTTGTCGGTTAATTCACAGACTGACAACCGATTACCGATTACACTTGATGTATATCCATATAGATATATAATGCTCTCATGCCCCGAGCCCGAACCACCACGGATGCGTTCAACGCGGTCGCCGAACCCCGGCGGCGCCAGATCCTGGACGTCCTGGTCCGGGGCGAGCAGCCGGTGAACGCCCTCGTCACCGAGCTCGGTCTCTCGCAACCCCATGTGTCCAAACACCTGCGCGTGCTGCGAGCGGTGGGCCTCGTAGAGGTTCGGGGAGCGGGGCGGCAGCGGATCTACCGGCTGAACGGCCAGTCTCTCAGGCCGATCCACGACTGGGTGAAACGCTACGAACGGTCGTGGAACGAACGGTTTGCGGCGTTGGACGAAGTGCTGGAAGATCGGCATGGACGACGCCCGACCTCATCAAACGCTGGTGGCATGCGAAACGGGGCGTAGTCACCTCGGCGGAAGTCGACCTGCGTGTCGACGGCAAGTGGCGTTACGTCTCGATGACGGACCGCGGATTCGAGGTGGGGTTCCACGGCGTCTTCCGGGAAGTCGTTGCCAACGAGCGGCTCGTGTATACCGAGGTGTACGAGGGCGTCCCGGGAGGTGACGACGATCCCGCGGTGGTCACGCCCACCCTCACGGAATCGGGCGGGCGCACGACGCTCACCTCGCTGACGCAGCTGTCGAGTCGTGCAGTGCGCGACATGATCATCAAGTCAGGTATGGAAGCGGGGATGCAGGACGCGATGGACCTGCTCGAAGAGGTGGCGGTCTCGCTGATTTGACGTATGATGACGCGCCATGCAAACGGCGAGTCGCGTCTGCGTGATGGGTGTGTCGGGCGCCGGGAAAACCGTCGTCGGAACGTTGCTCGCGGACGCGCTCGCCGTGCCGTTTCTCGAAGGCGACGCCCTCCACCCGCCTGAGAACGTCCGCCGCATGGCGCAGGGAATCTCCCTCACTGACGACGATCGGGCCGGCTGGCTGCGCGCGATCGCCGA
>DATJJY010000064.1:0-43838 GCA_035491895.1 Gemmatimonadales bacterium
CTTCGACAGGAGACGCTCGCCTTGTCGCATACGGCGGAGGTCATGCAAGGCACGCTGGACGTGCTCATTCTCAAGGCGCTGGCGCTGGAACCGATGCACGGCTGGGGAATCACCAACCGACTGCAACGACTATCGCGGGAGAGGTTTCACGTCGGGCAGGGGTCTCTCTACCCGGCGCTCCACCGGTACGAGCGCCAAGGGTGGGTGACGTCCCATTGGCGCACCACCGAAAACAACCGCATCGCGCGGTATTACGATCTCACGGCGGCGGGCAAGCGGGCGCTCGGCGAGGAGATCGCGCGCTGGCACGCCTACCGGGACGCCATGGACAGCGTCATCGACGCGCCGTAGGCGGGGGGGCCTGTTTGGCGTAGATCCTACTCTGATTCGCGAGAATCTTCTTCTGGTTCCTGATGATCGCCTTCTGGTTCCGGATGATCCTCTCTTCGTTGTCGAGGATCCGCAGCAACCGACGCTGGTTGTAAATAATCCGCTTCTGGTTGGCAATGATCCGTTCCTGGTTCTTGAGCGACGCTGTCGCCATTACTGCCTCCTCGCAGGAATCCCGCCATGCATGTGCGGCGCGAGAGCGGCTGCCGCAGGGTGACGAGATTATGCGGGCACCAGGAGCCCTCGGCAATCCCGGGCACGCCGGTGCGGAGGAGTGACCCGTCACCTCGTCGGGTGGGTATGTTAGGAAGTACGCGACCAAGGAACTCGATGCGCACCAGGACAGCGCTCGTGATCGGCGCCATTGGCGCCTGCTCGGCGAATGGAGTCGCCCCCCGGGGCTCACTCAAGAGCGCGGTGCTGCACTACAGCGCCGCCAGCGCGCGCGGTGCTCCGCTCCTCGCGGGGAGTCTGCGGCTCGAGGCTCATGACGACTCCACTGTGACGGGCACGTGGGCGATCGATTGGGTGGTGGGTGCCGATACGACGGCGCCGGTGGGACCGCAAGTTGGCAGCGGCACGCTCTCCGGCCGGGTGTATGGCGACGGGTCCATTGCGCTGAACCTCAACCCGCTCTACGCCGACAACAACGTCATACTCTATTCAGAGGTGACGACGACGGGGCTCTCGGGGCAGTGGACCTGGTCGGGGTTCGCGGGACCCCTCGCGAGTGGGCGATTCACCGCGCCCTACGCCGCCCCCTGACCGGCTAGATTGCGCTGACGCTGTTCGAACCTACCCCAATTCCTTCCGAGGTATCTGTGAGCGAACAAACCGTCATCGCCCTGGTGCGCACCGTCATCAAGAATCAGCGCAAGCGCTGGGCGAAATAATCCTCCCAGCTCCCCGACGCTTTCATTCTCTGCGGCCCCGAAAACTCAAGAGATGCCCTGGCGTACGCCAGGACCGCGTTTGCTAGGCCGCCCGCAGGTCCGACGTGCAATGCGGGCACCGTGTCGCCGCGAGCGGGATCGCAGTCTTGCAGTAGGGGCAGTCTTTCGTTGTCGGCGGGGCGACCGGAGCCGGGCGTTGCAGTTTGCTCATGAGATGCACGACGAGGAACACGCAGATGGCCACGATGACAAACGTGACGATCTGATTGACGAACACCCCGTAATTCAGGGTGGCGGCGCCTGCGGCCTTCGCCTCGGCGAGCGAGGCGTATGGCGCTGCGGCCTTCGTGCCCTCCTTCAGTACGACGAACTTGTTCGAGAAATCAATCCCTCCAATAGCCAGTCCGAGGGGCGGCATCATGACGTCGTCGACCAGCGACTTCACGATTCCCCCGAAGGCGGCGCCGATGATCACCGCGACCGCGAGGTCGACGACGTTGCCGCGCAAGATGAACTTCTTGAATTCGGCCAGCACAGAACGATCTCCTTGAATCGAGGGTGGGGGGACTAGACGTTGCTTTCCCAGCTCGCCGTGTGGAAGTGCTCCGAGCGCGGCGCGAGTTTGCCGAGTCCGGCGGCGTAGGCCTTCCAGTTGACGGCGCCGAAATCATTGGGAACCTGCCGCATCGTGATGCACTCCTGCACGGGACAGACCTGCGAGCAGAGGTTGCAGCCGACGCACGCTTCGTCGATGATCTCGACCACCGGTCCGCCGTTGCCGCGGGGGTGGCGCCGGATCGCCTGATGCGCCCCGTCCTCGCACGCCGTCCAGCACAGCTCGCACTGGATGCACTTCGCCTGATCGATCTCGGCGACGAGATGATAGTTGAGATCGAGGTCCTCCCACTTGACGACGTTGGGGAGCGCGCGGCCCCGCACCTCGGCGAGCGTCCGATGCCCCCGCTCGTCCATCCACGTCTCGAGTCCGTCCATCAGGTCCTCGATGATCCGGAATCCGTAGTGCATCACGGCGGTGCAGACCTGTAGGCTTCCGGCGCCCAGCGCCACGAACTCCGCCGCGTCGCGCCAGGTCGAGATGCCGCCGATCGCCGAGATCGGCACCTGCACCGCCGGGTCACCGGCCACCGCCGAGACGAGATGCAGCGCGATCGGCTTCACCGCGGGGCCGCAATAGCCCCCGTGGCTCGACTTGCCGGCCACGGCCGGATAGGGCGCGAATGAGTCGAGGTCGACGCCGACGATCGAGTTGATCGTGTTGATCAACGACAGCGCATCGGCGCCGCCCTTGACCGCCGCGCGCGCGATGTAGGTGATGTCGGTGACATTGGGGGTGAGCTTCACGATCACGGGGAGCTGCGCGACCTCCTTCACCCATTCCACGATCTGGCAGGTGTAGTCGGGGACCTGGCCCACGGCGCTCCCCATACCGCGCTCGCTCATCCCGTGCGGGCAGCCGAAGTTCAGCTCGATCCCGTCGGCGCCCGTGTCCTCGGTGCGGCGCACCATCTCGTGCCACGTCTCGCGCTTCGACTCGACCATCAGCGACACGATCACCGCGTGCCTCGGATAGTTCCGCTTGACTAGGGCGATTTCCCTGAGATTGTCGGCCACCGGCCGGTCGGTGATCAGTTCGATGTTGTTGAACCCCATCATCCGCGTCGTGCCGAGGTCCGCCGACCCGTAGCGCGAGAAGACGTTGATGATCGGCTCTCCCACGGTCTTCCATACGGCGCCACCCCACCCTAGATCGAACGCTCGGGCAACCTGCCCATAGGTGTTCGTCGGTGGCCCTGATGCGAGCCAGAAGGGATTGGGGCTCTTGATGCCCGCGAATGTGGTGCTGAGGTCCGCCATGTCTTTCCCCCTACCGTCTCCTGCCGTCCCCTACCGTCTCCTACCGTCTGCTACCGTCTCCTACCGTCTCCTACCGTCAACATTTCATGGATCCGTTTCGCTGCGCCCACTCCCTCCGCTGCCGCATTCACGATCTCCGCCCCGCCGTTCGCAAAGTCCCCGCCGGCGAAAACCTTTGGATTGTCCGTCGGAAGCGCGAAGCCGCCGAGTGCTTCCTGCCCCAGGGCCGTGATCACCATGTCGCACGCGATCACTTCCGTCCCTTGGGGCGTCTCGACCTCCAGTCCTGCCACCTGGCCGTTCCCGAGGATGCGCGTGGGGCGGCAGTGAAACCGGAACTCGCAGCCGTCGGTCTTGGCGAGCTCCTGCTCATAGTGAAAGCTGGACATGTCGGCCGGGCCGCGCCGGTACACGATCGTCGCCCATTCGGCGCCGAGGCGCTTCGCCTGCGTCACGGCATCGATCGCGGTGTTGCCGGCTCCGACGACCACCACGCGGCGCCCGACCCGGGTCTCGCTGTAGGGATGTGTCTTCAGCCGCTCGATAAACGCCAGCGCGTCGACAACGCCGCTCTGGTCCTCGCCTGGAATGCCGAGCGCTCTCGTGCGGCCGAGCCCGATGGCGATGAACACGGCATCGTAATCGGCGAGCAGCCGCTCGACCGGCACGTCGCGGCCGATCGCCACGCCCAGCTTCAGCTCGACGCCCAGGTCGAGGATGTCCTGGACCTCGGCGAGTGCCACGGCGGGCGTCATCTTGTACTCGGCGATGCCGTAGGTGTTGAGCCCACCCGGCTTGTCCTTCGCCTCGAAGACGGTGACGGCGTACCCCCGGCGGCGCAGGTCGCGCGCGCACGAGAGGCCGGCGGGGCCGCCACCCACGATCGCGACTTTCTTGCCGTTCGGTGGGCCCGGCTCGAACAATCGAATGTGACGTTCCAGCACGTTGTCGGTCGCGTGGCGTTGCAGCAGGGCGATGCGGATCGGCTGCTCGTCGCGTGCGTTCAGCACACAGGCGCCTTCGCACAGCACTTCCACGGGACACGCCCGGGCGCAGGAATGACCGAACGGATTGGCGTCGAGGATCACGCGCGCGGCGCCACGCAGGTTGCCGCTGGCGATCTTCTTGATGAACGCCGGTACATCGATGTGCGTGGGACAGGCGATGGTGCAGGGCGCGTCGTAGCAGAAGAGGCAGGTGTTCGCCTCGAGCAGCGCTGCATCGGCGGTGAGCGCCGGCGCGATCTCGGCGAAATTTCGCGCGAGCTGGTCGTCGGAGAGTACGTGGGATTCAGGAGGCATTCTGGCTGACATCAGATATCAGACATCTGACGTCAGACGTCTGACGTCTGAAAGCTTCATGCCCAGCAGGTAACTCACCGCCGCTACCCCAAACCCCACGAACCACGCCCAGTTGTACAGCGTCGTGAACAGCGGCGTCGTGGGGGTTCCCGAGATCGCGGCGACGAAGCCGGGCAGATTCGGCAGCACGCCGAGCACGAAGGCGATGACCGCGATCCAGTTGACGCCCCGGGCGTACTCGTACGTCCCGCCGCGGCGGTAGAGATCGTCCACTCGGAGCTCGCCGCGGCGGACGAGGAAGTAGTCGGCGATCATGATCCCCGCGACCGGTCCGAGCAGGGCGCCGTAGCCGATGAGCCAGGTGAAGATGTATGCCGCGGCGTCGTTGTAGAGTCGCCACGGCAACATCACGATCCCGATGACCGCGGTGATCATCGCCCCCGCCTTGAACGAGATCCGGGAGGGCGCCAGGTTCGAGAATCCGTTGGCGGGCGCCACGATGTTGGCGGCGATGTTGGTCGTCAGCGTCGCCACCGTCAATCCCGCCATCGAGAGGATGATCATCAATGGTCCGCCGATCCGCGCCAGCAGCGCCACCGGGTCGGCGATGCGGGCGCCGAACACAACGGCCGTCGCGTTGGTCACGACGGCACCAATGAATGCGAACAACGCCATCGTCCCGGGAAGCCCGACTGCCTGCCCGATGATCTGATCGCGCTGGCTCCGGGCGAAGCGCGAAAAGTCGGGGATCGACAGCGCCATCGTTCCCCAGAAGGCCACGGCGGAGGTCAGTCCCGCGCCGAAGACGCCTCCCAGTCCGCCCGACCGCCCGGCCACCCGACCGCCGGGGTTTTCGAGCATCGGCCCCCAGCCACCCGTCCGCACCACCGCCCACACGAGCAGCGCCACCCCCACGACCAGCAGGAACGGACTCCCCCACGTCTCGAGGAACTTGATCGAGTCCATGCCGCGCAGCACGATCCAGACGTTCATCGCCCAGAACAGCATGAAGCAGAGGAATTCCCCCGTGCCCAGTCCGACGAACCGCGGCAGGAACGCGGGGAGCGTGGCGATGCCGGGCCACAGCACCTCGAGCAGCTTGAAGATCGCCCAGCCGCCGATCCACGTCTGAATGCCGAACCAGCCGCACGCGACGAACCCGCGCAGCAGGGCGGGGAGGTTGGCGCCGAGCACGCCGAACGACGCGCGGGCGAGGACGGGGAAGGGGACGCCGTAGCGGGTGCCCGCGTGCGAATTGAGAGCGATGGGAACCAGCACCACGATGTTGCCCAGTACGACGGCGGCGACCGCCGCCTGCCACGTCCACCCGCGATCCACGAGACTCGACGCGAGCGTGTAGGTCGGGATGCAGATCGCCATTCCGATCCACAGGGCAGCGATGTGCCACCAGTTCCACGTGCGCCGCTCGGGCGCCACGGGCGCTAGGTCGGCGTTTGAGAGAGAGGTGTCAGACGTCAGACCTTTGACGTCAGATGTCTGATGTCTGATGTCCGACATCAGTGTGTCGGTTCGCGTTGCAAGAACTGCCCGCGCCCGATCGTCCCCACGAACTTCCCATCGCGCGCCTGGACGGCCCCGCGCACCGTCACGACGCTCGGCCGGCCGCTGCGCTCCAATCCCTCGTAGGCGTTGTAGTCGACCTTCGAGAGGCTGCTCGCCTGGGAGAAGGGTCCTCGGAACGTGGGATCGTAGACGACGAGGTCGGCGTCGCTCCCGATTCGGATCGTTCCTTTCCTGGGGTACAGGCCGAAGATCTGGGCCGCCTGCGTGCTGCAGGCGTCGACCATCGTGCGCAGCGAGATGCGCTCGGCGCACACTCCGTGGGTGTGCACCAGGTCGACGCGCTCCTGCAGGCTCGGGATGCCGTTCGGGATCTTCGTGAACGCGTCGCGGCCCATCTGCTTCTGATCCTTGAACCGGAACGGCGCGTGATCGGTGCCGATCGTGCTGATGGCCCGCGACTTCACGCCGTTCCACAGCACCGCCTGATTGGCCTTGGCGCGGAGTGGCGGGGACATCACGTACTTCGCGCCCTCGAAGTTGGGTCGCTCGGCGTACGTCTCGTCGAGCACGAAGTGCGGAATGACCGATTCGATCCAGACGTTGACGCCGCGGTAGCGCGCCGCCAGCGCCGCCCGCACCGCCACGTCGCACGAGGTGTGCACCGTGTACACGTGCGTGCCGAGCAGCTCGGCGAAGGTGCACAGGTGATGGACACCATCCGCCTCCACGACCGGCGGGCGCGACGGCGCGTGCCACTCGGGACCGGTCGTGCCCGCGGCAAGCAGCGATTTCTGGAGTGCGTCGATGGCGTCGGCGTTTTCGCAGTGGGCGGTCACGATCACGCCCAGCTCGCGTGCCAGCTTCATCGTCGCGAAGAGATGCTCGTCGGAGAGGTTCAGCGCTCCCTTGTAGGCGAGGAACACCTTGAACGACGGCACCCCGGCCGCGACGATCTTCCGGAACTGGTCGCGCACGTTCTCCTCGAAGCGCACGACCGACATGTGGAACGTGTAGTCGACCGCAGCCAGGGGCTTCGCCTTCTCGCGCCACAGCTCGAACGCCTCGTACGGCTCGTCCGCGGGACCGGGGCAGATCATCTCGATCAGCGTCGTGGTGCCGCCCGCCAGCGCCGCCCGGCTGGCCGAGTCGTAATCGTCGGCCGCGACCGTGCCCATGAACGGGAGGTAGATGTGGACGTGCGGATCGATGAACCCCGGCATCACGTACTTCCCCGCGGCATCGATGACCTCGGTCGCGGGTGGGAGACTCTTCGGATCGATCGTGGGCTCGACCCGCGTGATCCTCTCACCGGCGCAATAGACGTCGGCCTGGTAGTCGTCAGTTGCGGTGACGACACGCCCGCCCTTGACTAGCAGTGACACGCGGTCCTGGTGGCGAGGGGTTCACTGACCACAGACCACAAGCCACTCATCACGGGACTTGCCTCACCATGTCCTCGTACGTCTCCGGCCGCCGATCGCGGAAGAACTGCCAGGTGCGGCGGACCTCCTCGATCATGTCGAGGTTCATCTCGGCCGTCACCAGCTCGTCCTTGTCCTCACTCGCCTGGGCGAGGAAGTTGCCGCGCGGATCGACGAAGTAGCTCGAGCCGTAGAACTGCCCGATGTTCCACGGCGCCTCCGTGCCGACGCGGTTGGAGCAGCCCATGAAGTAGCCGTTGGCGACGGCGTGCGCCGGCTGCTCGAGCTTCCAGAGGTATTGGGACAACCCTTTCACCGTCGCCGAGGGGTTGAACACGATCTCGGCGCCGTGCAGCCCGAGGAGTCGGGCGCCTTCCGGAAAGTGGCGGTCGTAGCAGATGTACACGCCGATGTCCGCGTAGCGCGTGTGAAAAACGGGATAGCCGAGATTGCCGGGCTTGAAGAAGTACTTCTCCCAGAACCCCGCGGTGTGCGGGATGTGGTTCTTGCGATACTTGCCGAGATAGCGGCCGTCGGCGTCGATCACCGCCGCGGTGTTGTAGTAGACCCCGGCCATCTCGCGCTCGTAAATCGGCACGATCATCGCCATGTCGTGGCGCTTGGCGATCTCCTGCATCAGCTCGATCGTCGGGCCGGGAATCGGCTCGGCGATGTCACACCACTTGGCGTCCTGCGACGGGCAGAAGTAGGGGCCGTTGAAGACTTCCTGGAGGCAGAGGATCTGGACGCCGCGCTTGCCCGCCTCCTCGATGAAGGGGAGGTGCTTCTCGAGCATTGCGTCGCGCACTTTGCCGACGGGGGCGTTTGCGTCGTTCACGGGATTTGACAGCTGGATGAGACCACCGACGACGGTGCGCGGCATCAGAACCACCTCGAGATGACGACTTTCTTGTCCGTGAAGAACTGCACCGAGTCGGACCCGTGCGCCTTGAGATCGCCGTAGAACGACCCTTTGGTCCCCCCGAACGGGAAGAACGCCATCGGCGCGGCGACGCCGATATTCACGCCGATCATCGATACGCCGCAGCGGTAGCGGAATTCGCGCGCCACCTTGCCGCTCGAGGTAAATATCGAGGTCGCATTGGCGTATGGGCTCGCCTGCACGAGAGCGAGCGCCTCGTCCAGGTCGCCGGCGCGGGTGATCGACGCCACCGGACCGAAGATCTCCTCCTTGCCGATCGTCATGGCGGGGGTGACGCCGTCGAAGATCGTCGCTCCCACGAACTGGCCCTTGGGGTAGTCGGCGACGCGGGCCGACCTTCCGTCGAGCAGCAGGTCGGCGCCCTCCGTCACGCCGGCTTCGATGTATCCGGTGACGCGCTCCTTCTGGCGCGCCGAGACGACCGGCCCCAGGGTGACGCCGTCGTCCAGCCCGTAGCCCAGCTTGAGTCCTTTGGCGGCTCCGAGCAGCCGGTCCTTGAACGGGCCATACGCGGCCCCCGTCGCCACGACCACGCTCCCGGCGAGACAGCGCTGGCCGGCGCATCCGAACAGCGATTCTGTGACGACCTGCGTGGTGCGGTCCAGGTCGGCGTCGGGCATGACGATGACGTGGTTCTTCGCGCCGCCGAGTGCCTGCACCCGCTTGCCGTGCTGTGCTGCGGTGGCGTAGACGTGACGCGCGACGGGCGACGAGCCGACGAACGAGATGCCGGCTATTCCCTCGTGCGCCAGGAGGGCGTTGACGGCGTCCTTGCCGCCGTGGACCAGGTTCAGGACGCCCGCGGGGATTCCCGCCTCGTGGGCTAGCTCGACCATGCGCTGCTGCGACAACGGGACCTGCTCCGACGGCTTGATGATGTAGGTGTTGCCGCTCGCAATGGCATAGGGCCAGAACCACAGCGGGACCATCGCCGGAAAATTGAACGGGGTTACGCAGGCGAACACGCCCATCGGCTGGCGCACGAACTCGCAATCGATGCCCGTCGCCACGTCCTCGAGCGTCGCGCCCATCATGAGCGTGGGGATGCCGCAGGCGTGCTCGACGTTCTCGATCCCGCGGCGCACCGATCCGCGCGCTTCGTCCAACGTCTTCCCGTTCTCTTGCGTAACGATCCCGGCGAGCTCGTTGAAGTGCGATTCGAGCAGCGCCTTGAAGGCGAAGAGGTAGCGCGCGCGCACGACCGGGGGGGTCGCCCGCCACTTGGGGAACGCGGCCAGCGCGGCCTGCACGGCGGCGTCCACCTCGCGGGCCCCGGACAGGGGGACGCGCCCCAGGGAATCGCCCGTGGCGGGGTTCGTGAGGGGGAGCGAGTCGGCGGAGCCGGACGGCACCCAGCCGCCGCCGATGTAGTTCGCGATGGGGACGTCGGCCGCTCGGGCGGCCGACGGTAGGGTGCGCACCATTGACAACCCCCTGCAAACGTCTAACTAATTGTGCAGCCGGAAGGTAGGGCGTTTTCGCGGGCCTTGTCAAACGCACCAGACCACCAGTGTGGAGGAAGACCATGCGAATCGGACACCTGTTCCTGATCGGCCTCGGCGCGCTCGCGGCATCGGGTTGCCCGAATTCTCTCGCGCCGCATCAGGTGGGGGTCGGGGGTGGCGGTGGAGGCTCGCGCGTGCTCGCGTTCATCGCGGAGCCGTCGACGGCTCACGCCGGGGCGTTCATCACGCCGGCGGTGCAGGTAGCTGTGGAGGACACGCTGGGTGTCGTCGACACGACATTCTCGGGGGGGATCACGCTGACCCTGAGCGTCAACCCAACGGCGGCGACGCTGTCAGGGACGACGACGGTCGTGGTCGTGTCCGGTGTGGCGGCCTTCAGCGATCTGACGATCAACAACGTGGGGAACAGCTATGTGCTCGCCGCGGCCTCGTCCGGCCTGACCACGGTCACCAGCACTCCGTTCAACATCATTCCCTGAACGAAGGCTACCCTGCGGCGGCCATGGTGATGTTGTGGCCCCGCGCTTTCAGCGCCTGCAGCATACTCGACTTCTCGATGGACTTCAGATACGCCTCGTCGGGGGTGATCTGCTTCTTCTCCACGAGATCGAGCAGGCAGTCGTTCAACGTGATCATGCCGATCTTGCGGCTCGTCTGGATGATCGACGGAATTTGAAAGGTCTTCCCTTCACGGATCAGGTTTGAAATCGCCGGCGTGGCGAGCAGGATTTCCCGTGCCGCGACCCGCCCGCCGCCGATCTTCTTGCACAGCGTCTGGCTGATGACGCCCTTGAGCGACTCCGACAGCATCACGCGGATCTGCGCCTGGCGGTCGGCCGGGAACTGGTCGATGATGCGGTCCACGGTCGAGGCGGCGGTCGTGGTGTGCAGGGTGCCGAACACCAGGTGTCCCGTCTCGGCGGTCTCGATGGCGATCGCGATCGTCTCGAGGTCACGCATCTCGCCCACCAGGACGATGTCGGGGTCCTCCCGCAGCGCCGCCCGCAACGCCGTTTTGAAGCTCTCGGTGTGGAGATGGACCTGGCGTTGCGTGATGAGGCAGCGCTTGTTCTCGTGCACGAACTCGATCGGGTCCTCGATCGTCACGATATGGTCGGTGCGCTCCCGGTTGATCAGGTCGATCAGCGCGCACAGCGTCGTCGACTTGCCCGAGCCGGTCGGGCCCGACACGAGCACGAGCCCCTTGTTGAGAAACGCGAGCTGCGTGATCTCCTTGCCGAGCCCCATCTCCTCTGCGGTGACGACCTTTGCGGGGATGACCCGGAACACCGCGACGGGGCCTTTGCGGTCGCGGGCGGCGTTGACCCGGAATCGCGCCAGACCCCCGATCTCGTAGGCGAAATCGCTGTCCCCGGTCTCCTTCCATTCCCCGCGATTCCGCTCCGGCATGATGGCGAGCAGCGTGAGCGCCAGTTGATCGGCGGAGAACGCCGGTCCCTTTTGACGGTTGATCTCGCCGTGGGTCCGGAACACCGGCGGCTCGCCGACCCGCAGATGCAGATCGGACGATTCGCTTTGCACCAGCTCCTTGAGCAGGCTGCCGAGGCGCACTTCTGCGGCGTGGTACTGGTCATCGGCGAACTCGGCGGGAAGCGGAGTCCCGAGTGCCCCCGCCTCCGGGACGGCGGACGCTACCGCCCCGTCGATCAGCGGTGCGGCGGCGATCGCCGAGGGCCGTGGCGGGCGGGGTGGTGGCCCCACCGATTTCACCTGGGAGGGCCGTGGCGGCGGCCCGGCGCTGGCGCGGCGCTGGCTCGCGGCCGGCGGCGCGGGACTGGCCGTCGGCGCGGGCTCCGGCTCGGGATCGGCGGGTCGGGAGCGCGCGGGGGAAATGATGGCGGTCAGGCGCCCCGTTTCCGGCACGATGCGCACTTTGACGAGACCGCGATCGGCGACATAGTCGAACTCGGTCTCGGCACGCTGGTCGATCTTGTCGGCGGCATCCGACGGCGCGACCTCGGTCAGCAGCGCGTAGATGTGCGCGTCGGTGAGCGGCTGCTTGCTCACCTTGCGGGGTTTGCCGCCCTTCACGATGGTCACCGGCTCATCGGGCAACAGGTACAGCTGGTCGCCCTGCTCGCGGAGCAAAACGTCGACGAAGGGATCGAGGCGCGTGGCCACGGGTCAGTCCCGTGGTCGCGCAAACAACACGTGGGCGCGGTTCACGAAGTGGGTGCTTTCGTCGGTGGAAAGCTCGAAGAACGGGGCGGTGGTAGCGTTGAGGTAGTCGAGCGCCCGCGAATGTTGCTCCGGGAGCTCGACCGCCGCCCGGCCCGCCATGGTGGAGCCGTTGGCGAGGACGACCTCCAGCTGCAGCTGCTTCGCGGCCGACAGTCGGTCCGGATCGCCGATCGGCCCGTGCTCGATCGTCAGCGCCACCGTCTGTCCCTTGGCGACGAGCAGGATCTCGCCGTCATTGGGGCGGAACGGGAAGAAGGATTCCGGTCGATTGAGCATCTCCAGGGGCGTCTCCGGGCCGTCGTGCTGCGGGACCCGCGCGCCGACGAAAATCGTCCCGGCCCTGGGTTTCCCCGTCGTCAAGGTGACGCGAGCCGGCAGCGAGGCCCGTGGCAGCAGGAATCCACTCATGGGCTCTCCAGCGGGCGCTGGTCAGCGGGTGCGGCACTGGACGGAGTCCGGCTGGACCCGCCCGCATGCGATCGATTCGTCCATTCCGGAGGCCAACGGCCCGCAGGCCGTCGTCTGCGCCCCTTCTCGGGCATCCTGCTCGCTGGCGCCGGCGGCGGCGGCGCAATTGCTCCGCCCGTTATACGTGACGCAGACCCGGCAGCGGTTGCCTGCCTGCGAGGTGGTGACATATACGGCCAGGCCGGCGAGCACCGCGATCCCCAGCAACGTCACCACGGTGGAACGTTTCACGGTCCCCTCGGCGTTTCGGTGTGGACGGATTGTCCGCCCCTAAGCTAACATGCGGTATGGCTGAAGAGAAAAAGCAAAAACGCGGCATCAGTGCGGCGGCCTGGCGCGAAGCCCGGGCACTGGTCTGGGCCCATCGCCGGCGGCTCGGTTTGGGCCTCGGCCTGCTTGTCCTCAATCGGCTGACAGGCCTCATCCTTCCCTCGTCCTCCAAATTGGTCGTGGACCGGGTGATCGGCCAGCGGCGACCGGATCTGTTGGTGTGGATTGCCCTGGCCGTCGCCGGCGCCACCGTGATCCAGGCGGTGACGTCGTTCGCCCTGTCCCAGATCCTCGGCGTCGCGGCCCAGCGAGCCATCACCGACATGCGTCGCGCCGTGCAGCGGTATGTACTGCGCCTGCCGACCAGCTATTACGACTCCACCAAGACGGGAGTGCTGATCTCCCGCGTCATGACCGACGCGGAGGGGATCCGCAATCTCGTGGGGACGGGCTTGGTCCAGCTGATCGGCGGCCTGATGACGGCGGTGATCGCCCTGGGCGTCCTGTTCTACCTGAACTGGCGGCTGACGGCGTTCTCGATCGTCGCTCTGGGCGCCTTCGGGGGCGGGATGACGTATGCGTTCAGGAAACTCCGCCCGCTGTTCCGCGAGCGCTCGAAGATCAACGCCGAGGTGACGGGACGGCTGGCCGAAACGCTGGGGGGAATCCGCATCGTGAAGGCGTACCACGCCGAGGCGGGGGAGCGCCTCGTCTTCACGCAGGGCGTGAACAAACTGTTCCGCAACATCGCGGCAACGATGACGGGGATCTCCGGTCTCGGGGCGTTTTCCTCGGTCGTCATCGGTGCGATCGGTGTGATCATGATTCTGGAAGGCGGCCACGCCGTCATCGCCGGATCGATGACGATGGGCGACCTCGTGATGTACCTGTTGTTCACCGGGATGCTGGCCGCTCCCGTGATCCAGATCGCGTCCATCGGGACGCAGATCACCGAGGCGTTCGCCGGGATCGATCGCATTCTCGACCTCCGTTCCCAGGTGACGGAGGATGCGGGGGACGAGGCCCGCGACCCACTCGGCGCGGTCCGTGGCGACGTGGAGTTCCAGGATGTCACGTTCGCCTACAAACCCGGCGTCGACGTCGTGAAGCATGTGTCGTTCCGGGCCCCCGCCGGCTCGACGACGGCGCTGGTCGGCTCGTCGGGAGCGGGGAAGAGCACCGTGATCGGCCTCGCCATGGCGTTTCACCGGCCGGAGTCGGGCCGCGTATTGATCGACGACCGGGACCTCGCCACCGTACCGCTGCGGGACTACCGCACCCAGCTCGGCGTGGTGCTGCAGGACAACTTCCTGTTCGACGGGACGATCGCCGAGAACATCCGCTTCGCCCGGCCCCACGCGACGCGCGCCGAAGTCGAAGTGGCCGCGAAGATCGCCCATTGCGATCAGTTCATCGCCCGCTTCGAGAACGGTCTCGACACGGTGGTCGGGGAACGGGGGGTGAAGCTCTCGGGGGGCGAGCGGCAGCGCGTGGCGATCGCACGGGCCATCGTGGCCGATCCGCGCATTCTCATCCTCGACGAGGCGACGTCGAGTCTCGATTCGGAGAGCGAAGGGTTCATCCAGGACGGCCTGCGCTCGCTGCGACGCGGGCGCACCACGTTCGTCATTGCGCACCGGCTCTCCACCATTCAGAGCGCCGATCAGATCCTCGTCATGGAGGGGGGCGAGATCGTGGAGCGCGGCACCCACGCCGAGCTGCTGGCCCGCGCCGGGCGCTACCGCCAGCTCTACGACAAGCAGTATCGCTTCGAGAAGGATCGGTTCATCAATCCGGGGGAGGATTTCACACCCGAGCCCGAGCAGGTAACGGTGCCGACGGCGGTAGCGCCGCCGGAGAGACTATAAGAGACCTCAGACGTCAGACTTCAGACGTCAGAGAGGCTTGTTAAGAATGGGTTGTTGACTGACGTCCGATGTCTGACGTCTGATGGCAGTTCAGGCGGCTTGCGTCTGTTTCTCCAGCAGCTCCATCTGACGCTCGATCCGCCCCCGCATCTCGTCCCGTTCGTCGCCGAGCGCCTCGAGCGCTTCGTTGTAGCAGTCCCGCGCGGCGTCGATGTTCCCGTGCGACGCTTCAAAGGCGCCGAGCGCGAGGAGCGCCTCGACGGCGATGGTCGGCTCGCCGGCGCGCAGCGCCACTTCGACCGACGTGCGGCACGTCTCGCGCGCCGCGACGATCTCGTTGCGCTGATGGTGGAGCACCCCGAGACGACGCAGGCCGACCGCCTGAGCGGCCCATGCGCCGCACCAAGCCGCCTCGGCGACCGCCGCCATGCAGCAGTCCATTGCCTCGCGGATACGGCCGGCGCGCTCGTGTTGCCGAGCTTCCTGCAGTAGCTCGGCAGTACGCAGTACGCCATCCACGTGCTTTGCGCTCACCTCGGGTGCTCCATGTGCGACGGCTGTCATGAGTGATCGGCTAACCTCCGTGAAATCTTATCGCAAACTCGGTGCCAGTCTGTGGCGCAGGGCACAGTCGAGACGCGCGGAGTGTCACGCCTGTGAAACACGGCTGTGAAACGCGACGCGCCAGGGATTTGCAGTCCCTGGCGCATCACGTGAAACGAGGCGTGGCGCGCACGGCGCTGCCTCTATGTCCTTGTCGCTGCGCTGGTCGAGGCATGCGGGGAAGGCGCTTCCCGGTCCGTCATGACGCCTCCCCGCCGCCCCGTATGTCCCACTGACTCTGGAAACTCGGGGGGAGGTGCCGGGCCCCGTGCACGGTGCCCGGCCGCCGGCGCGGCGCCTGGTGACGCCGCCTTTGCCGGCGAGAAATCCTCCCCAAACCTCGCTGGCCTGCTCCTAAGCAACTCCTGGGCCACGTTGTCTTGATCACTGCCTGGAGCAGAACCCCAAATTTCATCAGCAGTTACAGATAGCTACGTCAACCGCTCCAGGGCCCAGGTGAATCTGTAGCGTCGCGCCGCCACAGTGATGATGTTGCGCCCGTTCAACTCACGACGCGCACCGGCTCGTGGAACTGCTCCTCTTCGGTCGAGCCCTTCATCGCGATCGACGACGAGCGCCCGCCCGTGACGATGTCGGTTACCTGATCGAAGTAGGGCACGCCGACGAACTCCTGGTGCCGCACCGCTTCGTATCCGTCTTTTTCCGCCGCGAACTCGCGCTGCTGGAGCTCGGAGTAGGCGGCCATGCCGCGCTCTCTGTATCCCTTCGCCAGCTCGAACATGGCGTAGTTCATCGCGTGGAACGCGGAGAGCGTCACGAACTGGAACTTGTACCCCATCGCCCCGAGCTCGCTCTGGAAATCGGCGATCTGCCGGTCGGAGAGGTGCCGCTTCCAATTGAAGGACGGAGAGCAGTTGTACGCCATCATCTTGCCGGGAAACTTGGCGTGCAGCGCTTCGGCGAACGCCTGCGCCTGCTCCATGTCGGGCTTGCTCGTCTCGAACCACAGCAGATCGGCGTAGGGGGCGTAGGCCAGGCCGCGGGCGATGGCCGCCTGAATTCCCGGCTGCACCGCGACGAATCCTTCCGGCGTGCGGTCGCCGATGACGAATTCCCGGTCGTAGGGATCGATGTCGTTGGCGAGAATCGTGGCGCTGAGCGCGTCGGTCCGCGCGATGAGCACGGTGGGCACGTCCAGCACGTCGGCGGCCAGGCGCGCCGCCACCAGCTTCGTAATGAACTCGCTCGTCGGCACGAGCACTTTGCCGCCCAGATGGCCGCATTTCTTGAGCGAGGCGAGCTGGTCCTCGAAGTGGACGCCGGCCGCGCCCTTCTGGATCATGTGCTTCATCAGCTCGTAGGCGTTGAGCAGGCCGCCGAACCCGGCTTCCGCGTCCGCCACCAGCGGCGCGTACCAGTCGATCTCGGTCCGACCGTTCAGGTGGTCGATCTCGTCGGCGCGTTGCAGGGCGTTGTTGATGCGCTCCACCAGGCGCGGCACGCTGTCGGCGGGATAGAGGCTCTGATCAGGGTAGGTCTCGAGCGATGTATTCATGTCGCCCGCGACCTGCCAGCCGGAGATGTAGATGGCCTTCAGCCCGGCCTTCACCTCCTGCACGGCCTGCCCGCCGCTTACCGCCGACAAGGCCGCCACGTACTGCTCGTCGTGCAACAGGCGCCACAGCTTGTTGGCGCCCACTTCCGCGAGCGTATAGCTGATGTCCAGCGATCCCTTCAGCCTCCAGACGTCCTCGGCGCCGTACGGCCGGGTGATACCGGCCCACCGCGGGCTCGACGCCCAGCGGCGCTCCAGGTCGGCGATGAACTGCTGCTTCGGCATAGGTCCCCTCCGAGGACTAGTCGAGATATTCGTACCCTACCGTCGTTAAGAACTCCGGGAAGTCCGCGCCGGTCATCATCTGGTCGAAGAGTTTCGACGCGAGCGCGAACTTGCCGGAGTCGAAGCGAGCAGGCCCGAGCCGCTCCCGCAGCTGGTCCAGCTCGTCCTGCATCGTATGCCGCACGAGATCAGTGGTTACCCGGCGCCCATCAGCAAGCTTCGCGCCGTGCGCCAGCCACTGCCACACCTGGGTGCGCGAGATCTCCGCCGTCGCCGCGTCCTCCATCAGATTGTAGATCGGCACGCACCCGATCCCTGAGAGCCAGGACTCGAGGTACTGGATCCCCACGTCGATGTTGGTGCGGAGCCCCTGGAACGTGATCTCGCCGTCGGGGACGGCGAGCAAATCCGTAGCGGTGACGCGCACGTCGGCGCGCGTCACCTGCAGTTGGTGGGAAGCCGCCATCTGGGCGTCGAACACGCCCCTGGCCACCGGCACCAGCCCTGGATGCGCAACCCAGGTGCCGTCATGCCCGGCATTGACCTCCCGTAGCTTGTCCTGCGTGACTTTGGCGAGAGCGGCCGCATTGGCCGCCGCATCGTGCTTGATCGGGATCTGCGCCGCCATGCCGCCCATCGCGTGAATGCGCCGGCGGTGGCAGGTCTGAATCAGCAGATCGACGTATGCCTTGAGGAACGCCTTGTCCATCGTGACCGCGGAGCGGTCGGGGAGCAGAAACCCTGGATCGTTCCGGAATTTCTTGATGAAGCTGAAGATGTAGTCCCAGCGGCCGCAGTTCAGCCCCGCCGAATGCTCCCGCAGCTCCCACAGGATCTCGTGCATCTCGAAGCCGGCGAGAATCGTCTCGATCAGCGCCGTCGCCCGGACGGTGCCCCGCGGCAAGCCCAGCGCCTGCTGCGCCGCGACGAAGACGTCGTTCCACAGCCGCGCCTCGAGATGGCTCTCCATCTTGGGGAGGTAGAAGTACGGGCCCGATCCCTTGCGGCACTGTGCCAGAGCATTGTGAAAGAAGAACAGGCCGAAATCGAAGAGCGATGCCGAGATGGGACGGCCGTCCACCAGCACGTGCTTTTCCACGAGGTGCCAGCCACGCGGCCGCACCATCAGGGTCGCGGCGCCGGGGGCGACCGCGTAATGCTTCCCGTCCGGACTGTCGTAGGTGATCGTCCCACGCACTGCGTCGTACAGGTTCATCTGGCCGTCGATCGTCCCCGCCCAGGTGGGCGAATGGGAGTCCTCGAAATCGGCCATGAACACGCGCGCGCCCGAGTTGAGCGCGTTGATGATCATCTTGCGATCGACGGGGCCGGTGATCTCCACCCGCCGGTCCATGAGATCCTGGGGGATCGGGGCGACCACCCAGTCCGATTCACGGATCGAGCGGGTTTCCGGGAGGAAGTCGGGGCGCTCGCCGTCGAGGATGCGCTGCTGTCGCTCGCCCCGAGCGGCGAGCAGCTCGCGACGCCGGTCTTCGAACGCACGCGCGAGCTGCGCGATGAAACCAATTGCTTCGGTCGTGAGGATCCGGCTCGCGGATGGAGCGTCGAGGGGATATATCTCCACCCCTGTCGCTCCTGACTGCGCCACGGGACGGGCCGTGGGTTGCGCCGACGCGCTGGTCATGGATGGTGGGGTAGGTGGCAAATGTCGTGCCTCTTGGAGCGGACCTGCGACAGTGTCGTTTCGCCGACGCACATGGCGATAGGTACCCGTGGCAGGATATAAGTCCCGTAGCGGGCACGCCACATGAAGGCGACGAAACCGGTTGTCGCTCGCGCTCGGCACATCGTCGCGGGCGGGCCATGTGGGAGTGGATGTGTGACGCGTGACCAGCGCGAGTAAGTGACTGGTGCCGAGCGAGCTAGGCTCCGTCGCACGGTGCGACGGTAGGGCATAGCTCTTGCGAAAGGCTGGCGTAGGCCCGGGTGGGCCATTCGTTTCCCTGATAGTTCGGAGCAACTCGCGATGGGGTCGGGTCGACGCAGTAGCGGTGAGCGGCGGCGCCTCGAGCGTCGGGAAAGTGCTGAGCGCCGCCAGCAGGTGATCGAAGTGGCCGTAGAGCGTCGCAGCGGGATCGATCGCCGCATGGTGCTCGACCGCCGTTCCGGCCTCGACCGCCGGCTCATGGGTGATCGACGCCAGAGCGTCCGACCCCCCGCACGTCAGGAAACGCAAGTCTAGCCAAGGATTTTCGGGACGAGCGCCGGGCCCTCAACGCAAGCGGATGCGGAGAGGGCCCGTTGTTTGGTAGCTTGTACCCGTTATGTCCGTACTCACCGGCGTCTCGCTCGTCGCCGCCTTAGCTGGCGTGTTGCTCGTGGCCCTGGCCGTCTGGGCCGGTCGGCGGCGCCGGCTACTCCACAGCTTCGCCAGCGTGTTGACGGCACTGGTCTTCCTGGCGCTCGCCGCCCTGTTTGGCAGCGTCACGATCGGGATCCATGGCTATCGCGCCTTGACCGCCGAGGAGGTCGCGGCCGTCGTCCAGACCGATCCATTGGGACCGCAGCATTTCCGTGCGACCGTGACGATGCCCGATGGCCGGGTCGGTCAGTTCGACATCCTGGGCGACGCACTCTACGTCGACGCCCGGATCCTCAAGTGGAAGCCGATCGTCAACATCCTCGGCCTGCAAACCGCGTACGAGCTGGACCGGGTCGGCGGCCGCTACAACGCGATTCCCGACGAACGGCACCGGCCGCACACCGTCTTCCCGCTGGGCCAGGATCACATGGTGAACGTCTTCGGATTCGTGCACCGGCACCCGCGGTTCCTGGCTCCGCTGGTGGATGCCACCTATGGCTCGGGGACGTTCGTCAGCGTCGCGCGCCCGGCGCGCTACGAGGTCCGGGTGTCCACGACAGGCCTGTTGATCCGGCCGGTGTCGGACTCGACTGCCGCCGCGCCATGAGGAGCCCCCCTCCGGCACATCGATGCTGATCCTCAAGCTGCTGCAATCGCTCGTGCAGGCGCTGCACAGCGAAGGCACGCCGGGTCAGGTAGCCGCCGGGCTCGCATTGGGCACGATCCTCGGGCTGACGCCGTTCTTCAGCCTGCACAATCTCGTCGTCGCGATGCTGATTCTGCTGCTGAACGTCTCGGTTCCGGGAGCGATGCTCGGATGGGCGCTCGCCATCCCCTTCGGCTTCGCGCTCGATCCGGTGTTCGATGCGCTGGGACGGGAGTTGTTGCTGGGGATACCCGCGCTGACGCCGCTCTGGACGGCGCTCGCCAATCTGCCGGTCGTGCCGCTCACCAACTTCAACAACACGGTCGTGCTGGGCAGCCTGGTGAGCGCGCTCGTCCTGTTCGCTCCGATCTTCTACGGTGGGCGCTGGGCGGTCCGCCGCTATCGGGAGACGATCGGCGAGCGGGTGCGGAGCTCGGCGTTGTATCGAGCCGTGACCGCGTCGCGTCTCTACGGGATCTACCGCCTGTTCCGGCCGGAGGCGTGAGGTGACGGTCGCACTGTTTCGTTGGAAGGCGATCGTGCCTCTGGCGCTGTTCCTGGCCGTGCTCGTCGCCCTGTGGCTGCTGTTCGCCGACCGGCTGGGGCGTCTCGCGGTCGAGCGGGGCGGCACGTCCATCCTCGGCGCCCGTGTGGATGTCCGCTCGTTCCACCTCTCGCTCGGCCGTGGCAGCGCGACCCTCCGCGGGTTGGTGGTGGCATCGCCCTTCGACTCGCTCGAGAACCTGTTCGAGGCGGACGAGCTGACGAGCGATATCGATCCGCTGCCGCTGCTCGAGAAGAAAGTCGCGATCGATCGCCTCGCCGCGACCGGGTTGCGCTTCGGGACGGCGCGCACCACCAGCGGCTTCGTGTCATCCTCGGGGCCGGGCGCGACCTCGCAGATCATGGCCAACGTGAAGTCCTGGGCGGCGCAGCCGGCGCTGCAGGTCCCGGTGCTGCAGCTCGCGGAGGGAAAACTGAAGGTGGACAGCCTCGACCCCCGCAAGCTGCAGACGGTGCAGGCGGCGGAGTCGCTGGCGGCGCGGGCCGACTCGAGTCGCCGGGCCTGGACGACGGCCTTCGACAGCCTCGACGTCCGGGCCACGACCGATTCGGCCACGGCGTTCGCCCAGCGGCTGCAGGGCGCGCACGCCACCGACCTCGCCCTGCTGCGCGACGCGCGTCGCATGCTGGATCGCGTGAAGCAGACGCGCGACCGGCTGGCGGCGCTCGATCGGGGGGTGAAGCGCGGTGTCGACGTCCTCGACCAGGGGATGGCGGCGCTGCAAACCGCGCGGCAGCAGGATTACGCGTTCGCGAAGAATCTCATCCGGCTGCCGCCGATCGACGCGACGGCGATCGCCTGGGTGCTGTTCGGTCCCGAGGCCGTGCGAAAATTCCAGCGTGCGCTCTATTACACGCAGCTGGCGCGCACGTACATGCCGCCCGGTCTCTTGCCGCGCGCCCACCCCGGTCCCAGGCGGTTACGCCGCGCCGGAACGACGGTCGAGTTCCCCAGGGCGAACCGTCCGCCCGGCTTCCTGCTGCGAGACGCTGAGTTGTCCTTCATTCTCGGGACCGATTCCGCAGGGGCGCGGAGCTACGCCGGCCGCCTGCAGGGCCTCACCAGCGCGCCCGCGCTCTACGGGCGGCCCACGACGTTCGAGGTGCGGGCGCCGGCCGTGTCGGCGGATGGGCAGCTCGATCACGTGCACGCGACTGCTCGCGATTTCGTCGGCGGGTCGGTGCACGGCGTCGCGTTGCCAGCCATCGCGCTTCCCGGGCTGCTCCTGCGGGTAACCCCGGGGCGCGGCGACGTGACGCTCGCGTTCGGTTTGTACGGGGATTCGCTGCGCGGACGCTGGACTGTCAGCGCGCCCGCCGCCACCTGGCAGAAGGACAGTGGGTCGGCGCCGGGGCTCGCCGCCGATCTCGTGTGGCGGGCGGTATCGGAAATCACGAATCTCGATCTGACCGCGGAGCTCGGCGGCACGCTCAGCCATCCCGAGCTGCACGTGCGATCCAATCTCGACCAGGCCGTCTCCGACCGCATCCGCTCGATGATCGGCGCCGAAGTGGACGCCGCGCAGTCACGGCTGCGAGTCGACGTCGACCGGTTCGCCGACGAGCGCATCACACCCCTCAAAGCGCAAGTCGCCCAGGTCACGACCGAGGCGAATGCCAGAGTCCAACAGGGCCGTCAGGCCCTCGACGCGGCGCAACAGCGCCTCGAGCAGCAGCTGCGCCGCCTGACCGGCGGAATCCGGCTGCCGTAGGAGCAAACCATCAGCCTGCCACGGGCGTCATAGCAATGTGTCGCTTCCCGCCTTTGCCGTGGCGCCGGCCGACCCGCCGCCGTTAGACGACCGGCTCGCCCGCGCGTGCGCGGGCGACGAAGCCGCCTTCGAGGCGCTCTACCGGGAGCACGCGGGACGCGTCTATGCCCTGTGCCTCCGGTTGAGCGGCGACGGCGCCCGGGCGTCGGAGCTGACCCAGGATGTGTTCGTCCGCTGCTGGCAGAAGATGGGGACGTTTCGCGGAGAGAGCGCGTTCGGCTCGTGGCTCTATCGACTGGCGGTCAACGTCGTGTGGATGGCGAACCGCGGGGACCGGCGGCGGGAAGATCGCGTGCTGCCGGTGGCCGAGCCCGATATCCACGAGCGCGGCAACACGGCCGGCACACAGGGTTTGGGCATCGATCTCGAGCGGGCCATCGCGTCGTTGCCGGAGGGCGCGCGGGAGGTGTTCGTGCTGTACGATGTCGAAGGCTATCGCCATGAGGATATCGCCAGGATGACGGGAATCGCGGTCGGGACGTCGAAGGCGCAGCTGTTCCGAGCGCGGCGCCTCCTCAGGGAGCGGTTGGAGCGATGAACGAGAAGGATTTGCGGGACGTCGTGGAGCGGCTGCCGCGGAACATCGAGCCGCCGGAGGACCTCTGGCCGGGGATCCGGGAGCGGATCAGGCGGGAGAGGCCGGGGAAGGGGGTGCAAGGGCGGAAATGGGGTCGTCCGCTCGTCTGGGTTTCGCTGGCCGCGGCGGCAGTTGTCGCGGGAATCCTCCTGCTGCGGCCGCGTGCGGAGACGTGGGCGGTGCAGCGCATCGCCGGTGTGCCGCGCGTCGATGACGCCCCGCTCGGCGCTGCGGGAGCGATGCACGTCGGTCAATGGCTCGAGACCGATGACTCCTCGCGCGCCACGATCGCGGTTGGTGCGATCGGTCGCGTCGACGTACAGCCGGGCACGCGGGTCCGGCTGGTGCGCGCTGAGGCGACCGATCACCGCCTGGCGCTGGCCTTCGGCGCGATTCATGCCAAGGTCGACGCCCCGCCGCGACTCTTCTTCGTCGATACCCCGGTCGGTACGGCGATTGACCTGGGATGCGAGTACACTCTCGAGACCGACGCGAGCGGGCACGGCCTGCTGCACGTCACCGGCGGGTTCGTCGAGTTCGCCTGGAGCGGCGTGCACTCTATCGTTCCGGTCGCTGCCTACGCCGCCACGCAGCCCGGGCATCCCCCCGGCGTTCCCTACGTATCCGATGCCCCAGCAGCCCTGCGGCAGGCGCTCGATTCCTTCGCGTTCGCATCGGGTGGCGGAGACGCCGTGCGCGCGGCGCTCGCCGCGGCGCGCTCCGAGGATGCAATTTCGCTGTGGCATCTCCTGTCGCGCGTCGACGAGCCGCAGCGGGGCGCGGTGTACGACCGGCTGGCGGCGCTCGTGCCGCCGCCCGTGGAAGTGACACGGGCGCAGGCCGTCGCCCTCGATCCACAGACGCTCGATCGCTACTGGACGCTGATCAAGCAGATTCACTTTCGGATTGAGGTGTTGCGGGGGATACGAGACGTAGATCCGCGTACGGGGAGTAGACGGTAGGGGACGGTAGGGGACGGTAGAAGTGAATGCAAAACGCCCGGGGCTCATCGCCTCGGCCGTCTTGTTTACCCCTACCGTCTCCTACCGTCTTCTACCGTCCCCTACCGTCACTAGGTTAGAAACCAGTCTCCTGCCGCCTCCTACCGTCAGAATCCAGGCGACAGACTCAACTCCCAGTACCACCCCTTCACCGGTCGCTGGAACGGCTTCACGTAGTCCAGCTCGGCCACGGCGAAGCCGAACAGGTTCATCCGGAGCACGGCGCCGGCGCTGGTCACCGCTTGCCGGTGGGCGAGCGAGGTGGCTTGGTCGCTGTTCCACGCGACTCCGGCGTCGGCGAAGACACCGGCTTCGAGCGGGAAAGCACCATAGTACCCGCTCCCCAAGCCGAGCACCCCGAGCAGCGGGAAGCGGGCCTCGACGTTGCCGAGCAGCAGGCGGCTGCCGAACAGCCGGTCGAACGCGGGGCACGTGCCGCCGGTCGAGGGGCACTCGGCCGCGCTGAACGAGTTGTAGTCGTAGCCGCGCACCAGCTGCTGATAGCCGAGGAAGAGCGGGAACAGCACTGAGCTCTCCGCGTCCGGTCCATAACGGCCGGCGTGCGCGACCCGGGCGGCGAGCGTCAACCGGCGCACCGGCATGATGTATTTGCGGTAATCGGCGGTCACGCTCACGATCTTGAGCGAGCCGAACCACGGATCGGCTTCGAGCCGATAGCGGCTGCCGAGAATCGGACTGGTCGCCCCGAAGAAGGAGTTGTCGTAGACCAGCGCCGCCGAGGCGATCCCGAGGTTCAGGGCGTTCGGGGCCGGTAGCTGTGCCGTCGAGTCGAAGATGAGCTGCGAGCCGCTGACGTCGAACGCGCGGATCTGCAGCTCGTTCGAGAACGAGATGTTCTCGTATCCGGCCGAGAATTCGACGCGCTGCACGCGGCTCAAGGGATAGGTTGTGAACGCCGCCGCCGAGCGCTCGGTCTGCCGTACCAATTGGGCCTCTTCGATGTAGGCCGGCTGGCCGTTCACCGTTCCGAAGCCCGCCTGGAACCCGCCCGTCAGGTAGGGGACCTGCTGCACCGCCAAGCCCCAATTGAGGCGGCGACGCTGGTTCATATAGGCGACCACAGCGCCGACGTCCTTGAACCCGCCGTTCACCTGCACACCCGTGATCAGCGTGTGATCGCTCAGCATGTCGCTCCACACGAGCGTCGCCCCACCCCCGATGAACGTGCCGAACGTGCTGGCGCCGACGGCGAGGTAGGGCTGCGACACGTAATCGAGCGACAGGCCGGGGTTGTAGTTGGTCACCCGGGTCTCGCTCAGATTGGGGAGACCGGTATGCGCGTCGGCGAGCTTCGCCTCGAGCGAGTCCGGTTGGCGGGTGACGAGCGGGAGCACGTCGGCGCCGGGCGCGGGGAGGGCCGCGAGCGGCTTGCCGGCGAGCACCGCGGGGTCTTTGATCGCAAACAGGCGGTACCCGGTCGAATCGTACGCGGTGAAGACGAGCTCCCCGGTCCGCTGCGCCACGGAAATCACGGGGCTGAGCGAAGTGATGCCGCTCGCCCCGACGAAGAGGTTCGTGACCTGTGACTCGTCTCCCGACGCGACGTCCATGCGGTAGACGTTGTCGATCCCGCCGCGGTCCGACACGAAGTAGAGACTCTTCCCGTCGGGGCTCCATTGCGGGTTGATGTGCTTCGCCCCCTGGAACCCCGGCAGCCGGCGGATGTTGCCGGTCGAAAGGTCGAACAGGGCGAGCTGGTACGTCCCGGCCTTCAGATCGGCGGTGTCGGTGTCGAAGCGGTCTGTGACGAACGCGAGGGTGCGCCCGTCGGGCGACCAGACCGGCTGCAGGTCGGCGTAGAGATCGTTGGTCAACCGGCGCTGCGCGCCCGTCCCCACGTCGTACAGGAAGAGATCGGTCCACCCGTCGGCCTGCGCCGAAAATGCCACGCTCTTGCCGTCGGGCGACCAGGTGGTGCTGAAGATCTGGCCGAGCGTCGGAAAGCGGATTTCCTTCGCCGGCTTGCCCGACTTCACGTCGAGAATCGACAGCACGGGCCGGCCGCGCTCCACCACGCCGAACGCGAAGCGGTCCCCGGCGTTGTCCCAGGCCCCGGCCGAGCTGATGAATCCGACGCTCTCGTAGTGGGGGTCCAGGGCGGTGTTCGTGAGCGTGCGCTCGATGCGTCCGCTCGCGACGTCGGCAAGGAACAGGTCGATCGCGAACAGTCCGCGCTCGGAGAAGAAGGCGATGCGGCTCCCGTCGGGGCTCAGCGCCGGCGCGACATTGAGCCGCCCGCCGCTCTTTTCCGAGGCGACCGGCTTGCCGTACGCCTCGGGACCGGAGGTGAGACTCTGGAGCGGCGTGTAGGCGGACCGCACGGCGTCCTGCCACTGGTGCGACAGGGAGTCGAGCTTTTCACCCGAGAGCTTCTCCAGCTCGAACTGCACGTTACCGCTTCTGCCGGCGGACTTGAGCAGCATCGGCACGACCGCCTCGCCGTAGCGGCTCGTCAGGTACGACCAGAACGCCTGGCCCCAGCGATAGGGGAAGTAGCGGGGATCGTCGAGCTGCTTGATCGAGGGGATCTTGTTGTGTTGCACAGCGTCGCGGAGCCACATCGCCGTGTTGGGGTCTGTGCTCCCGAGCGACAGGTACTCCGCCATTCCCTCGATGAACCAGAGCGGCAGCCGGGTGGCCGATGGTAGCGATCCCGAGCGGCCGGTGCCGGTGATGTCGTACTGGAACGCGTGCACCAGCTCGTGGCCGATCACGTGATCGGTCTCGGAGAGCGGGCCGGCGATGGGCAGCACGATGCGGCGTTTCAGGGCCTCGGTGACGCCGCCGGTGCTCTCGTCGAGGTCACCGCCCACGACATTGGTCTGCTCGAAGTGGGGATGACTGGCATACAGCACGAGCGGCTGGGTGCCGCGCAGCTGGTGGCCGAGCAGGGCGGTGTAGCGCGCATACCAGCGCTCCGCCATCCGTCCCGCCTCGAGCGCCGCCGCGCGCTCCTCGGGATAGAAGAAGACTCGGAAATGCAGCGTGTTGAGGACCTGGAACTGCAGCGTCTCGTACTGCACCTTGTTGCGACCGAATCCCTGCGCCTGGCCCACCACCGGGATCGACAGTCCCAGGGCGGCGGCCACCAGCACCATCCGACCCGCGTTCACAGTTTTCACCTCGTTGTACGCCGCTTGGAGGGTGGCGAATTCCCCCCCGTGATACCACCGAGGACCACTTCCGTTCGAAGGTTCCACGAGCTGGGGCTTGACGGGCCCCACCGAATCATGACCTTACTCGACGACTTTGACCACCTACGCCCGCCGCCTCGGCCTCTTTTCCGCCACGATGGCCGTCATCGGGGGCATCATCGGCGGCGGCATCTTCCGCACACCGGCCTCGGTCGCCGAGCGCGTCGGAACGGCGCCGCTCTTCCTCATTGCCTGGGTCCTGGGAGGGCTGGTCGCGCTCGCCGGGGCGTTCTGCTACGGCGAGCTCGGCAGCCGCCGGCCCAAGGCCGGTGGCGGTTACGTCTACTTGAAAGAAACGCTCGGCCCTCTACCCGCGTTCCTCTACGGCTGGGCGTTGCTGTTCGTCATCGGGTCGGGCGCGATCGCCGCCGTCGCCAAGACGTTCGCCGGATACTTCCTCGCCCTCACCGGAGGCCCGGAGTCCCTGACCGTTCCGGTCGCCGTCGCCGCGATCGTCCTCCTCGCCGGCATCAACTATGTCGGCGTGAAGCCCGCCGCCATCACGCAAAACATCTTCACCGTCCTAAAGCTCAGCGCTTTGGCGACGCTGATCGCCGTCGGCCTCACCCTTACCGTCTCCTACCGTCCCCTACCGCGACCGTTAGGGAGTCCTTTAGGGTCTCCTACCGTCTATCATGTGGGACCGGGAGGGGTGATCGTGACAATCGGCGCCGCCCTCGTCCCGATCCTCTTTACGTACGGCGGCTGGCAGCAGACCAATTTCATCGCCGAAGAAATCATCGAGCCGGAGCGCAACCTCCCGCGCGCACTCGTGCTGGGCGTGATCGGCGTGGTCACAGTCTACCTGCTCGCCAACCTCGCCTACCTGCGGGCGCTCGGATCCGCGGGGCTGGCGCAGAGTACCGCGCCCGCCGCGGACGTCATGCGCGGGCTGCTCGGGCCCGTCGGAGCGACGATCATTTCGGCCGGCATCGCGGCCTCGACGTTCGGTTTCCTGAACCTCGTGATCCTCGTCACGCCGCGCGTCTTCCAGGCGATGGCGGCCGATGGCGTGTTCTTCCCGCAGCTCGCGCGGCTGCATCCGGTATATCGGACTCCCACCGCGGCGATCCTGGTGCAGGGGATCTGGTCGATCGCCCTGACGTTGAATCGCAGCTTCACGGCGCTCGTCGATTACGTCGCCTTCGGCGACTGGATCTTCTTCGGGCTGACGGTGGTGGGCCTCTTCATCTATCGGGCACGCGCCGAGTCGCCGCCGCCGTTCCGCGCCCCGGGGGGGATCTGGACGCCGGCGTTCTTCGTCGTCGCGGCCGCATACGTCGTCGCGAGCTCAGTGGGAGCCAACCCAGGAAATGCAGTTATCGGGACAGGGCTGATAATGCTTGGGGTGCCGGTGTACGTCTACTGGCGAATGCACTCTACCAAGGACCTGCACGACTAGACGCACAGACGCACCGGGGAGAACACTACTAGACGCACTAGACGCACAGGGGAGAACAGATTGAAGAGAACGGGTATACCTGTTCCCTCATCACTGTTTTCCCCGGTGCGTCTGTACGTCTAGTAGTGCGGTTCCTATGTTCCCGGTGCGTCTGCTGCGTCTAGTCGTGCGGGTTCTACTCGAAGGTCAGGAGCTGGTCCTTGACTCCGCCATCCAGTCTCAAGTTTGCCGTGACGATTCTCCTCGCCGCCTGCAGCGGCAACTCCACCGGCCCCGGCGGCGGCCTGACCGCCAAGGCCACCGACCCGTCGGGCGACACCTACGGCGTCCTGGCGGTGCAATGGGATCTCACGGCCCTGACCATCACGCGCGACTCGGGCGGCATCGACTTCGCGATCGATTTCACATCGAATGTGCTGTCGCCGATGTCGGGTGACTCGGACGCCGTCTACGGGGAGATCGACTTCGACACCGACCAGAATATCGCGACCGGGACCACGTCGTACGTCGATTTCTTCGGTCCGGGGTCGACGGGGATGGGCGTGGACTACGTGCTCGACCTGTTCGATTACAAGGCCGATTCGATGGTGCCGGTGTTGCGGTACAACCCGAGCGACTCGACCTACTCCACCATCGATTCGTTGCGCCCGGTGTTTGCCGGGAAGCGCATCTCGGGACGCATCCCGCGCAGCGCGCTCGGGAACGACGACGGATTCCTCAATGCGGCGGTCATCGTTGGGACACTGAAGGAGGCGACGGATATCGCGCCGAACAGCGGACATCTGAAAGTCGGAGGAACAGGAACTGCTGATACCAAGGCAGGGACAATCACTACTAGACGCACAAACGAACAGAGGAGAACAGGAGCCGGATGGTAGGTAGACCTATTCACCACCACCTATTCTCCCCGGTGCGTCTGTGCGTCTAGTAGTGCAGTTTCCCGTTTTTCGTCGGTGCGTCTGTGCGTCTAGGGGTGATTGTCCTGAGTTAGGTACTCCTCTCGGTACATCCTGATTAGCTCGAAGAAGTACGACAGCGCTAGCGGTCCAATAAGCAGCCCTAACAGCCCGAAGTACGGCACCCCCGCCAGCGCGCCTACGAGCGTGACGAGCGGGTGGATGTTCGCCCAGCGGCGGAAGATGATCGGCCGCACGATGTAATCCACGTTTCCCACGACCACCACTCCCCAGATCGCGAGACCCACGCCCCAGCCCCAGTGGCCGCCGAGCCCCAGGGCGATAGCGCCCGGTCCCCACACGAGACCGCTCCCCACGACCGGCAGGATGGCGAACACCATCGTGACGACGCCCCAGAACACCGCGTTCGAGAGTCCGGTGATCCAGAATCCCAGCCCTACCGCGGCGCCCTGAATCGCCGCGACAACGCCCGTGCCGATGATGGTCGAGACCGTCACGTTGCGAAAGCGCTGGCGCAACAGCTCGGTGTTGTCGCTCGAGAACGGGATGTAGGGTCGCAGCGACGTCCAGGCTTCTCCGGGCCGCAGCAGCAGGTAGTAGAGGCCGAACAGCGAAATCACGAGGTTCAGGGCGAGGCGGGTGGCGGTACCGATGAGGCCGAATGCCGAGCTGCCGATCCAGGAGACGACCTTGCCGCCCAGGTCGGCGAGCTCCGGGCCGATGGCGACGTTCCGGACTCGCAGCTCGGCGATGCGGGCGAGCAGCGGGCTCGTCGCGACCCCGCTCGCGATATCCTGCGCCTGGCCGACGATCAGCCCCGCGAACGACACCCCCGGCACCACGATCAGGAACAGCGCGATCACTACGACCAGGGCGGCGGAGACCCGGGGGGTGGTGCGGCGCGCCAGCCAGTCGTGCAGCGGCTGGAACACGACGTACAGCACCGGGATGCCGACGAGGCCGGTCGCGAACGGGCTCAGCGCGACGATGAGGGCGATCCCGAGTACGAGGATCAGGAACGCGGCGCGCTGGTGGTTGGTGTCGAGGAAGGGCATGGCGCAAAGCTAGGGTGTGGACCGGGCGACGGCGAGATTGGCAGCGCGTTATCGGTGCCGGTCTTATGACGGACCTCAAGGCCGGTTCACACTCCGGTCGTCATTGTGCGCTATGGCTTCGCTCTGGCGACTCCGCGGATTGACATGGCGGCGACTGCTGACGCGGGTGTGGAGGCGGTTCTGGGCCGACCGCATTCCCGATCAGTCGGCCAAGATGTCCTTCTACTTGCTCCTCTCGTTCTTCCCGCTCCTCATCTTCCTCATCGCGATCTTCGGCTTGGTGCTTCAGACGGGGCCGGCGTTGCTGGAGGCGCTGCAGCGAACCCTGCGCGCGGTCGCCCCCGCTTCCGCCACGGCGCTGATCGATCGGACGCTGATGGAGATCGTCACAGGTTCGGGCGGCCTCACGCTCTCACTCGCGTTGGTATCTGCAGTCTGGACGGCGACTCAAGGGATGGTCGCCTTATTCGAAGGATTGCACATCGCCTATCACGTTCGGAAGACCCGGCCATGGTGGAAGACCTTTCCAATCGCCATGGGGCTAACGGTGATCACGTTGACCCTGATCACCGTCGCCCTCCTGCTGGTACTGTTCGGCGACCGTGCGAGCGCGATCGTGGCGCGCGGGTCGGCCACGCTGAGGGTGACGGCGAGCGCCTGGCGTCTGTTCAAGTGGCCGATGCTGGTGGGATTCCCGCTGCTTGCGTTTGACCTGCTGTACCTCTACGGGTCCCGCCTGGCACACCGGCGCTGGCATTGGCTGACTCCCGGGGCCGTCGCCGCAGTCGCGTTGTGGCTCGCCACCTCCTTCGGCTTCAAGCTCTACCTCGGGGTACTCAATACCTTCGCCCTGACCTACGGCTCAATCGGCGCGGTGATCATTCTCCTCTCCTGGTTCTACCTCTCAGGAACGGCCATCCTGGTGGGCGCCGAGGTGAATGCGGTGATAGAAGATGCCGGAGCCTCTACTGCAAGCGGGGCGATGAGGCGCGCCGGTGCGAAGCGTGTCGTCGCCAACCGCCCAAACCGGCCAGAGTAAACGTCTCACTATTCGATCAGGTCCGCGCTCCCGTTCCCCACGCGGCTGCGCGCGACACGATGTGCGGCTGCTCGCCCAGCACCACGCGCACACGATGCGTCGCTCCATCGTCCACCAGGGGAATGGCCGCGGGATCGACCGCGTCGCCGTCCAGCTCCGCGGCCGCAATCCCGCGGCAGCGATGATCCGGGTTTGTGACGGAGATCTCGTAGGTGGCGCTGCCATGGTGCCACGTGATGGCGTACTCGGGCCACGCCGCCGGGATGCACGGGTCGAGTGTGAAGCTCGCACCGTGACGGGTGAGCCCGAGGATGCTCTCCAGGCCGGCGCGGTACAGCCACCCCGCCGAGCCCGTGTACCACGTCCAGCCGCCGCGCCCGGCGTGCGCGGGGTGCGCGTAAACGTCTCCCGCCGTGACGTACGGTTCGGCCTTGTAGCGCTCGATGTCCGCGGCCGTCCGCGTGTGGTTGATCGGATTCACCAGGTGAAACAGCTCCACCGCCTCGTCGCCATTCCCGAGACGGGCGACCGCCATCACCGTCCACACCGCGGCGTGCGTGTACTGGCCCCCGTTCTCCCGCACTCCGGGCGGATAGCCCTTGATGTACCCCGGGTCCTGTGCCGACTGATCAAAGGGAGGCGTGAGCAACAGTACGATCCGGGCTCCGCGCCGCACCAGCTGGGTGCGCACGGCATCCATCGCTTGCTCGGCGCGCCTCCCGGGCGCGGCCCCGGACAGCACAGCCCAGGATTGGGAGATCGAATCGATCTTGCAATCGTCGTTTTGCGCCGAGCCCAGCGGCGACCCGTCATCGTAGTAGCCGCGACGGTACCACTCCCCGTCCCACGAGCGATCGAGCATCTGCGCCAGCCGATCGGCCTCGCCCGCGTACCGCGCCGCCCGCGCCGCATCCCGCGGCTCGCACAGCGGGAGGAATTGGCGCAGCACCGTGTGCAGAAACCACCCGAGCCAGACGCTCTCGCCGCGGCCCTGCACCCCGACCCGATTCATGCCGTCGTTCCAGTCCCCGCTGCCCATCAGCGGGAGGCCGTGGGCGCCCGCGGTAAGCCCCTTGTCGATGGCCCGCACGCAGTGGTCGAACAACGACGCCTGGGTGTCGGAAACGCGAGGTAGTCCGTACGCCTCGACTTCACCGGGTCCCAAGACCGGCGCCTCGAGAAAATGAATGGGCTCGTCCAAGACGGTGTGATCTCCGGTCGCCTCGACATAGTGCGCCACGACGTACGGCAGCCACAGGAGATCGTCCGAGCAACGGCTGCGCAGGCCGCGGCCCGACGGCTCGTGCCACCAGTGCTGCACGTCTCCCTCGAGGAATTGCCGGCCGGCGGCCTTGAGGATGTGCGCCCGCACCAGGTCGGGCCGTGCCAGGATGAGCGCCACGACGTCCTGCAGCTGATCGCGGAAACCGAAGGCGCCGCTCGGCTGATAGAAGCCGGTGCGGGCCCAGAGGCGGCAGCTCACGTCCTGGTAGAGCAGCCAATGGTTCATGATCAGATCGAACGAATCGTCCGGCGTGTGCACCTGTACGGTTTCGAGAGTCTCGGCCCAGAATCGCTCCACGGCAGCGAGTGCCCGGTCGGCGGCGGCAACGCGTGCATGCCGGCGCACGAGCTCGCGGGCGTGGGCGCGGTCCCGTCCCTGTCCCAGGATGAAGACGAGGCGGCGGCTCTCTCCAGGGTCCAGGGTGAGCTCGACCTGCAGGGCGGCACAGGGATCGAGTCCCGCGCCGAACTGGTCCGACAGAGCGGACTGCCGCAGGGCGGTCGGACGCGCGAGCGAGCCGTTGCGTCCCAGGAACGAGAGACGATCTGCCGTCGCGGAGCTCACTTCGCTCGCGCCGGTGAAAGCGATGCGCCCGCCGAACTCCTGATTGTAGGGATTCGCGGCGAGGACGGCGCCCGTCTCCGGGTCGCGCTCCGTCACCACGTGCAGCTGCTCCCCGGTCTGCGGCGGCCCCAGGCGCCACTCGTTGTAAGCGAACACGCTGAGGCGTCGCCGCCGGTCGGTCCGGTTGGTCAGGGTCAGCAGTGAGAATTTCACGGGGTCCTGCGCGTCCACGAAGACAGCGAGATCGTGGTGAATCCCGTGCGCAGCATGCATAAAGCGCGAGACGCCGGCGGCGTGCCGGATCACGAACCGGCCGCTCTGCGGTGTCCGTCGCATCGGCCCCGGCGTCGGCGACCAGGCGTCAGCCGAGTCTTCGTCTCTCACGAACAGCGCCTCGGTCGTGGGATCGCTCACGGGGTCGTTGGCGAACGGCGTGAGGCGATTCTCGCGGCTGTTCTCCGCCCAGGTGTGCGCCGAGCCCGACGCCGAGACCACGGTCCCGAAGCCGGGGTTGGCCATGATGTTCACCCAGGGCAGCGGCGTCTCCTGGTCGCCGTCGAGCACGATGACGTACTCGCGGCCCGCGTCGGCGAAGCCGCCGGTTCCGTTGCCGAAAGTGAGGGCGGGTACCGGGATCTCGACCTCATCGAGTTCGGGCGCGGGGCGCGGTCGCGCCAGCGGCAGCTCCCGGCGCCAGTGCGGCTCGGGATAAGGCAGCTCCAGCTGGCTCGCCAGGTCGCCACGCGCCCCGCTCAAGATCACCCGGGCCACGCCGGCGAAGAGGCTTTTCTCGGCGTCGCTCAGGTGGTCGCCGCGCAGCAGATACACGCCACCCGACCGGTGCTTCCACGCTCCCCAGGGTCCGGTATCGAGCAGGGCGGCGAGCTGAACGTGGAAGTCGTCGACGTAGCTCACGGGAAACTCGTTCATGATCACGAGATCCGCGCTGAGACCCTTGAGCCGCCAGTACTCCTGGGCCTGGAGCACCTGCTGCACGAGGGGAACGTCGTCGCCCGAGGCGACGCGCACCAACAGCACGGGGAGATCGCCGGATATTCCGTGCGCCCACAATCCCGGTTGCCCCAGGAGATTGCGCCCCTGCTCTATCGGTCCGGCGCGGAGCGACGCGTCGGCATACAGCACCCGCGAGGCGAGCCGATCGAACAGCTGTGCATCCTCGCTCGAGATGCCGAGGTGCCGCAACAAGCTCTGCGTGTGGGTGAAGGCCAGGGTGAACGTGCGCGCGGCGGCGCTGGGATCGTGGTACTTGTGGGCGATGGCCAGCGCGCCGTCCCGGCTCACCGCCATTCCCGTGGCGAAGGACAAGCGCACGAATCCGCCCGGAGCCAGCCGGATGCGTTGCCGCAGGCTGACGATCGGATCGAGCACGGCGCCGGTCGTGCCCGAAAGCGCGCGTCCGTCGAGCGCCGCCGGGTCTTCGGGGCTCCTGCCCCGGCCGAGGAACCGGCCGCGGTCCGTCTCCCACTCCACTGGCCCTTGCATGCGCCCTTCGACGCTGAGCACATGCACCGCCCACAGGCCGGCGTCGTCTTGCCCACGGCGTCGCCGCGCGCAGACCAGCGCCGCGCTTTCGGGGAGGTACTCCGTCTCGACGAAGAGCTTGCTGAACGCCGGATGGGCCAGGTCCGCGGCGGCGGAGGCGAGGACGATCTCGGCGTAGCTCGTGACTTCGAGCTCGCGCGGCCGGTCGCTCCGGTTGGTCACCGTCAGGCGCCGCACCTCGACGTCGTCCTCGGTGGAGACCGCAATGTCGAGCTGCGTGGCGATGTCCTCGTGACTGCGGCGGAACACGGCGCGCTCGGCATGGAACGTGGCCAGGTACCCTTCCGGCTCCCGATCAGTGGGATGATAGGCGGCGGACCAGACCGATCCGCTGCGCACGTCGCGCAAATACAGGAACTGGCTGCCCGGGTCGCGCGTCGTGTCTTCCCGGTAGCGGGTGACGACTTTGTCGCGGCAAAAGCTCGCCCCACCCCCGGCGTTGGTGACGACGGCGGTGTAGGCGCCGTTCGAGAGAAACTGCGCGTGCGGGTAGCGCGTGTGGGGCGACCGGAAGCGGCGCACCGCCACCGCGGCAGCGGGAGCGGCCACCCGCGTCTCTTCGGCGGGCCGGGGCTGGGTAATCGGTGCGTGGCGCGGCACGCGCTCCTGCAGCAGCAGCGTGGTGGCCTGTACCCGCGGATCGGCGTGGAGGCGCTGCACCATCGGCGAGTCGAGGAGCGTGTTCGCCAACGCCACCAGACTCATGCCCTGGTGATGGGCCATGAATGCCCGGACCACGGTTCCGCTCGAGCCGTGTGGTCGCGGCTCGCTCACGCTCTCCCCGTCATCCGTCTTGCGGTGCGTGTAGTCGATCGCCTCGTAAAACCCGTAGGGGCCGTACAGCCCTTCCTTCGCCAGACGCCGGAAGTTGTGAGCGGCCCGCTCGGGGTCCACCATCGCCGCGAGTGCTGTGGCGTAGGGAGCGACGACCAGCTCGTCGCCAAGGCCGCGTTTCAGTCCCAGCCCGGGGACACCGAACGCCTTGTACTGGTAGGTCCCCTGGTGGTCGACGACGTTGAAGCCCGACTCGGAGATGCCCCATGGTACGCCCTGTTGCTTGCCGTACTCGATGTGCCGGCGCACGGCCCGCCGGCACGACTGGTCGAGGAGGGTCCCCGGATAGCTCTGCATCACGAGGAGGGGCATGAGGTACTCGAAGAGACTGGCGCTCCAAGACAGCAGGGTGGAGGCGCCGTCCACGCTGGTGAGGAGCCGTCCGAGGTGGAACCAGTGGCTGTCGGGGACGTCGCCTTTAGCGATGGCGACGAAGCTGGCCAGCCGGGCCTCGGAGGCGAGCAGGTCGTAGAAATAGGGATCGAGCCGCCCCGTCCCCTCGGCATCAGCAAGGCGATACCCGACCACGAAGATCTGGCGCTGCCAGTCGTACAGGAAGTCGAATCGCATGTCGTCGACGAACGTCAGGGCGCGCTGCGCCAGCGCTTCAAGTCGGGTGCCGAGCCCGGCCGGATCCTCGAGCGGTGCCGTCAGGGCGGCGGCCAATGCGCGCGACCAGTCGATCGCCTCGGAGCGCTCGGGAGAAGTGGCTGCCTCCGTTGCGAATTGCGCGATGGCGGCGACGAGCGTCGGGCCCAGCTCGGTGGCGCGCGCCAGCTGTTGCGTCGCGTCGTCGGGTCGCTCCAGCGCATCCAGGATGGACGACACCGCCGCAGTCAAGCGCACGGCATCCGGCAGGTCCTTCAGGCACTGCAGCGCGAGCTCCCCAGTGTCAGCCAGGCCACTCGCGATCCGGGTCGCTGCTTGCGTCTCCCCGGCCATCCGTCGCAAGCCTTCCGCCAGGGCCAGGAGCGCCCCCGCCAGGTTCCCGCTGTCCACCGTCGAGACGTAGCGCGGTGTGAGCGGAGCCAGCGTCCTCGTGTCGTACCAGTTGAGCAGGTGACCCTCGAAGCGCTCCAGCTGCTCCATAGTGGAGAGCGTCGCGTCTACGCGCTGCACCAGCTCCGCCGTGCGGATGAACCCGAAGTCGTGCGCGGCCAGGGCGGACAGCAGACCCATCCCGATGTTCGTCGGGGACGTGCGGTGGGCGACCGTGAGGACCTGAGTCTCCTGAACGTTGTCCGGGGGCAGGCCATGGTCCTCAGGGCTCACGAACGCCTCGAAGTAGCGCCACGTCTTGCGCGCGATGAGGCGGAGGAAGCGGACGTCCGCGGTGCTCAGATCATGGCGTTCGGGCGGCACCGGCCGGCTGAGCCAGTACGCCACCAACGGCGCGCCGACCCACAGGGCGAGCAGCGGCCCGGCCACCTCGAGGGTGCCGGGTCGGATCGCGACAATGGCGTCGAGCAGGATCAGGGCGATCAGCGGGCTGGCGGCCATCTCCGCCAGGAACAAGAGCGCGCCGGCCCTCGGGCTCAGCCCCGCGGCTCGTGCGGCGGCGGCCGCCGCCGTTTCCCATTCGAGCAGTCGGCGCTGCGTGATCACGAGGCGCACCAGCGTGAGCGCGATGGCATGCGCCATCTCGTAGGCGTGGTAGGCGAGAAAGGTGATCTGCAAGAGCGTCTGGGCGCCGGCCGTCTCCAGGTCTTCGCCCAGGACCCGCAGGAACACGCCGAGCGGTTGTTGTGGGGCAGGGCCGGCGGAGAAGCGGATCGCCAACGGGTAGAGCGGGAACGCGATTGCGGCGAGCACACCGAGGGTCCACGCCAGGGGGTTTCCCGGCAGTCCCAGCCACGCCACGGCCAGGAAGGCGACGGTGGCGGGGGCGACGAGCGTGCGTCGCAGATTGTCGAAGATCTTCCAGCGCGCGATGACCGAAAGGCGATTGCGCTCGAGTCCCCGCCGCTTCGGCACGAAGGGGAACAGCCAGAAGAGTATCTGCCAGTCGCCGCGCGCCCAGCGGTGCTGGCGCCGGGCATGCGCGAGCACGCTCGCGGGGTAATCGTCGACGACTTCGACATCGGTCACGAGCGCCGCGCGCGCGTGGAGTCCCTCGAAGAGATCGTGCGACAGCAGCGCGTTCTCGGGGATGCGACCGTCGAGGGCGGCCATGAAGGCATCGACGTCGTAGAGACCTTTTCCGGTGAAGGTCCCTTCGTTGAACAAGTCCTGGTACGTGTCCGAGACGGCCGTCGTGTAGGGATCGACGCCCGTGTGCCCGGCGTAGACACGGGCGAACAGGGAGCCCGCGGCACTCGCCATCGTCACGCTGACGCGCGGCTGCAGGATGCCGTACCCTTGCGTGACGCGTCGGAGATGGGGATCGAAGACGGGTCGGTTCAGCGGATGGGCGATGATGCCGATGAGCTTGCGGGCCGCGTGCAGCGGCAGCCGGGTGTCCGAGTCCAGGGTGATGCAGTAGCGGACGCTCGCGAGGATCTCCGAGTCGCCCACGTGGACGTGGTAGCTCGTGTCGGTGGCGCCACGCAGCAGGCGGTTGAACTCCTCGAGCTTGCCGCGCTTGCGCTCCCACCCGATCCACGAGCCCTCTCCGGCATTCCACTGACGTCTGCGATGGAACAGATGGAAGCGGTCACTGCGACCGTGTCCGTGGCGGGCGTTCAAATCATCCACACCCGCCCGCGCTGCATCGAGGATCTCCTGGTCGGTCGGCAGCTCGGCAGTGGGCGCATCGGCGAAATCGCCGAGGATCGCGAAATGGATGCGCGGATCGACGTTGCCGAGCGCCAGGACTTCCACGTGCTCCAGCAGCTCGGACACCCCGGCGATGCTCGTCAGGAGTGTGGGGACGACGACCATGGTGCGCGCGTCTTCGGGGACGCCAGCCTGGAAGTCGAGGCGCGGGAGCCGTCGGGGCTTCACGAGACGCGCGGCCACCCGCTGGACCAACGCGATGGCCAGCTCGCTGGCGGGCAAGAGCAGCAGCGCCGCGGTCCCGATCTGCGCCCAGAAACTCCCACCCTGTGTCCGGGCGTATGCGACGGCCAGCGCCAGGACGGCACCGGTGACGAGACCGATCGATCCCAAGTAGAAAGTGGTGGCGTGCGCGAAGAGGAAGCGCCGGGCGCGCTCGCCGAGCCGCGGGCGGTACTCCACGTCGGTCTCGAGCTCGGGACGGCCGTTCCCGATCAGGTGGTAGCCCACGTGAGTAGTCGACCCGTGCGCCGAGGGCTGCTCGGCGGCCTGGCGGGCACTCTCCACGCTGCGCAGCGCCACGCGCAGCTGCGCCTCCCCGGTGGGCTCGGCCAGCTCTTCCACTGCCTGCCGGTACCGGTCCCGGCTCTGGAAATCCATTTTGCCGTAGACACCGGCCGGGTCGCGCTGCAGCACCTGCTCGATCAGGCTGACGTTCTCGAAGTACTGGCTCCAGTCGAGGGTCGCGCACAGCCGGAGGCTCGTGATGGCGTTCCCGGTGGAGACGTGGCCCGCCGCCTGGGCCTGATACTCGGTACGGATCGCATCCTCGGCGGTCATCCCCTGTGCGGCGAGACGTTGCTCCACGGCCGCGCGCACCGGCGACACGAGAGGACCATATTCGCGCATCCGTTGCAGCAATCGGACGACGTAGGGCGTCTCCAGCAGATCCGGGAGAGCGGCCATGGGGACCGCTTCTTCGGCGCCGCCGATCTGAGTGAGGTAGGCGTCGGCGTCGAGTCGCGCGTCGCGCGCGCGCAGCGTTTCGTCCGCCAGCCGCCGGAGGCTTTCGATCAGCGCGAGCTTCAGCATGGTGGGCCAGGCCCACAGCTCGCCGATGGTCAGGGGGGCCACCGTCTGGTAGGCGGTGGCGAAGCGGACGAGCTGGCGTCGTTCCAGCCGGCCGTCGGTGTGGCGGATCAGCTCGAGCGCCATGGCATAGACCCGGGGGATGCCGGCCAGCTCGCGGGAAGCGAGCTTGGGGATCTGCAGGTAGTACTGTTGCGGCAGATCGTGCCGCGTATCCCGGATCTCGCCCTCGATCAGGTGAAAGTTGTCGAGCAGCCATTCCGCCGCCGGCGGAATGAATGCGCCGCGGTGCACCTCGTCGGAGAAGACCCGGTAGGCGTCGCGCAGGACGCGGGCGTTGTCTTCCAGCCGCGCGAAGAACGGGCGGGCGTTGCGACGCGGGTTACGGGCGAGGGTGAAGCTGGCGGCGAGGGCCTTGGCCCGCTCCTCCAGCCGCTCGATGCTCAGGAGCTCGGCGCGGAGCGGTGGTTCGGCTTTGCGGGGCCGGCGGCCCCAGAAGCGGCCGAGCAGTCGGAGCCTCATCGGATGGCGTGGTTCTGCTGCGATAGCCCGGTGCTCCAGTTTGGTGTCGCATCGAAGCATAACCGGTTCGCTGCGGATGGCGCTCGCCGGCGCTCCGGAGAATATCGATCCAAAGGATGAAGGAGGCACCGCAGTCGCGCCAGACCGGCCGGCTGGTGACGGCGGTTACTTGCCGGTTCGCGCACCGGAGGTTCCTTTGGAGACCCCGGACGAGGGAGGTGCGCGTGGAATGGCGGATCGTGGGTCTCAATTTTCTCTATGCCGCCCTCGGTGTGGCGCTCATGTACGTCGCCTACCGCATCTTCGATCTGCTCACGCCCGGGGTCGACTTTCCCGCCGAGCTGAAGCGCGGCAATATCGCGGTGGCGATCTTCATCGGGGCGCTGTTCGTGGCGATCGCGCTCATCATCGGGCGGGCGCTCAACTGATGCGGGCGCGCGAGGCGGTCCTGCTGCTCGCGGTGGCGGGCGTGGTACCGCTCGGGGGTCAGCGGGCGCCGGACGTCGACCGGTTCGACGCGAGCTTTCGCAAATACACCAAGCGCTTCTTCGGACCGGCGTTCGACTGGCGGCACTTCAAGGCGCAGGGGCTGGCCGAGAGCGGTCTCGACACCGCGGCGCGGAGCCGCAACGGGGCGCGCGGCATCATGCAGCTCATGCCCTCCACGCTGGAGGCCATTCAATCGCACGCGTCGGATCTCGATTCGATCCAGGACCCCGAGCTGAACATCGCGGCGGGCATCAAGCACGATCGCGCGTTGTGGGTGATGTGGGAGGGGGTCGCGACGCCGCTCGATCACCGTCGCTTCATGTTCGCGAGCTATAACGCCGGCCTCATCACGATCCGGCGGGCGCAGCGCATGGCGCGCCGCCGGCATCTCGACCCGACGCTATGGTCCAGCGTCGTGCGGGTGTCGGCGCTGGTGTGGCGCTGGCGCCAGCGGCAGACAGTCCACTATCTGCAGGTGGTCGAAGGATGGTTCGATCAGCTCGACGAGCGCGGGCGCCTGGTGCGGCGGCAACCATGAAATCGCTGCCGACGCTCGGTGTCGTGGTCGAGGCCGCCCAGCGTGCCGCGCGCCGCTTCCCGCTCGTCCTGCTCTCCGGGGCGCTCTCCGCGGCCGCCGGCATTCTTATCGTCAACTCTTCGGGTGATGAGGAGCCGTACACCCGTCTCCTCGCCACGGCCACGCTCGGCCTGCCGTTGTTGTTCGCGCTGACGCTCACCGGGGAACGGCGCTTCGCACCGGGTGATCGACGCCGCTGGGTCCTCCTGGGCGCCGGGGTCCTCGTGCTCCTTCTGTTCTGGGTGCTGTGGCCGCGGTGGCCCGAGCCGGTGCAGATCGCGCGCTACGTCGAGCTCAGTGTGTCCTTCCACCTGCTCGCGGCGTTCCTGCCGTACGCCGGGTACGACGAGCCCGACGGATTCTGGCAGTACAATCGGGCGCTGTTCATGCGCTTCCTCATGGCCGGCCTGTTTGCCGGCGTGTTGTACGGGGGTCTCGCGATCGCCTTCGCCGCGCTCGACAAGCTGCTCGGTGTCGACGTCCCCAACGAGGCGTACGGGCGTCTGTGGATGGTCATGGCGTTCGTATTCACGACGTGGTTCTTCACGGGCGGGGTGCCCGAGGATCTGGCTGCGCTGGAGCAGCGTCGCGACGTACCGGAGGCGCTCAGGATCTTCGCGCAGTACGTGCTGGTGCCGATCGTCGTGGTGTATCTCGTGATCCTCACACTCTATCTCGGCAAGGTCGTGATCGAGCAGCAGTGGCCGAGTGGCTGGATTGGCTATCTCGTCTCGAGCGTCGCGTCGGTCGGGATTCTCGCCTGGCTGCTCGTGCGGCCGTTGGAGGGAAGCGCCCATCGTTGGGTACGGACCTACACCCGCGGGTTCTACGTAGCGCTCTTGCCGGCGATCGTCATGCTGTGGCTGGCGATCGGCAAGCGCGTCGCGCAATACGGCGTCACCGAGCGTCGCTACTTCATGATCGTGCTGTCGCTCTGGTGGGCCGGGATCGCGATCTATTACACCTTCGGCCGGTCGCGCAACATCAAGGTCATCCCGGCCACGCTCTGCCTGCTCGGATTGGTGACGTTCATGGGCCCGTGGGGGGCGTACCGGGTTTCGCTGGCGAGTCAACGCGGGCGATTGGACCGGTTGGTGGCGCGCTATGCGCTTCGCCCCGCAGCGACTCCAACCGGAGCGCCGAGCAGCGAGTTGCGCGAGGTCCCGTTTGGCGACCGCAAGGAAGTCGCCGCGACGTTGCGCTATCTGCTGCGACGCGGTGATGGGAAGGCGATCGCGGCGCGGTTCGGCGGGTCCGCGATACCCACCTCCGCGAACGTCGAGCCCCGGGTGCGGAAGCTCATGGCGAGTCTCGGCGTGGGATACGTCTCACCGTGGCAGAGCGAGGACAGCGTCGAGTCGCTCTCACTGTCGTCGAGCTGGGATCGCGCACCGATGCGTATCGACCGGTACACCTACGCGCTGCACCTCGCCCCCCGAGGAGTCGGGGATTCCGTGGAGATCGAGCAAGGCACGTTTCTGACTTTCGTGAAGGGGCAGAATGTGTTCCGCGTGACGACCGACGGACGGGCGGTGCTCGAGATTCCGCTGCAGCCGGTGATCGACCGGGTAGCGACGTACCGGCGGCAGCGCGACGACCGTCAGGTGCCCATGAGTTTACTGCGTGCCGAGGCCACGGCGGGGACCTCGGCAGGCGCGTTGTACCTCACCAACCTGTTTGCGACGAAACAAGGCGGTGCGTGGTCGGTGTCGTCGTATGCCGGCGAGCTGTTCCTGCGGTTGCGTTAGGTCGCGCCGCCGAGCCTCACCCGCAGTGTCGTCGCCGATCGCCGTCGTTCAGTTCCGGTCTGGGTGATGCTCCCCGTGTTCCGTATCCCCGTGCTCTTCACCCATTTGCATCTGCATCATGTCCGCCCAGCCATCCACCCGGCCGCGTTGCGCATCGGTGAGGAGGGCGCGTGCCTGAGCCGCCGCAACAAGCATGGCCCAATGCGCCCGACCCATGGCGGCCTGTGCTTCCTGGAAATGCTGCTTCAGGGCGGCGGTGTCCGGAGCGTTGGCTTTCATGGTCTGGGCCAGCGCCCCCATATGGGTTTGCATGCCCGCGTGGGCGGCGTCGTGGGCCGCTTTCGCGGCGTCGCGCAGCGCCGTCAGGCGGGTGACCTGCTGGGGGGTCAGCTCGAGCGCGTCCTTGCGGGCCAACAGGTGATCGGGCTCGAACGCCATCGTGCGCATCATCGGACCCATCATTTCCATCATGCCCATCATCATCTGGCCCATCTCCATCTCGCCGTGCCGGCGCATCGGCATCGCCGGCTTCGTGCTGTCGGGCTGCTGGGCCGCGAGCGGAGCGGCCACTACGAGTGCCAGCAACATGGACGTGCGGTTCATCGACTTGCCTCCAGTGAGAAGTTTTGCGTCAGTCTTTGCGGCGCGAGGCCGGCGCGGCGGGAGGCGGCGACGGCATCTTATCGGAGTTGAAGATGTCGTCGGCGAGTACCCAGCGGCCGTTTTCCTGCGTCCAGCGGACCATGTACTTGCCGGTGCTGGCCGTGTCCATCGGCGGCGCCCCGGCAGCCGGCTTGAACGTCGACGTCCACGTCCCGGTCTCGAGCACGAGTGGCCCATTGGCCCATACGGAGTCCGGATGGAGCTGGATGGTCCATTGGCCCATGGCGAACATCTGTCCATATGCTTGAGCGAT
>DATJJY010000065.1:0-80544 GCA_035491895.1 Gemmatimonadales bacterium
CGACCGTCCACTCTTGTAGGGAGAGTCCGCCTGCTTCGCCACGATCCCTTCGAGCCCCATCCCCACCGCCTGATCGTACAGCGCTTCCCCCTCCTTCTCGAAGTGCTCGGAGTACTTCAGCGGCCCCGCCTCGGGGAGCACGCTGCGGAGCAACGCTTTGCGCTTGACGAGGGGGAGCGAGCGCAGGTCGAATCCTTCGAGCGCCATCAGATCGAAGAGATAGAGCGTGCCGGGGCTTTCGACCGACGCGTGACGGATGTCGGGGGCGCGGCCGATGCGGGCCCGGTTCTGGAGCCGCTGGAAGCTGGGACGTCCGGCGTCGTCGAGGATGACGAGCTCGCCGTCCATCAGCACGTTGGCATACGGCAGCGCCGCGATCGGACGGATCAGCTCCGGGAAGGCGGCGCTGTAGTCGTTGCCGTTGCGCGAAATGAGTCGAGCCTGTCCATTTTCCTTCACCGCGCGCATGCGATAGCCGTCGAGTTTGACCTCGAACAGCCAGCCGGCGCGGGAGAACGGCTCCTCCCGCGTCTCGGCGAGCATCGGCGCGACGTCGTCCGCCCGGACGGCTCGGACGGGCGCCTTGACCTTCTTGAGCTCCGCTACGAGCTGCGCCGCTTTCTTGTTACCGTCGCGCAGCTCCTCGACGGTCAACCCCGAGAGCACCGAGCCTGGCGGAAACGTGTCGCCGTTCTTGGAGACGTAGGCGTCGCGCTCCTTGATCAGCAGCCACTCCTTCTCCGCTTTCTTGATCTTCACGAGCGTCCACACGCCCCGCAGCTTGTAGCCGCGCAGCTCGAAGAGCAGCTTCCCCTTTTGTATCCCTTCGATCGGATCTTCGAGCGCCAGCCATAGGCCGCGATCCCACACGATGACGGCGCCCGCCCCGTAGTTGCCCTCGGGGATGATCCCTTCGAAGTCGCCGTATTCGATCGGGTGATCCTCGACGTGGACGGCGAGACGCTTGTCGGCGGGGTCCGCGGACGGCCCACGGGGGACCGCCCAGGACTTTAGCACTCCTTCCAACTCCAGTCTCAGGTCGAAGTGCAGGCGCGTCGCCGCGTGCTGGTGGACGATGAAGCGTCGCCCCGGCTCGGCAGCGACCGCGCCCGAAGGCTCCGGCGTGCGGTCGGCCGAGCGCTTGGCGCGATAGGGGGCGAGCGCATCGCCGGTCGGCGTGGGGCCAGGTGGAGGCTTGGGGGGACGCATGGTCGTGGCTGCATAGTAATCCGCTTCCAGTGGGTGGGAAAACGGCCGCGCCGAGGGCCAAGCCCCGCGGCGCGGCAGGGAGTGCTGGCAGATCGAGCCAACACCCCGATCAGCGAAAAATATCGATCGTCACGTTGTGACTAGTTCCGATGAGGGCATCGCTGAAGGGGGAGATCGACACGCCGACCACCTTCCCCACAGCAGTCGCCGACACGGTACTGGAGCTGCCCTGAAACAGCTGCCGAACGCCCGGGTAGACCAGCTGGCTCGTGCCGTTCGCGGTCGCGGTGAAGAAGCCGTTGACCTTCCAATCCACCGTGATCTGCCCTGTCGGCCCTACGCTGAAGAAATTCGGATTTCCAGTAGTGTTGGTACTCAGATGCAGTTGCCTACCGGACATGCCGCCACTCAGATCCCGGTTTGGAATCAGGCCGAACCCGTACACGAGCGAGCAGTTAAAGAAGATGTCGCATTGCTCGATGAAGTAGTTCAGGAACGTCTGCGGGTTGTTGGTCGTTCCACTTCGACCCACCGTAAGCGAGCCGAAATTGAAGGTTCCGCTGAGAGTGTCGCCACCCGACCAGTTCGCGAAGCCAATGTCCCCGTTCGCGACGACGTGCGACTGGCTGCCGCCTCCTCCACCACCCCCGGTGTCACTCGCGGTCGCGAATCGCGGCGTGGTTCCGGCGTGCCGCGGCGCCGTAGCTGCCTCCTGGCAGCCGACTGCCAGTCCAGCGACCACAATTCCCGTGATGGCGATCTTCGATCTGAGCATGGTCGCGCCTCCTAGGGCGGGAGTTTCGCTGAGCCTAGTAGTCGCCGGTCAAGCGCCGGACAATTTGCTCACGCGGGACAAGTGCCTCTCGGGCTTATGCTTGGAACCGTTTGCGCACACTCCCCGACCTTCATATAGTTGGCGATATGCCCGCTCACTCGATTGGCTCCGCCACGATCTCCTTCGGGCTCGTTTCCGTCCCGATCAAGATGTTCTCGGCCGGCGAATCGTCCGCCGCGATCTCGTTCAACTGGCTCCACAAGAAGGACGGGGCCCGTCTGAAACAGCAGTACGTGTGCTCCAAGGACGGGGATAAGGTCGAGAAAGAAGACATGGTGAAGGGGTACGAGTTCTCGAAGGGGCAGTATGTGCAGTTCACACCGGACGAGCTCAAGGCACTGGAGGAAAAGGGCACCGGGTCGATCAACATCACCGAGTTCGTCGACGCGGAGACGGTGGACCGGATGTACATGGACAAGGTCTACTTCATGGGACCGGACAAGGGCGGGGACCGCGCCTTCACGCTACTCGGCGAGGCGCTGAAGAAGACCGGCAAGGTGGCGATCGGACAGTGGGCCGCGCGGGGGAAACAGTACCTCGTCATGATCCGGCCGCTCGGACACGGTCTGGCGATGGAGCAGCTGCGCTACGCCAACGAGGTCCGCTCGATCGACGAGGTGCCGATCCCGAAGGTCGATGTCAAGAAGCCCGAGCTCGACATGGCCGTCCAGCTCATCGAGCAGGCGGCGACCAAGAGCTTCCAGCCCGAGAAGTACGACGACACCGTGAAGCAGCGGATTCTGGAGCAGATCCAGCGCAAGGTCGATGGGAAGGAGATCACGGAGGAGCCCACCGAAGCTCCGAAGACGCAGATCATCGACCTGATGGAGGCGCTGAAAGCCAGCCTCTCCAAAGGCAAGAGCGCTGCCGAGACCGAGCGCAAAGCCGCCAAGGGCACCAAGACCGCGCCGAGGAAGAAAGCTGCCAGCGCCTAGTTTAGCTCCGCGTGGATGACGTCACCACTCGCTTAAGTCGGGCGCTCGCAGGCCGCTACACGATCGAACAAGAGATCGGCAGCGGCGGCATGGCGACCGTGCACGTGGCGCACGACCTGCGCCACCACCGTCGTGTCGCCGTGAAGGTGCTGCGCCCCGAGCTGGCGGCCGTCCTGGGCTCGTCGCGGTTCCTGCGCGAGATCGAAATCGTGGCAGCGCTCGCGCACCCCCACATCCTGCCGCTGCACGACTCCGGCGAGGCCGACGGACTGTTGTTCTACGTGATGCCCCTCGTCGAAGGCGAGTCGCTGCGGACGCGACTCGCGCGCGATGGCGCGATGCCGATCCCCGACGCGGTGCGGATACTCCGTGACATCGCCGACGCCCTGAGCTACGCCCACGAGCACGGCGTGGTCCACCGGGACATCAAGCCGGACAACGTGATGCTCGCCGCCCGGCACGCGTCCGTGACGGACTTCGGGATCGCCAAGGCCGTGAGCGAAGCTGCGGTGAATACCCGGATCACGAGCACCGGTGTGTCGATTGGAACTCCGGCCTACATGGCTCCCGAGCAGTGCGTCGCGGATCCCAACGTGGATCATCGCGCCGACATCTACTCGCTCGGCGTCGTCGCCTTCGAGATGCTGACCGGGCGTCCACCCTTCACCGGTCCCACCCCGCAGTCGGTCGTGGCGGCCCAGCTCACCGAACCGCCGCCACCGGTGCAGCGGTTCCGGAGCGAGCTCTCCGACTCGCTCGCCGCCCTGGTCATGCGGTGTCTGGAAAAAGCTCCCGCCAAGCGGTGGCAATCGGCGGACGAGCTGCTGTCCCGGCTGGAAGCCCTGAGCGCCCCCGGCGCTCGGCCCGAACGGATGCGGCGGTTGCCGCCTTGGGCCCTCGTGGGCGGCGCCGTTGCGGCCGTCGCACTGCTGGCGGGCGCGACACTCGGCGTGCGCCGCACGGCCCGCGTTCACTGGGTGCGAGAGCAAGCGGTTCCGGAAATTCGCCAACTCGTCGACAGCGGCGACTACGAGCACGCGTACCGGTTGGCACGGCAGGCGAGCGCCATCCTCCCCGACGAGCCGACCTTGCGACGGCTCTGGCCCCGGATCGCCCTGGCCGTCAACATCCGCACCGAGCCCCCGGGAGCCCGGCTGTACCGGCGCGACTACTCGGCCAGTGATACGACCTGGCAGCTCGTGGGCGAGACGCCGCTGGACAGCCTGTGGTTCCCCCTCGGCTTCTCCAGGATCAAGCTGGAGAAGTCTGGATACCGCACGTTCCTCGGCGCCCTCGATCCACATTGGGTTCCCGGCCAGCCGATCCCGCTCGAGCACGACACGACCACACCCGCGGGCATGGTCCGGGTCCTGGGCACCGATCGGCTCGAGCTCCACTTCCCCGGGCTCGACCACCTCCCACCGGTGCCCCTGGCCGACTACTTCCTCGACCGCACCGAAGTCACCAATCGCGAGTTCAAGGTCTTCGTCGACAGCGGTGGCTATCGCCGACGGCAGCTCTGGAAGGACGACTTCGTGCGGGAGGGCCAGCGCGTTTCGTGGGACCAGGCGATGTCGCTGTTTCAGGACAAGACCGGCCGCCCGGGGCCGGCGACCTGGGAAGCCGGCACCTATCCGGCGGGTCAGGCGGAATACCCGGTCACCGGAGTGAGCTGGTATGAAGCCGCAGCGTATGCCAGGTTCGTCGGCAAGGCGCTGCCCACCATCTCGCACTGGAGCCGCGCGGCGGAGACCAGGGACGCTTCCTGGATCGTGCCCGCCAGCAATTTCGCGAACCGTGGGCCGGCTCCCGTGGGGTCGTATGGTGGACTGGGGCCGTTCGGCACCGTGGACATGGCCGGCAACGCCCGCGAGTGGTGCTACAACGAGACCGGCGGACAGCGCTACATCCTGGGTGGCGGGTGGGACGACGCCACGTACCACTTCACCGAGGCGTTCGCGCAGCCGCCTTTCGACCGCTCGGTCACCAACGGTTTCCGGCTCGCCTTGTACGCGCCTCACGACAGCACCGTGGCCCTCGCGGCCCGGCCAGTCGCGCGGCCGAGTCGCGATTTCGCTCGCGAACGCCCGGTGTCGGACGCGGTGTTCGACATCTACCGGCGCGCCTACGCCTACGATCGAGCTCAGCTACACGCGGTTGTCGAGGAAGCCGACAGCAGCGGGGCGGACTGGGTGATGCAACGCGTTTCGTTCGACGCTGCGTACGGCGGCGAGCGGATGGTCGCTTACCTGTTTCTGCCGAGAGGGGCCCAGCCCCCCTACCAGACCGTCGTGTACTTCCCGGGCGCGATCGCGCTGGTGACTCGCTCGTCGGGCACGTCGCTGGAACTGGACGCCATCGACTTCATTCTGAAGAGCGGGCGTGCCGTCATCTACCCCGTCTACAAGAGCACGTACGAGCGGGGGGACAGTCTGCTCAGCTGGTACGCCAACGAGTCGAATGTGTACCGGGAACACGTCATCATGTGGGCGAAGGATTTCCGGCGCTCCGTCGACTACCTCGAGTCGCGACCCGACATCGACACCGGCCGCATCGCGTACTACGGGCGCAGCTGGGGTGGCTTCCTGGGCGGGCTGATTCCCGCACTCGAGCCGCGGCTCAAGACGTCCGTCCTGTACGTCGCGGGACTGGAAGTGCAGCGCGGCCAGCCGGAGGTCGAGCCGATCAACTTCCTCCCCCGGATCACCATCCCCGTGCTGATGCTGAACGGCCGCTACGATCACTTCTTCCCCGTCGAGACGTCGCAGATCCCGATGTTCCGTCTGCTGGGGACCCCGCCGGACCACAAGCGGCACGTCATCTACCCAGGCGGACACTTCGTGCCGCGCACGCTATTGATCTCCGAAGTGCTGGACTGGCTCGATCGGTATCTCGGCCCGGTGGGACGCTAAGCCTCGAACAGCGCAGCGAACCGCTGCGCGAGCTTCGGTCCTTCGCCCGACTCCTCGTGCTTGAAGAAGACGAATGCCTCGGTCCATGGTTTTCCCAGCTCCGCGATCTGCTTCGCCCACGTCTCGAGATCCGTCTCCTGGTAGCCCTCGTCGCGCAGGCGGAAATAGCCGAAATCCGCGGTCGCCTGCAGCGGGGTGTGGCCGTCCTCCGTGTCGGCGATGCACAACGCCGCGTTGGCGGCCCGCAGCGCTTCGTAGGTAGCGTCGGCGAACCACGACGCGTTGCGGAACTCGAAGGCGCAGCGCAGATCGGCGGGAAACAGCGTGAGGAAGTCCTTCAGGCGCGCCAGGTCCTGCTTGAAGTTCGGCGGAAGCTGCACCAGGATCGGCCCGAGCTTGGGGCCGAGGGGGCGGACGGTTTCGGTGAAGAAGCGCAACGGATCATCGACGTCGCGCAGCCGGGCCATGTGCGTGATACGCTGCGGCGTCTTGAGCACGAAGGTGAACCCGTCGGGAACGGCCGCATTCCAACCCGCAACGGTCTTGGCGGTCGGCATCCGGTAGAACGTGTAGTTGATCTCGACGGTGGAGAGCCGGCCCGCGTAGTAGGGGAGCATCTCCGGCGGCTTGATCTTCGCGGGATAGAACGTCCCCTTCCACTCGGGGAAATTGTATCCCGAGGTGCCGACGTGGAGTCGCATGAACGAAGTATATTCCGAAACCCTCTTTCCGAGGCAGGCTGCATGCGTGCGCTGATGTTCGCTGCCGTCGCCGCCCCATTGGCCGTGTCGCTCGCGGCTCAGCAACCGGCGGTGCCGGAGGATCCCAAACCCCTCGAGGTCGGCGCGGTGGCACCGGACTTCACGATGCCGGGGTCGACGCGGTTCGGGCTGCTCAAGAACCCGATCCACCTGAGCGATTTCAAGGGCAAGACGGTCGTGCTCGCGTTCTTCTTCAAGGCGCGAACACGGGGCTGAACGATTCAAATGAACGCGTACCGTGATCAGTACGCGCAGCTCTTCAAGGGTGGCAAGAACGTGGTGCTCATCGCGATCAGCGCGGACGTCGATACGGCTCAGCAGTCCTGGGCGCGCGACGCGGAGTTCCCGTACCTGTTCGCGAGCGATACCGGCTCGGCGGTCGGCAAGGCGTACGGGGCCTACATCGGCAAGTACAACCTCGACAATCGCACGCTGTTTATCGTCGGACCGGATGGGAAGATCGCCTGGCGGGCAGCGCCGTTCCGGGAGATCGACCCGACGGCCTACAAGGAGCTAGCGACGGCGATCGATGGTTTGGTGCCGAAAGAGGGACGGTAGGAGACGGTAGGAGACGGTAGGGGACGGCAGGGGACGGTAATAGGGGATGAATTAACCCCTACCGTCTTCTACCGTCCCCTACCATCCCCTACAACTCTTTGAAGCGCTGCCTCGATATCCTGCTCCGACCCCACGCCCGTATACACGACCTTCCCTTTCGCATCGAGCAGCACGATGTAGCTGGTCGACGGCGCCTGAAATGCCCGCACCGCCCCGCCGTTCGCGTCCCACAAGAACGGAAATGGCTGCGGCTGCCTGGCCAGGTGGCGCTTCACGCTGGCCGGACTCTCGTTCACGGCCACGGCGACGGCCACGAAGGCGACCTGGTCCTTGTGGCGTGCGTACGCGGAGTCGAGCCGGGGCATCAACGCGGCACAAAGCGGGCACCACGTCGCCCAAAACTCGATCAATAGCGGCTGCTTGCCGATCATGGCGCCGAGATTCGCGGGGCGGCCGTCCAGATCCTGAATCGTCACGGGGGGTGGGGTCGCGCCGATGGCGATCCCCATGTCTCCCTCGTCCTGCGCCATGGCTCGCCCCGCGATCCCCAACAGCAGGCCGAGCACGCAGAGAACCACTCCCCACTGCCCAGGTTTTTTCGTCACAGCGTCTTCCCCACTTCGACCAGGTAGTATTCGGCTACCAGTATGAGAACCACCGCCGCCAGTCGTTTGATCCACACCATCCAGGGCCCGGGCTTTGGTAATACCGTGAGCAGCCCGGAAAAGATGCCCACCGCCGCCAGCACCGCGGTCATCCCCAATGAGAAGACGAAGAGATACACGAAGCCCAGTATGCCGCTCCGTGTGGCCGCCACCCAGGTGAGGACCGCCGCAAACGCCGGCGCGCCACAGGGCGCCGCCACGATCCCCGAGGTCGCCCCGAGGAGAAACACCGCGGGATACGAGCCCCCCGAGAGGCCGGCGGCCCAGGCGGCGAGCCGCTGCGGGGCGTTGACGGGAAAGACATCGAGCAGTGCGAGCGCGAAGAGCACGAGCAAATTGGCGACAGCGAACCGTACCCACGGGTTCGACGCCACCGTCCCGAACAGCGAGCCGGTCAGTCCGGCCACGAGACCCATGATAGCATAGAACAGCGCCAGTCCCAGCACGTACGTGAGCGTGCGGCCTACGACCCTGCCCTTGGGCAGAGGCGCCACGCCGGCGCCACCCGAGCCGGTGATGATCCCGACGGTGATAGGGATCATCGGGAAAATGCAGGGAGAGAGACTCGTCAGCAGTCCAGCGCCGAACAGCGCTGCCAGCGCCGCCAGGGGATGCTGCTGCAGCGAGTCGCCGAGGCCGGGGCCGGGAAGAGCGAGCAACATCGACGCAATCTACATTATCCGGCATGGTTCCCGGGGCTCTCGACGGCAAACAACGCTGCGCCTGGCTCGGCGACAATCCCGCGATGATGCAGTATCACGACGCGGAGTGGGGCGTCCCGCTGCGCGGCGACAAACCGCTCTTCGCGAAGCTCATCCTGGACGGCTTCCAGGCGGGCCTGTCGTGGTCCATCATCCTGCGCAAACGCGACGCCTTCCTGCGCGCCTTCGACGGCTTCGATCCCGACAAGATGGCGCGCTACACCGCGGCCCGCCGCAGGAAATTGCTCGCCGATCCCGGGATCGTCCGCAACCGGCAAAAGGTGGATGCCGCAATCGGCAACGCCCGCGCCTACCTCGAGCTCCAGGACGGCGGTTTGCGGTTCGGGCGTTTCCTCTGGGAGTTCGTGGATGGTGCGCCGAGGCAGAACAAATGGAAGACGCTGCGCCAGATTCCCGCCAAGACGAAGCAATCGGAAGCGATGAGCAAAGCCCTCGTCGAGAAGGGGTTTCGCTTCGTCGGACCGACGATCTGCTACGCCTTCATGCAGGCGGTGGGGATGGTGAACGACCACATCGTTACCTGCTACCGGCACGGCGAGCTGCAGGGAGATTAGGTCTCGAGTCCCATCTCTTCGAGGAAGAGACTCCCCCCCGCCGACTTCTTGAATCGCTCCGCGACACGCGTCAGCACCAGCCGGTCCATGGCGCGCGTCATCCCGACGTACAGCAGGCGGCGCGCCTCCTCGGTTTCCCGCACCCCCTCGTCCCCGGCCGCCCGCACACCGGGAAGCCGGTCGTCCTCCACGCCCACGACGTACACCAGGGAGTACTCGAGGCCTTTCGTCGAGTGGAGCGTGAGGAGATTCACGCGCTCGGGATCGGTTTCCGCTTCGTGCGACGTCGAGAGGGCGACGCGCTCGAGCAACAGGCCGATGCTGTCGGCGAGGGTGTCGGCGGCGCTCGCTCCCACCAGCGCTTCGAGCCGCGCCAGCGCCACCGCGTAGCGGTCTTCGGGAGATGGCGTGCGCCGCAACCGCTCCATCCTGGCCCGGCCCCCGAGACGGTCGATGATCTCTTCCACCGGCGGAGCCGAGAGCTCGGGGACGCGGTCGCGCTCGGCCGCGTAGAACTCGAGGGCGTCGGAGTAGCGACCCAGGGTGAACGCCGGAACGAGCTCCCGCAGCACCTTTTCTTCACCGCTCGCCTCCGGCCCGGGAGTCCCCGCCCCGGCCAGCGAGAGGCCGAGACAGTCGAGCAGCTGCACCTGCGCCGTCTTGCGGGCACGCGCCTGCTGCAGGCTGGCGAGCCGATCGTACACGGCGGCGAGCGTGCGGGCGTCGTCGAGCGCATGATGCTCGCGCCCCTTGTCGATCCCGAAGCGGTCGGCGAGCGCCTCGAGCTTCGCGCTGCCGTCGGTGATCAGTGCGCGGGCCACCGGGAGGGAGTCGAAGAACCGCAGGCTCTCCACCCCCGGGAGCCCGCGCGCGAGTCGCAGCAGCACCGGAACGTCGAATTTCTGCGCGTTGTGCGCGAGCAGCACGTGATTGCCGACGAATGCCCGGAAGGATGGCCACGCCTGTGCGAACGGCGGGGCACCCTCGAGATCCGCCGCGGTATAGCCGTGCACCTCCGTCGCCCGCTGGGAGATGGGACGCTCCGGCCGGACGAGCGAGTGAAACTCCTCGACCACGCGGCCGCCGGCGACGCGAACCGCGCCGATCTCCACCACGTCGCAGCTCGACGCGTCCTTGTCCGTCGTCTCGAAATCGAAGGCGACATACTCCGGAAACGGATCGGCGAGGGCGCGGGTCTGCAGGAGCTGCAGCGCCTTGAAGATTCGCAGGGAGAGCGGCGCGGCCCCCGCCGACGCCTCGAGCACGACATCGCCGGCTCCAGGCTCCTCGTCGCTCAGGAGGTAGCGGACCCGTTGCACGATCTCCGACCGCACGAGCAGCCCGCGCACGCCGATCTCGGCGCCGCCGAGCGGGGGAATCCAGACCGTGGCCTCCCGCGCGATGACGTCCTCCAGGGCCGTCGCGAGCGCCACAGCGTCGGGATCGTCCGCCGGGTCTGCGAGATCCTCGGCCCGCTCCTCGAGGGTGTTCCGCCATTGCCCCATCCGGGACCCGAGAATCTCGAGAATTAGCGCGGGCAGCGACTCGTGGGTGCGGGCGAGGGCGCGGAGGTTCTCCACCTGGTAGACGAAGCGCCACGCCAGACGCCGGTCGGGATCACCCTGGGGCGCCCGTCGCGCCACCTCCCGCACGCCCGCCAGGAAATCCCCGCCCTCTGCCGGAACCGCGGCCCGGATACGCTCCAGCAGCTGCTCCGGGAACACGCGCAGGGCGAGAGCCTCGGCGGCAAGTGAATCGCCGTCTTCCCGGATCACCCGCAGCGAGGCGAGTACCTGCGCGATCACGGGATCGTCCGTCAGCGAATGCCCGCGAGCGAGTCGGCACGGAATGCCGGCGCGCACGAACGCCTGCTCCAGCTCCTTGCCGATTTCGTGAACGCGATAGAGAACGCCGATCTCTCCCCAGGGAACGCCGGCCGCCCGACTCGTCAGCACGTCGGCCACGATCCAGTCGGCCTCCGCTCCCTCATCGGAAAACGCCCGCGCGACGACGGGGACCGGAACGTCCCGCACCGCGACGATGTGCTTCCGGGGAAAGAGGGGAGTGTTGCGCTCCACCAGCCGCCGGGCCACGGCGAAGATCGCGCGGGAGCAGCGGTGGTTCTCCTCGAGCGTGATCGGCTCGGGCGTCGCGAAGTCGGTGCGGAAACGATCCAACACGCGCGGGTCGGCGCCGGTCCAGGAGAAGATGGATTGCTCGTCGTCTCCCACCGCGAAAACACTGCGATGGTCCTCGACGAGGCGCCGGACGATACGATACTGCGGCGCATTGAGGTCCTGGAATTCGTCGACCAGCAGGTGATCCCACCGGGCGGCGATGGCGCGCGCGACCCCGGGCTCCGCGCCGAAGAGCGCGTCCACCAGGAGGACCAGGTCGTCGAAGTCGACGAGACGCCGGGCTCGCAGCATCTCGACGTAGCTGCGGCACAGCGTCGCGACGTCCGGCTCGAGCGGGGTCCCCTGCAGGCGATGCCGGCCGAATTGATTGAGCAGCCACATGCGGCGTTTGAACACGTGAACGCCGAGGCGCCGCAGCACGACGTCCTGGGTGTCTTCGTCGGCGATCCCGAATCCGCGCGGGATGCCGATGCGCTCACCGTGCTCGCGCAGGATCTCGGCGCAGAGCGAGTGGATCGTGCCGCGATGCACCGCTTCGCTCGCCGGGCCCAGGTCGCGGTGCAGCCGGGCGGCGATCTCCTCGGCGGCCTTGTTGGTGAAGGTGATGGCGCAGATCCGGCCGGGATCGGCGCCGTGGCGTTCGACCAGCGCCCGCACCCGCTCGATCAGGCAGAAGGTTTTTCCCGCTCCGGGACCGGCCAGCACCAGCACGGGACCGGGCGGCGCCTCGATCGCTCGGCGCTGCTGCTCGGAAGGGGTGGCGATAGCGATGACTTCGGTCATGTCTCGGGCGGTCTCGCCGGAAGCTAAGTTGTCGCCGTGCCCTACGACATCATCCTCGCCGGGCTCGGCGCCGTCGGGAGCGCCGCCGCCGCCCATCTGTCCGGGCGCGGCCGGCGCGTCCTCGGCCTCGATCGATTCCATCCGCCGCACACGATGGGCTCGAGTCACGGCGGCTCGCGCGTCATCCGCGAGACGGCGTTCGAGCATCCGCGATACGTGCCGCTCGCCCGTCGGGCCTACGAGAACTGGCGGCGACTCGAGGCCGCGACGGATACATCCCTGCTCCACGTCACGGGCGTCCTGTACGTCGGCCCACCGGACGGCGGGCTCGTGGCCGGCACGCTGGCGAGCGCGCGTCAACACGACATCAATCATGATCTGCTCGACCCCTCGGCACTCGCCCGGCGCTATCCCGCGCTCCAGGACACGGACGGCGCGATCGGCGTCCTCGAGCCGGGCGCCGGATGGCTCGACCCCGAAGGGGCGGTGGCCGCCGCGCTGCGCCATGCCGCCACCCGGGGAATCGAGCTGCGATTCGACGAGCCGGTGACGCGGTGGGAGCCGTCGGGTGATGGGGTTCGTGTCACGACGACACGCGGGACCTATGCAGCGGGCCGCTTGCTGCTCGCCGCCGGCGCGTGGATGCCGGATCTCGCCGGCGTGGCCGGCCGGGGACTCTCGGTCGAGCGCCAGGTACAGCACTGGTTCGACCCCGCCTCGGACGCCGCCCGATCGCTGCCCGTCTTCATCCGGGAGACCGAAGCGGCGGTGTTCTACGCGCTGCCGCCGGCGGCCCGCGCCGACGGGGCTATCAAGATGGCGGTCCACCACGACGGCGCCCCCACGACTCCCGAGACCGTGCGCCGGGACGTCGCCGGCGATGAAGTCTCCGCCGCTCGACGGCTGCTCCAGCGGTATGCTCCCGCGCTGGCGGGTGCCCATCGGGCCAGCGCGGTCTGCTTGTATACGAATTCGTCTGACGGCCAGTTCGTGATCGACCGCCACCCGGCCCACCGGTCGGTCGTGGTGGCCAGCCCCTGCTCGGGGTTCGGGTTCAAGTTCGCGAGCGCCGTAGGTGAAATCATCGCCGGGCTGCTGCTCGACGAGGAGGCAGGCGGGTTCGACCTCACCCCTTTCCGGATCGGGCGGCTGCCGGCGGGCTCCGGCTGAGTGTCGCGGTAACGCTGTGGACCGGGCGCAACGGGCGGCCCCGGGCAGGCCCGTGCATCGCGATCCGGGGCGCGCGACAATCGACTGAACCATTTGAAACACATCCGGGTATATTCGAGCCCTCAGAGCTTCTGTGTCTGATGATGCTGCATGTGGCAACGACAGCAGAGCGACCGTCAGATTGGTGAGGTTTCTCACAGTAAGTGCGGGCGGACGGCGGGGGGCGCCGTCGGCTCGGTCCGTCAGAGAGCCCCCCGCAGGGAGGATGTCGACATGGTCGGGAAAATCGGTAGCACCGCGACTGCGGCTCTCGCGCTGTTGGGAGCGCTCGCGTGCAATTCGAAGCCCTCACCCCAGCTCCAGGCGCGGATCGATTCGCTGCAACAGGCGGCGAACGAGCGCGATCGGGTGGTGCAGGAGATGGCGCAGGACGCCCGCATGATCTCCGACATCTCCGCCGAGCTGGCGAAGGTGCAGGTCCGCGGGAAGCTGAACGTGTCGAGCGAGTCCCCCGGACAGGCGTCGCGCGACAGCGTCGTCGCCCGGGTGCGCTACATCGCCACACGCCTCAACGCGAACGAGTCGCAGCTGCGCGCCAGCGAGCGCCGCATCCGCGGTCTCTCGTCCCTGTCGGACAGCCTGCGCAACACGCTGACGGCGACGATCGCGAACTACGACTCGGTGGTGGCGGGACAGCGCTCGCAGCTCGTGGCCTACGCGTCACAGCTCGATTCGCTGAAGGGTGAGAACACCGCCCTGACGGCCCTGGCCACGGCCCTGAAGGACACCGTGGGCGACCTGACGGTCCGGGAAAACACGGTCTACTACGTGATCGGGACCAAGGACGAGCTCAAGAACCGCGGCGTCATCGACGAGACCGGCGGCAGTCGCTTCCTCTTCATCCTGTGGAAGTCGGGCACGTCGGTGCAGCCGGCCCGCGCGCTCGATCCGGGCGCCTTTACGGCGATCGATCGCCGCCAGGTGACGACGATCCCGCTGCCCGATTCGACGCATACCTACCGGATCGCTTCGCGTCAGGACATCACGGCCCTCGCGCAGCAGCCGGACGGCAACGGCAATTTCCGCGGCAGCATTCAGATCGCGTCGCCGGAGAAGTTCTGGGCAGCCTCGAAGTACCTGATTCTCATCCAGAGCTGAGCCGGACGTAGATTTCGACGAACGAGCGGGCGGTGTCCGATGTGGACGCCGCCCGCTCGGTGTATCTTCCCCGCCGGATGTCGCTCGCCCGTACACTGCTGCTGCGCGCATCGCGCAGCCCCTGGCTCGCTGAACAGTTCCGCAAGCGCGCGTTCGCCCGCCGCGCGGTGCGCAAGTTCATGCCCGGGGAGTCGCTGGGCGAGGCCCTCGACGCCGCGAGCGCGCTCGCGAAGGACAATCTCGGGACGGTGCTCACGCAGCTCGGCGAGCAGGTGCAGAACGCCACCGAAGCGGCCGCGGTCCGCGATCATTACCTCCAGGTGTTCGACCAGATCCGCCAGCGGTCCCTGCCCGCCCACGTTTCCGTGAAGCTCACGCACCTCGGTCTCGACGTCAGCCGGGAGGCGTGCATGCATCACGTGCTCGATCTCGCCGCCAAGGCGCGCGCCGACCGAACGTTCCTGTGGATCGACATGGAGGAAGCGCGTTACGTCGACGCGACGCTCGACATCTACCGCCGCGCGCGCGCCGACGGCCCGGGGATCGGCGTCTGTCTCCAGGCGTACCTGCGCCGCACGCCGCAGGATCTGGCCGCGCTGCTGCCCATCGGCCCGGCGATCCGGCTCGTGAAGGGCGCCTACAGGGAGTCCGCGGAGATCGCGCTGCAGCGCAAGGAGGAGATCGATGCGCAGTACGAAACGCTCGCGGGCCAGCTGCTCGACGCGACCGCCGGCGGGCGGGCAACCGTCGTCTTCGGGACGCACGATCTTGGCCTGGTCGAGCGAATCGGCAAGGAGGCGGTGAACCGCAGCGCGGACGCGCGCTACGAGGTCCACATGCTGTACGGCATCCGCAGCGACGACCAACGCGACCTCGCCGCCCAGGGCGTGAAAGTGCGGATCCTGATCAGCTACGGCAGTCACTGGTTCGCCTGGTATATGCGGCGGCTCGCCGAGCGGCCGGCCAACATCTGGTTCGTGGTGCGCAGCGCGTTCTAGGTCCTACCCGAACACCCTGCGCGCTGACGTCTGATGGCTGACAGCTGATGGCTCAAGTCGATCTCGTCGTCACGAGCGACCGGATCATCACGCCGGAAGGCGAGCGCTCGGGCGCGGTCGTCGTTTCGGGCGGGCGCATTACCGGCATCGTGTCCCGTGAATCGGCTCCGCCCTCCACCGCGACTTTCGACGCGGGGGCGGCGGCGGTGCTCCCCGGCATCGTCGACACGCACGTCCACCTGAACGAGCCCGGCCGCACCGAATGGGAAGGATTCGCGACCGGGACGCGAGCCGCGGCGGCGGGGGGCGTGACGACGGTCGTCGACATGCCGCTGAACAGCATCCCCGTGACCACGAACGTCGACGCGCTGCGTCGCAAAGCCCGGGCGGCCGACGGCATAGCACTGGTCGATTACGGCTTCTGGGGTGGGGTCATTCCGGGGAACGACGCCGACCTCGCCCCTCTTCTCGATGCGGGCGCCTTGGGGTTCAAGGTGTTTCTCGTCCCGAGCGGGATCGATGAATTCCCGATGACGGGACCTCGGGACCTCGCCGCCGCCATGTCGCGCATCGCCGAGCACGACGCCGTGTTGCTGGTGCACGCCGAGGCACCGGAGGCGATCGAGCAGGCGGTCAGGGCGTCGTCAGGCGACCCCCGCCACTACGAAACCTGGCTGGCGTCGCGTCCCGTGGCGGCGGAGCTCGAGGCGATCGACCGGATGCTCGAGCTGTCGGCGCGTACCGGGTGCCGGGTGCACATCGTGCACCTCGCCTGTGCCGAAGCGATCGCGTGCATCGCGCTGGCACGGAAGAGCGGCGTACGCGTGACGGTCGAGACGTGCCCGCACTACCTCATGTTCGCCGCCGAAGCGGTGCCGGACGGAGCCACGGCGTTCAAGTGCGCCCCGCCCGTCCGCGAGCGTCGGCACAGAGAAGGGTTGTGGCAGGGACTGGAGCGCGGCGACATCGATCTCATCGCGAGCGATCACTCTCCGGCACCACCCGCGCTGAAATGTCTCGACAGCGGGAGCTTCCTCGACGCCTGGGGCGGGATCGCGTCGCTCGAGCTCGCTCTTCCGGCCGTCTGGACAGGGGCGCGGGAGCGGGGCCGCACCTTGGAGGACGTGGTCCGGTGGATGTCGCGCCATCCCGCGGCGCTCGCCGATCTCGCCCGCAAAGGGCGCATCACCCCCGGCAGCGACGCCGACCTGGTCGTCTTCGATCCAGATCGCCTCATGACGGTGAACCCACAGGCATTGCGGCAGCGACACGCCGTCACACCGTACGCGGGTCTGGCGCTCCGGGGCCATGTGTTGCGAACGTTTGTGCGCGGAATGTGCGTCTACGACGGTGATCGGTTTGCGGAGCCCGCCCCTGGACGGTGGCTCAGACGAGAGCGCCCGTGACTCAGTCTTTGCGCCGCCGCTCGCGGCCGGAGCGGCGCTCTTCGCCCGCCCGGCGCGGACTGAGCGAGCGCCGGTCCTTCTCGGTGCGCCGCTCGGTGGACGTGCGGCCCCATACACTGCGGCGCTCCTTCCAGCGCCGCCGGTCGAACACCTTGCGCCGGTCGGCGCTCTTGCGTCGCTGTGCCTTGCGCCGTTCCGGACCGGTGTGCGCTTCGCTCGTCATGTGGCCTCGGGCCTTTCTTCCATCACAAGATGCGCACCCGGGGGTATCTCGCGCCAGCCTTGGAGGTTCGCAGTGCGTCCGGGTCTGATCGACTTGGCGGCCGCGCGCGCCGGTGGGCGGGCGCTGTCGGCGTCTGACGAATTCTTTGCGTCGAAATCGAATCTACTGAAACCGGGCCGCGGCGTATTCCTCGAGGGCAAGTACACGAGTCGCGGCAAATGGATGGACGGATGGGAAACCCGTCGGCGCCGCACACCGGGTTTCGACTGGTGCATCATCCAGCTCGGTGTTCCCGGCGTCATTCGCGCCGTGACGGTCGACACACATCACTTCAAGGGAAACCACCCCGAAGCGTGCTCGCTGACCGCGGCCGCCCTCGCCGCCGTGCCGAAGGCGGCCGTGCTGAAGCGCGCCGCACAACACTGGCCGGAGCTTCTCGCGAAAAGCCCGCTCGGCCCCGATCGGGAGAACGAGTTTCTCGTGAGCGGAGACACGCGGGTCACCCACCTGCGGCTCCATATCTACCCCGATGGTGGTGTGGCCCGGCTCCGGGTGTGGGGGGAGGCGCGGCCGGACTGGAGCCGGCTGCGCAGCCGCTCCGGACCGATCGACCTCGTCGCGGTCCAGCACGGGGGGGTACCGCTCGCGGCGAGCGACGAGTTCTTCAGCGAACCGATCAACCTCTTGATGCCGGGCCCCTCGGTGGACATGGGCGACGGCTGGGAGACGCGACGCCGCCGCGGGCCGGGGCACGACTGGGTGATCATCCGGCTCGGCGCGCGCGGCACGGTGCAGGAAGTCGTGGTGGACACGGCGCATTTCAAGGGCAACTTCCCGGAGAGCTGCCGCCTCGAGGCGTGCGACGCTCCCGACCTCGATCCGGCGGCGGTCCCCGACGAGCGGCGCACATGGCGAGAGCTCGTTCCCCGTACGAAGCTCAGGGCGGACCGCACGCATCGCTTCCGCGCCGTCGGCAGCTCGGGACCGGTCACCCACGTGCGGTTCAACATCTTTCCCGACGGCGGAGTGGCACGCCTCCGCGTGTTCGGGAGACCGGTGTGACGATCGCGGCGTACATCAATGGTCTGTCGGGGGACGCGGCTGCTGCGGCGCTGTCACGCTGCTGCGCCTCGAAGCAATGGGTGAGGCGGATGCTCGCGGGCCGTCCCTTTGCCGACGACCAGGAGCTGTTTGGGGCCGCGGAGCGGGAATGGTGGGCGCTCGATCGGGGCGCCTGGCTCGAGGCCTTCGCCGCGCACCCCCGGATCGGCGAGCGGACGACGGACGACTGGTCGAGCGGCGAGCAAAACGGTGTGGCGCGTGCCGGTGCGGATCTGCGGCTCGCGCTGCTCGAGGAAACCGGCACCTACGAGCGCCGCTTCGGTCACGTCTATCTCGTGTGCGCCACCGGGCGCAGCGCCGCGGAGCTGCTGACGGACCTCAGAGAGCGCCTGACGAACGAACCCGATAAGGAGCTGCGCGTGGCGGCCGGCGAACAGGCGAAGATTATCCGCTTGCGACTCGAGAAACTGGTGGCGGCATGACGCTCTCGACTCACGTTCTGGATACGGCGCGCGGGCGTCCCGCCCAGGGGATTCCGGTCATCCTGTCGGCCGAGGGCCCGGATGGGTGGAGCGAGCTCGCTCGCGGAACGACCGACGGCGACGGCCGTATCGCGTCGCTTTCGCCGGCGGGCGCGCCGGCTGTGCCGGGCACGACGCTGCGGCTGCGATTCGAGCTGGATGGCTATTTCGCGGACCAGGGCGTTCCCGCTTTCTATCCGTGCGTCGACGTCGTCTTCACGCTGCAGGACACCGGCCATCATCACGTCCCGCTGTTGATCAGTCCGTTCGGCTATTCGACCTACCGCGGCAGCTGACCGGTGACCGCGCACCTCGAGCAGTGGCTCGGCCTCGCGCTGCGCTGGGCGCACGTCATCGTCGGCGTCTCGTGGATCGGGACGTCGTTCTACTTCAACTGGCTGAATGCGCGGTTTGCCCACCCCGCGACCCCCGAGCCGGGGGTGAGCGGCGAGCTGTGGTCCGTCCACGGCGGCGGGTTCTATCGCGTCGTGAAGTACGGCGTCGCTCCCGGACGACTGCCGGCGACGCTGCACTGGTTCAAATGGGAGGCGTACGCCACCTGGTGGACGGGGATGTCGCTGCTCGTGCTCCTCTACTATGTGGGAGCGCGGGCCTACCTCCTCGATCCCATGGTTTCGAGCATCGCTCCAGCCACCGGCATCGCGATCGGCAGCGCGTCGCTCGCCGTCTCGTGGCTCGTGTACGACGGGATGTGTCGCTCGCCGCTCGAAGCGCAGCCGGCCGTGCTGGCCGGCCTCGGACTCATCCTCGTCACCGTCCTCGCGTGGGGGTTGAGTCACTTGCTCAGCGCGCGTGCCGCGTACCTGCACGTCGGCGCGGCGCTCGGTACGATCATGGCCGCGAACGTATTTCGCGTCATCATCCCATCGCAGCGTGCGATGGTCGCGAGCCTGACCGCGGGACAGGCGCCCGACGCCTGGCGCGGCCGGCAGGCGGCGCTCCGGTCGCTGCACAACAACTATCTCACCCTTCCCGTGCTGTTCGTGATGGTGAGCAGCCATTACCCGGAGACGTATGGCTCACCCTGGGGGTGGGCGATCCTCGGCGCGTTGTTCGTGATCGGCGTGCTGGTGCGGCACTGGTTCAACCTGCGGAATGCGGGCCGGCCGAACCGCTGGCTGCTACCGGCGGCGGCGCTCGGACTCGTGGCGCTCGCCGCTCTGACGGCGCCGCGGGGGGACGGAGCCGGGCCGGCCACCGGGTCGCCGGCTCCGTTCGCCGAGGTACGTGTCGTGATCGCTCAACGGTGCGCGCCCTGCCACTCGAGCGCTCCGACCTATCCCGGGATCAGCGTCGCCCCGGCGGGGGTGATGTTCGATACCCCTGCCGAAATTCAGGGGAAGGCTCAACGCATCCTGGACCGCGCCGTGACGACGAAGACGATGCCGTTGGGGAACCTGACGGGGATCAGCGATGCGGAGCGGGACCTGCTGGGTCGCTGGGTCGCCGACGGAGCGTCGCTCCGCTAGCCGCGCTCATCCTCCGCGCAGCGCGGAGAACAGCACGCGGGCCAGCACCCGACGGCGGTACTCGGCGCTCGAACGGATGTCGTCGATCGGGCTCGTGTCCTCTGATATCGCCGGCAGGAGCTCGTCCGGTGCGCGCACAGCGGCACCGCTCGTGAGCAGGCGCTCGAGCGCTGGACAGCGACACACCGTCGGCGCCATGCTCGCCACGACGAGCCGCCACCCAAACGCCGACTGTGTGACGGCGAGCCCGACCTTGGCGATGGCCTGCGCGCGACGCGATCCCACCTTGTGGAATCGCTCCACGGTGTAGGCGCGCCGGGGAACACGAATCGCCACGACGAGCTGATCGCCCGCTTTGCGCAGCTGCTTGTATCCGGTATAGAACTCGGCCAGCGGGACCTCTTCGCGCCCGCGCAGCGACTGCAGCACCACAGTCGCGTCGTAGGCCATCAGCACGGGAACCCCGTCGGCGGCGGGGGACGCATTGACGATGTTGCCCGCCCACGTACCGCGCGCCTGGATCTGGATCGCGCCGACGAGGCGCGCTGCCTGCACGAGCAGCGGCAGCTCCGCCGCGGCTTGCCGGTCCGCGATCACGTCCCAATACGTCGCGAGTGCGCCGAGCTGCAGCTCGTGATCGCCCCAGCGGACGCCGCGCAGCTCGTCGAGCGCCGAGAGATCGAGGTAGCTCTTGTCGTGCTCCGCGGGGCGGGTCGGCCAATGGACCAGGAGGTCGGTGCCTCCCGCCACCGGCACGACCCCCGATTCGCCGGCGAGGACGTGGAGCGCCTCAGCCGTGCTCTTCGGTTGATACAGCTTCACGGGCGAACCTGCATCGCTGCGGCGATACCGTCGAGGATGCCGTCGTAGCCGGTGCAGCGGCACAGGTTGCCGGCGAGCAGCTCGCGCACGGTGTGGGTGGCGAGCAGGTCCGGGTGATCGAGGATCCAGCACGAGGTCATGGCGACGCCTGGAGTACAGGCGCCGCACTGCGTCGCGCCCTGTGCGAGCAACGGGTCCAAACGCTTCGGGGCGAGCGATTCCACCGTCTCGACCCGCCTCCCCTGGACCTGGTAGGTGGGAACGAGGCACGAGTCTACCGGGAGCCCGTCGAGATAGACGGTGCAGGCGCCGCACTCCCCCTCTCCACAGCCCTCCTTCGTCCCGGTCAGTCCCAGTCGATAGCGCAGTGTATCGAGCAGCCGGTCGGCGGGATCGACGTCGACGGAGACCGGGGAGCCGTTCAAGGTGAACGAGACCGAAAATGCAGAATGATGAATTGCAAATGCAGAATCGCTCATGACTATCGTGTTCCTAATTCCGCATTTTGCATTCTTCCTTCAATCATTTGCATCAGCCGCTCCGGGGTCAGCGGGATTACACAGGGGTCTGCGCCGGTCGCGGCGGCCACCGCGTTGAGAATCGCGGGCGCCGGTCCGTCCATCGGCAGCTCACCCAGTCCCTTCGCGCCCTGCGCCCCGTACGCATACGGGGTCTCGAGGAATTCCACGCGGATACGAGGCAGGTCATCGCTCGTCGGAATCAGGTAATTCGTGAGCTGGGCGTTGGCCATCGCGCCGTCCTTCCAGCGGCACTCTTCGAGCAGCGACCACCCGATCGCCTGCGCCACGCCGCCCTGCACCTGACCCCGCGCCAGCACTTCATGCAGCACCTTCCCCACTTCCTGCACCGCGACGAAGTCGATGACGCGCGTCTCGTACGTCCGCAGGTCGACTTCCACCTCGGCGACGTATGCGCCCCAGGCGAATGTGCCGTAGGCGTCGCCGCGGTAATTGACGTCATCCCACACCACGCCGGGTGGAGGCTCGTAGGCCGCCTCAGCGACGAGCGCGGTGTCGGGGTGCTCCAGGTGCCAGCGGCGGATCGCCGCTCGCACCGTTTCACCGGTTGCTCCCTCCACGTGGAGCCGGCGCCGCAGGTCGTCGCAGGCCAGCTCGACGAGGCGCCCGACGACCATCGCCGTGCGGGACGCCACAGTCGGGCCGCTGTTGGGGACGCGGGCGGTGTCCGCCTCAGCGATCCGCACGGCGGCGGGATCGATACCCAGGCGCTGCGACGCCAGCGCGGTGAATACCGTGAGCGTTCCCTGCCCCATCTCGATGTTGGCCGAGCGGACCTCGATCGTCCCATCAGCGAGTCCCGCGACGTGCAGGCGGGAGGCGAGCATGACCTCGCCAGAGCCGGTGAACCCCGCACCATGGTGGAACGTGGCGACTCCGACGCCGCGACGCGTCACCGTGCCGGAGGCATTGAAGGACGCGTGCCGTGCGCGCTTGACGTCGTAGTCGGCGAGCGCCAGGGCCCGTTCCAGCACCGCTTGCCGGTCGGTACCGTCCCGGATGACCTGACCGGTGGCCGTCGACTCCCCGTCGCGCAGCAGGTTACGGCGGCGCAGCTCGGCCGGATCCAGTCCCAGCCGGGCCGCGATCCGGTCCATGTGACGCTCATTGGCGAAGTGGGTCTGCGGCGCTCCGAATCCGCGGAACGCCCCGAATGGGACGGCGTTCGTGAACATCGCGCGACCGTCGATCCGCACGTGATCGCAGGCGTATGGCCCGGCGGCGTGAATGATCCCGCGGGACAGGACGACTGGAGAGAGCGTCACATACGCACCTCCATCCAGCACGACCTCGATGTCCTGCGCCAGGAGCCGCCCATCGGGAGTCACTCCGGTGCGGTGACGCACCAGCGACGGATGCCGCTTTGTCGTCGCCGCCATGTCCTCGCCGCGGTCGTACACGAGCTTCACCGGTTTCCCGCTCTTCAGCGCCAGCAGCGCCGCGTGCAACGCGATGGTCGAGGGATACTCCTCTTTCCCCCCGAAGCCGCCGCCGGTGGGCGTCTGTATCACGCGCAGCCGCGCCTCGTCCCGACCGAGCGTGTGCTTCAGCGCCTTGACGATGTAATAGGGACACTGCATCGAGCCGCGCACCACGAGGACGTCTCCTTCGACTGACGCGATCATTCCCTGCGGTTCGAGGTAGACGTGCTCCTGAGCGCCGGTCTCGTAGACCCCTTCGACGACGATCGGCGCGGCTGCGAGGGCGCGCTCGACGTCCCCCTTGGAGATGTGAAGGTGCTTGAGGACGTTGTCGGGGCCGTACTGGATCTGGTCGGGCCGAGGCGCGAGTCGGAAATCGAGCGCCGCTGGCTCTGCGGCGACGTCGATTCGCACGGCGGCCACGGCGCGCCGCAAGGCGGCGCGATCGGGATGCGCCAGGAGCAGAACCGCCTCGTGCATGTGCCGCACATAACCGGGAGCGAGGACCGGTTGATCGGACTCGATCAGGGCGATGACGTTGGGGCCGGGCAGGTCCTTGTGGTCCACGATGGTGAACTGCGTCCAATCGATGGAAGGATCGAAATGGACGGCGGTGATGCGGCCGCGCGGCGCCGGGCTGCGCACCGTCGCCCCCCAGAGGAATCCCTCGAGCGGAACATCATCGACATACCGCTCCCGGCCGGTGAGCTTGGCGAGTCCTTCGAGACGTTGCACGATCGGCGAATATACCGTCCAACGCAGCGTCCCGACGCAGCGGTACCTCGCGGCATCACCGGTGTAGGTAAACTGAATGGGCAGGGGCAACCCGAGGAGCGGCTGATGACGACGAGCAGACCCACATCCCGTGCGCGCGCGGGTACGCGCAAGTCCGCGCGAGTCTCCACGATTCGGTCCGTCAACCCCACAACCGGCGATGTCCTCGAAACGTTCACCGAGACCAGCCGGCGCGAGCTGGACGGGATCCTCGACCGGTCGGAGAGAGCCTTCCAGGATTGGCGCCGCCGGCCCTGGAGCGAGCGCTCGCGTCTGTTGCGCGCGGCTGCAGGAGTCCTGCGGGAGGGCAAGGCGAAGTATGCGCGCGCCATGGCGCTCGAAATGGGCAAGCCGCTCGCACAGGGCGAGGCCGAGACGGAGAAATGCGCGTTCGTGTGCGACTACTACGCCGAGCAGGGCGAGGCGTTTCTCGCCCAGCAGCCGCGCGACCTCGACGGCACTGCGAGCTTCGTCCGCTTCGATCCCCTTGGCCCGGTGCTCGCGATCATGCCGTGGAACTTTCCGTTCTGGCAGGTCTTTCGGTTCGCCGCGCCGGCGCTCGCCGCCGGCAACGTCGCCCTGCTGAAGCACGCCTCCAACGTCACGCGCTGCGCGCTCCTGATCGAAGCGGTGTTCAAGAGCGCCGGGTTTCCCGATGGCGCCTTTCGCGCGCTCATTCTCCGCAGCGCCGCCGTGCGCGACGTCATCGCCGACCCGCGCGTGCGCGCCGTGACATTGACGGGATCGGAACGAGCGGGGAGCGAAGTCGCCGAACAGGCCGGCCGGCACTTGAAGAAGACGGTCCTCGAGCTGGGCGGCAGTGACGCCTTCATTGTCCTGGCGGACGCCGATCTGGCGCGCGCCGCGCGCACCGCCGCCGACGCCCGGCTCATCAACAGCGGGCAAAGCTGCATCGCCGCCAAGCGATTCATCGTCGTCGATGCGGTGGCGGACCGGTTCGAGGAGCGGTTCACAGCGGAGATGCGCTCGCGCGTCATGGGCGACCCTCTCGCGACCCGAACGGAGGTCGGTCCACAGGCGCGCGTGGATCTGCGCACGACACTGCACCGGCAAGTGCAGCAGTCGGTACGACGCGGAGCGCGGCTCGCCACGGGCGGCACTATCCCGCGCGGCGCCGGAGCATTCTACCCGCCGACAGTGCTGCTGAACGTCCGCCCCGGCATGCCGGCGTTCGACCAGGAAGTCTTCGGTCCGGCCGCCGCCGTCATCCGGGCGAAGGACGAGGCCGACGCCGTCCGGATCGCGAATGCGTCCTCCTACGGGCTCGCTGCGGCGGTGTGGACCGAGGACCGCGCCCGCGGCAAGCGCATCGCCGCGGAGCTCGACGTGGGGTGCGTCTTCGTCAACGCGCTCGTGCGGTCGGATCCGCGCCTGCCGTTCGGCGGCGTGAAGCGCTCAGGGTACGGGCGCGAGCTGTCGGAATTCGGGATCAGAGAGTTCGTCAACATCAAGAGCGTCGCGGTCGCCTGAGAAACGCCAGCGGGCGGCCCCGATCGGAGCCGCCCGCGATGCGCCAGAACCTGATGACGACTACTTCTCGTTCTCGTTCCAGTCCCGGATCAGCTGCTGAAACTGCTGCGACAACACCTTGAGGTCGAGCGTCGGAGTATTCGGGTCCTGCTTCAGCGACTCTACCCGCTGCAGGTTGCTCGACGCCTTCCCGAACGTGCTGTCGATCGACACCGCCGCGCGGTACGCGTCCGCGGCGGCCGTGAACTGCCCGGTCCGCTCGAGCGCCATGCCGAGGTTGTTCTGGAACGTCGCCACGCCGGGCTCGAGCTCCACGGCGCGCGCGAGCGGCCGCAGCGCGTCGTCGAACGCGCCCTGGTGGATCAGCGACAGACCGAGGTTGTTCATCGACCACACGTCCTCGGGATCGAGCGACAGCGCTTCGTGGTAACTCCGCACCGCGGCCGTCGATTCACCCAGCGCATCGTGCGCGCGCCCCTGCAGCCGGAACGCCTCGCTCGAGGTCTCGTCGATCTTCAGCACCGACTCGATGGTGACGAGCGCCGAATCGGGTTGGCCCGACTCGATCTGCACCCGGCTCAGGTTCAGGTAGCTCTTCACGTGCGTGGAGTCGAGCGCCAGCGACTGCCGGAACGCCTGCTCCGCCGTCTTGAGATCCCCCGACTTCCAGGCCGAGAGGCCGAGCATGTAGAACCCGAACGGGTTCGAGGGCTTGGTGCGGGTGTACGCGGTGAAGCCGCTCACCGCGTCGCTGTAACGCTTCGATCGGTATGCCGAATCGGCGCCGTCGAATGTCACCGGCTGCACGGGCGTCGGCTCCGCCACCGGTTGTACCGGAACGGGGGTCGACACCGTCGACTCCGGGGGCGCCGGCTCCTTGGCGCTGGCCTGCTTCGGCGTCTTGTCGCCGCAACCGGCGAGTACGAACAGGCCGGCCACGAACCAGGTCGGGGTGAAGCGCAGGGTGGTGATCATTTGCATCTCTCCTCGTCAGGGGCTTGGGGGGCCCAGTTGGGGTTGTCAGCGCCCGGGACTAACGCACGAGGAGGACCAGCAGTGTTTCATGGAGAACGTCAGCGACAACCGGTTGACGCTGCTGGGGATGTCGAATGCAGTGCGCGACGAGCCTACGCCGATTGTGATCCGATGGACACGTGCAGGAGGGGTGGGACGTGTCCGGCAGGACACGTCCCGAGCGCCCGATAATCGCGGCTAATAGCCGCGACTCGGCTGCTGTCGGTTATAGCGACGTCGATATCGGGTCACCCTCGAGTGACAGATAGCCGAGCCGCGGCTCTCAGCCGCGCCAAAAGACGCGAGCAGCCACCCTACTCTCGAGAGATCCCGTGTCTCCGCATGATCTTCAGGAGACTTGCGTGGTCCGCGAGCCCGAGCGCTTCCGCCGTCCGCGTGATGTGCCACTCGTGTCGCTCGAGCGCCGCCACGATGATCTGCCGCTCCGCCTCCGCCTTGCGCTCGTGAAAGGTCCGGGGAGGCGCCCCGCCGCTCACCCGCTGCACTGCCGCCTCATCGCGAATCTCGGCCGGCACGTCTTCCACGCCGATCCTGTCGCCGGCCGCGGCAATCAGCATCCGCTCGAGGACGTTGCGCAGCTCGCGCACGTTGTTGCGGCGCCAGTCGTAGGCCATGAGCGCTTCGATCGCAGGCGCGCTCACCGTCTTGGGCTTCATCCTGAAGCGCGCGCACGTCGCGGCCACGAGATGCTGCACGAGCTCCGGAAGATCGGACAGACGGTCGCGGAGCGGCGGCACGGCCAGCACGTGCACGTTGACGCGGTAGAGCAGATCCTCGCGGAATCGGCCCGCCTTCACTTCCGCCGCGAGGTCGCGGTTCGTCGCTGCGACGACGCGCGCGTCGACCGCGATCGTCCGATTGCCGCCGAGCCGGGTGAGCTGCCGCGCCTCGAGGACGCGCAGCAGCTTCGCCTGCGCCGCGAGTGGCAGTTCCCCGATCTCGTCGAGAAAGAGCGTGCCTCCGGCCGCCGTCTCGAAGGCGCCCTTGCGCAGCGTCGCGGCGCCGGTGAAGGCGCCGCGCTCGTGGCCGAACAGCTCGCTCTCCACCAGCTCATGCGGCAGCGCAGCACTGTTCAGCGCCACGAACGCCCCGGCCTGACCGCTCTGGCGGTGCACCGCCCGCGCCACGAGCTCCTTTCCGGACCCGCTCTCCCCCACGATCAGAACCGGCGAGGGAATCGGCGCGACGCGCGCGATCGCGTCGGCGAGCTTGACGATAGCCGGACTCGCGCCCACCATGGCGTCGGGGCCGATCTCCTTTTGCAGGGCGGCGACCTCGCTCTCGAGCCGGCGCCGCTCGAGCGCCTGCGCGATCTCCTGGACCACGCGCTCCATCGGCTCCGCCTTGTCGATGAAGCTCGCGGCGCCGGAGCGAATCGCCTGGGCGCAGCGATCGTAGTCACCGGTGGCGGTATAGACGATCACCGGCACTGCGATGGCGCGGCGCGCCCGCTCGCGCAACACCTCGAAGCCGTCCATCCCGGGCATTTCGAGATCGAGCAGTACGCAGTCCACCGGCTCGCGCGCCAGCACGTCGAGCGCTTCACGGCCGTCGCCCGCCAGGATGGCCTCATGACCGGCGAGCCGTTTCAGATCGTAGGCGTACTGCTCGGCGAGCGGTCGGGCGTCGTCGACGATGAGGACCAGGCTCACCCGGTCGCTGCCGCTTCGGGGATGTCGACGATGAAACGGGACCCGGCTCCGGGGGACGTCTCGACGCGCAGCCGGCCGCCGGCGTCGGTGACCAGGCGCCGCACGATCGACAGGCCGAGGCCGGTGCCGCCGGGCTTCGTGGAATAGAAGTCCTGGAACGCCCGCTCGAGCTCCTGCTGCGTCATCCCCGAGCCGGTGTCTTCGACCACGATGCGGATCGCGGGCGGCGATCCCGAGTCCGTCGCCCGCGCCGTGGACACGGTCACCGTCCCCGACTGACCGGCCAGCGCGTCCAGCGCGTTCGAGACCAGGTTCTCGAGAATCCGTCGCAGGCCCAGCGAATCGATCCTGGCCGATGGCAGCTTGTCGGCGAGCTGCAGCGACACCTCGGCCGCCCCGGCGGGGATCTGCCCCACCGCCTCGCGCGTCACGGCGCTCACGTCGGCGCGCAGCGTCTCCGCCGGAGGCGACAGTTTCGCGTACGTCGCGGCCAGCTTCTCCAGGTATTCGAGGCTCGAGACGAGCGTCTGGCGCCGCTCGGCGAACACCGTCGCCAGCTCGCCGGGGCGGTCGCGCGCGATCTGCGCCAGGTGCCGCAGCACATTCCGCAACGGGGCGATGCTGTTCTTGATGTCGTGGTTCACCTGCCGCGCCAGCTCGCCCGTCGCCGCGTGCCGCTCGGCTTCGCGCAGGTGCGCCGCCCCCGCCCGCAACCGCACCGTCATCTCGCCGAAGCGGCGCTCCAGGTCACCGATCTCGTCCTGCCGGTCGGTCGTGAAGTCCTCGTCGAGGCGCTCCAGATCGATCGTGGCGGTGCGCTCCGCCAGCTCCGCCAGCGGCCGGCTCATACGCGACGCCAGCCACCATGCGAGCAGCACCGACACGAGGATCGTGACCAGCACCGCCGCGGCGAACGCGAGATCGACCACGCGCTCGAGCTCCCGGAGTCCGGTGAGCTGGGTCGACACGACGAGCTGTGCCGCAACGAGCCGGGCGCTGTCGGCGTGCGATTCGTCTACGAACGGAACGGTGAGAGCGCTGACGACGTCCGTCGGCTCCACGGCTCGCACGGTGTCTCGCTGGCGGGACGAGAGGGTGTCGTGCGGCAGGTCGAGCGAAACGGTGAAGGCGCTGTCGGGCGCGAGCCGGGCCAAGAATCCCGTGTCGACCGCGATTCCGCCCACGATGGTGAAGCGACGATCGCCGAGCGGCAGCGAGTCGAGCCGCGCCAGGGCCACGAAGGGCCCCTCGGCGGTGCGCGCTTCGACCAGCGCCATTCCGTCGGTCGCCCGCCCGAGCTGCGTGGGCAACCCGGGCTCAGGGCGATCGAATTCGTTGCGAAAGTGTCCCGAGCTGACGATCCGCCCCGAATCGTCCTGGATCTGCAGCATGTCGAGTCCGGCGAGGCGCATCGCCGTGCCGGCGTAGTCGAGCAGGTAGGCGCGCTGTGCGGTGTCCCGCTGCACCGCTGCGGCACGCAGCCGGTTGTCGGCCACCGCCGCGGCACGCAGCCGCGCGAGCCGCGCCGCCACGACCGTCCCCTGCCGCGCCAGATCTCGGCCGATCAGGTCGACCAGCGCCGTCGTCCGGGCGCGGTACTGCGCCGCGAGACGGTGCCGAACCGCCAGACGCACCGCGAGGCCGAACACGACGAGCGGCACGAGCACGACCGGCGCGGTCGCGAGCAGGATGCGGGTGCGGAACGTCATGGGATCAATGTGCGATGATGGAGTGCGGTCGCGGAACGATACAGCGACTGCGTTGCCACCGTGAGGGCGACGGCTCCGACACTGGCTGCTGCGCGTCCCGGGCGGCATCTTTGGGGCTCCAATGTCCACCTTCCAAGACCGTTTGAACGATGGGCTCCGCGGCCGGTACACGCTGGAGCGGGAGCTGGGACAGGGGGGCATGGCCCTCGTCTTCCTGGCTCGCGACCTGCGGCATGACCGCCAGGTCGCGCTCAAGGTGCTCCGGCCGGAAGTCTCGGCCGAGATTGGGGCGGAGCGCTTTCTGCGCGAGATCAAAATGGCGGCCGGGCTGACCCACCCGCACATCCTGCCGGTGTACGACTCGGGTGACGCCGGAGGTCTGCTGTACTATGTGATGCCGAACATGGAGGGCCACTCACTCCGCGAGCGACTCGAGCGGGAGCGCCAGCTCCCGCTCGAGGACGCGCTGCGCATCACCCGGGAAGTTGCCGCCGCTCTCGACTACGCTCACCGCCATCACGTGATCCACCGCGACATCAAGCCCGAAAACATCCTGCTCCACGAGGGCGCGGCGATGGTGGCGGATTTCGGCATCGGCAAGGCGCTGAGCGGCGACGGATCGATCACGCAGACGGGTGTCGCGATCGGCACGCCGGCCTACATGAGCCCCGAGCAAGCCGGTGGCGACACCGACATCGACGGCCGGAGCGACTTGTACAGTCTCGCCTGCGTCCTGTACGAGATGTTGTCGGGTGAGCCCCCGTTCACCGGTCCTACGGCACAGGCGATCATCGCCAAGCGGTTCGTCTCTCCCATTCCCAAAGTGCGCGCCACGCGCGACGTCCCGGAGATGGTGGACCAGATAGTCACGCGCGCCCTGTCCCGCACGCCGGTGGACCGCTTTCCCTCCGCCGCCGAGTTCGCGGCGGCGCTCGCCGCGATTACCCGGAACGGCTCCGGACGTCCCGCCGGCGATGCCCGCCCCGCGGGGCAGAAAGCGATCGCCGTGCTGCCGCTCACCAACATGAGCGCCGACCCGGAGAACGAATACTTCTCGGACGGAATGACCGAGGAGATCATCAACGCGCTGTCGAAGGTCCCCGGCATTCAGGTCGCCTCCCGCTCCTCGTCGTTCGCCTTCAAAGGCAAGGAAGTCGACGTGCGCCAGGTGGGCGACAAGCTCGGCGTCTCCTCCGTGCTCGAGGGCAGCGTGCGGAAGGTGGGGAACAGGATCCGCATCACGGCGCAGCTCGTGAACGTGGACAACGGCTACCAGCTGTGGGCCGAGACCTACGATCGGCAGCTGGAAGACGTGTTCGCCATACAGGATGAAATCTCGCGCGCGATCGTCGACGCGTTGAAGCTGCGGCTGGGCGGAACTGCCGAGCATGTGGTGGCACCGACCAAGAGCATCGAGGCATACAATCTCTACCTGAAGGGCCGCTTCTTCTTCAACAAGCTCACCGAGCCGGGATTGCGCAAAGCGCTGGAGATGTTTCAGCTGGCTCTCCTGCAGGATCCGGGGTTCGCGCGTGCCTACGCAGGAATCGCCGATGTGTGGTGCAACCTCGCCGACGATTGGGTCGCCCCCGACGATGCCTACCCGCGCGCGAAGGCGGCAGCCGAGCGGGCGCTGCAGCGGGACTCGGAGCTCGGTGAGGCCGTGACATCCATCGGCAAGGTGCTGTGCTGGCACGAATGGAACTTTGCCGGCGCGGAGCAGCAGTTACAGCGGGCGGTCACGCTGAGTCCCAACTACGCGGAAGCGCATTACGTGCTGGGGACGGCTCTGCCCCTGGTGGGGCGGCTGGACGAGGCGATCATGGAAATCCGCAAAGCGCTCGCCCTGGACCCCCTCTCATCGGGATACAGCGAGTGGCTCGCTCGCTTCCTCCTCTACGGCAAGGACTATCAGGGCGCGATCGCCGAAGCGCGAAAGACCCTCGAGCTGGACGAGGTATCGTTGCGCGCCCTGCTCTACATGGGATCGGCCCACCTCGCCCAGGGAGACGCCGAAGTCGCGCTGGAGTGGTACCGCCGGGCGCAGGGTCGGGAGACAGCCGTGCGCTCCTACGACGCGATGATCGTGCGCGCCCTCGCAGCGCTGGGACGCCGCGACGAGGCGGAGGCGATCATGACTCGTCTGGACGAGGAGTCGCGGCAGCACTACGTCCGCGCCGAAATCTTGGCGATGGGGTACGCGGCACTCGGCCATACAGACCAGGCCTTCGCCTGTCTCGAGAAGGCCTTTCAGGCACGCTCCGCCGGCATGATCTACCTGCACCTCGATCCGGCGTACGCACAGCTGCGGGGCGACCCGCGCTACGCCGACCTGGTTCACCGCATCGGCTTGCGGTAACCTCAGCGCAACCGCAGCGTCCCGTCCCAATCCACGGTGAAGGCGCCACCGCCGCGGCGCACGATCGCGCGCTGGCGGGTCTCCACGAGCGGCGTGATGTGGCGGCCGGGGTCGCTCGAGAGCCAGGGAGCGCGAGTCACGAGATCTCGGACGGCGCCGCACGGCGCGAGTGCCTCGCGCGGCAACGACATGAGATACGAGTCCCCGCCGGCGGCGAAGCGGGCGTCGAAATCCCCCGATGCGATGCCCGCGGCACGCCCGCCGGGGCCGAGCAGCCCCAGCGCCACCAGTCGCTCGACAAGATCGCGAGCCGGGGCGTCGCCCAGCGGATAGTAGACGACCGTCGCCGTTCGCGTGCCGGTGATTGCCGGGGTGACGGTCGCGGTGTCCCCCACTGGACACGCGGGGCCGGCCAGCCACCAGTAATTCCCTCGCGCCGGGCGGGCTTCCGTCCGGACGACGTCGCGCGCGAGACTCGCGCGCACCGTGTCTGCGATGGTCGGAGGGATCGCCGAGAGGAGCACGTAGGCACGGTCCCACGGCAGCGCGACTGTCCGGAGCTCGCTGCGACCGGCGGCGTAGCTCAGAACCTCCGGGTCGCCGGTCACGAGGATGTCGATGCCGTGGTCGAGCAGATCGCGTGCATCGCCGCCCGAGCCCTGCCGCACCGTGACAGTCGGCCGGGCGCTGGAGGCCGCGCCGGGAATGACGGTCGCACCTCCGACCGCAGTGTCGGCGGTGGCCATTCCGCTCCCGACGAGCCAGTCGCTCGACGCCGCGCGGCGGGTCACGGCCAGCGCCGGGTCGGCGAATACCGGCGGCACGCTCGGCAGGGCGGCGGGGAATCGGACACTCACCCCGTCGATCCCCTCGAGCGTGATGGCGCTGCGGTCGAGCAACGCTGAATCGCGGGCGAGAGCGGCGAATACATCGGCAGCGGTCAGCGGGGTGCCGTCCGAGAATCGAGCGCCGGGGCGCAGCGTAAACGTCCACCGGTGTCCGTCGTCCCCGCTGGTCCATCCTCGCGCCAACTCCGGTATGGGCGCTCCGGTACAGTCGATCCGGATGAGGGTCTCGTACACCTGCCGTTGGACAAACCGGGCGACGTCGGGGACCGCGATGCCGAGGGCGGCCGGCGGCGCGGTGGAATCGGACGCGAGAACGCACGCATCGGGTGGCGAAGCAGGCGCACGCGGGACGGGCGCGAGCGGCGGCGGTGCGGCGGCGGGACGTCCGCACGCCGATATGGCGAGCGCAAGCGCGACGGCGACGCGCCGCCGCGAGACCACACGAGACGTCACGGCCGAAGCATAGCTGGAGCCCGCCTCTGGCGCAGCACGGCCGCGGTCGTAGGTTCCCGCGCCGTGTCGCGATTCGAGTTCCCTCACCCCCTGGTGCTGCTGATCGGTTGTCTGCTCGTCGCCGCCGCGGCGAGTTGGGTGGTGCCGACGGGCCAGTACGACCGGCGCGACGACCCGGCCACCGGACGCCGCGTGGTGGTCGCGGGCACCTATCACGCCGTGCCGCGGGCCCCGGTGGGCCCCTTCGCAGCGATGGTCGCGATTCCCAAGGGGATGGGCGATGCGGCGTCGGTGATCTTCCTCGTGTTTCTCGTCGGTGGGGCGTTCACGGTCGTCGACCGTACCGGCGCGCTGCGCTGGGGAGTGGACTGGCTGGTGCGCCATCTGCGCGGCAAGGTCGCCCTCGTCGTGCCGATCGTCACGCTCGCCTTCGCGACCGCCGGTGCGCTCGAGCACCTGCAGGAAGAGATCATCGCGCTGCTCCCGGCGCTGCTCGTCCTCACCCGCGGATTCGGGATGGATGCCCTGACCGCCGTGTCGATCAGCCTGGGGGCAGCGGCGGTCGGCGCCGCGTTTTCTCCGATCGATCCGTTTCAGGTGGGGATCGCGCAGAAGCTCGCCGGTTTGCCGCTCCTCTCGGGGGCGCTCTACCGGCTGGCGTTCCTGGTCCCCGCCCTGGGGATTTGGATCTGGGGAACGCTGCGCCACGTGGCCCGCACCCGCGGCGTCGCGGAGCACACTCCCGCCCCGACCACGGCGTTACGCCCCCCCCCCAGACAGGGGATCGTGCTGCCGCTCGTCGTCCTCACGTTCGCCGTGTTCATCTATGGAGTCTTGAAGCTCGGCTGGGACTTCGAACAGATGTCCGCCTTGTTCTTCGTCATGGGGGCGGCCGCGGGATTGATCGCCGGGCTGGGGCTCGCCGGCACGATCGAGGCGTTTCTCGCCGGCGCGGCCTCGATGACGTATGCCGCGCTGGTCATCGGATTCGCGCGCGCGATCTACGTCGTGCTCGACCAGGGCCGGATCGTGGATACGCTGGTGCACGGACTCTTCACACCGCTCGGCTCGCTGCCGGTCGCGCTCTCGGCCGAAGGGATGATTGCTGCGCACGCGGTAGTGCACGTACCGGTGCCGAGCGTGAGCGGGCAGGCGGTGCTGACGATGCCCGTGCTCGTGCCGTTGTCGGATCTGCTGGGATTGTCTCGCCAGGTGACCGTGCTCGCCTATCAATACGGCGCCGGTCTGTGCGAGCTGCTCACGCCGACGAACGGCGCGATGATGGCGATTCTCGCCGCGGCGGGCGTACGCTACGACACCTGGCTGCGATTCGCCGTTCCGATCACCCTGCTGCTCTACGCGTTGGGCGCGATCGCCGTGGCGGTGGGGATCGCGATTAACCTCCAATGACGAAGCGCGGCCGCAGCATCACCCCTTGAGCAGAACCTTCCTTAACGAGCTCCCGGCAGGTCATTCCAGTTCGCCAGCGCGTTCCACACGAGCGAAAACTCGTGATGGTTCAGGAAGCGGTGCAGCGGATCGAAGGTGAAGGCGATGACCCGGCCCTTCCGGATCGGCACATCGTAGATCGCTCCCGCTCCGACGATTTCCTTTTCTCCGCGGACCATTCCCGAAACGACATAGGCCGAGTCGCCACCGGCGTGGGTCGCGGCGGGAGCGGCGCTCGACGTGTCGGGAGCCGCGGCGGGCGGCGTCGTATCGGGGATTCCGAGCATCGGCCCCTCGTCCTTCTCGACGTGCCGTGTCGCGCCGTACTGCAGCACGATGAGCGCGCTGTCCCGATTCGCCACGTCGTAGAGCGGCCCGTTGCCGCGAAACAGCGTCGTCACGTCGGGATAGCCGTACACGATCGGGGAGCGGCGCTGCCGCACCCGGGCGCGCACGATCGAGCCGGGATGAAACAGGGTGGTGGTGCGATGCGGGGTCAACTGGCCCGCGATCCCTGTTTCGGCGACGAACTGCGACGCGGCACCGAGTGCGATCAGCGTGCCCCCCTGGTCGACGAAATCGCGCAGCGCCGTCATCCCCTCGAACCCCGGCCCACCGGTGATGTCGGGCGATGTAAACGGCGTGCCGAGATTGGGGGTGTCCGTCGTGCGCTGATACGGAAGTGGCCCCCATTTGCGGTCGATCCCGTTGATCATCTGTGCGACCGAGCCGCCGAAGCTCGGTACGAGGACGACATCGAAGCGTGCGCGCAGGGCGCCGCGGCGCAGATCGCCATCGTCGACGGAGCGATAAGGGATGCCGTACTGCTCGAAGGTGTAGCGCGCCCAGCCGGCGTCCTGGGTCGAATACCAGCTGTGGTAGATCGCGACGCGCGGCAGGTCGAGTTGGTGGCGGGCGACGGCGGGCGCCGCGGCGGCGCGCTGGATCGTCAGGCCGTAGCGCTGGGCCAGAATGCCGGCCGTTTCCGGTGCGGCGCCTTCGATGATGACTGAGCCCGCCGGAAAGGTGTCGGCGAAGGCGACGAACGCGGTTTCGGCGGCGTACGCCCGGCTCCCGGGCGCCAGCGCGGCCATGGCGTAGAGGGCGGGGACCATACTGGTCTGCCCCCGATAGGCCACGAGATACGCCATCCCCGCGTTAGCACCCGTCACGGCCCCGGGCGCCGCAACGGAATCGCGCAAACGCTCGAGGCCGGTCCAGTCGAACACCGTCGTGTCGTTCACGGGCACAACCGTGACCCCATAGAGGTCGCCCAGCGTCCAGGCGATGTCGTCGTAGGGCGGGTACTTGGCGGACTGCGGATAGTGCTGGATGCCGAGCAGGTTCACGACGAGGTCGCCGTACGGCTGGTCGCGGCGCACGACGAAGTCGCCCGCCGAATCTCCGCTCGTACGGCGCTCCACCTCGATCGCCTGCCGCTCGAGCTGATTGACGAGATACGCGGCCCGCGCCGGATCCCGCTGGCGAGCGAAGCCCGGGATCACGTAGGCGTAGGGCTTCTCGGTACGCCCCCGCGTCATGCTGTTGACGCCCTTCTGCCAGAAGTTGCGCAGCAGTTCGGTCGCGTGCATCCCGGTGTAGCCGAGCGACGCGAGAACTCCGGCCTCGGAGTAGTTCACGTTGTCGCGCGACGACCAGCGCACCTTCTTCGTGGGCGGCCAAGGCCGGTACCACTGGCGGGTCGTCACCGAATCCCCGGCGTAGCTGTCATCGGAGAGGTCGCGCACGTAGGTGTTGGCGCCGGCGTTGCCGAACGTCTCGTAGAACCGCCCGATGGCGTTGTGATTGTTCGCGATCCACAGCGCATACCCCGGCCACCACCCATCGTAGAACCCCCACGTCCAGACGCCGGGCAACCCCTGGGCCTCGAGCGCCGTGATGTCGCTATTCGCGAGCACCTGCCATTCACCGATCGCGATCGGGTCGGTGTGCTCGTTGTACGGCCCGGTACCCGTGGACACGTGCAGCAGGGGGATCGACTCGTGCAGGTCGTGCATTACGATCGGATGCCAGTCGTAGTAGACCTTGTAAATCGCCCGGGTGAGCGCGAGGGCGAGCTGCAGGCCGTCGCGGTTGTTGTCGTGAAAGGCGTAGTCCCCCCAGAACGGGCTCGAACGTGGAAAGCCGTCGTCGGGCGTGGGGTGGCTCTTGGTGTAGTGCAGGTACCAGTCGACCTGACGGTCGCGACCGTCCGGCTCGCTCACGGGGTTGATCAACGTGATCACGGAGCTGCGGATCGTCCGGATCGCCGGCTCCTCGCTCGTCGCCAGGCGGTACGCCAGCTCCGTCAACATCTCGGGGCTGTTCATCTCGGTCGAATGCAGACCGCCGTTCAAATAGTAGACGGGCTTCGCGACCGCGAGGACCGAGTCGAGCGCGGCGGGTGGCGTGGTGCGGGGATCTGCCAGCCGAGCCAGCGCGGCGCGATATCCCGCGCTGCCCGCGAGCATCGCGGAATCGGCGATGGCGACAAGAATGATCTCTCGTCCCTCCTCGGTCTTGCCGATCGTCTCCAACCGGACGCGGGGCGTCGCTCGCGCCAGCGCCCGGAAGTAGCCGTAGAGCTCGGCGGCGTGGTGCATGACCCCCGGCGCGCCGGCGATCGTACCGAAGTACTTCAGTGGCGAGGGGATCGTCGTCGAAAGCGGAACCGTGGCGACCGACGCCGGGAGAAAGTGCGGATCGGTCGTGGCCTCGCGCAGCAGGCGACCATAGGCCGTGTCGGTCTGTTGGTGTGACCCGAGGGACAGGGCGACGGCGGCGAAGAGCAACATCAAGCCTCCGCAGGAGTTCCGGGAGAAACTGCAGGGTCGGCGCCGCCCGCGCAAAGGCGTGCGGATTCCGTCAGGAAGCTACGCCCCACATGTTGCCACCGCCCGCTCGGTGAGCCGATCTTTGATCCATGATCAAATCCGCCTGTGCCCTCATCGTGACCGTCACGCTCGGGACCACCGCCGTGGCACGCGCCCAACAGCCGGCGCAGACCCCTGCCGCCGCATCGCAGATCCGGCCCGGCATCCCCGACACCTCTCCCTTCCGCCCGCTCGAGCTCGATCCCCCGAACGAGTTTCGCGGCGCCTCGGGGATCCCGGGGCCGGCGTACTGGCAGCAGCGGGCGGACTATACGATCCACGCCTCGCTCGACACGGCGACCCACACGATCACGGGCGAGGAGACGATCCGCTACACCAACAACTCGCCCGACACTCTGCGGTTCATCTGGCTGCAGCTCGACATGAACGCCGGCTCGCCCGACACCCGGTTCGCGCCGCTCGCCAACCCGCGCTTCCGCCAGGAGCCCGGGTTCCGCGCCGGGGCCACGATCGAGCGTGTCACGACCGCGCGGGCCGCACGGGCCGGGGCGCGCCCGGTCGCCACGCCACTGACCTGGCGGGTCAACAGCACGATGATGCGGGTCGATCTCGACCGGCCGCTGGCGCCGCACGCCGTCCAATCCCTCACCATCGCCTGGCACCACCAGATCCCGCTGCGCGGTCGGACCGGCCGGCAGCATTTCACGACCGGCTGGCTCTACCAGGTGGCGCAGTGGTATCCGCGCCTCGCCGTGTACGATGACGTGCGCGGGTGGAACACCGATCAGTACATCGGATCGAGCGAGTTCTATCTCGAGTACGGCGACTTCGACGTCACCCTCACCGCGCCGGCAGGGTACACCCTGGGCGCCACGGGTGTGCTGCGCAATCCGCTCGAGGTCTTGCCGGCAGCGCTCCGCGCCCGTCTTGCCACGGCGCAGCACGCCGACACCATCGTCCACATCATCGCCGCGAACGAGGTCGGGACGCCCGCCCTGCTGCCGCCGCGCACCGGGGCCACGCGGACGTGGCACTACACCGCGACCAACGTGCGCGACTTCGCGTGGGGCACGGCGCCCAATTTTCTCTGGGACGCCACGAGCTGGGACGGCATTCTCATGCAAGCGTTCTACCCGCCCACCGTCTCCGACATTTGGAAGACGGCGGCCGACATGAACCGGCATGCCGTGATGGTCCATTCGCGCTGGTTCCACTATCCCTGGCCGACGGCGATCAGCATCGAAGGGCCGGTGGGCGGCATGGAATATCCGATGATCACGTTCGACAACGCGGAGAACGAGAAGGAGCTGTACTACACGATAGCGCACGAGCACGGCCACGAGTGGTTCCCGATGATGGTCGGATCGGACGAGCGGCTCTATCCATGGATGGACGAGGGGTTCAACACGTTCATCGACTGGTACAGCTTCCGGTCGCGCTATCCGACGGACACGATCAGAATTCAGTCGCTCGAGTTCGGCTCGATGCGTGCGTATCAGGGGTTCCTGCAGAACTATCGCGGCATTGAAACGCCGATCATGGAGTCGCAGGACCGCTCGCCCTCGGGCCTCTTGAGCGGCTGGAACGCCTACGGGAAACCCGCGGTGGCGCTCCACTTTCTCCGGGAGGAAGTCGTCGACTCGAACGCGTTCGACGACGCTTTCCGAGAGTACGTGCGGCGCTGGGTGTACCGGCACCCCCGGCCGGCCGACTTCTTCCGCACCATGAACGCCGCGCTGGGCGAGGACCTGTCGTGGTTCTGGCGCTCCTGGTTCATCCGCTCGGACCACCTGGACCAGGCGGTGGATTCGGTGGTGCAGCAAGACTCGGGGAGCCAGACGCTGACGCGCGTGTTTCTCTCGAGCCGGCTCGAGATGGTGGCGCCGGTCGAGCTGCGGCTCACGGGGGCGGACACCGCGACGCGGACCGTCAAGCTGCCGGTGGAAACCTGGCTGCGCGGGTCGCGGGCGGTCTGGGCAACCATCACCGCGACGTCGGAGAGGCCCGTGAGGGTCGAGATCGACCCGCGGCAGGTCGCGCCAGACGTGGATCGGAGTAATAATGCTTGGCGGGCGAGCCCTTAAGGCGTGAGCGGTAAGCGGTGAGCGGTGAGCGGTAAACCGGTCCGGCGCGCGCTGATTCGATGACACGCCTCGTACTTGGCTTCCTATCCTGCTCCCTGTGCGGGACCATAAGAGTATCGTCGCATGGCAGGAGGCCCACAAAGTCGTCGAGGCCGTACTGGAAGGCTCTCGAACATGCTGGAGGCCTTATGCCGCAGCCGTGTTCTCACAGCTGCAGCGGGCATCGCTCTCCGTTCAGCTCAATATCGCTGAAGGCTATGCCCTGATTTCTCCCCGACGCTTCAAGAACCACCTCGAAATCGCCTATGGATCAGCAGTCGAGACGCAGGAGTTGCTGGAAATACTAACCGGGAACAACCTCCTGCCCGATCACCTGGGTAGAGAAGCAATCCAGAATTGCGCACGCTCGCAGCGGTTGCTCCTAGGCTTGATCAAGCGCTATCGCGATCAAGGGCCATGAGGCAGGAGGTTGCCGCTTACCGCTCACCGCTCACCGCTCACGCCTCTATTTAAGGCGTCGTAACTCCGCCTCCGCCGCGATGAACCCAAAGGCCGGCCATCCCCCCGAGCGCACCGAGCGCTCGAACCATTGTTTTGCGCTCGCCGTGTCGCCGCGCAGCAAATACCAGTCGCCGAGGCCATAACTCAAGGTTGCGACGGCGATATCCGACGTATCGGCCGGCGTCACGACCTGGTCGGGACCGATCCGTCCGCGATAGAGGCGCAGCCGCTGGTCATAGAAATTGCCGCCCGGAGGCCCGGCGCTGTTGCGGTCGAGCACCGCCTGGGCCTCGGGCGCCCGGCCCGCCCGCATCAGCGACATCCACGACCAGTCGATCGAGCCCGCCCGCTCTCCCGAATCCGGCGCCAACGGCAGCGCGCGGGCGAACGCCGTCGCCGCGCCGGCGAAATCCCCGGTCACGTACTTCACGATGCCGAGGTGATACCAGCAGCCGTACAGCGTGGAGTCGAGCGCGAGCCCGTGCTCCAGGTCGGCGCGGGCACTATCCAGCTGCCGCACCGACAAGTAACGATGCCCGCGCCAGCGGTAGAGAATACCGGAGTCCGGAGCGATAGCGATGCCGCGGGAGAACGTCGCGATCGCCTCGCGGTACCGTCGGATCGCGGACTGCGCGAGGCCAAGCTTGATGATGAGCCCGACGTCCCGCGGCGCCGCGGCGAGCGTCGACTCAGCGCGCGCGACGCCGCCCGTGTCGGGCTGGGAGACGTAGGTCACTCCCGCAGGTGAGCGATACTCCGGATTCTGACCCAAAACGGGCACGAACCAGGCGGCGGAGAGCAGGACTGCAGACGACAGCGATCGGGTAACGAACAAAGGGGGCTCCGGAACGGGGCCCCGTAATGTGTTGCTACTCGGTGGCCGGTGGCCAGTGGTCAGAGGAAATTACCGACCACTGGCCACCGACCACTGTCTAATCCACAAACGCCCAGAGCAGCTCCCGACTACGCTCGTCCAGCGCCGCCAGATCGTCGATCCGGTACAAATCACCCGCCACGTCACGGATCAACAGCCCACCCTCGGGCAGCGGGCGAGGCCAGTCGTCGAGCCGCGTCTGGAATGTCCGGGCTCCCTGACGCGTCACCACGCGCCAGGTGCGGATCTCGACCTCTTCCTCGATTTCCCGGACCGCGGTCACGGCGAAGACGAACCCCGCCGCGGCCAGCGCCGTGTCGAGGGCCCGGCGCGAGACCGGGTCGAGCGCCGCCGGGTCCGACACGAGCGCGAACTCGTGGTCGGCGGCATCCCGCAGCGAGATGAACCGCGCGGGCTCGCTCCAGGGAAACGCCCGGCGCACGCGCACCACGCACTCCTCCTCACCGCGCGTGGCCCAGAGCTGGCCGTCGGAGCGATGCCCGAGACGGAGCTCGGTGTGCGGTTCGGCTTCCGGTTTCCTCACGACTGTTGCCAGCATCGTTGCCTCCTCAGTGGTCAGTGATCGGTGGCCTGTGGTCGGTGAAACGACACCGGCCACTGACCACCGGCCACTCAAACAAGTTGAAGCTGCATCTCATGTAATCGCCGGTATCTCCCATCGTGCCGCGCGAGCAGCTCCCGATGCGTCCCCGACTCCACCAGCCGCCCGTCCTCGATGACGAACAGACGCGAGGCGCGGCGCAGCGTCGACAGCCGGTGCGCGATGGCGAACACCGTGCGACCGGCGATGAGGCGGTCCAGCGCCTGCTGGATCTCCCGCTCCGTCTCCGTGTCCACGCTCGACGTCGCCTCGTCGAGAATGAGAATCCGCGGGTCGTGCAGGATCGCCCGCGCGATCGACACGCGCTGGCGCTCTCCGCCCGACAGCGTATGGCCCCGCTCCCCGACGACGGTGTCGTAGCCGCTGGGGAGCTTGCACACGAAATCGTGCGCATTCGCCGCCTGGGCGGCCGCGATCACGTCGCGGAGTGACGCCTCGGGCAACCCGTAGCGGATATTCTCCAGCACCGTGCCGTGGAACAGGTACGGATCCTGGAGCACCATCCCGATCTGGCGCCGGTAGTGTCCCGTCTCCAGCTCGCGGACGTCCACGCCGTCGATCCGCACCACGCCGCCCGTCACATCGTAGAACCGCGCGATCAGGTTCACGATCGTGCTCTTCCCTCCACCCGACGACCCGACGAGCCCGATCAGCTCGCCGGGGAGGACGTCGAACGACACCCCCTTCAGCACCTGGCGGACGCCGTCGTAGGCGAAGGTCACCCGCTGAAACGTGACGCGGCCGCGCACCGGCTCGAGCCGCACCGGCCGCTCGCCGTCCCGCACTTCCGGCTCCGTGTCCATCACCTCGAAGATCCGGTGCGCCGAGGTGGTGGCGCGGTTCATGGTGCGGGCGATCTGCCCGATCACTTCGATCGGCCCCACGAACATCGTCGTATACAGCAGGAACGAGATGAACGTCCCGGTCGACAATGCCGTTCCGTGGCCGAGCAGCCGCGGCACGGCGATGACCCACACGAGCACCGTCGTCACCTGCACCGCCAGCGTCAACAACGGCCAGAACGTCGTCCACAGCCGGTGCAGGTGGCTCACCTCCTCCGTCACGTCCTCGCTGCGGGTCGCGAACCGCTCGATCTCGCGATCCTCCTGGTTGAACGCCTTCACCACCCGGATCCCGGGGATCGTGTCCGACAACACGTCGGTCATGCGCGACCATTTGCGCCATGCCCGGAGAAAGCGCCGGTTCAGCGCCTCGCCATGCCGGTAGATCAGCCAGCACAGGAACGGCACCGGCACCGTCATGACGAGCCCGAGCCGCCAGTCGAGCGTCAGCAGCACGGTCGACAGACCCGCGAGCATCACGATCGAGAGCGACACGTCCACCACACCGAACGCCACGAAGTCCCAGAGCCGGTCGGTGTCCGACGATACCCGCGTGATCAGACTCCCCGTCTTCTTGCGCGAGAAGAACGACAGGCTGAGCCGCTGGATGTGCTCGTACAGCTCGGCCCGAAGGTCGCGCGCCACCCATTCCCCGAGGATCGCCATCAGCCGGAGACGCACGATCGCCGCGCCGGACTTGATCAGGTACACGAGCGCCATCGCCGCGATGGCGATCGAGGCGATCAGCCCAGCACGCCCGATCGGCACGACGCCCTCCTGCGCCGGCCGGATCACGCGGTCGATCAGGTAGCCCGCGAGATACGGCGGGACAAGACTGACCAGCGTGATGACCCCGGCCGCCCCCATCCCCAGGCCAAGCCGGCGCCGGTACGGCTTGAGGTAGCCCAGCAGTCGGCGGATTACCGCCACCCGCTTGCCGGCCACCAGCGCCTGCGCGTCACGCACCGGACGAGCGACAGCATCGACGTATTCACCGTCAGCGTCGCCGGGGGTGACCCGTCGTCCTTCGAGCGCCTCCTCGAGCACGAACCGCAAGTTCTCGAAGGCGCGCCGCTGGCGGTGGCTGTAGCGCACGACGAGCAGCGCCGGGTCCCCCGGCCGCCCCAGCAACGTGAGCGTCGTCGCCGACAGCCCGGGGGCCTCGATGACCGCCTGCACCCGCGACCGCCACACGCTCTCGACCTCCCACCGCTCGCCATCCCGGCGGGCGGTGGCGAGATGCGTTGGGCCGAGCAACACCCACGTGGCGGCGAGCTGATGGGCGTGATCGAGATCCGCCAGCGCGTAGAGCTGCACCGGTGCGCCGTCCCACAGCGCCTCCACCTGGCGGCGCAGGTCGACCGGCAGCCGCGTGGGCTGCTCCAGGTAGCGAGCGACGATCGCTTCGTTCAGTTGTTGCGCTTGGTCTTCCATCTGCGTGATCCTCAGGAGTTATGGCAAACGAAACGGCCTTTCGGGTTCTCTGGAAGCACCCGAAAGGCCGGATCACACAATGGAATCGCGGACTTCTAGGGTGCTCGTCTCCTCGAATCGTCTTCGGCGGACGCAACACGCCCACCGAGCGCCACGATCGGCGCGGTCCGGATGACGAACATCCGGGCCCACCGGGGCGACAGGGGAGTAAGAGCGGTGCGCGTATACATGTTCGAGAAGAAACCCTCGTGTGCTGGTTGTTGGACGGCTACTGGACGCAAAGTAAGAAGCCGCCGAACCCGAAGCAAGGGGAGCTCGTCAGGAAGGCGTGGAGTCCGCCGGGCGCCCGACTTGCGGGAGACGACGCTTTCCGGAGAGCAGCTGCTGAACGAATTCCTGACCGCGACCGAGCTGAGCCACGCGCTGCGCCAGCTCGGCGATGCGTTCGTGCACATCCCCGGTGTCGCGGGGGTTGTCGCGGGGACCCAGGGTCGCCGCCAGCCGGTCCTCCAGCTGGCTCAAACGGGTACGGGCCCGCCACCAGGCGGCGCCGAACAGAATCGCACCGGCCACGGCGGCACCGAATACGGTGAAGAACACGGCTTCGTCGTCCATGCGCATCGGCATAGTTGGGAGTGTTCACCGTACGGATGGGCGGCCCGAGGGTTTCAAGCCTGCAAGCCTTGTCAGCGTTCGACGAGTCCGATACACTGGAAGCGCAAGGCAGGTTGCATCCCGTCCGCGGGAAGGGACCATCCCACCTGCGCCGTACCGCAGTACAAACTCGACCTCTCTTCTGCCCCGCATGCGGACACGGGCGATCCTGAAGGGAGGAGTCCATGACACGCCGACTACCCGCTCGTCCCAACCTCGAGCATCTCAAGAAGCAGGCGAAGGTCCTGCACGAGCAGCTCGCCAGCGGTAATCCGCAGGCACACGAGCGATTTCGCGCGCTCCTGTCCCGGTCCGCTCCGGCGACGCCGCAGCTCGCCGATGCCCAGCTCGCCCTGGCTCGCGACTACGGCTTCGCGAGCTGGGCCAAGCTGAAAGCGCACGTCGAGGCGCTGGCGCCCGCCGACCCGCCCGCGGAGCTCGTGGCGGCCATCCACACGAACGATGCCGGCCGGGTTCGGGCGGTGCTGGAGCGCTACCCCGCGTTGCGCACGCAGCTGAACGACACCATGCCCGGCCTCCACTTCGGCGCGACGCCGCTGCTCGCGGCGGTTCCCTTCACCAATCGTGAGATGATCGACGTCCTGCTCGCTGCCGGGGCCGACATCAACCAGCGCAGCCACTGGTGGGCGGGCAGCTTCGGCGTGCTGGACGACGATCGCGGTCTCGCCTCCTTCTTGATCGAGCGGGGCGCCCGAGTGGACGTCAACGCCGCAGCGAAGCTCGGCATGATGGACGTGCTCGAGCGGCTGGTCGCCGCGGATCCCGACCTGGTGCACGCGCGGGGCGGCGACGGCCAGACCCCGCTGCACGTGGCGCCTACGATCGACGTGGCGCGGTGGCTGCTCGACCATGGGGCCGATATCGACGCGCGGGACGTGGATCACGAATCGACCCCGGCTCAGTACATGGTGCGCGATCGCCAGGAGGTCGCCCGGTTCCTCGTATCGCGCGGCTGTCACACCGACATCCTCATGGCGGCGGCGTTGGGGGACGTGGATCGCGTGCAACGCCACCTGGACGACGATCCGGGGTGCATACGGATGAGTGTCTCCCCGCAGTGGTTCCCGATGCAGGACCCACGCGCGGGAGGCTCGATCTACATCTGGACCTTGGGACAGCACGTCACTCCGCACATCGTGGCGCGTGAATTCGGGCACGATGACGTGGTGCGGCTGCTACTGGAACGGAGCCCCGAGGAGCTGAAGCTGGCGGTGGCGTGCGAGCTGGGAGACGAGTCGACCTTCCAACGCCTCCTCGCGGCCCGTCCGGACATTGCCGCGACGCTCTCGGACGACGACCGGCGCCACCTCGTCAGCGCCGCGCAGAACAACAACACGAACGCCGTGCGGCTGATGCTCGCGGCCGGCTGGCCCGTCGTGGTGCGTGGCCAGCACGGCGGGACACCGCTGCATTGGGCCGCCTGGCACGGCAACGCCGCGATGGTTCGCGAGATCCTCCGCTACGACCCGCCGCTCGAGCTGCGCGGCGACGATCACGATCTCACAGCCCTCGGCTGGGCGCTGCACGGATCAGAGAACGGGTGGCACCGGAAGACGGGAGACTACGCAGGCGTCGTCGACGCGCTCATGGCCGCTGGGGCGAAGCTCCCCGAGAACGAGTTCGAGGTGCGTGAGACGGTGCGGCGGGTTATTGAGGAGTACGGCAAAAAGGCGTAATCGGTCGTCGGTCATCGGTAACGTCTGTACCGACTACCGATGACCGATGACGCATCCTTTTGCCTATTGAGAGTCGCTTGCGCCAAGTTGCCCCGTCAACAGCTCCGCCACCACCCGATGCGCCCCGTACACCTTGTCGAGCGCCGCCTGGATCGCCCGCACGTCCACCATGACGTTGCGGCCGCGCTCCGGGAGGTAGATGTAGTCGCGCACCAGCGCATCGATGTTGCGGTCGAAGTTGAGCCCGACGATCCGCAGGTCCTTGGTGACGGCGGGTGAGCCCGAGTTGCCGCCGTAGGTGTCGGCGGTCGAGACGAAATCGAGCGGCGTGCCGAGGTCGAGCCCCGGGGGCGGCGTGCGCCAGCGGTAGGGGAGGTCCCAATCGCTCCCGGGCCCCGCCGCCCGGAAACGATCGTACATCCCGAAGAACGTCGTGAACGGCGGGGCCAGCGTCCCGTTGTAGGCGTAGCCCTGCACCACGCCGTCGGCGACGCGCGGCGAGAAGGTGCCATCCGGCGGGACGCTCCTCCCGTACACGGCGAATCGCGCCCGCCCCAGCTCACTCGCCAGCTCGCGCTCGGCGGTGGCGATGCGATTGAAGTCGGTCTGAAACGCCCGCCACGCGGGCAACAGCGCCGTGACGAGTCGCAAAGCCGGGTCGTCGGTCGGCATCCCGGCGGAGAGTGCCCGCGCCGCGGCGCCCGAGTCCGCGAGCACGGAGTGATCGAGCAGCGCCAGCGCGGCGGCCTGAGGTGAGGACTGCCCCGCCAGTATCGCTTTCGACAGGGCGTGAGTCGGCCCGTACGCCGTCACGATGTCGCTCAGCTCGAGCGTCAGGAACGCCAGCTCCAGCTCGCGCGGCAGGCTTCTCACCTGTGCCGCCCGCTGGCTGAAAATCTGCGCCGAATCGTGCGATGCCCCCGCGATCTGGGCGATGTTCAACGCCCGCTGGACGATCCCCGATCCCGCAAAGCCGCTCCCGAAGAACGCGAAGCCGCGATACGGTGACGCCAGCGCCGTCTTCTGCCTTTCTACGTCCGCGAGCTGCTGCAGCAGACGGCCGTAGCGATCCTTCAGATCTCTCCGGGCCGCGAGACTGTCGCGCAAGTCCTGCTCGGCACGCCGGCGCCGATCGACGATGACGGAATCGAGCAGCGCCCCGAAGCGGCCCTGCGACGACTTCAGGCTGTTCGACAACCCGAACATCCAGTTGCGCATGTCGAGCGAATCACCGCTGGCGCGATGGGCAGCGTAGTAGGCGTGGAGCGCGTTGAGACGCGAAGCGAGGAACGCCACCTGCGCCGGAACGCTCACCTGGCGCTCGAAGTCGAGCTGCGACATCGCCTTCAACCGGGACGTCGATCCGGGGTTGCCAATGACGAACACGGCATCGCCGGGCTTCACCCCGTCCTTCCCCCACGTGAACCAGTTCGCGGTTTCGAATGGCTTGCCGTCGGGGCCGTAGACGCGCAGCACGGAAAAGTCGAGCGCGTAGCGGGGGTAGGTGAAGTTGTCGGGGTCGCCGCCGAAGAAGCCCATCTGCAGCTCCGGCGCTGCCACGAGCCGGACGTCGGTGAAACGGCGGAACACGTACGCCGAGTAGCGGCCGCCGTTGTACAGCGGGACGATCTGCACCCAGATCGAGTCGCCCGGGTGGGCGTACTGTGTCTTGAGTCGCCCGCCGATCGTGCTGCCCGCTTCGCGACGTACTCGGCTGCGCGCCGAATCGCTGGCGACGCGGTCGACCTGCGGCAGCACTTCGTCCGTGACGTCCTGGACGGCGAGCAGCTGGTCGATGAAGAAGTCCGGCAGCTTACGCTCGTCGGCAAGGGAATGGGCGACGAACCCGGAATCGAGCAGTGTCTCCCCCGGCTTCGTCACGGCGCTGATGCCTTCCCGGGCGCAGTGGTGGTTCGTGACGACGAGGCCGTGGGGAGAGACGAACGCCGCCGAGCAGCCGGGGAGGCGCAGCGCCGCCAAGCGCGCGCGTGCGAACCAGGCCGAGTCCGCCGCAAAGCCGTAGGTCGCGGTGAAGTAGCGATCGGGCGGATACTCGAACGTCCACATCTTGCCCAGGTCGAACGCTCGGCTCGGGTCTTGAGCGGTCAGGAGACCAGGGAGAACGAACAAGAGGAAACGAGCCGCTTTCATGCTGAGCTCCGCGGGGGTCCGGAATGAGATGCGTTTGGCGCGAGGGGGGTTGCAAGCACGCCGACCTGGTGCAGAGTGATGCGCGTGGCGTCATTCATGTCATAGCGGTCGAGCTCATCGGGCGCGACCCAGTCATATGCGTCGAATTCTTCGTTGATGACAGGGTCGCGACCGTCGGTGGTGCACGCATAGATCAGAAAAACCATGTACATCGTCTGGCGTTCGCCCGTGGGCTGAAGCTTCTCGTGTACCTCCCCCTTGAAGTACAGCGGCTCCATCGTGAGGAGGTCGAGCTGCAGTTCCTCCCGCACCTCGCGACGCAGGGCGTCCTCGATCCGCTCCCCCTCTTCTACGCCGCCACCCGGGAGTCCCCATTGTCCGGGGAACACACCGCGGTGCCCCGGCATCTTGATGAGGAGGTAGCGGCCATCGGCGCGGCGGATGAGGGGGACGACGATGAGGCGACGTTTCATGCCATTCTCGAGGTGCTCGGTTGCTCGCGGCTAAAGCCGCGGGCTCGGCTGGACTGTCACCGATGGTGACGATGTCGACGTCTTAGCGACAGCAGCCGAGTCACGACTCTCAGTCGCGACTAAAACGACGAATGAATGTCGCGAAATCTAACCGGACGCAGCGGGCCCCTGTGGTCGGAGAGATCGCGCCACGAGTCCGATCCCGGCGGCGAGGAGGCCGAGGATCACCAGGGTGTCGAACAGCGACGTCGATTGAAAGTAGATGTGGAGATTGGCGAGGATGCCCGCCACGATGATGATCGCGCCGGCGCCCGTGAGTCCCCAGCCGAGGATGGAGCGCCCGTTGAAGAACAGCACTCCGATCCCGACGAGCAGCGGCAGGAGCGACAGCCCGAAGGCGTTGTAGCCCCACAGCAGCCACCCGCCGCTCGCGACGGTGACCCGCGTGAGCAGCAGATAGCCGCCCGCGACGATCATGGCGGCGCCGATGATGAATGTCCCCACGCCACCGGGCGTGCCGCCTGCTCCACGAATCATGCGCGCTCCGGGCTCCGTCACTGGGTGCGGCAACGCTGCACCGCCGGCGCCCACGGCGCAAGGAGGCGAGTAGTATTCCCCTTGTGACCGCCCACCGTTTCTTTCCGCCGTCCCGAGCCAAGCCAGGAGATCAGCCGCCGACCTGGAGTCAGCGGCTCGAAGCACTGCGCCACGTGCCGCCGCTGTTGCGGCTCGTGTTCCAGACGCACCGCGGCTACACCGCCGCGATTCTCGTGCTGCGGCTGGTGCGGTCGTTCATCCCTGTCGCGGTGCTCTGGATCGGCAAGCTGATTATCGACGGCGTCGTCGCCGCGATTGCCACAACTCGCGCCGGTCACACGGTTTCGTGGTGGTACCTCGGTGGACTCGTCGCCATCGAGCTGGGCATCGCCGTGGTGGGAGAAGCGCTCGCCCGCCTCTCGTCCCTGCTCGAGAGCCTGCTCGGCGACCTGTTCGCCAACAAGATCAGCGTGCGATTGATGCAGCATGCCGCGACGCTCGACCTCGCGCAGTTCGAGGACGCCGACACCTACGACCACCTCGAGCGTGCCCGCCGCCAGACCGTCGGCCGCATCGGGCTCTTCGCCCTGCTGCTTTCCACGGCGCAGGACCTGGTCACGCTGGTGTCGCTCGCCGGGGTGATCCTGGTGCAGCTCCCCTGGCTGTTGCTGCTGCTCGCCGTCGCCGTGATTCCATCGTTCCTCGGCGAAGCCCATTACGCCGCGCTCGGCTACTCGCTCCTGTTCCGCTGGACTCCGGAGCGCCGGCTGCTCGACTACCTGCGGTACATGGGCGCCTCCGACGAATCGGCGAAAGAGGTGAAGCTGTTCGGGCTCTCGGACTTCCTCGTGGGGCGCTACGCCAAGCTCTCGGACGAGTTCTACGAGCAGAACAAGAGCCTGGCGGTACGGCGCAACGTCGTTTCCACTTTACTCGTCACCCTCGGCACGCTGGGCTATTACGCGGCCTACGCGGTGATCATCTACCTCACCGTGCTCGGCCGCTATACGATCGGCGCGCTGACGTTTCTCGCCGGGTCGTTCCGCCAGAGTCGCGACCTGATTCAGCGCATCCTGCTCTCCTTCTCGAGCATCTATGAGCAGAGTTTGTACCTCGGCGACCTCTTCACCTTCTTCGACGTGCAGCCCCGGGTCACCTCGAAGAACGGCGCGACCACGGTGCCCAAACCGATTCGCCGCGGCTTCGAGTTCCAGGATGTGGGGTTCCGGTATCCCGGGTCGGATCGCTGGGCGGTGCGACACCTCAGCTTCACGCTGGCGCCGGGCGAGCGCATCGCGCTCGTGGGCGAGAACGGCGCCGGGAAGACGACACTCGCGAAGCTCCTGGCGCGCCTCTACGACCCCGACGAAGGACGGATTCTGCTCGACGGCACGGACCTCAAGGACTACGACCTGACCAGCCTGCGGCGCAACATCGGCGTGATCTTCCAGGACTTCGTGCGCTACGACTTCATCCTGAAGGAGAACATCGGGGTGAGCGAGATCGAGCATCTGGAGGACGTCGACCGCATCCGTGAAGCGGCCCGCCGCAGCAAGGCCGACGAGCTGGCCGGCCGCCTCGCCGGCGGCTACGACCAGATGCTGGGCCGCCGCTTCGACGGCGGGGTCGAGCTGTCCGGAGGCGAGTGGCAGAAGGTCTCGCTGGGCCGCGCCTACCTGCGCGAGGCGCAGCTTTTGATCCTCGACGAGCCCACCGCCGCCCTCGACGCCCGCGCCGAATACGAGGTGTTTCTCCGCTTCTCAGAGCTGACCGCGGGACGCATGGCGGTCCTCATCTCGCACCGCTTCTCTACGGTGCGGATGGCAAACCGCATCCTCGTGCTCCAGGGTGGAGAGCTGATGGACCAGGGAACACACGAGGAGCTGGTAGCCCGCGGCGGCCTGTACGCCGAGCTGTTCAGCCTGCAGGCGGCGGGCTACCAGTGAGTGCTAGATCTCGGTCCGGCGCTGCGCCACAATGCGAAACAGCCCCTTGATGGCCAGGTGCAGCAGCATGTAGGCGACGATCGCGATCACGATCGGCATGGCGAAGGTATTGCCACCCTCCACGGTCGGGCTCTGCACGATCCCGCGAAACATGCCGTAGAACGGATCGGTCACGGTGCGGATGAACTGGACAAATCCCGCCGCGGGGTTTGCGGCCATGAGCGCCAGCGTGAGCCGGACACCGAGCAGGACATACAGCACGTAGAAGGCGTAGTCGATGAACTGCGCCAGCCGGGCGAGACGACGTGCCCGGTTCACTTCACGGTCGAGCCCCACCACCCCCTCGATCGCCTTCCCGCGCAGCGCGCCGGCGACCTGATCGATGCGCTGCGCCTCCGCGCGCGTCTCGCGTTCGGCGTGCTGGACGATCTCCTCGTTGACATCGCGCTCGACGTGCGACTTCAGCGAACCGTGCAGCGCCGCGCGACGGGCCTCCTCTGCGGTCGCCTTGTTGTACGTCATAGGTCCTCCCCGTGGGAAAACGGTTATGGTACGGCCCCGCTGCCCACCACCTACCCGGGGAGGGTTCGGATGTTGCTTCGTGACGGGCGTGGCTCACCGTGGCGCGGTGAGCCTCCTCACAACTCGCTGCCGCCGAGCGCCGCCAGCGCGCGGTTCCGGTCGTATTCCGAGTCGATGTCCTTCGCCGCCTCGGCGTACGCCTGGCGCAGCGCGGCGGTGAGCCGGTTGTGCTGGATCAGCGCCACCAGCACATCGGCGCGGTTGGTGCTCGACCCGATCTGGCGCGACGACGCGATGACGCTCGCGATCACCGGATCGGCGAGCTTCGATTGCTCGGTGAGGGTGGTGAGGACGCGCGCGTGATCGTAATCCGAATCGATTCCGTTCGTCGCGGCGAAGAACGGCTCCCGCAGTGACTCGGTGAGGGGATACTCACCCGCCACTTGCACCAGCACCTCGGCCCGGTCGTAGCTCGATGAGATCTGCCCCACCGCGGTGAGGGCGTCGGTCACGAGCGCCGGCCCCGCCGGCGGTTGCTGCGCGAGCAGCGTCGCCAGGACGCGGTGGCGGTCGTAGTCCGAGCTGATGCCGTTCACCGCCTTGAAGAACGCCTGGCGCATCCCGTCGGTAATCGGATGTCTTTGGATCAGGACCACGAGCACCTCGGCGAGGTCGTAGTCCGACGTGATGCCGCCGGCAGAGGTGAGAATCGCGCTGGCGAGATCGTCGGGAAGATTGCGATTGGCCAGCACCACGGACAGAACGCGGTGACGGTCGTAGTCGGAATCGAGGTGGTTCGACGCTGCCACGAAGGCGCTGCGCATCGGCTCGGTGAGGGGATAGAGACGCCCCACGAGCACCAGCAGCTCGGCGAGATCGTACGAGCTCGTCAGCTCGTTCCCCGCCTGGCTGACGACGCGTGAAACCACCGCCGGGTCGGCTTTCCCGTCGGCGATGAGGGCCTGATAGTAGATCCGCTTCGTGTAATCGCCGTCGACCGCAGCGATCTCCTGGAACATCCCGTCCACGCCGCGTGTCTTGAGGATCCACTTGCTCCGTTCCTCGGCCTGGTACCCGCTGCGCCGGATCAGGTCGGTGAGTGTGGCCGTAAACCACTCGCGTGCCGCGGCGTCGTAGGGTCGCTCGTTGTTCTCGACGAACCAGCGGCGCGTAATCGTGGCGCCCGTTGCGCGCAGCTCGACGCGACGGTCCACGTCCCCGCCGCGTTGATCGATGGTGACGGAACCGTCGTCGTCGATCTCGGCGATATCGGTGAAATCGCCGTTGAGCTTGAACGGCGCGGTCGCGCGCAGCTCTTCGACACACCGCCCGACCTGCACCATCAGCGTGACGATGTGATTGTGGCTCAGCTCGGACGTGCTTGACTTGCGGCTCTTCTCGCAGTCACCCGTATCCGGGATGCCCGGCGGCTGCGACACGCGCCGAGCGGGTGCGCGGAAGTCCTCGTCGGCGAGCAGCGGTGAGGCCGCAGGCGAGTGGACACCGGTCACGACGGGAGGCGGCGGATTCGACGGCCGGAGCGCCGCGATCGGGAACACGAAGAGCGCCGCGGCCACCGCTCCCGGCAGCGCCAGCCGGCGAGTCAATGCGTCCCTGCGGCGGTGGGCATCGAGCACGTCGAGCAGCCGGGTGGCGAGGTGCGAGGGCCTGGCCATCGCGAGGCTCGCGAAGGCTGTGGCCGGTCGTGCTGTGAGCGAATGCGCGATCTCCAGCAGGTGCTCGGCGTACTCCGAGGGACGGGCGCCGGCGGCGATGACGCGGTCGTCGCAGGCGCGCTCCCGCTCGATGCGCAACTCCCGCGCGGCGAGCCACACCAGCGGATGGAACCAGTACAAGGCGGTGGCGACGACGGCGACGAGATGGGTGAGACAGTCGCGGCGCTCGACGTGTGCCAGCTCGTGTAACAGGACGTCGCGGCGCCGCACGTCGGACCACTGTTCGGCGTCGGTCGGGAGGAGGATCACGGGACGCCAGGTCCCCCACGTCATCGGCATCGCTTGGCCGTCGAGCCTCAGCAGCGTGACATGGCGATCGAGATCGAGCTCCGCGGCGAGGAGGTCGCGCAGCCCCAGCCATTCCGGCGACGTGACCGACACGGCCCGCCGGGCGATCCGGGCCACCTGCACGCGCGCGTAGACGAACGCCGCGAGGACCAGTGCGACTCCGGCGAGCCAGATCACCAGGAGGATCTGACCCGGCGTCCAGGGATTGCGAGCCGGCGCGGCGGCCGACTGTGACGACAGGCCGGCACCCGCGATCTTCGGTACCGCCGGAGCGGCCGGGCTGCCCGCTCGGCCGGCGGACCCGTTCGTCGAGACCGGCGTGTGCAAAGCCGGGAGCGCGGCAGCGGGAGGCGCGATGGGCAGTACTTGCCAGGCCGGACCGGCCCGCTCGGCCAGCGGGAGCACCAGCACGCCGCCGAGCGCCAGCGCCCAGATCAGGTGACGGGTGGCGGCGGCGGCGCGACGCCAGACGAGGCTCGCGACCAGCGCCACGGCGACGAGGAGCGTCGCCTTGACCAGGATATCGAGCACGGGATTCGACATATCAGCGCCCCTCTTTCTTGGCCTGGGCGACGAGCGTCGCCAGCCGTTTCAGCTCGGTCTGATCCATCCGGGCGTCGGAAAGATCGAGCAGGGCGGCGGCCGCCGCTGCGCTCGATCCGTCGAAGAACGTGTTTACGAGCTGCCGCAGCGCCGATTCACGGGCGCGCTCGCGCGGCACGGTGGGGACATAGACGTAGCGCGGGCCATCGACCTCGTGCTTCAGGTGTCCCTTGGTCTCCAGGACGCGCAACAGAGCCCGGATCGCGGAGTAGCCTGGGGGATCGGAAAGGCCGTCGGCGACGTCGGCGGCGGTGGCCCGGCCGAGCCGATAGATGAGATCCATGATCTGGCGTTCGCGACGGGCGAGCGGGGGTCTGGCGCTGGTGCGCATCCGGGCAGCTCGGGAAGAGGTGCTAAAATTCTAGCATCATGCTAAAAAACTAGCAACCCCGATGGGAACCCGTATCGCGACCCTGATTATCGGCGAGTGGGACGTAGATTGTAGGCGTGCCACCGTTCACACCTCGGTTCACCCGCCGGCTGCCCGGCCCGGCGTTGGCGCCCTACGTCACCTCCTACTGGCGGGTCACGGCGGAGCAGGCCCCACCCTGGAAGTCGCGCGTGCTCCCCGACGGCTCGAACGACCTGATCATCGATCTCTCGGCGGAGCCGAGACCGTTCGTCGTAGGGGCGATGCGGCGCGCCGAGGTGGTACCGCTGGCCGGGCGCGTCGACCTCCTGGGTGTTCGCTTCCGGCCGGGCGGCGCTTTGCCATTCCTGCGCGTGCCGTTGTACCAGCTGACGGACAAGCACATCGCGCTCGACGCGCTGTGGGGCGGCGCCGCCGGCTCACTGGCCGACGCGGTCGCCGCCGCTCCACCGGGTGACCAAGTGACCGTGCTCGAACGGATGCTGCTGGCCGGCCTCCGGCAACCACGGTTGGACGACGACCTGATTCTCCGCGCCGTCACTCTGATGCGGCGGACCCGAGGTGGCCTCGGGATCCGGGCGGCGGCGCAGGCTTTGAGCACGGGCGAGCGGCGATTGCAGCGGGCGTTTGACCTCGCGGTCGGCCTCTCCCCCAAGCGATTCGCCCGCGTGCAGCGGTTTCTCGGGGCGGTGCGGGATATCGGGCGCCTGGCGGCGCGGCCCATGGCTGCGGTGGCCTTTGACTCGGGCTACAGTGATCACCCTCATTTCATCCGGGAGTTCAAGCGCCTGGCGGGTGTCACGCCGGCCCAATACGCCGCGGAACGGCGTGTCGGAATCGTTCAAGACGAGGATCCCCTCCCCGCCTAGATTCGGCGCTTCACCTTCGAGGAGCCCTCATGGAGCGCGACCGCCGTATCGACTACATCGAGCTTCCCGCCACAGACATCGCTGCGGGGAAGCGGTTCTACACGGACGTCTTCGGCTGGAAGTTCACCGACTACGGGCCCGATTACACCAGCTTCGAGGACGGGCGATTGGCCGGCGGGCTGACCAAGGGCGGGAAGGTCGCACAGGGGGGCGCGCTCGTCGTGATCTTTGCCCAGGATCTCGAGGCGTTGGAGGCGACGGTGCGCCGGGCGGGCGGCACCATCGTTAAACCGATTTTCAGTTTTCCGGGAGGCCGCAGGTTTCACTTCACCGATCCGAGCGGCAACGAGCTCGCGGTGTGGTCCGAGGCCTGAGTGCGATCCCGGTCGCCTCGGCGGGCGAAGCCCATGGGGCTCGCCCACCGAGCAACTGCGATCTATGACTGCACCGGCGCCTGCACGAGGGCCGGATAATGGTTCTGTAGTGGTCGCTTCACCGCTTCGGACGCGGCACTTTGGCGCCTCGTTTGCGGGCCTCCGACAGACCGATCGCGATCGCCTGCTTGCGACTGGTCACGGGCCCACCGTGTCCGCCCTTTCCACTGCGGAGCGTGCCCCGCTTGCGCCGACGCATTGCACGGGCCACGCTCCTGCTTGCGGCTCGGCCATAGCGCGTGTGTCTGGTCGTCATGCGCGTCTCCTGTCTAAGTCCGCGGCGTTATCGCGGAACGCTGGGGCGGGAGAAGAGCCCCAACGCCAGCGACACCAGGAACCCGATGAGGAACAGGAAGAACAAGAGCTTGGCGATCGCGACCGACGTCGTCGCGATCAAGCCGAATCCGAACAAGGCGGCGATGATCGCCACCACCAGAAAACCCAGGGACAAGCGAAGCATGACTCCTCCCTTGTGTGAAAGCTCCAAGGCGGCGAGACGAAGGCATACACACCCGGCGGGCGTGCAAGGTTCCCCTCGAGTTTGCCCCGGTGATCCCAATCACGCTTTTCTTGTGGGTTCGTTGGCTTCCGACAGACGGTTGGCCGACGGAGAAAATTGGTGTCAGATTTGTGCATGACCGCCCCCAACGAGCGCCGCGGCAGCAACGACCGCCGGCTCCTCAATCGCCGCGCCGGCGCCCGCTCGGAGCGCCCGAGTGCCGAGCGGCGGACCAAAGGCGATCGGCGCACCGGGTTGGAGCGGCGGCTCGCGATCCTCTCGGCAGAGGGGCAGATCCACGAGGCGTTGCGGCTCCTGACCGAGGTCATCGACTCGGGCTCCGCGCCGGACGATGAGCAGCGCTCGCTCGAGAGCGCCCTGGTGCGTCTGCGGTACGCGTTGGATCGGCTGGAAGAAGAAGGCTGATTTGTTGCCGGGCGCCGGTCGCAACCCTTTTTCGCCGACAGGCATCAAAGGGAGTGACCGCTTGAAGGGAGCGCCCGATGTCCCCGTTCGCAACGAACTCGATCGACCAGACCTGCTTCGGGCCACGCGCCATCGGCCCGGCCGCCGCGACGCGCTCTCGCGATTACTGTCTGCACGATCCCTCGGGACGGTTGCTCGGAACCATCGCCGCGCCGGTGCGGCGTCCTGAAGTCGGGCCGGCAGCGCCGACGTTTTACCTCCGCCGGATTCATTAGCGGAGGCCTCGCGCCCGCCCGATCCCGAATCCTGGGACCGGGCGGGCGTTTCGTTTGTCAGTGCGTCACGACGGTCCCCATCTGCACGACCTCGAAATTGCTCCCCTGCACCTGCTTCAACGTGTTGAGATCGGAGTCGTCCCAGCGGGCGTCCGGGGCACCCGAGATGAACCAGTCGCCGCCGTTGTCGGCCACTATCATGCCGTACGTCTTCAACGCCTGCAGAATCACCCGGGCGCTCGGCGGGTATCCGCTGATGTCGAACGCCGCCTTCAACCGGACGCGCATACCCATCGGCGGAACCGCGGCGCTGGTGTCGGAACTCGCGTAGTGGCGGGCGGGGTAGACGTATCCGTGGCGTGAATGGTTGACGGTGAACCGCAACGCGTGCAGGATGGCTCCCTGTTCCACGACTTCATCGTAGCGCACCAGGCCTGGAAAGATCGGCAGGCCCGCGGCATCGGCTGAGGTCCAGCCGGCCGGCCGCAGCGCGTCGGAGCTGAGATCGAAGATCGCCCCCGAGCCGGCGGTCCAGCTCGAGGATCCGGGCACGGGGTACGCGGCGAACAGCTCATACAACTTCCAATGATCGCGATCGATCACCAGCACGTGGCGGTCACCGCCGGCGGAGGCTCCGCCCTCGACCGGGGCGTCGCCGGGAATCGGGTAGGGACCGGAATCGCTCTCGTCGGCGTAGTCGAACGTGACGCTCACGAGCGCCGTCGACCCTCCGACCACGATGTACGGAATCCCGAATGGCCCGCCGTTGTAGTCGGCGCCGAAATCGGGATGGAGACCCTTGGTGAGGCCGATGCTCGCGATGAGGGCATCAGAGCTCGGGTCCACCGGATCCTGATCGACGGGCGAGTTCCAGGGGTTGTCAGCGGGAAACGGACGCCGGCCTTCGAGACTCGCGTTCGGTCCCAGGCCCGGACCCGAACCGCCCCCACCGCTCGAGTCGGTGGGTGCGGCGACGCAACCTCCCAGGAGGAGGGCAAGCGCTGCAAAGGACGCGGGAACGCGGTACATATTGAGGAAACGATGGGCGTGACCAGGACCACCTGATGTGACCTGCACCACGCCGGGATGGGCCGTTTCGAGGGGCCCTCTAAGTAGAAGGAGAACGCTGCGATGAGCATCCATCGGGTTTGGTCCGTCTGCGCGACGGCTGCATTCCTGATCGCTGCCGGAGTGTCGGCGCAGGTCCCGGGCTACGGCGGGGGGATGGGAGGACCAGGAGCGGGAGGGATGGGACGGGAAGGGTATCGGCGCGGCGTCGATCCCACCCGGAAGCTCCCCACCGCGAATCAGCTCGAGGGCCCGCCGATCCCGGACTTCTTCGTGGACCGGTTCGAGCTGGACACGGTGCAAGCGGAGAAGTACCGCTTCCTGTACGACTCCTTCATGGATGCGACCTCCGCCATCCGAGACAGCGCCAAAGCGGCGCGGAGCGTGATCGACGGAGCGCGGCAAACCGGCGACCGGATCGTCGCGCGCGGGTACGTCCCGCTGCTCCAGACGCTGGGCGACTCGCTCGACAAAGCCGACAGCCGCTTCGACAACCGGCTCAAGATGTTCCTCAGCTCCGCGCAGGTGAAGTCCTACAAGAAGTGGAAGGACGAGCAGCGCCGGCAGGAGCACGCCGACGACAAGCCAACGCCGATGCAGTCATCGGATCCGAACAGTCAGCCGTAGGTTCACCCCGAGGGCTCGATGCGCTTCCCCTTGCCGACGCTGCTCCCCGTCGTCGCGCTCGCCGGCTCACTCGCCGCGCAGAGCAACGCCGAGCTGATGGCAAACGACCACTACAGCCGCTCGCACGACTACGATCTCGTGAACCAGGACATCGCCGTGCGGGCGTTCGACTGGGACTCGACGTCGTTCGACGGGGAGGTGGTGACGACGCTGGTCGCCCTGCGGCCGGGACTCGACTCGATCATCCTGGACGCGGGCGCGAAACTGCAGATTGTGGGGATCAGCGATCGCGTCGGGCGCACGCTCCGGTTTGCGCGTCACGGCGACTCGCTCGTGGTGTTCCCAGCCGTGCCGCTTCCGTTCCACGACACGACCCGGTTCACCATCACCTACCACGCCCGCATCGAGAGCGGGCACGGTCTCACATTCATCCAGCCGGAAGGGCGGCCCCACCGGCCCCGCCAGATCTGGAGCCAGGGCGAGGACCACGACAACCACTATTGGTTCCCGACCTACGACTTCCCGAACGACAAACTGACCTGGTCGGTCGCGGCGACGGTGCCCGCGGGGTTCACCGCGGTTTCGAATGGCCGCCTCACCGGCGACCGTCGGAACGCCGACGGCACGCGCACCATGTCGTGGCGCCAGGACAAGCCGAGCGCCACGTATCTCGTTTCGCTGATCGTCGCGCCGCTCGTCAAGATCCACGACGCCTGGCAGGAGACGCCCGTCGACTACTACGTGTACCGCGAAGACAGCGCCCTGGCGCGCCCGCTGTTCCGCGATACGCCCAACATGATCGACGTGTACTCGCGGCTCACCGGCGTTCCGTATCCGTGGGCGAAGTACGCCCAGACGACGGTCGCCGATTTCTTCGGCGGGATGGAGAACGTCAGCGCCACAACGCTGGTCGATTGGCTGCCGGACGCCCGCGCCTACGCGGATCGCCCCTGGTACGCGTGGATCCTCATTCCGCACGAGCTGGCTCACCAGTGGTTCGGCGACTACGTCACGACGGAAAACTGGGCGAACATGTGGCTCAACGAGGGATTCGCCGAGTTCATGCCGGGGCAGTACTGGAGCATCCGGCTCGGGCGCCACGCCGAGGACGACTATTACCTCGACGAGTATCAGCAATACATGCAGATCGACCAGCAACGCCGCATGCCGCTCGCGGCGAAGGGGTCCAACAACATCTACCCCAAGGGGGCGTTGGTCCTGCGGATGCTCGAGCGCTACCTCGGGCCCCAGCGGTTCTGGGCGGCGATCCGCCGCTATCTCACCGATCACGCCCACGGCAATGCCACGTCGGACGACTTGCGCCAGGCGGTGCTCGCGGCCACCGGTGAGAATCTCGACTGGTTCTGGGACGAGTGGGTGTACCAGGCGGGGATGCCGGACTTCCGGGTGAGGGCGCAGTACGACACGAGCGCCCGCTCGTTGACCCTCACCATCTCCCAGACGCAGACGGACAGCGCCCCCACCCCGGGGGACACCGTCCCCCCCCGCTTCACCACACCGCAGACGTTCCGCATGCCGGTCACGATTCGCATCGGGACGGCGAGCGGGGACGTCGTGCAGCGCACCTCCGTCGATCAGCGGGAGCAGAAGGTCGTCTTCACGGCGCTCCCGGGCCCACCGACGATGGTCGTGTTCGACGACGGCAACGCGATACTGAAGAAGCTGTCGTTCGATCAACCGACTGCCTGGCTGGCGACGCAGCTGCTGCACGACCCCGACCTCTGGAATCGCCAGTGGGTGATCGATCGTCTGGCCGAACGGACGAGCGACACGGTGGCGGTCGCCGCGCTCGTGCGCGCCGCCACGTCCGCCGATTACTTCCTGACGCGACGGGCTGCCGTCCTCGCGTTGGCCGATGCGCCGCCCGGGCTGGCATTGCCGGCCCTGGAGCGCGCCCTGGCGGACACCTCGGCGCAGGTCCGCGCCGGTGCCGCCACGGCCCTCGCCAAGAGCGCCGACCCCCGGGCGGTGGCGCTGGTGCGGCGCGCCTGGGGCAACGACGCGAGCTACGAAGTGCGCGCCCGCTCGCTCGTCACGCTCGCGCATCTGGACTCCTCCTCGCGCCGCGAGCTCATCACCAAAGGACTCACCACCCCATCCTATCGCGATGCGATCACGAACGGCGCCTACGAGGCGATCATCCAGGCGAACGACACGAGCTTCGTCGGCCAGGTCGACAGCGCGGTTGGTGCAGCGATCGACCCGTCGTTCGTGCTGGCGGTGTTGGGGGCTCGCGGCAGCAGCCGGGCACTCGACCTTCTCACCGCGCATCTCGACGACACCCGGCCGTCGGTGCGGCGCTGGGCCCTGATCGCCATGGAGAACGCACTTCCCGACACCTTGGCCACTTCCCGGCTCTCTGGGGCCCGGGACCGGCTCACCCACGCCGACGCCCGCGAGGCAGTGGTCCAGGCGCTGGAACGCTTGTCGAATCGAAAGGGCGGTCAGTAGAACCCTTCAGATCATTTTGGGGAGGAGTTGATATGGCTAACGCAGTCGCACGCGGGCGGTTCGTGTGGCACGAGCTGATGACCCCCGACCCCGACGCCGCGATCCGGTTCTACGGCCAGGTGGTGGGCTGGACCACCGAGCCGTTCCCCGGCATGCCGGAGTACCGCCTGTGGTCGCATGGCGGGAAGCAGTACGGTGGCGTCATGCGCCAGTCCGAGGAGGACCGGCGCCGCGGGCTCGCGCCACACTGGTTGATGTACGTGGCCGTCGCGGACACCGACGCCACGGTCCGTCAGGCCGAGGGGCTCGGCGCCCGCGTGCGGGCGGCGGCGAACAGCGTGCCCGGAGTGGGACGGTACGCGATCCTCGCCGATCCCCAGGGCATCGTGTTCTCGCTCTATACGCCGGAGACTCCACGGCCCGGATCCGATGAGGCGGAGATCGGCGATTTCTCGTGGCACGAGCTGGCGGCACCCGATCCGAACGCCGCCTGGTCGTTCTATCAGGCGCTCTTCGGTTGGGAGAAATCCACGGCGATGGACATGGGACCGGCCGGCACGTATCAGATCTATCGTCGCGGTGGCGGCAAGATCGACGTCGGCGCGTTCTACAAACGACCGGCGGACATGCCCGGAACAGCGGCGTGGCTGACGTATGTGCGAGTGGCAAACGCCGATCGCGCCGCCGAAACAGTCGCGCGGCTGGGCGGCAAAGTGCTGAACGGTCCGATGGAGGTGCCGGGCGGCGGCCGCATCGCCATCTGCGTCGATCCCCAGGGGGCCGGCTTCGCGGTGCACTCCGTCGCTGCGCCGCGAAGACCCCAAAGGATCGAGAAGAGAAGCGCCAAGAAAAAGAGCGTCAAGAAGAAGACCGTCAGGAAGAAAACCGCAAAGACAAAAGCCGCGAAGAAAAAGCGGAAACGCTAGGCGTCGGGCGCCGCTCCCCGCTCGAGCAGCTTCCCGAAGCCGGGGAGCGCGCGCCTGAGGCCCCGCAACCCGAGCACCGTTCCGAGCGCGGCCACCACGAACACCACGGCCTCCCCGGACGTTTCGGGGAGGTCGACCCCGGTGACATTGAGCCCGATGGCTAACGCGACGGCGGCGAACAGCCCTGCGGCGAGGCCGCTCACGACGAATGCCCGCCGTGACGCGGGGGTTCCGCGGCGACGGATCGCCTCGCATTCCATGACGCTCCCGACGATGCCGCCGAGCAGCGCGGCGGCCAGAAAGAGCAGCGGCCATCCGTAGACCAGCTCGACCGGCGCGGAGCGCAGCGGCCCGCTCGTGGCGGTCACCGTGTCGCGGCCGACGCCACTGGAGTGGATGACGGAGCGGCCCGTCTCCCCGCCCGCCAGGGACACGACGCTGGGATCGGGAGCCCCGTGCCGCGCGCTCAACACGACATCGCGCCGCGCCTCCCCCGCATGGGCCAGCAGCGAAATGTGCATCTCGGTGTGACCCAACCCGAATCCCGGGATGCGCGCCGTCGCCGGCTCGACCGCCAACAGGGTGCGGTGCACCGCGAGCCAGGTGATGATCGGCGTGAGGGTGAGCGCCGGCTGCACCAGGAGGCGGAGCGAATCGCCGGGGGCAGCCGCTGTGACGATCGCCGCTGACGGTGGGAGGCTGGTATGCCGAACCGGCACGTCAGGGGGACTCACGTCCCCGGCTTCGGCCGAGAGGTGAAACCAGATCGGCGCGGGGAGCGTCACCGCGCGGTCGGGCTGCAGCGTGTCGACCAGTCCGAGCGCGACGGAGCCGCGGAACAGAGCCCCGGTGAATTCCAGCGCCGCGGCTTCCACGTACGGCCGCAACGCGAGGGGCTGCGACGCGCGCGGATCGGCGACGAGAAAGAGAAACGGCAGATAGCGGTGCGAGGTGTCCTGCAGCTGGGCGACGAGCATCTGGCCGGGGCGGAGCCGTAACGAATCGACCTCGGGGCGGAGCGTATCGGCGTGCTGCCTCCCGGTCTGTACGATCACCGGCAGGCGCACCGCCTGCGCCCGCAGCCTGGCGAGATCGGCCCGAGACACGACCTGCCCCGCGGCCGTCCGTCCCGCGGTGAGCAGCAACACGACGACGAACGACTGCCACCCCGCCTGCGACAGTGTCACAACTCGGTCGATACTCGGACCACGATGTTGCGGCCCGGATTGAGCGCGAACGCCTTGTAGCGGCTGAGAAAATCGCGATACCGCGTGTCCAGCGCGTTCCGCACCTGCAGCTCGATGCGTATCGGGCGCGAGCCGAAGTGGTGGTCCGTGCTCCCGAACAGATCGAGCAACGCGTAGCCCGCGGTGCCGATGTCGAAGGGGGACAGGCGCGTCTGCCGCGACACCAGGCCCACATCCAGGCCGCCGGTGGTACTCGTCCCGCGCCACACGGCGCCGAGCTTGCCGCGCAGCGGCGGAGTCTGCGGCAGCGGCTGGTGATCCGACTGCCGCTCGCTGCGGACGAAATCGACGCGCGCCGAGAGCACCAGGGCCGACGTCGCGGCGAGCTCGAGCGACGCTTCACCGCCGTCGAGCACTGCGTCCGCCTGCTGGTAGCGGTAGACCGGGAGCGAGTCCTGCGTCGTGCCGGTGGGGGCGATGTAGATGTAGTGGCTGATGCGATTGCGGAACGCCGAGACTTCGGCGCGGGCGCGAGCGGACTGCCACCGGACGCTCGCGTCGAGGTTGAGTCCCGCCTCGGGCCGGAGTGTCGCATCGCCGACCTCGAAGCGCGCCTCCCCCGGATGCGGGCCGTTGGTGAACAGCTCGAACAACGTCGGCGCCCGCCACGCTCGGCCGGCGTTCACGGAGAAAGCGAGACGCTCCGCCGGACGGTAGACGAGACCGACGTCGCCCGACCACGCGGTGTAGTCGCGTCGCTCGTCGGGCAACGCCAGTTCGGTGTTCGAGTCGGCGCTGAGTCGACGCAGATCCACGCGGGCGCCGGTGAGGAGCCGCCAGCGCTGCGAAAGGCTCACCTGCTCGTACAGGTACGCCGCGGCACCCGACGCGCTGGCGTTCGGAACGAGCGGCTCCTGACCGCGCGTCGCGTTCGTCTGGTAGTACGCCGATGCGCCGAGCGTGCCCGCGATGCGCCCTCCCGCGCCGTGGTGGGCGAGGAGGTCGAGGCTCGTCGTGTTGAGCAGAAGATCGAAGCCCGCCTCCCCTGCCGCGCTGTCTCCTTCGACCACCTCCGCGAGCCAATGCCGCTGCCATTGTCCCTTCGCCTCGAGCAACAACCCTGCGGCGGGGAACGTGCCGCCGAATTGGATCCGATCGTCGCTCAGCTTGCGAACCGGGCCCTGTTCCCCCCCTCCCGGGGGCGGCGGCGCCGGGTTCTGGGCGGTGTCGGCTTCGAGCAGGTGAAACTCGCCGCCATAGTGCGTGAACCGCAGCGTGGCTTTACCCCAGGAGCCGCGGGTCCCGACCGCCCCCTCGCCCGAGAACGCCGTGAACCCCGTGTTGTCGAGCTCACCGGCGGGCGTATGCAGCGCTTCCGAATGCCGGCCGACCAATCCCGCCAGCCAGCCCAGGCTGCCGGCCGTCCCCTGAGCGTGCAGGGCGCTGCCGAACTCGTGGTTGTTGCTGGCACCATAGACTTCCACCTGCCCTGCGGGAGCGGCGCGCGGCGATCGGGCGTCCGGGACGTCCACGGGAATGACGTTCACGACGCCCCCCAAGGCGTCCGACCCGTAGAGCACGCTCGCGGGACCGCGAATCACCTCCACCCGGTCGACGAGTCGCGTCTCGATCGACGGCCCGTCCTCGTCGCTCCAGGAATAGTCCTCGAGCCGGTTCCCATCGCCCAAGACGAGCACGCGTGCGCCCGAAAGTCCGCGGATCACCGGCTTGCCGATCTCTCCCCCGGTGGTGAGCGCGCGCACACCGGCCAGCGACTCCAGGGCATGGGCGAGCGAGACGCGATACTCCCGGGCCAGCGACGCCGACTGCAGCATCGCCGCCGGTAACGGTGAGGAGAGCGGGTCGACCGGCGCGCGCGTGGCGGTGACGGTCACGGCCGCGAGGTCGAACGCGGTCGGCGCCAGCGTGATCTCGAGCGGCGCGGCACCCGGAACCTGTACCGGTCGCACGCCCGGCGTGTAGCCGATTCTCGACGCGACCACGGTATAGTGCCCCGCCCCGACCTCCGCGAAACGGAAGCCGCCCATCGAGTCGGTCGCGGTGCTGCGATGCAGCTCCGCGAGCGACACCGTGACACCCGGGATTCCGTGCCGCGCGGTGTCGACGATCGTCCCCGTAATGCTGTCAGGCAACGCGGGCGACAGCGACAGCACACTCAGCCACATCGTCCAGATCATGCGCCCTCCCACGGCGAAGAATAGGGCCTTGCCCTCCGGTCGGCCACCGATATCGTGCGGGCATGTTGACCGTGAGAGCGGCGACGACGGACGACGCCGCCGAGCTCGCCCGGCTGCGCTACGAGTTCCGTGCCGCCGAGCGTCCCGCCGCCGAGTCGCGCGAAGAGTTCGTCGAGCGCTGCACGACGTGGATGCGTGAGCGGCTCGCGCCCGGCTCCGCCTGGCGCTGCCTCCTGGCCGAGCAGGATGGCGCGACCGTCGGACACGTCTGGCTCGAGGTGGTGGACAAGGTTCCGAACCCCGGCGGCAACGAGCCGGAGCGGCACGCCTACCTCACCAACCTGTACGTGCGCCCCGAGGCTCGGGGCGGACCGGGGAGCCTGCTCGTCGAAGCGGCTCTCGCCTGGTGTCGCGAACGGCGCGTCGACACCGTGTTCCTCTGGCCCTCGGAGCGAAGCCGGACGCTGTACGCGCGCTACGGCTTCGCCCCGTCCACCGATATCCTGGCGCTGTCCCTCAAGACTTCCGGTTCCTCGATTTTCCCTACATAATAGAACCATGTCACGGATCGGCGCGTTCGAAGAGCTCGTGTTGCTCGCCGTGCTGGGACTCGACGGATCAGGGTACGGGATGACCATCCGCGCCGAGCTCGAGGCCGAGACGGGCGAGGCAATCTCGCTGGGCGCCGTGTACGCCACGCTCGACCGCCTGGAGCGTAAAGGTCTGGTGCGCTCGACCGTTGGCCCCGCGACTGCCGAGCGCGGGGGGCGACGCAAGCGCGTGTTCCGCGTGAGCGCCGCCGGGTCGGCCGCGCTCCGCGCCATGCAGCGCATTCGCAGCCAGCTCGGCGCCCCCGCCCCGGCGCGCACGTAATGCCAAACCCCCTCTCACTCGTTGCCTGGATGGTGGACCGGGACCGCCGCGAGGAGATCCTGGGTGACCTGTGCGAGCTCCGCGCCAGGGAATCGGTCGGGGCGTTCTGGGGCGACGTTGTCAGCGTGTGCATCCATGCGCGGCGCGTCCGGCGCTGGGCCGGAACGGCGGCGGCGCTCCTGCTGCTTGGGCTCGCCTTCCTTCCCCGAGATCCCAGGCACCACATCGTCACGGCGCGTGACGCGGCGGGGTCGTTCGCGCTCGAGTTCGACGGGTTGCGCGTCGTGCGGGCGACCCTCGACGGCGCCCCGGTCGCCGCCGAGCGACTGGTGCAGGACGACGGCCGGCTCGTGATCCGCGGCGGGGCGGGAAGCGCCGACTTGAATATCCGGCTGCGTCCCGACGGCCGCTTTTACTGGCGCGGCCGCGTTCCCCGGGGGAATCCCACACACTAGGCGGGTCGGGCGCGTGCGACGGTTTGTCGTCGTTATATCTCATACATTGTAGAACAACGATCGAGGAGCGTGAGCATGCGTGGCGAATGGGGAATCCTGGCCGGTCTTGCCCTCGGCGCCCTGGCGCCCCGGCTATCCGCCCAGGCGCTCGACACCGGCCGCGCGCTGGGCGGCCTGCGCGAGGCCCGCGCGGCCTGCGAGGCGGATCACGGCGCCCTGTGGGGGCGCAACATCTGCGGCCCGATCGCCCTGGTGGCCCGCCGCTCGCATCTCGTGGTGGCGAACGACACCGTCCGGGGCTGGCCCTACCTACAGATGAACGACGCCTATGTCACCGCCCTGCCGTCCGATCAGGGGGTCGCGAACACGTCCTTCACGTGGCAGGACCGGGAATGGACCATGGTCGTACTGCCTTTGCCCGACGACCGGTTCGATCGCATCGCCTTGCTGTTGCATGAAGTCTTTCACCGCGAGCAAGGCGCCCTCGGCCTCCACGCCCGGGACGCCCTCAACAACCAGCTCGATACCCGCGCCGGCCGCACCTGGCTGCGCCTCGAGTACCGCGCGCTCGCCCGCGCCCTGGTCGCCCTCGACAGCGCCCCCGACGCGATCCGCCGTCGTACCGAAGACGCCCTGCTCTTCCGCGCCTACCGCCGCCTGCTCTTCCCCGGCTCCGACTCTCTCGAGACCAGCTTGGAGATGCAGGAAGGACTCCCCGAATACAACGGCGAGCGCCTCGCCATGCAGCTGACCGGCCTCACGCCCTCCCGCGTGGCCCGTGCCGTGATGCAGCGCGAGCATCTGGGTACCTACGTGCGTGGGTTCGCCTACGGGACCGGGCCCGCCCTCGGCGTGCTGCTCGACCACTTCGATCCGGCCTGGCGAACGGAGGTCCGCACCCACCGCGATCCGGCGGGCCTGCTTGCCCAGGCGGTTCGGTTTCAGCCGCCGGCGAGACTGGGATCGGCGGCGCGCGATCGCGCCCGCGAGTATGGATGGACGCAGGTGGATTCCGAGGAAGGCGCCCGTGAGCTGGCCCGCGCGCCCGAGATGCGCTCGTATCAGGCGCGCTTGGTGGACGGCCCGACCATCACGTTCCGTCAGTCGCGCGATTCCCTGGCGTGGGGCTTCGATCCCAATACGCTGATCGGGTACGACCTGAGCCACACGATCTACCCGACGGGCTCCTTCACCGGACCGTGGGGCTCCCTGTCGGTGGATTCGGGCGGCGTGCTGGTCCGCAACGACATGGCGGTACTCACCGTCGAGGCGCCCGCTGGTGGGCTCCCGTTGGGCCGGCATGTGACGGGGCGTGGATGGACTCTCGATCTCAGTGCAGGCTGGAAGCTCGTCCCCGACCCCGACCGCTCCGGGAGCTACATCGTCGTCGCAACACCCTGACCTGCCTCGGTACCCGACTGCTACGGCACCAGCAGCACCTTCCCGGTCGTGCCGCGCCCGGCGAGCGCGATGTGGGCCTCTCCCGCGCTCGCCAGCGGGAATTCGCGGTCGATCCTCACGGTCAATCTTCCCTCCTGCATCCAGCGGAACAGCTCACCGCTGCGCTGCTCCAGCTCCGCCCGGGTCGCCACGTAATGGGCCAGCGTGGGCCGCGTCAGGAACAGCGAGCCGCGATGATTCAGCTGCTGCGGGTCGAGCGGCTCGACCGCCCCACTCGATTGACCGAACAACACCATCATCCCGCGTGGCGCGATGCAGCCGAGTCCCGCCGTGAACGTGGTCTTCCCGACCGAGTCGTAGACGACCTGCACGCCCGTCCCGCCCGTGAGGCGTTTGACCTCGATCGCGAAGTCGGTCTCGGTATAGCGGATCACCTCGTCTGCTCCCGCCGCGCGCGCGAGGACTTCCTTCGCCGCCGTCGACACGGTACCGATCACACGCGCGCCGCGCTGCTTCGCGAGCTGGCACAACAGCAGGCCGACACCGCCTGCCGCCGCGTGGACGAGGCACGTGTCTCCGGCACGGAGCGGGTAGGTGCTGCAGGCGAGGTAGTGCGCCGTCATCCCCTGCAGCAGGACGGCAGCTCCCTGCGCGGTCGTGACGTCGCCGGGGAGCGGCACGACCTTGTCCGCGGGCGCGATCGCGCACTCCGCATACCCGCGCAGCCCACCGTAATAGCACGCCACGCGATCGCCCGCTTTCAGGCCGGTCACCCCGGCGCCGAGCGCGGCGATACGTCCCGCCGCCTCCTGTCCGGGCACGAACGGCGTGGCCACCGTGTAGGCGCCCGAACGCTGATAGAGGTCGATGAAGTTTACGCCGGCTGCTTCCACCCGGATCAGGACCTCGCCGGGCCCCGGCGACGGTGTGGGGATCTCTTCGAACCGCAGGACCTCGGGACCGCCGGTCGCGTGGACCCGAACGGCCTTCACTGCGCCAATCTCACAGATTCACCCGCCGCATTCCCGCTTCGGGGTAGCGCAGGCCGGACGCGGAGTCGCGTGGGATCGCGCGATCGATGCGGCGCAGGTCTTCGGGGGTGAGACGGATCTCCGCGGCCCGCGCGTTCTCCTCGACGTAACGGCGGCGTTTCGTGCCGGGGATGGGAACGATGTCCTCGCCCTGCGCCAGCACCCAGGCGAGCGCGAGCTGCGACGCCGTGCATTTCTTGTCGCGCGCCATCGCCTGCACCGCGTCGGCGAGCGCGAGATTGCGGGAAAAGTTCTCGCCCTGAAAGCGCGGGTTGTTGCGGCGGTAATCGTCCGCCGCCAGGTCCTCGGGCTTGCGGAATCTGCCGCTCAGGAATCCGCGACCCAGCGGGCTGTACGCCACGAACCCGATGCTCAGCGCGCGGCAGGTCGCGAGCACCTCGTCCTCCGGGTCGCGCGTCCAGAGCGAGTACTCGGTCTGCAGCGCGGAAATCGGGTGCGTCGCATGGGCCTTGCGGATCGTCTGGGGCGCGGCCTCCGACAGCCCCAGGTAGCGCACCTTCCCCGCGTGGACCAGGTCCGCCATCGCGCCAACCGTGTCCTCGATCGGAACCGTCGTGTCGACGCGGTGCTGGTAATAGAGATCGATCCGATCCACTCCGAGACGGGCCAGCGAAGCATCGCACGCAGCCCGCACGTATTCGGGGCGTCCATTGATCCCCGCCCAGCTGCCGTCGGAGCCGCGCACGTTCCCGAACTTTGTCGCGAGCACGACGCGGTCGCGCCGTCCCTTGATCGCCTGCCCGACGAGGCGCTCGTTGGTGTGCGGGCCGTAGGCGTCGGCGGTGTCCAGCAACGTGATGCCGAGCTCCAGCGCCCGGTCGATCGTTGCGAGCGATTCGGCATCGTCCCGGCCGGCGTAGAACTCCGACATCCCCATGCAGCCGAGGCCCAACGCCGAGACGATCAACCCCTGCGATCCCAAACGACGCTGCTGCATGAACGCCCTCACACTCTCAGGTCGCTGATGACGGTCTAACCACGCGCCCGGCCGCGAAGTTCCGTGTCGTATTGGCCCCCGGCCTCCATGGAGTGTACATCATCCCGGTGACTGATCGCGAGCGAGCGGGGTCCCTTCGGCAACCCGATGCAACCCCCTCCGACTAAGCCGAGGTGATCGCGCCGTGAGCGGGCCGAGCGGACCCACTGCCCGAGTGCTGTTGTTCGATTTCGGCGGTACGCTCGACGCCGACGGCATACCCTGGGCCCGTCGCTTCCACGAAGCATACGTGAACGCCGGCGGGCAGCTCGATTTCTCTGCGTTCGAGCCGGTCTACCAGGCCTCGGACCACGCCCTCGCCGGGCTCCCCGACATCCGCCGCCTGGGATTTCGGGTCGCCATCGAGGCGCAGGTCCGCTGCCTGCTGCCCCTGCTGCCCGACGGTGCGGAGCTCGGCCCGAAGTCACAGGCGATCGTCGCAGCCGTCCACCAGCCGGCGCTGCACATCGTCGCGCGCAATCGCCCTGTTCTCGAGCGCCTCAAGCAGAATTATCGGCTCGGGATCATCTCGAACTTCACGGGGAACCTGGCGCCCTGTCTCGACGAGCTCGGATTGAGCCCGCTCTTCGCCGTGGCGAGCGATTCGACGATCCTGGGCATCGAGAAACCCGATCCGCGGATATTCCACCTCACCCTCGATGCGCTGCGGGCGTCACCAGAGGAAGCGTGGATGGTCGGCGACAATTTCGAGGCGGACATCCGGCCCGCGGTGAGCCTCGGGTTGCGCGCGTGCTGGATGGCGCCGCCCGAGCGCCGCGCCGCCGCCGACGCCCCGCCGCACGCGCGGGTCGGCTCCCTCCCCGAGCTCCTGCAGGTGCTCCAGTGAAGTTCCAGGGCCTCGTGCTCGCGGGGGGTGAGGGATCCCGCATGCGCGCCGACGGTGTCGCCGACACCAAGGCGCTCGTGCCGATCGGCGGCCGGCCGCAGGCGCAGTTGGTTCTCGAAGCCCTCGCCGCCGTGGGGTGCGAAACGTTGACGTGTGCTGCTCGAGACGATGCACCCGGCCTCGTCGCAGCGCTCGAGTCATGGCGCTTCGCGGTGCCGTTCCGCGTCGTCCCGTGCCGCACGCCGACGTCGCTCCACACCTTCACCGCGGGACTGCACGCCGTCCCGCCGGGTCCAGTGTTGTGTAGCATGGTCGACACAGTCATGCGGCGCGAAGACTGGCACGCGGTCGCTGGTCAGGCTGCGGCAAGGTTGTCGGAGGGAGCTTTCGTCGTACTGGCTGTGACCACTTTCGTCAACGACAAGTCTGGCTTGTACGTGACGCGGGCGGCCACCGGGGACGTGGTGGCGTTCGAACAGGCCCCCGGCGCTGCTCCTTGTGTAACCGGGGGAGTGTACGCGCTCGGACCGGCTGTCCGGCCCCTCGCCGACGAGGCGTTGCGGTTGGGCGTGTCACGGATGCGCGGTTTCCTCGATTGGCTCGTGCGCCGGCAGGTGCGTGTTGCCGCGATCGAGGTGCCGCGTATCATCGACCTCGACCGGGCGACGGATCTGAGCCTCGCGAACGCGTGGCTGGCCGCGCCCGAGATCTGATCCGGTGGGGAGCGTGAGCGCGACCTCGATGACCGACTTCGTGGCCATCTATCGCAGTCCCAGCTATTCCCCGATGCAGCATCGCTCGAACGACACGGCGATCCTCGACGGGACGGTCGGGCATCTGACGTCGCGCGGCTGGCGAGTCACGGCGGTGAGTGAGGCGGAGATCGAGCGGGGCCTGCTCCCGGCGGTACCCCTCTACCTCAATATGTGCCAGGGCCCGCTCGCGTCGGAGCGGCTCATGCCGCTCGAGCTGGACGGGGCCGTGGTGCTGAACCGGCCCTCCAGCGTGCTCAACTGCCACCGCCACCGCCTGGTGCGGCAGCTGGCCAGCAGCCGGATCGCGTTCCCCCGCACCGTCGTCGTGCCGAGCTCGGCGACCGTCGCCACCGACGTGCATCTCGCGTCGCTCGGCACCGACGGGCGGCGGCTGTGGGTCAAGCGCGGCGACGTGCATGCCGAACGGCCGGAAGACGTTGTGGCGACGACCCGCACCGGGCTCGCGGCCGCGATCACCGCCTTCACGGCGCGCGGCATTCCGTGGGTGGCGGTGCAGGAGCACGTCGAGGGCCCCGTCGTGAAGTTCTACGGAGTGGCGGATGGACGGTTCTTCCGCTATTACCGGGCTGACGGCGGCAATGGCGGATCGGCCGCGCCCGCCGATCTCGACGGCGACCGTCTGCGCGCCCTGGCGTTCGAAGCCGCGGCATTGCTCGGTCTCGAAGTGTTCGGTGGGGACGTCGCTTTTCCCGAGCCCGATCGGCCCGTGCTGATCGACATCAACGACTGGCCCAGCTTCGCGCCGTTTCGCGATGCCGCGGCCGACGCGATCGCCGGGTACGTGGTGGATCGCATGCGAGCGAGGTCATGACCGCGATCGACCGTCTGTTGCAGGTGCCGGGCCCGCGTTCCCAGAGCCTGTTCGACGCCGAGGCGAAGCACCTCGCCCCCGGCACGCAGAGCGTCGCGCTCTTCAGCCACCTCTGCATCGACCGCGGCGAAGGAGCGATCCTCTGGGACGTCGACGGCAACCGCTACATCGATCTCCTCGCCGGAGTCGCCGTCGCGAGCCTGGGCTACGCGCACCCGCGCTACGTCGCGGCGATGCAGCGGCAGCTCGAGCGCGTCCACGTCGGCAGCTTCACGACCGAGAACCGCGCGGCGCTCGTGAAGCTGCTTGCGCATCTCGCGCCGGGCGATCTCGACCGTACGCAGTTCTACTCGAGCGGCGCCGAGGCGGTGGAGGCGGCGCTGCGGCTCGCGCAGTCGCAGACGGGCCGGCGCGAGGTGATCGGGTTCTGGGGCGGATTCCACGGCAAGACGCGCGGCGTGTTGCCGCTGCTCGGCAGCTCGTTCAAGCACGGGCTCGGGCCGCTGCACCCCGGTGCGTATTCCACGCCATACGCGAGCTGCGCGCGCTGCGCCTTCGACAAGACATTCCCGTCGTGCGAATGGCACTGCGTCGAGTTCCTGAAGAAGAAGATCGCGGTCGAAACGAGCAACGACATCGCGGCCATCATCGTGGAGCCGATCCAGGGAACTGCCGGCAACATCGTGCCGCCGCCCGGCTACCTGAAGCTGCTGCGGCGCACCGCCGACGAGCTGGGCGCACTCCTGATCTGCGACGAGATGATCACGGGGTTCGGCCGCACCGGCAAGATGTTCGCGGTGGAGCACGAAGCGATCGTGCCCGACGTGATCACGATCGGGAAGGGCTTCGGCGGCGGCTTCCCGATGACAGGAATCATCATGCGGGAGTCGATCGCGTTCGCCAAGCCGTTCGCCAACCCGAGCGGCAGCTCGTCGAGCTACGGGGGCAATCCCCTCGCGGCCGCCGCGGCCCGGGTCACGGTCGAAACGATCCTCGAGGATGGGCTGGTCGAGCACGCCCGCCGGCTGGGCGAGACGATGCTGGCCGAAATGAAGCGGTGGGAAGAGACGATTCCCATCGTGAGCGACGTGCGCGGCCGCGGGCTGATGCTCGGATTCGATCTCGTGAAGCCGGGCACGCAGACGCTGCTGGACAAGACCATCGCGCGCCGGATCTTCCACGACCTGCTGGAGCGCGGGGTCATCGCCATGATCTACAACCCTGAAGTGCGCATCAACCCGCCGCTCGTCATCGGCGAGGAGCAGGCCATGGAAGCCCTGGCCACGATGCGCGAGGTACTGCGTGAAACCGCCCAACGCATTGGCGCATAAAGGAGCGGCCGTCGAGGAGTGGGTCGACCTGCGGTTCTTCCGCCCGGCCGGCCTGCGCCTCGCCAGAGCCCTCGCTCCCACCGCGGTCACCCCCAATCAGGTGACGGTGTGGGGGATGCTCGTCGGTGTGCTGGCGGGTCATCTCTTCTTCTATTCCAGCCGGACAGTCAACCTCATCGGTGTGGCGCTGTTCATCGTCTCCGACATCTTCGACAGCGCGGACGGCCAGCTGGCGCGCATCCGCGGCTCGTCGAGCCGCCTGGGCCGCCTGCTCGACGGCGCCGGGGACAGCGTCCGCTTCACGAGTCTCTACGGCCATCTGCTGGTCCGCCTGTTGCACGTCGGCTGGGGCTGGAACGGAGTGCTGCTCTTCGCCCTCGCCGGGTGGAGCCACTCGCTGCAGAGCGCGGCGATCGATTTCGTCCGCAACGCCTTCCTCGAAGTGGCCGATGGTGAGGGCGGCGAGCTCGATCTGCCCGAAGATGTGCCGGTGGACGGGCACGGTATCGCCCGTTTCGGCGCGCGTCTCTACCGCGATTACGTGCGCCGCCAGGCCTTCCTGTTCCCCCGCACGGTGCGCCTGGTACGCGCGCTGCGGCAGGGCGAGGTCTCCGGGCTGTTCGCCGAAGGATACGAGCAGCGGCTGCGCCCGTTGTTGTGGTGGTGCGCGTGGCTCGGCCAGAATTTCCGGTTCGTGTTGCTCGCCGTCGCGGCCATCGACGCGCGTCCCACGCTGTTTCCCTGGATCACCGCGACGGCGTTGAACGCCGTGCTCGCGGGGATCATCCTCACACAGGAATCTCAGGCCGCCGCGTTGCTGGGTGAGGCCGGCGGTCCGGCCGATGGCTACGCGCGTATCCGCTGAGCCGCGCGTCTACCGCGGGATCGTAGTCGGAGCGGGCGGCGTCGCGCGGGGGGCCCACCTCCCGGCGTACCAATCGCACGCCGGCGTACGGGACCGCCTCCAGATCGTGGGCGTGATGGATTTGGCCCCCGTGGCCCCATGCGGGGATCTTCCGCGCGTCGAGCGCGACGGCCTCGACGCCCTCGGGCCGATCGACTTCATCGACATCTGCACGCCGACGGCCAGCCATCTCGAGCTCGCCCTGTGGGGTCTCTCGCGCGGCTACCACGTCCTGTGTGAGAAGCCGGTCGCGACCACGCGCCGGGAAGCGGACACCCTCGCCGCGGCGGCGGTCCGCGCGAACCGCGTCGTGATGGCGTGTCACCAATACCGCTTCAATCCCGTCTGGCGACAGGTGACCGAGTGGCTCTCGGGCGGTGCGATCGGCCGCTGGCACCTGGCCGAGTGGACGGTCCATCGCCCGGCCGCCGATCCCGGCGCGCTGCGCGAGTCCGTTCCCTGGCGCGGGCGCGGCGCGCAGAGCCACGGCGGCGTGTTGCTCGACCACGGCACGCACCTCATCTACCAGCTGCTCGACATCGCCGGCACGCCGCAGGCGGTCAGTGCCTGGACCGGGCACCTGCGCCACACCGCCTATGACGTCGAGGATACGGCGGCGATCCAGCTCGAGTACCCCGGCCGCTTCGCGACCATGCTGCTCACCTGGGCGGGCGCCGGACGGGAGAATCGCGTCCGCTTCGTGGGCGACTCCGGCGCGATCGAGTGGAACGGCCCCACGCTGAGCCTGCAGCGCGGCGCCGCGATGGAGCGCCGCGACGTGAGCACCGCCACGAGCAAAGCCGCCTATCACGAATGGTTCGCGGAGCTGTTCACGTCGTTCGCCCGCGCGATGGACGATGGAGAACGCGCCGCGGCGATCGGCGACATCCGCAACGTCGCGACGGTGCTCGAGCTCGCCTACACCGCCGCCCGCACCGGCTGCCGGCAGCGCTTCCCGGAGACCGGGTGAAGCGCCGCACGCTGCTCTTGTGCTTCGCGATCGGCGCCGCGGTGCTGGCGTACCTCATTCACCGCGTCGGCTTCAGCAACCTGGTGTCGGAGGCGCGGCGCACCGGTCCGATGTTCCCGGTCATCTTCGCGTCGTACGGGCTCGTGTACGTCTGCAACACCGCCGCCTGGCGCGTGATTCTCGGCAATGGAAACGGCAACGGCCCCAGCCTCTCGTTCTGGCGCGCCTACGCCCTGTTCACCAGCAGCTTCGCGCTCAACTTTCTGACGCCGATGTTGAACTTCGGCGGCGAGCCGTTCCGCGTCGGCGCGGCGGGCCGCATCGTCGGCATCCGCCGGGCGGCCGGCTCGGTGTTGATCCACAACGTGCTGCGGACGTTGAGCTTCATGTTCGGGTGGGTCACCGCGCTGGCGCTCGCCCTCGTGCTGTTGCCGGCGAGCGCCGGACTCGACACCCTGTTCGCCGGCGCGATGCTCGTTTCGGCCGCGCTGATCCTGTTGATTCTCGCCGGGCACCGCCGCGATCTGCTCACGCGGACCCTCAATCTGCTGCAGCGCATCCCACTGCTCCGGCGGCTGGGGCACCGGCTGGAGGATCGGCGTCCGGCGCTGATCGAAATCGACCGCCAGGTGTCGGATTTCTATCACCGCACGCCGCGCCGCTTCTGGCAGGCCCTGGGACTCGAGTATCTGAGCCGCTGGGTGCTCGCCCTCGAGTACTACCTGATCCTCGTCAGCCTCGGCCAGCACGTGTCGTTCATCGTGGCGTTCGTGATCACGATTCTGGGCGGCCTCATCACCAACCTGCTGTTCTTCTTCCCCTACGAGGTCGGGTCGAAGGAAGGCGGCCTGTTCCTGCTGTTCCGCCTGTTCGGAATCCCGGGCCGCCTCGGCGTGTACGCCGGTCTCGTGGACCGTGTGCGCGACCTCGCCTGGATCGCCCTCGGCCTCGGGCTGGTCTGGTTCACGCGGCCCGCTGCCGAGGCGACGGCCACCGGCGCCGGGGAGCAGGAAGCGTGACCACGGTGACGCATGTCCTCGTCACGGCGCTCGGCGTTCAGGCGCTCGGGCTACACGGCTCGGACGCGGCGCTGGCGTACGCCTTCGGCGTCGGGGTCGACATCGACCACGCCTTCAAGGCGCCCTTCTATCTGCGGGCCGTGGGATGGAAGCGCCGGCTCGGCTACTACTGGCGCTCCTCGCTCCAGGAGCCGGTGGCGTTGCTCTGGGTAGCGCCGCTGTCCTGGCTGCTCGGCACCATCGTCCCGGTGCTCTTTCTGGCCGTCCACATCGCGATGGACTACAGCGTCAGCTTCGAGAAGATGCCGTTCTATCCGTACTCGAACTGGGTGACCCGCGGCTGGTTGCTGCAGTTTTCGGACAAGTCGAAGGAAATCGTCGCTTTCACGGTCTTCGCGTGTTTGAGTCTCTACCTGTACTGGGCACGGCGCTAGATCGAGTGCTGCGGCCGGTGCTCCGGCTGCTGCACCTCGGGCTCGGCCTCACCCCGAATCAGATCACATGGGCCGCGTTCGCCGCGAGTGCCGCGGCCGCGCTGGTCCTCGCCACGGGCCGGCTGGGGGCGGGGCTCGCACTCCTCGCCTTCGGCCAGGTGCTCGACGGACTCGACGGCGGGATCGCGCGCGAGTTCGACCTGGTCTCGCCCGCGGGGAAACGCCTGGACGACCGGCTCGACCGGGCATCGGAGGCGGTGGTCTTCGCCGGATTGGCGATCGCGCAGCTCGTGACCTGGAAGCTCGCGGCGCTCGCGATGATCGCGATCCTGCTCAACTGGACGATCACCGATCGCTCGAAGCTCGATCCCGGCGTCAAGCGCTTCGCGCTGTACTTCGGCGTGTGGGTCCCCTATCGAACGGTGTTCCTCGTGATCTTCGGCGTGAACCTCGCCGCGTACGTCGTCGGGTTGCTGCTCCTCGACTTCCGGTTTCAGACCAAGATGGACGCGCTGGGCGGAGACCTCGATACGGTCGCTTCGCGCGCGGCGGCGCTGCCGGACTAGAAAGGCCTCTTCGTGCTGCTGCTGCTCACCGCGCTGGCGACCGACAGCGCGCAAAGCCTGACCGTCCCCGTCGCGCCGAAAGAGTCGCTGCACGTCGTCGCGGCGGGCGCGGGCCATCCCGTGGTGCTCATCCCCGGTTTTTTCGGCTCGGCGTTCACCTTCCGCAAGGTCACGCCGCAGCTGAACGCCGCAGGGTACCGAACGCTCGTCATCGAGCCGCTCGGGATCGGCGGCTCCTCCCGGCCCGAGCACGGCGACTACTCGCTCACCGCGCAGGCGCGGCGCATCGGGGCGGTACTCGATTCGCTGGGCGTGACGTCGGCGATCGTCGTGGCGCATTCGAACGGCGGCTCGATCGCCATGCGCCTCGCGGTCCACCGGCCCAGTCTGGTGGAGGCCCTGGTGTCGATCGAGGGGGGGCCGACGGAGAGCGCGGTGACGCCGTCTTTCCGTGCGGCGTTACGCTTTGCGCCGTGGATCAAGCTGCTGGGCGGGGTGAAGCTGATCCGCTGGAAGATCCGCCATGTCCTGCTCGACTCGTCCGGGGACAAGAGCTGGGTGACCGACGAGGTGGTGACCGGGTATACGGCGCCGGCGGCGGTCAACCTGAACGCCACCTTAAAGGCGTACCTGGCGATGGCCGCCTCCCCCGAGCCCGAAAAGCTCGCCGCGCGTCTCGGGGAGATCAGATGTCCGGTGCGGCTGTTGGTTGGCGGTGCGCCGCACGACGGTGACGTCGGCACTGAAGAGTTGGTCTTGTTGCAACGGACACTGCCCGACTTCACACTCGACAGCGTCCCGGGGGCCGGCCACTTCCTGCAGGAGGAGAGGCCCGACGTGGTCGTCGAGACGGTCGAGCACCTGCTCGGGTCTCTCGGCGCGTCGGAGGTGATCGATGCGAATCGCACTCGTCGCTGAAGACTACTATCCGCAATTGGGTGGCGTGCCGGAGCATGTCCACAACCTCGCCCTACAGCTGATCAGCTGGGGGCATCACGTCCATGTCATTACCGCCAAGATGCGCGAGACGAACGCCGACGCACCGTTCGTACGCCGCGTCGGGACGAGCCTCGTCATCTACAGCAACGGCGGCGTGGCCCGGGTGACAATCGGGTGGCGGCTGCAACACCAGCTCGAGCAGCTGTTCCGCGCCGAGCGCTATGACGTGGTACACGTCCACGGCGGGCTGGCGCCGACTTTCGGCGTGGTCGCGCCGCTCGCGGCGTGGCGTGTCGGCATCCCGGTCGTCGCGACGTTCCATTCGTGGTTCCCGCGCTCGGTCGGCCTGCGGGTGTTTCGGCCGATCTTCCAGCGGCTGCTCGACCGTCATGCCGCCACGATCGCGGTCAGCACCCCCGTCATCGACGCGATGTCGCGCTACGTCCACGCCGATTGGGAGATCATCCCGAACGGCGTCAACACGACCTTCTTCCAGCCCAACGGCCGCCGTCCCATCGATGCCCTGCGGCGTGGCCCGCGCCTCCTGTTTCTCGGTCGGCTCGAGCCCCGCAACGGCCTCAACGTACTGCTCGAAGCGATGCCGCAGATCCTGCAGCGCTTCCCGAACGCCGTCCTCACCGTAGCGGGCGACGGTCCGTGGCGCGGCTATTACGAGCGGCGCGCCCGCGCATTGGGACTCGGGGGTGGTGGGCGGGTCCGGTTCGTCGGCCGGGTGTTCCAGGAGCGCCCGCTGCTGTATGCAGCGGCGGATCTGTACCTGTGCCCCACGACGCGCGCGTCGTTCGGGGTGACGCTGCTCGAATCGATGGCGTGCGGTACGCCGATGGTGCTGGCGGACAACGTCGGCTTCCGCTCGGTGGTTCGCGATGGCCGCGAAGCGGTGTTCCTCACCGATCAACGCCCCGAGGTCTGGGCGGACGCCGTCGTCGGCCTCGTCGCCGACGTGGAGCGGCGCACGGCAATGGCCCGGGCCGGTATCGATCGGGCGTCCGAGTTCGCCTGGCCCCTCGTGGCGCGGCGCGAGCTCGAGATCTATGAGCGGGTCACCGGCCTCTCCCAGGAGTTGAGGACCAGCCTCTCGGCGTAGCTGCCGGTGGACAGGCGGTCGGAGTTTCGCGCGTCTCGCCCGCTGGCGAGATTCCGTATCGTATGCCGACCGCAATCTCCGCGCAGTCTCTCTCGAAGACATTTCGCGTCAAAGTCCGCGACCCGGGGTTGGCCGGCGCTGTCCGGGCGCTCTTCCGCCCCCGCTACCGCGAGGTCCAGGCGGTGCGCGAGGTCGGCTTCGAGATCGAGCCCGGCGAGATCGTCGCCTTTCTCGGGCCCAACGGCGCCGGCAAGACGACCACGCTGAAGATGCTCGCCGGC
>DATJJY010000066.1:0-12384 GCA_035491895.1 Gemmatimonadales bacterium
GGCTCGGATCCGGTGCTCAAGCATCAGTACGTCCTGTTCACCGGACACATGGATCACATCGGGCAGCCGGGTGACGGCGAAGGCTGTACGGCGAAAGGCGCGGACTCGATCTGCAACGGCGCCGATGACGACGGCTCCGGCTCGGTTGCAGTGCTCGAGCTGGCGCAGGCGTTCTCGTCGGCCGCCGACCGCCCGAAGCGGTCGCTGCTGTTCATGACGGTGAGCGGCGAAGAGCGCGGGTTGTGGGGCAGCGCGTACTTCGCGGATCATCCGACCGTGCCGATCGACAGCATCATCGCCGACCTGAACAGCGATATGGTGGGCCGTTCGGATACGTTGAAGGACTCGATGGCGGTCATCGGCCGCGAGCATTCCGATCTCGGAACGACGCTCGATGCCGTCGCTGCGGCGCACCCCGAGCTCCACATGACCCCGGTGGGCGACCGCTGGCCCCAGGAAAACCTCTACTTCCGCTCAGACCACTACAACTTTGCCCGGAAGGGGATTCCGATCCTCTTCTTCACGAGCGGCCTGCACGTCGATTACCACCAGGTGGGGGACTCCCCCGACAAGATCGACGTCGAAAAGGAGTCGCGGTTCGTGAGGCTGGCGTACTACCTCGGCCTGGCGGTGGCGAACGCGCCGCAAAAGCCGCAGTGGAATCCAGAGAGTTACCGCAAGATCGTGCAGGGGGGAAACTAGCTGTCAGCTATCAGCTATGAAACTCGATCTGTATCAGCGATTCAAAGCGGAGTACGTTGCGCAGAAGGCTCCAACGCTCGTGCGCGTGGGACAGGCACGTTACCTGACCGTGAGCGGGCGGGGCGATCCGAACGGCCCGGGGTTCGGTGCCGCCGTCGGAGCGCTCTACGGCATTGCCTTCACGATCAAGATGGCGAAGCAGGCCGCGAAGAAAGACTACGTCGTCGCGAAGCTGGAGGGGCTGTGGTGGGGTGGCCGGCGCGGTAAGCTGCTGATCGATTCACCGCGCAGCACGTGGCGCTGGAAGCTCCTGATCCGGGTGCCGACGTTCGTCGGCGCCGCCGACCTGGTCCGTGCCCGCCGCGAGCTCGTGCGCCGCGGCAAGTCCGGTGGGACGGTACGGCTCGAGGCGTTGCGCGAGGGCCGGGTAATCCAGCTGCTGCACGTGGGTCCGTATACCAGCGAACAGGAGTCGCTTGGCCGGATGGCCGAATTCGCGCGCGCGCACCACCTGCGCCTCTCCGGCCGGCACCACGAGATCTATCTCTCCGATCCGCGCCGCGTCGCACCCGCGAAGCTGCGCACCATCCTGCGGCGACCGGTGCGTTAAGCGGCTTCGATTCCCAGCAATGCGGCGTTCGTCTTCGCCCGCCGCAATAATCCCAAGAGCGTTTCCATTCCCTGAGACGTCGGCAGTCCCACGAGTCGCCGGCGCAGCTCCTGGCGCGCCGTCACCACCGCCGCCGGCGCGAGCAGCTCCTCGCGGCGCGTCCCCGTCGCGGCGATATCGACCGCCGGATAGATGCGCCGGTCCGCCAGCTCGCGCACCAGGCGCAGCTCGGCGTTGCCCGTCCCCTTGAACTCCTCGAAGATGATGTCGTCCATGCGGCTCTCGGTCTCGACCAGCGCGGTGGCGATCACCGTGAGGGAGCCGCCGTCGGGGACGGCGCGCGCCGCGCCGAACAGCGCCTTCGGTTTCGCAAGGGCGTTGGCGTCGAGCCCTCCCGACATCGTCCGGCCGCTCGAGCGGCCGGCGGTGTTGTGCGAGCGGGCCAGCCGGGTGAGCGAATCGAGCACGATGACGACGTCGCGGCCGATCTCGACCTGCCGCCGCGCGTGCTCGAATACCATGTCCGCCACGGCGACGTGACGCTCGTGCGGCAGATCGAAGCTCGAGGCGATCACCTCACCGCGCCCCCAATCCACCATCTCGCTCACCTCCTCGGGACGTTCGTCCACCAGCAGGATGAGCAGCTCCGCGCCCGGATGATTGACCGCGACGCCTTCGGCGACGGCCTGCAGCACCGTCGTCTTCCCCGCTTTGGGCGGCGACACGATCAACGCCCGCTGACCGAAGCCGAGCGGGCACACGAGATCGATGGTGCGTTGGATGTCGGCGACGCGCGCGCTCGACGGACTGGCCGTCTCGAGCAGCAGCGGCCGCGACGGATGGACGGCGCCGAGCTGGGAGAATTCCGGGCGCTGCCCGATGCCGTCGGGCGGCGCGCCGTTGACCGTCGTGACCCGCGACCCGTCCCACACGACGAGGTCGCCGCGGCGCAGCCCGGGCAGCCGGACACCCGGATCGCCGCGGGCGGGCAGGTAGCTCCCGGCCGCTCGTCGCAGCGCGCCGCCGCCTTTCGGAGCGGGATCGAACCAGCCGGTGATGGGTTGCAGGGGGAGAGCCTCACTTGAAAGCTAAGACATCGGACGTCAGCCGTCAGCCGTCAGATATCCTCGATCGACGTGACGGCCATTAGAGGCACTGACGTCTGATGTCAGATGTCTGACCGCTATATTCCTCTTCTCCATGCGCCAGGCGAACATCCGCAACTTCTGCATCGTGGCCCACATCGACCACGGCAAGTCCACCCTGGCCGACCGCCTGATCGAGCTGACCGGGACGCTCGACAAGCGGCTGATGCGCGAGCAGGTGCTGGATACGATGGATCTGGAGCGCGAGCGCGGCATTACGATCAAGCTGAACGCCGTACGGATGAACTACCACGCCAAAGATGGACAGATCTACGAGCTGAACCTCATCGACACACCCGGGCACGTCGACTTCACCTACGAGGTGTCGCGTTCCCTGATTGCCTGCGAGGGGGCCATCCTCGTGGTCGATGCCTCGCAGGGGATCCAGGCGCAGACGCTGTCCAATCTCTTTCTGGCGCTAGACGCCGGGCTCGAGATCATCCCGGTGCTCAACAAAATCGACCTGCCGGGGGCCGAGCCGGATCGGCGGGCCGCAGAGATGCACGACCTGATCGGCGCGAACCCCTCGGACATCCTGCGCATCTCCGCCAAGGAAGGGACGGGCGTTCCCGAGGTCTTGGAGGCGGTAGTACAGCGCATCCACCCGCCCAAGGGGGGAGCCGACGCGCCGCTGCGCGCCCTGATCTTCGATTCGTATTACGACCGCTATCGCGGCGCGATTCCCAGCATCCGCATGGTCGACGGCACCCTCGCGGCGGGGATGAAGATCGCGTTCGGTGCCCACAAGGACGATGTGTACGACGTGGACGAGGTCGGGTATCTGCAGCTGGGCCACAAGCCCGCCGAGCAGCTGGAGGCGGGAGAGGTCGGCTACTTCATCGCGAACGTGCGGGGGGTGCGCGACACGCGCCCCGGCGACACGGTGCTCGACGCCGAGCATCGCGAGGTGCCGCTGCTCCCCGGCTACCGCGACATCCAGTCGATGGTGTTCGCCGGCCTCTATCCCACCAACGCGGAACAGTACGAGGAGCTGCGCGACGCCCTCGCCAAGCTGCAGCTCAACGATGGGTCGCTGCACTACGAGCCCGAGACGTCGGTCGCGCTCGGCTTCGGATTCCGCTGCGGCTTCCTCGGCCTCTTGCACATGGAAATCGTGCGCGAGCGACTCGAGCGCGAATTCGATCTCGATCTGATCTCCACCGTCCCGAACGTGGAGTACCACGTGTACAAGACGGACGGCTCGATGGAGGTCGTGGAGAATCCGAGCTCGATGCCCCACGGCTCGGGAGTGGACCGCATCGAGGAGCCGTACGTGAAGGCGCGCATTCTGGCGCCGGCGGAATACATCGGCGCCATCATGAAGCTGGGGCAGGACCGGCGCGGCGTGTATCAGGGGATGCACTACGTCGATCCGACGCGCGTCGAGTTCACCTTCGAGTTCCCGCTCGCCGAAATCATTCTCGACTTTTACGACAAGCTGAAGACAGTGAGCCGCGGCTACGCATCGCTCGACTACGAGTTCCTGGGGTACCGCGCGAGCGAGCTCGTCAAGCTCGACATCCTGCTCAACACCGAGGCGGTGGATGCGTTCAGCGTGATCATCCACAAGGAGAAGGCATACGAGTGGGGCCGCAAGATCGCGGAGAAGCTGAAGGAGATGATCCCCCGCCAGTTGTTCGAGGTGATCATTCAGGCCGCGATCGGCACCAAGGTGATCGCCCGGGAGTCGATCCGCCCGCTGCGCAAGAACGTGCTCGCCAAGTGCTACGGCGGCGACGTCACGCGCAAACGCAAGCTGCTGGAAAAACAGAAAGAAGGAAAAAAGCGGATGAAGCAGGTCGGCACGGTCGAGATCCCACAGGAGGCGTTCCTGGCGGTGTTGCAGGTTGACTAGCACGAGCCTCGTCATCCAGACCGCATTCCTGGGCGACGTGGTCCTGACGACGCCGCTGCTCAACGTGCTCGCCGAGCGGCACGGACCGGTGGACGTCGTGACGACGCCGGCGGCGGCACCGCTCATCGAGACTCATCCCGCGGTGCGGCGCGTGATTCCCTATGCCAAGCGCGGCGCGGACCGCGGATTCTCAGGGTTTTTGCGTCTGGGCCGGGCGCTCCGTGCGGAGCGCTATGCCATCGCGTACCTTCCCCACCGCTCATTGCGCAGCGCGGCGCTGGCGCTCGTCGCCCGGATCCCGCGGCGCATCGGCTTTGCGGACGGCTGGCGCATGTTGTATACGGGATCGCGCCGGCGGCCCGCGAGCGGACACGAGATCGACCGGCTGCTGGCGCTGGCGGACGTCCCGCCGCACCATCAGACTGCACCGACGCTCGGTCTCACCGCCTCGGACGTCGCGGCCGCCGAGGCGGCGCTGCGGACCGGCGGCATCACGGCGCCGTTCGCCGCTTTCGCGCCGGGATCGATCTGGGGGAGCAAGCGCTGGCCGCACTACGCCGCGCTGGCGGAGCGCCTCGGCGGTCGCATGGATGTGGTCGTCGTCGGTGGAGCGGAGGACGCCGCCCTGGGAGACGACATCCGGACGGCGGTCGGGCGAGCAGGCGGACGGAGCGCGAATCTCTGCGGCCAGCTGACGCTGCGACAATCCGCTGCGTTGATTCGCAAAGCGGGCGTGCTGGTGACCAACGACAGCGCGCCGCTGCACTTCGCCCAGGCGGTGGCGACGCCGACCGTGGCGATCTTCGGTCCGACGCTGCCGGCGTTCGGATTTGGGCCGCGCGGGAGCCGGGATACGGCGCTGGGCGTCGCCGGCCTTCCCTGCCGGCCCTGCTCGGCGCACGGGCCGGCGCGTTGTCCGCTGGGCCATCACTTGTGCATGCAGTCGCTCCTGGTGGACGACGTGCTGCACGCAATCGAGGAGACCGGTGCGCTACATCGTCGGGATTGACCTCGGCGGGACGAATATCGTGGCCGGCACAGTGTCGGAGGACGGCAGCGAGATCCTGGGCGTGCTGTCCGAGCCGACCGGCGCGGAAGGCGGCGCCGACGCCGTCGTGGATCGCATCGTTCGCCTGGCGAAGCAGTCGATCGCCGCGTCCAAGGTAAAGGACATCGCTGGAGTGGGAATCGGCTCCCCGGGACCGCTCGACACCAAGACGGGGGTCGTGCTGCTCACCCCGAACCTCGGCTGGGTCAACATGCCGCTGCGCGACCGGGTAGCTGCAGGCGTCGGGCTTCCGGCGGCACTCGACAACGACGCGAACTGCGCCATCTACGGCGAGTGGTGGCGCGGGGCGGCGCGCGGTGTGGACTATGTCGTGGGGCTCACGATCGGGACCGGGATCGGCGGCGGCATCGTGCTGGGCGGCGACGTCTACCGCGGCGCGTCCGACATCGCGGGCGAAGTCGGCCACATGACGATCGACTCGACCGGGCGGCTCTGCAAATGCGGCAACTACGGCTGCCTCGAAGCCTACGCCTCCGGCCCCGCCATCGCGGCTCGGGCGACGGAAGGCATCCAGGCCGGCGCCGACACCTCCCTGCCCCGCTACGTCAAGAACGACCTGTCGAAGATCACCGCACAGGTGGTGTACCAGGCGGCCCACGACGGCGACGACTTCGCCCTCGAGGTCGTGCGCGATACGGCGAAGTTTCTCGGTGCCGGGGTCGCCAGCCTCATCAACATTTTCAATCCACAAGTCGTGGTGATCTGTGGCGGCGTCACCTTCGCGGGCGACAAGCTGTTCGTCCCGCTGCGCGGTGAAGTCAAGCGCCGCGCCTTCAAGCCGGCGGTCGACGTGTGCCGCATCCTCCCCGGTGAGCTTCCCGGCACGGCCGGCGTCTACGGCGCCGCCGCCGTGTTCGCCAAGCAGACCTGGGGACGTGTGTGAAGCAGCTCGGAGTCGTGGGGACGATGGTGTGGGATACCATCCACGACCGCGACCCCGCGCAGGGCGCCATCGAGGAGTGGGGCGGGATCGCCTACGCCCTCGAGGCGCTCGACGCCACGCTCCCCGACGACTGGGCCATCGTCCCGCTCATCAAGGTGGGGCGGGATCTGGCGCCGCAGGCCGCGACGTTCCTGCGGGAGATCCACCACGTCGCGCCGGGCGCGCGGTTCATCGAGGTCCCGGAGCCGAACAATCGGGTCACGCTGCGTTACGAATCGTCCGATCGGCGCTGCGAGCAGGTCTCGGGCGGCGTCCCCGGCTGGACGTGGCCGGAGCTGGGACCCCTCGTCGGCGACCTCGACGCGTTGTACGTGAATTTCATCGCGGGCTGGGAGATGACCCTCGAGACGGCCCTGCTGTTGCGCCGCGGATTTCCCCGCACCATCTACGCCGATCTGCACAGCCTGTTTCTTGGCCGGCTCGACGACGGCACGCGCGTTCTGCAGCCGTTGCCAGGCGTGGACGGCTGGTTTTCGTGCTTCGACACGGTCCAGCTGAACGAAGACGAGTTTTCACAGGTCGCGCCCGATCCGTTGGCCGCCGCCGCGATGGCGCTCGGTACGAACTGCCGCTCGCTGATCGTCACGCTGGGCCCGCGCGGCGCGGTGTATTTCGTCTCGGCCGACCGCGGCCGCGGGACGGGCGGGCCCGTGCGCACGGCCCGGATCGCGCTCGATCCGAGTGATGCGGCCCCGCCGTCCGGCGGTGATCCGACGGGCTGCGGAGACGTGTTCGGCGCAGTGGCCTGTGCGCGCCTGCTCACCGGCGGCGCGCTCGAGGAGGCGGTGCGTTCGGCATGTCACCTCGCCTCGCGCAACGTGACGCACCGCGGCGCCAGAGGATTGCGGGACCATCTGTTGGGGCGTCTCGCATCGGTATGACGAGGCTGGTCGACGTCCCGGCGCAGTTCGACGACCGCTCCTTCGACCAGTTCGCCGCGTCGTACAGCCAGGCGCGCGCCGAAGGCGGCCGCCTGCTGTTCGACGCGCACGCCGTCGAGTGGGGTTCGCCCTACGGGCTGGTGGGACTGCTGGCCGCGGGACACGCCGCCCGCGCCGCCGGCGGCGAGCCGCCGTTGCTCACGGTGCCGAAGTCTCCCGAGGTGCTCAGCTACTGGGGCCGGGCCGGTTTCTTTCTCGCCGCGCGCGAGCTGTTCGAGATTCACGGGGCTCAGCCGCGCGCCAAACCCGCCGCCGACTCGGACGTCTTGTTGCCGGTCACCGCGGTGCGCGCCGCCGAAGACGTGCACGAGGTGGTGGGTCACATCCAGCAACGCGCCACCGCCATTCTGTCAAGCGAGCTCGGCATCGATCCGAAAGCGACGATGGGCTTTGCTATGGCGCTTTCGGAGGCGTGTCAGAATATTGTAGAGCACGCCGGCACCGGCGGCTGGGTCGCGGTGCAGAGCTATCAGTGGCGCCGGCGGCTGGCGCGGCGGGTGGTGGTGATCGCGGTGGCCGATGCAGGCGTGGGATTCCAGGCGTCTCTCGCGCCGACGCATGGGCGCCGGTTCGGCGATCGCTGGAACGATGCCACGGCACTGGAGGCGGCGCTGATCCAGGGCGTGAGCCGGTTCCGGGATCCCGGTCGCGGGCAGGGGCTGAAGGGCATTCGCAATTACGTTTCGCGGTGGGATGGGAAGCTCACCATCCGCAGTGGAACGGCCCGCATCGCGATCGTCCCGACCTGGGACGACGACGTGCCGCTCACGGAGGGGCTGCCGCCGTTCCCGGGGTCGCAGGTCCTGTTGATCGTTCCCGAGCAAAAGGCCCGACACTAGGTGATCCGCTCGATCGACGTTTCTGCTGTGCTGCACCAGGCGGTGCGCGCCACGTACGCGGACCTCGTGACGCGCGCCACCGGACGGGCCGTCCGCGAGCATATCGAGCAGGCGTACGCCGTCGAGCCTGCTCCGGTGACCCGCATGGACTTCGGCGGCGTGCGCTGCATCGACTATTCCTGCGCGGACGAGATCGTGGCGAAGCTGTTGCTCCAGCGGATCCACGTGCTCGTCCTGCGCGGCTGCTCCGAGGCGCACCTCGAGGCCCTGACGCCGGTACTGGAAGGTCACGGGCTGGCGGTGATCCTGGAGCGGGCCGACGGCACCCTGGATGGCCTGGGCCGCCGCGAGTCCGCCATGGCGTTGCTCGACGAGCTGGTGCAGGCCCAGCTCGCGGCCCGCACCGCCGAGGGGGCCGTGGCGCTGGTCGAGGCGTGACGCGCCGCCGGCTGGGACTGTCGACTCGCGCGATTCACGGCGATCCGGAACAGCGCCCGGATTGGACGCCGGTCTCCCGCCCCATTCACCAGAGCGCCACGTTCACGAACCCGGTCGGCTCCTCGGCCGAGGTGCTCTACACCCGCTACGGCAACAATCCCAACCAGGTTGCGATCGGGCAGCGGCTCGCGCACCTCGAGGGCGCCGAGTCGGCGCTCTTCGTCGCGAGCGGCATGGGGGCCACCGCCCTGGCACACCTCGCGGTCCTGCGCCCGGGCGATCACCTCATCACCAGCGAATGGATTTACGGCGGCGTCCACCGCCTGTTCGCGGAGGAGTTCGGCCGGTTCGGGATCGAGGTGACCTTCGTCGATCCGCTGCGCTCGCGCGCCTGGAAGGAAGCGCTGCGGAAGAACACGCGCGCCATGTTCGTCGAGACGCCCACCAATCCGCTGCTGCGCGTGATCGACCTCGAGCCGATCGCGACACTCGCGAAGGCCGAGGGGCTGGCGCTGCTCGTGGACTCGACGTTCGCTTCGCCGATCCTGTTCCGGCCGCTCGAGCACGGGGCCGACATCGTCATTCACAGCGCCACCAAGTATCTCAACGGCCACTCCGACGTCATCGCCGGCGCGGTCGCCGGCTCGGACGCGGTGATCGAGGAGGTGCGGCGCCTGATGCAATTGTGGGGACAGGCGCTCGATCCACACGCCGCCTGGCTGGTGGAGCGCGGCATGCGCACCCTCGCGGTCCGGATGGCGCGTCACAGCGCGACGGGCCTCGCCGTGGCGGAATGGTGCGCGCGGCAGCCCCAGATCGCGGCGGTCCACTACCCCGGTCTCGCCTCGCACCGCGACCACGAGACGGCCCAGCGCGTCATGGAGGGGTACGGCGGGATGCTGGGGCTGGAGCTGAAGGGCGGCGCGCGAGCGGCGGAGCGCTTTCTCAACGCCCTGACGATCGCGGCGCACGCCCCGTCGCTCGGCGGGGTAGAAACGCTGGTGTCGGAGCCCCGCCTCACCTCGCACCGCGGCCTGTCGGCCGAGGACCGGGCACGGGCTGGAATTCCGGACGGATTCTTGAGAATTTCCCTCGGACTCGAGGATGCCGACGACCTCATCGCCGATTTTGCCCAGTCGCTGGCGCAGCTCTGAGTGATCAAGTTCACGAACGTCTTCAAGACGTACGCGAAGGGCGGGCTCGCCCTCAAAGACGTCACCTTTCACATCGCCAAAGGTGAGTTCGCCTTTCTCACCGGCCACTCCGGCGCCGGGAAATCCACCGTCCTGAAGCTCGTCTACGCCGACGAGCGGCCCACCAACGGCGAAGTGCGCGTCTCCGGCTACGTCGTCACCGATCTGTCGCCGCGCGACGTCCCGCACCTGCGGCGGCGCCTCGGCATCGTGTTCCAGGACTTCCGGCTGCTCGAGGATCGGACCGCCGAGGAAAACGTCGCGTTCGCGCTCGAGGTCACCGGCGCGCGCCGCTCCTCGATCCCGGCGCGGGTGATGCGGGTGCTCACGCAGGTCGGCCTCGCCGCCAAAGCCGGCGCCTACCCGCGCGAGCTGTCGGGCGGTGAGCAGCAGCGCGTCGCGATCGCGCGCGCCTTGGTGAACGAGCCCCAGGTGCTGCTCGCCGACGAACCCACCGGCAACCTCGACGAGCGCGCCACACGCGGCGTCTTCCAGCTGCTGCGGGATATCAACGCCTCCGGCACCGCCGTCGTCATGGCGACGCACGACCTCGAGCTGGTCCGCACGGCACCCTACCGGGTCATCGAGCTCCAGGAAGGCGCCGTCGTGTACGATTCCGACGTGGACGAGCCCGCCGCGGGAGGGAGCACGGCATGACGCTCACGGTGCGAGAAGCGCTGCTCGCCTTCCGGCGCGCGCCGCTCTTGTCCGCGCTGTCGGTGACGACGATCGCGTTCTCACTCTTCGTGCTGGGCTTGTTCGGCCTCGTCGCCGTCAACCTGCGCGCCGCGCTGCGCGGCGTGGCCGAGCGCGTGGAAATCGTCGCCTACCTCCTGCCGGGCACCCCGATCGAAACGATCACCACCGCCGAGCAGGATATCGAAGCCTTCCCCGAAGTCGCTTCCGCCGACTACGTGTCGGAAGACAGCGCCCTGGCCCGCGCCCGCCGCGAGCTCGTTGAGTTCCGCGCCCTGCTGCGGGAGCTCGAGAGCAATCCGCTGCCCGGGTCGATCGAAATCAAGCTGAAGCCCGGATATGAGGATGCCGCGCACGTGAACGCCGTGGCCGACCGGCTGCGGGGCTTCGCCTTCGTGGACGACGTGCGGTACGGACGCGACTGGGTGGAGAAGCTCGACCGGCTGCGCGGCCTCGCCGCCGCCGTGGGCCTCGTGGTAGGCGCGGCGTTCGCGGTCGTCGCCGTCATCATTATCGGCACGACGATCCGCATGGCGGTGCTGCAGCGCAGCCGCGAGATCGCGATCATGCGGCTCGTCGGGGCGACCGACGGGTTCATTCGCCGCCCCTTCCTGCTGCAGGGTGCACTGAAGGGACTGCTGGGCGGCCTCGTCGCAGTGGGGCTGTCGTACACGGCCTACGTCCTGATCAACCGGTTCCTCATCAGCGCGAGTTTCTTCAACGGACTCCAGGCGGTGGCGATCGTCGGATTCGGGACGGTGATCGGACTCATGGGGAGTGTGTTGAGTGTGGGAAGGCACCTGCGGAGAGTATGAAACGCCTTTCCTTGGCGGTTCTCCTTCCCGTCGTTCTGTTGTCGACGCCCCTCCTCGCCCAGCGCCCGAACATCGAACAGCAGATGCGCGACAACCAACAACGCCTCGAGAACATCCGGCGCGAGCGCAACGAGACGCAGGCCGACCTCGAGCGGCTGCGCGCCCAGGTCCACAGCCTCGCCGACGAGCTGGCCAACCTCGAGCACCAGCGCGAGACGACGAACCGCATCGTGAACGAGTTGGACCGCCAGATCCTGCAGCTGTCGGGCGGGATCGACAACATCACCGTGGATCTGGTATTGGCCCAGGATGCCCTGGACGAAAAGCGCGCGGTGCTGGAGCGGCGCCTGGTGGACATCTACAAGCGCGGCCCCCTCTACTCCTACCAGGTGCTGTTCGCCGCCGAAAGTTTCGGGGACCTGCTGTCGCGTTACAAGTACTTGTACCTCGTCAGCCGCCAGGACCGCCAGATCACGAACGACATGAACCGGTTGCGCGACCGGATCGCCTCGGAGCGCCGCGGGCTGGTCGAGGGGCGCGACGCCCTGGAACGGCGCCGCTCGGAGCGCGCCGACGAGCTGTCGCACTACGTGGATCTCGCCCGCACGCGGGAGGGGTCGCTGCGTGAAACGCGGCGCAGCGTCGAACGCGCCCAGCAAAAGCTCACGGCGGCCGACGCCGAGGAGCGCCGTGTGTCGACGGCCATTGCCGCGCTCGAGGCGGCTCGGCGCGAGGCCGAAGCCCGCGGCGCGGTGCCCCTCACCGGCGCGATCACGAGCGGCAGCCTCGGCTCGCTCGACTGGCCGGTGGACGGCCGCGTGCTGTATCAATTCGGCCCCGCCGCCGGCCCCGACAACACGCGCATCACCTGGCACGGCATCGGAATCGCCGCCCCACAGGGCACCGCCGTCAAAGCCGTGGCCCAGGGGACCGTGGCCCTCGTGGGGCCGCTCGGCACGTACCTCACGACGGTCATTGTCGATCACGGGGGCGGGTTCTACACGGTGTACGCCACCCTCGACGACGCCACCGTCACGAAGGGGCAGCGCGTCGCCCGCGGCGAGGTGATCGGCCACGTCGGCGGTGAATCGCTGGACCAGGGATCGCATCTGCACTTCGAGATTCGCGGGCCGGGACA
>DATJJY010000067.1:0-3665 GCA_035491895.1 Gemmatimonadales bacterium
AGCGCGCTCACGGGAATCGAGACGACGCTGGTGAGCGGACCCTCCGGGACCTCGACGCGTACCGAGGCGCCGGGCGCCGGGGCGTGGCTGGGAACGAGGGCCCGCACCATCGCATTGCGAGTGGTGGGGTCGACCCGGGCATCAACGGCGACGATGCGGGCCGCGATCGGATGCGGATCATCCTGGGAGAAGACGGAGATCTGCTGCCCCGCACGCAGCTGCGCGGCGACATCCTGGGCCACGGTGAAGTCCACATTGGCCGCGGCATCGACACCCTGCAGCGTGGTGATCTCGGTGCCTTCGTTCAGGTACTGGCCGGGATGGATGTCGGAGATGCCGACGCGGGCCCGGAACGGGGCGCGGATCGTCTTCTTGGCGATGACCGCGCGCGTGCGGGCCATCTGGGCGAGCGCCACGTCGCGTGCCGCGCGGGCCTGCTCGAGCTCCTCTTGCGACGCCGCTTGGGCGTCGAGCATGCGCTGCACCCGCGCCAGGGACGTCTCGGCCAGGTCGGCCTGGGCCTTCTCCGCCGCGAGCTCCGCCTCTTCGACCGAGACATCGAGCCCCACGAGGACGGTGCCTGTCTCGACGACTTGGCCGGGAGCGAGCGACACGCGCCGCACAGTGCCGGACAGCTCGTTGCGCAACGTGATGGAATTCAGCGCCAGGACGGTGCCAATCGACGTCGCGGTGGGGCGATACTGTTGCTGCTTCGCCACCGCCATGGTGATGGACTCGATGGGCTCGGGCTGGTGTGCGGCAGCGGCGTTGGACTTCCGGATGGTGCTGCGCTTCCAGGCGACGAGGCCGCTGCCGGTGAGGGCGAGCACCGCCAGCAATACGGCGGATCCTGTCAGGCCGCGACGGTCGAGCGAGAGGGGACTGCGCATGAGCGTTGATCTCCTTGGGTCGTAAAACGGTTCAGCGTTGGTCTTCTGGTAATCGTCGTACGGCGGGGCTGAAATTCGACAATGCCCCTGCGGTGTGCAACAGTTTCACAACAATCGAACAATTGAACCCAAAAAAAAGGTTCCCGGCCTGGTGCCGGGCTCCCGGTACTATGCCCCCATGCGCCGCTTCAGCTCGTCGGTGTAGGCGGTGATCGTGTCCCGATCCACCTCGAAGTACTTGTACTGGCCTTCGCTGCGGGACCGGATCAACCCGGCGCGGAGCAACTCTTTCATGTGGTGTGAGATGGTGCCCTTTGAAACGGGGAAGATGTGACACAGCCGCTGGCACGGGAACTCACGCTCGCTGCCGATCGCCTCGAGCAGGGAGACCCGCCGGGGGTCGGAGAGCGCTTTCGCCACCAGCTCGAACTGCCTGGTGGTCAGCGGATTGGGAGCAACAGTGCGAGTCGGCACGGTTTGATGATCGTCAAACTAGTGCGAATTGTCAAGACCGTGTCCGAAGCTCTAGGGATCGGATCTTAATGGCGCGAACGCCGGGGTGGGGGCCCCGGACGCGTTGGACGCGGGGGCGCTCGACCCGGACCCACGTTTCGGATCTCATTGCCGGCCACAGGAGACAATGTCCAGGCCGTGCGGCCCCCGCGTCCCCGCGTCCTGGCCCCCACCCCGGCGTCGCGTCACTTTCGCATACCTTCCGCTCACCCCTCGTCGTCCGACCCCCTCGCCGGCTCCTGTTCAGCCCGTACCGCTCCCGCCGCAGTGGGCAGCACGACCGGCGCCAGCCCAGACGCCTTTCGCTTCGCATTCAGCGCGCCGAGCCCCGTCGTTCTGAGGAGCAGCCAGCGGGCCATCACGCCGCGCGACTGTACGCGGGCAGTATCGCACGCCGCCACCTGACCGGCTGTCGGCGTCACGTCGGCGCTCTGCAGCGCCATCGCCGCACCCAACATCGCCTGGCTCAGGTTGGCGAGCGTGGCGGGAGCGGGTGGCCCGCGTCGAGGGGTACCGCCGCCGCCGCGCGGTGCAGGAGTGGGCGCAGGAGCCAGTGACTCGACCCGCGCCTTGAACGCCAGCGCATCGGCGCCGCCGGCGCTGTCGAGCCGGGCGACCAGCGCACGGGCCTGTGAGTACGCAGCACGTGCGGTGACTGCACCGCGGTACATCTCACGCGACAAGCTCGCGAGCTGCGCGAGACCGGTTGCCGGAGTCTTGACCCGCGGATCGAGGCGCAGTGTGAGGGGCTGGATGTACTGATGACCGTTGACCGTCAACCGTACACGGTACTGTCCTGGTGGCGCCCAGGGAGACTCCACCGCCGGATACATCCGATGCGGGACCGCGCCCGTCGCATCTCCATCGGCACCGGGGCCGCGATCGCCCACCGGATCGAACAGCAGATCCCAGCTGAACCGATGCATCCCCGCCCTGGTGGAGAGTCGCTCCTCGGGCGCTGGCCAGTAGAGCGGCAGCGCGCAACGCGGCGCCTGGGGGTTCTGCTGGCAGATCTTGTTGTAGGCCGCGGGATCGAGCGCCGGATCGGGCGACAACACCGAGTCGCCGCTCGAGTAGGACCGGACGACGACACCCGTGGCATCCATGATATCGAGCGACACAGGGCCGGTGGCGTCGGCCGCGAGGGCGTAATCGATGATCCCGCCTGTGGGAGGATTCTCACCGGCGGGAACCTCGGGGGGCCAGGGCGTCGGCTCGTTGGTGCCGAACCGCACCCGCACCGCCGTGGCCGGCCGGAAGAGATACGCCTCCTTCGCCGCGCGGGCTTCCGCCATCTGCCGGAGCGGCGTCACGTCGTCCAAAATCCAGAAGCCGCGCCCGTGAGTTCCCGCCACGAGATCGGAACAGAGACACGAGCTGTCGTCCTTCACCTGGATGTCACGCACCGAGATCGCCGGCATGTTGAGCCGCAGCGACTCCCAATGGTCGCCGTCGTCGAAGCTCACCCACACCTGTCTGTCGGTGGAGCCGTAGAGCAGCCCCGGCTTGCGCGGATCCTCGCGGATCGCGTTGACGACCGCGCCGGGCGCAACACCGGTGTTGATCTCCGTCCACGTCTTCCCACCGTCGTGCGTGCGCCAGAAGTGCGGGTTCATGTCGTCGATCCGCAGCGTGTTGGCGGCGGCGTAGGCGGTGCGTGTATCGAAGTGCCCCGCCTCGATGTTGAAGATCCGGGTCCATGGCTTGATCGCAGACGGTGTGACGTTGGTCCACTTCCCGCCGCCGTCCATCGTGACCTGGATCGTGCCGTCGTCCGTCCCCGCCCAGATCACGCCGAGGCTCCGGGGCGAGAGGGAGAGGGCGGTGATGGCGCCCAGCGGGGCGGGGGTGACGCCGCTTGCGTATTTCCCGGCGCTCGCCGGAACCTCCCACGTCGCGCGGGTCAGATCGGGACTGATGCGGGTCCAGCTGTGCGCGTGGTCGATCGACTTCCACACGACGTTAGAGACGTAGTAGAGCGTGGTGCGATCGATCGGGGACCAGACAATCGGCATCGTGCGGACGTTGCGGTTGAAATCGGTGCCGCGCTGCACAGCCGATGGGCCCACGTTCGTCGTCTGGCCGGTCCTTCTATTGTAGAGCGAAACGTTGGTCCGGGCACTGCCGTAGACCATGTCCGGGTCCTTCGGGTCCGGCGCGGCGATGCCGTACTCCTGGATGTTGGCGGGATGCCAGTCGTGAAAGGTGATCTCGCCGTCCATGGAGCGACTGTCGACGCACCCCGACCCGGAATCTTGCTGG
>DATJJY010000068.1:0-8022 GCA_035491895.1 Gemmatimonadales bacterium
GTGAGCAGGTGCCGGGCTTCGATGCCGAAGGCGATGTAGGCCGCCATGATCGAGCCCGAGACGTGGGCCATCCCCGCCGTCATGACCGTCATCAGCTCCGATTGGGTCATCTTCCCGAGAAACGGCCGGATCGTCAGCGGCGCTTCCGTCTGCCCCATGAAGATCGAAGCCGCGACATTCAAGCTCTCCGCTCCGCTCGCCCCCATCACCTTGTTCATCACGACCGCGAACACACGCACCACGGCCTGCATGACGCCGAGATAGTAGAGGACGGCGAACAGCGCCGAGACGAAGATGATCGCCGGCAGCACCTGGAAGGCGAAGATGACTCCGAGACTCGAATGCTGTTTGCCGATTTCCCCGAACACGAATTGAGAGCCGACGTAGGAGAAACTCAGGATTGCGGTGATGAAGTCGCCGAGTGCCTTGAAGATCGTGTGTCCCAGGGGGACGCGCAGCACGAACACGGCAAATGCGAACTGCAGGCCGACCCCCCAGGCCACGACGCGCCAGCTGATCGCGCGCCGGTTGTGCGACAGCAGCACACCGAGCCCGAGGATCGCCACGATGCCGAACAACCCGACGAGGCGCTGGCCCAGCGTCCGGGTGTCGGGGGCCAGGGACGGCGGCGCCGGCGTGGCGGCGGGGGCCTGCGCCGCCGCTCCCGAATCGGGGTGCTGAACGGCGGTCGTATCGGGCCGCTGGCCCGCATGCAGCGTGTTCCAGGCGAAGCGCGGCAGCGTGAACACCACCAGCGCGCAGACGAAGGTGATGACGAACGCGGATGCGGTTCGACCGACCGGCATCAGGGATGTGCCTCCGGACTGGAGCAGGGGCGGGCCTTGGCGGCTGGGGCGCCGCAGACCAATATTGGGGTCCGATGGCCGAACCCGGCAAGCCGACGGTGCTCATCGTCGATGACGATCAGGTAGTCGGCCAGCAGCTCTCCGCGCTGCTGCGAGCGGCCGGGTACCCGTCCCTGACGACACTCGACCCCGTTCAGGGGTTCATGGCCGCCCAGCGCGAGCGCCCCGGACTGATTCTGCTCGACGTCAACCTGCCGGCGGGTGGCGGCCTGCGGCTGCTCGACCGGCTGCTCAAGGCAACGACCACGCAGCTCATCCCCGTTATCGTGATCACGGCCAGCGACGATCGGGATCTCGAGGTCCAGGTGCGCGCCAAGGGAGCGGCCGGCTTTCTCCACAAACCGATCGGGAGCGATCCGCTGCTCGCGGCGGTCGCCGCTGCCTTGAAGCCGCCCGCGACTTAGCGTCCCGCCACCTCGTCGGCCAGCGCGCCCGCGTGGTACACGTGGCGCAGCGCCTCCATGATGCCGCGCGCGTCGACCCAGACCGAGCGACCCGTTCCCTCGCTGAACAGGAATCGCAGCGGTAGCGCCTCCATGTTCTCGTCGAAGATCAATCCCACGAGCCGACCGTTCCGGTCCACCACCGGACTCCCTGAATTGCCGCCGATGATGTCGGCAGTGGAGACGCCGTTCAGCTGCGTCGCCAGATTCACGGAGTCCCGCGCCGCCTGCCACGCGGCGGTCAGGTTCCACGGCTCCCGTCCACCGAACGCGATCGAGCGGTCGTACAGGCCGTGCAGCGTCGTAAACGGCGGCGCGTACGTGCCGTTCATCGGATAGCGCTTTACCTCGCCGTCCGAGATCCGGAGGCTGAACGTCGCATCGGGGGCGATGCTGGTGCCGAACGCGGCGAGCACCGCCCGGGCGACCCGCTCGTCGTTCTGCGCCTCCTGGCTGACGAGCGCCGTCACCTGTTTCTGCACGGACCGCTCGAGCGGGTCGATCGTCCGGGCCAGCGCGATGAAGGGGTCCCGGGACTGCGCCAGGGCGGCCGCACCACCCGACAGCAGGGCGCGTCGCTGTTCCACGGTGATGAGCGTCGACGCGGCGACCATCTGGTGCGCGGCCGCTTCCGGCGTGCGGCCCCCCAGTGCGGCGCGGCGCACCGGGTCGGCGGCAGGGAGCTCGCGCACCATGGCGGTGAAATACGCGCCCAGCAGCGCCGCCTCGACAGCGGTATCCACCGGCTGATCGTTCGTGAGCAACCGCTCGAGCTGCGCTCGGTTCGCCTGTCGAAACGCCGGGAGGCGGGCGCTGTCCGGCTGCGCATCCTCCACCGGCAGCCGGACCAGCGTGGCCGCCGCCCCGAGCAGTCGCGTTCCGTACGCGCCGAACGCATAGTAGCGCCGGCGCACGTCGAGCGCGGCGAGACGCCGCCGCACGACCGCGGTCGAGTCCCACGCAGCGCCGTACAGGCGGCGCTGCAGCGCGTCGGCCTGGACCTTGGCACGGAGCGTGCGCTCCCACTCCCGCTTGCGGGCCATCAGCTGCGGGTCGAGCAATCCCGACTGATAGCCGCGGATCGCCTTCTGCGTGTTCTGCAATCCGAACAGCGTGTTGCGCAGCTCCTTGCCCCGGATCGTGTCGGCCGCCGCGAGCGCCTGGTACACGGCGATTTCCCGGCTCAGGAGGTCGAGCGTCGCGGGATACTGCACGTCGCGCAGGAATTCGAGCTGGGCGACGGTGTTGAGCCGCCCCGTCGAGCCGGGGTTGCCCACCACGAAGACGAGGTCGCCTTCCGCCGCTCCCTTCGCGCTCCAGCGCAGGTACTCGGTGTGCGCCGGCTGGCCGTCGACGTAGGCCCGCACCATCGACATGTCGAGGTCGTGGCGCGGGAAGGTGAAGTTGTCGGGATCGCCCCCGAAGAAGGCGGTCGACGCCTCCACCGCGAATACGAGCCGCAGGTCCGTGAAGCGGCGGAAGCGGTAGAGCTTGTACTGGCCGCCGCGATACATCGTTACCACCTGGCAGAACGCGTCAGCCGCGCCCGCCTTGCAGCGCTGCTCCAGGCCGCGAATCGCGGCGCCGCGCAGATCCGCGGACCGCGTGGCCGGTGTGCCCGAGGGCACCGCCGCCGTCACGCTGTCCGTGACGTCGCTGATCGCCTGCAGCTGGTCGAGCACCATCCCCGGGCAGGGCCGTTCATCGGTGCGCGCCGCGGCGACGAACCCGTTGCTCAGCAGATCCTCTCCCGGCTTGGTGACGGCGTCGATGCACTCGCGCGAGCAGTGATGGTTGGTCAACACCAGCCCGTCGCCCGACACGAACGACGCCGAGCAACCGGGAATCCGCGCCGCCGCGAGGCGGACGTGATCGAGCCACGCCGCGTCGGGATGGAAGTCGTAGCGCTTCGCCCAGTAGGCGAGAGGTGGAGCGTCGAACGTCCACATCTTCCCGGTCTCGAGCCCGGGATACTCGGCGGGCGCTGCTTGTTGTGCGGCGAGCGGCGCAGCAAACCAAACCAGTATGACGGCGACGAACATGACGCGAACCAGGCGACGCATAGGAGACCTCATAAAGTCAGAGTCGTCGAGCGGCGACACCCTGAAGGGTGTGCCTCTCAAGGCACTGCGCTATCGCGCAGTGGAGTCCGCGGCGCACGCTTCAGCGTGTCGTCAAGTTACGGCTGCCCGCGCGCCCTGCCCAGGGCGTCGGTCCCGAATTTCTCTCGCACGCGATCGATGGCGCGCGCCAGCGTGCGATCACGCTCGGTCTCGGCCGTGCCGCCGCGCTCCGTCTCGAGCAAGGCGAGCTGGGCGTCGCTGCCGGGGCGCTCGAGCTGCGACAGGGCGACGCCGATGAGACGGGCCGGCACGCGGCGCGCCGCGCGCAATCGCGCGAGCAGCTCGCGAGCGACCGCAAACACCGCGCGATCGGTGAGCACGGGCTCGGGCAGGGTGCGCCCCGCCTGTCGCGTCGTGAAGTCGGCGTCGCGCAGCTTCACCGTGACGGTACGGGCCACCAGACCTTCGCCGCGCAGATCCGCGGTCGCACGGTCGACCTGCTGGGCGAGCTCGCGCAGCAGGTCGTCGTCGGTCTCGAGGTCCGTGGCGAACGTCGTGTCGCGGCTGATCGACTTCGGCTCCGCCCACGGCGCCACCTTCGAGCGGTCGATGCCGCGCACCCGCTCCCACAACCACTCCCCCTCCCGAGCCCCGAGCCGTGCGACCAGCGTCCTGATGTCCTGGCGCTGCACGTCCGCCACCGTGCGCCACCCGAGCCCGGCGAGACGCTCCTGCGCGCGCGGGCCCACCATCGGAAGGTCTGCGAGGGTGAAGCGCCGCAGGAACGACTCTTCCTCGCCCGCGGCGACGATGTGGACCCCGTCCCCGGGCCGGTCGGGGCCCGGCTTCGCCGCGCCGGCCGCGATCTTGGCGACGAGCTTGGTCGTCCCACCGCCGATCGACACCGTCAGCGACGTCGCCTGCAGCACGGCGTCACGAATGCGCCGTGCCGTCTCATCGAGCGGCTCGTGGCCGTACAGCTTCTCGGTTCCGCTCAGATCGAGGTAAAACTCGTCTTGCGACGCCTGCTCCACGACCGGGGAGTAGCGCTCGAGCGCCATCCGGATCTCGCGGCTCTTCGCCGCGCACGCCTCCCAGGGAACCGGCGCGATGACCGCCTCGGGGCAGAGACGCATGGCGCGCGCCATCGGCATGGCGGAGTGGACGCCGAACGCCCTCGCTTCGTACGACGCCGAGGTGACGACACCGCGATGCTCGGCCGACCCGCCGACGACCAGACAGCGCGCCTTACCCGCGCCCGCGGGATCAACGAGGCGCGCGACCGCCACGTAGAAAGCATCGGCATCCGCGAGCAGAATGCGACGCCTGGCGTCCGGGGAGGGGCTCACTCGCTCAAGCTAACGCGCCGTGCAACGTGCGCGCCGTTGCCGTGGGCGGGGGGCCGGGGCATTTTTGACGTACAAGGAGCGACTCATGGCGATGACGTTCACTCGGCTCACCGAGCCACTGGTCCGCGACAACGGCACGCTGCGCCAGGCATCCTGGGACGAGGCGCTGGACCGGGCGGCGGAGGGGTTCCGACGCGTCAAGACGCAACACGGGAACGATGCCATCGGCACGTTCAGCTGCTCCAAGGCCAGCAACGAGATGAACTACATGGCCAGCAAGCTGAGCCGCGTGGCGTTCGGCACCCACAACATCGACAGCTGCAACCGGACGTGACACGCTCCTAGCGTCGTCGGTCTGGCGACAGTGTTCGGCGCCGGCGGGGGGACGACCTCCTACCGCGAGGTGGAAGAGACCGATGTCATCTTCCTGTGGGGCGCGAACGCCCGCGAGAATCACCCGATCTTCTTCCATCATGTCTTGAAGGCCGTGCATCGCGGCGCGCAGCTCTACGTCGTCGATCCGCGCCGTACCGCCTCGGCACAATGGGCGGACACCTGGCTCGGCTTGAACGTCGGCTCGGATATCGCGCTCGCCAACGCGATGGCGCGCGAGATTATCCACGCGGGGCTCGCCAACGCGGCGTTCATCCGGAACGCCACCTCGGGCTTCGAGGCGTTCCGCGACGCGGTGGAATCCTCTACCCTCGAATTCGCCGAGCGCGAGACTGGCGTCCCCGCGGACGTCATCCGCCGGGCGGCGCACGCGTACGCCCGCGCCGACCGCGCGATCATCTGCTGGACGCTCGGCATCACCGAGCATCACAACGCCGTCGACAATGTGCTGTCGCTGATCAACCTGGCGCTCCTGGCGGGCCACGTGGGCCGCTATGGCTCGGGGGTGAACCCGCTGCGGGGGCAGAACAACGTGCAGGGCGGCGGCGACATGGGCGCCATCCCCAACCGCCTCGTCGGCTTCCAGGACTGGACCAAGGACCCGGCCGTGCGGGCGAAATTCGAGCGGGCCTGGGGCGTCACGCTGCAGCCGCAGTACGGCAAGAACGTCACCGAGATGTTCGAGGCGATGGAGCACGGAACGTTGCATGCCCTGTACGCCATCGGCGAGAATCCGGCGCAGGCCGAGGCCGATCAGCATCGCGCGCAGCGGCTCCTCGCGGGGCTCGATCACCTCGTGGTCCAGGACATCTTCCTGACGCGGACCGCCGAGTTCGCCCACGTCGTGCTGCCGGCCTCCTCGAGCTGGTGCGAATCGGAGGGAACGGTGACGAACAGCGAGCGCCGGGTGCAACGGTTGCGGCCGGCGCTCACGCCCCCGGGGAACGCGCGGGATGACATCTGGATCATCTGCGAGCTCGCCAGGCGGCTCGGCTGCGATTGGGGCCAACCGAGCGCCGAAACGGTGTGGAACGAGCTGCGCGAGCTGGCGCCGATGTTCAAGGGAATGAGCTACGCGCGCCTCGAGCGAGCAGGCGGTCTGCAATGGCCCTGCTACGACGAGCAGCATCCCGGCGAGTTGTTCCTGCACGGCCGCCTGTGGAAGGAGCCGCGCGAAGGTCCGGCCGCGCCGTTCTCGGTCGTGGAGCACGACCCGCCGCTCGAGCGGCCCGACGCCGAATACCCGTTCCAGCTCACGACAGGAAGGCGGCTCGATTCCTACAACACCGGGGTCCAGAGCGGCGGGTATACGTCGCCGCTGCGGCGCGGCGAGTCGCTCGACATCTCGCCGGAAGACGCCGAGCGCCTGGGTCTCATGGATGGCGATCCGGTTCGGGTTTCCTCCCGGCGCGGCAGTGTGGTGGCCCCGGCCCACCTCGACCGGTCGCTGCGCTCCGGGCTCGTCTTCATGACGTTCCACTTTCAGGACGAGGTGCAGACCAACGTCCTCACCGTCGACTACACCGATCCGAAATCGGGCACGGCGGAATTCAAGGCGTGCGCCGTCCGTGTGGAGCCGGTACGGACCCCTGCCGCCGCGGGCCGGAGGTAAGTCCGGCCCGTGGACCTGCGCTTTCACGACGCACAGCCGAGCGCCGCCGAACGCGCGGCGGTTGACACCCTGGTGGGCGCGCCGCAGTCGGGCTGGGACGGCGGAGCGCGCCGCGCACGCGATGACCACACGGCGTCGGGCGGCCACGCGGCCCGCGATCAGCGCCACCTGCTGCTGCCCGCCTTCCATGCCGTCACGTCACGCGTGGGGTGGGTCAGCGAGGGGGCGTTCAATTACATCTGCGAGCGTCTCACCGTCCCCCCCGCCGAAGCCTACGGTGTCATCACCTTTTACGCCCTTCTCTCCACCGTCCCCCGCCCGCCGCGCGTCGTGCATATCTGCGACGACATCGCCTGCCGCGCGCGCGGCGCGAACGCCATCTGCAGGGCGTTGGAGCAGAGCGCCGGCCCTGAGTATCACGCGCCGCACGGGAACCACCACGCCATCCCCGCCAGCGGCTGGCTCAGGAGCCCTTGTCTCGGCCTGTGCGATCAGGCGCCCGCGGCGCTGTTGACCGCCGCCGGCGAGACCCCGATCGAGCGACTCTTCGGCGCGGTCGACGCTCCCGGCCTCGCCAAAGTGCTCGCGGGCGATCTCGACCCTACGACGCGGCCGCGGCTCACGCTCCCCCAGGTCGGCGACCCATCGCTCCGCATCCTGCGGCGCGTCGACGTCGTCGATCCGGGGAGTCTCGACCAGTACCGCGCGCACGGCGGCTACGAGGCGCTGCGGCGGGCGTTCGAGATCGGGCCCGAGAGCGTGATTCGCGAGGTGACGGATGCGAAACTGCTTGGCCGCGGAGGAGCGGCGTTCCCGACGGGTCGCAAATGGGACGCCGTGGCCCGCCAACCGGTGCGCCCGCACTACCTCGTCTGCAACGCCGACGAATCGGAGCCGGGCACGTTCAAGGATCGCGTCGTGATGGAAGGCGACCCGTTCAGCGTCATCGAAGCGATGACGATCGCCGGCATCGCGACGGGATGCGCGCGCGGGTTCATCTACCTGCGCGGGGAATACCCGCTGGCGCGCGAGCGGCTGCAGCACGCCATCGATGCCGCCACCGAGCGCGGGCTGCTCGGACCCGACGTGATGGGACGAGGGCAGGCGTTCGACATCGAAATCCGCAAAGGGGGCGGCGCGTATATCTGCGGGGAGGAGACGGCGATCTTCAACTCCGTCGAGGGGCTGCGCGGCGAGCCACGCAACAAGCCCCCCTTCCCCGTCCAGGCCGGATTGTTCGGAAAACCCACCGTCGTCAACAACGTCGAAACCCTCGTCAACGTGCTCGAGATCCTA
>DATJJY010000069.1:0-32687 GCA_035491895.1 Gemmatimonadales bacterium
GCGCGATGTCACGATCTGGCGGCCCAGCCGCGCGGTCAGCCGTGGCGTCGCGTAATCGAGATATCCCTCGAGCAGCTGGAATTCCGGCGACGTGCCCGGCCAGACGTGGTCGTTGCCCATCTCCCCTGCCGCGCGGGCGGCAACGCGGGCGGAGAGCCCCGGGAGGCCGAGCCCCCAGAGGGTGAGATCCGCCGAGCTCACGATCGGGGCGCCGTGCAGGATGGGGCCGGGCCGGTAGAAGAAGCAGTAGGCGTCGCCGCCGCCGCAGGTGACGGCGAACCCGTCGCTCGTCGCCGGCCCACCGCCGGTACCGCTGACGGTGTCGGCGACCGACACGCTGTCCTGCGTGAGGCCGCGGAACGACACGATCTGCATGCGGGTGTCGAGTCGCAGCCGGTACCCCTGAGCGGCGGCCGAGCCCGCGAGGCCCGCGATGACTAGTGCGACGGCCGCCACGCGGCGCATCACGAGCCGGCTCCGGCGCGCCGCAAGTGCGCCTGATACTCCGCGGGCGCCGCCTGGAAGTGGCACACGGTGCATTCCTGCGCCGGATAGTGGTCCTGCTGCTTGGCGTGGCATGTGAGACAGAGCGCCCGGTCGGGGACGAGGCGACCGACGATCTCCGGCAGATGACAGGCATCGCACGCTTCGTGCGCGGACGCCCGCAGCGCGTGCGCCGTCTCGAGCTCCGGCCCCAGCCGGCGGTGGCATGACGCACAGCTCCGGGACGCAGCATGATGGTCCTCGTGGCAGGCGGTGCACCGCACGACATCGACGCGGGGATCGAGCGAGACGGGCGTGGTGTGACACGCGACGCACTTTACCTTGGTGTGCTTTGCATGATCGAAGAGCGCCGGATGCGAGCGCTCGGGCGCCTTGGCCACGCGCACCCGCACCTCCACCGACTCCGGAGTGGCAAGTGCGTTTCGCGTGTGACACTTGGCGCAGTCCGAGGTTGCCGGCGCCTGGTGATGACAGATCGTGCAGCCACGCGGCGCGTCGAACGTGAGGCGGCCATGGGCCTGTTTGGAGAGGTGGCAGGTGATGCAGGTGAGGGACTTGTGACGGTCGTGCGGGAAGGAATCGGTGGGGATGACGGACGCCCGCATCACGGGCGGGTCATCGACAAATGGGGCGTCTCCCTTCCCCTTCGCCGGAAACCACCGCCGCGGCACAAGCGACACCCGGCGCAGCGCCGCCGTCGTGTCGAACGGCATCGGCGGATTCAGACGACCGGCCCGCCGGGCTTTCACGGCGGCATGACAGCCGGCGCAGTCCGATGGATCGACGCGCGCGGCGTGCGGCTCGTGACAGGTGATGCAATCATCCCCGAGCTTGCGGTGCGCCGGTCCGACGTGGAACGGCACCTTGCGCCAGTCGGCGTGGCATTGGGCGTTGGTGCAGCTCGCCTTGGCCTCCGCGGGCGTATGCTGCGTGTGCGGGTTGTGACACATCCCGCAGGTGCCGCGGTGCGGATCCCGCTCCGGGTCGAAGCTGGAGAGCACCTGACGCATTTCGTGGCAGCCGAGGCATTCCTTGTTGCCCGGTACGAGCGTGCCGCGCGCCGAGTCCCGTGTGACGAACGGCGGAACGTCGGCTTTGAACGCGTGACAGGCCGTACAGTGCAACGACGTCTGCTGGGCCATCTTCCCCAGCTCGATGGTGTTGTTGACGTGGCAGTGCGCCTGCGCGCAGGTGCTGTCGACCGGGGCGAAGTGATGCACCTCCACCCCGTGGCAGGTGACGCACTGCAGGTTCTTGAGTACCGCCGAGTCGGACTCGAGGTGCGTGCGATGGCCGGCGGTCGTCGCGATCCGCTGCCACAGCTTCTTGCCCTCTCCGGTCACATGGCATCCCGCACAGATCCGATTGGGGACCTTTGCGTGCGGCGGAATATCCAGCGGCCGCTCGGCCACCCAGAAGTACAGTTGTTTCGCGCTCGCGAAGATCGACTGTTGGTGGCACTGGTGGCACTGCAGGGTGTCGTGCTCGCTCTGCGTGAAGCGCTGGTAGGCCGGCGCCATGACGTGGCACCCGGTGCAGAAGCCGTTGTCGTGCTGCATGTAATGCCAGCTGCCCGCGCCGAACGCCGTCGCCCCGGCGACGATCAGCACGACAACGGTGGCCAGCGCCACTTTCACCTGCGCGCGTCGCGTAACGATCCACGTCCAGATCCCTGCCCTTCGCCGCCAGAGATACACGAGCACCAGCCCAGCGACGATGAGTCCGAGAATGAAGCCGACGATCTGGATCCATTGGGGCACGCTGAAGAGAAACCGCACGACGGTCGCGATCCCCCCGGGGAGGGGAGACGCGACCTTCGTTGGTTTGGGTTCCTGCCACAGCAGATCGAGCATCAGCGACCCCGCGCCGAACGGTCCACGGGTCCCGGCGGGGAACCGCCGGGACCCGTGTATGATGCAGGCGTCACGCCGACCCGTCGAGGGTCAGCGGCTACTCACGCGAACCGCAGGGATCGGACGACCCCGAACCAGCGCAACGTGCTGCAGTGTCTGATCCACGAGCGCCTGGACCGCCGGCGGGACCGGTAGCCCGTACCGGGACTTCAGCTGGTTGATGCTCGTCGCGAGGAGCTGCTGATAAAGCAGCGGGTTGTGCACCCCGAGCGAGCCATCGCCGTTAGCGTAGCGATTCTCCCCCAGCAGCCGGACGTTGAAGAACACACCCTCGGCCACCGACACCACGTTGTCCTTGTAATAGAACGCCGTGTCCGCCTGCGCGGAGTCGAGCTGGGTCAGTAGCCCTGTGTCGCCCGCGTCGAATGCCTTGAAGTGACCGCCCGGCAACGTGTCGAACAGCACCTGATCGCCGTCGGTGTCCTTCCACAAGGCGTCGACTAACGCACCCACCGCCGCGCGCTGCGAGGCGAATGCGTTTTCGGCCTGCACCGCGGTGCTATGGCATTGACCCGACACGCAACCGGCGAACGACCGGCTGCCGGTGGCATAGCCCGCGTCCCCGGGGCGAGCGCAGCTCGTCGCCGTCGGTTTGCCGTTCACCAGGCAGGGATCGGGCAGGAACAGGTGGCCCACCGACTGGAAGGTGAAGTTGCCGGCGGTATCCGTGACGGTCACGCGGTTCACGTGACAACCGGCGCACAGCCGCGTATTGACATTCACGTTGCCGTGCGTGGCCGGCACCGTGTCGACGAAGTTGATCCCCCACCAGCCCGCCGTGCCGAGCACCACCGAGCCCTGCGGTGCATGCGGGCCGCGCGGACTGTTCGACGGCGGAGCGGCGCGCCGGTTGTGGCATCGCATGCACAGGTTCTGCGCCGGATCACCGTTGTCGATCGGGAAGCGCAGCTGTCCTTCGAAGTTCTTCGCGTGGGGATCGTGGCACACCGCGCACACCGTCGGGAGCGCCGTGCTGAGGTTGATGACGTCGTTCTTCTCGACGTAGTTGGTGTTGACACCCCACGCCTTCAGGACGCTGCGGCCCTCGTGGCAGCTCAGGCAGCTCCCGCCGGCGGACACAGGGTCGGGGACGATCTGCGCGTGTGGCGACTGCGACCATTCTTCCACGAACGGCGAATGAACACCGGTATGACATGCCGCACAGGTTCCGCTGGTGACCGACACCAGCGTGTCGGGGCTGACGTTGATTCTGGCGAGCGGAACGTTGCCCGGATTGGGACCCTGCACGTGCGTGAATCCAGGACCGTGACAGCTCTCGCACTGCACGTCGAAATACGTCGAATCGGCTACTTTCGCATACCCGGCCTTAGCCGTATCCGGGACAGCATTGCCGAGCTGCGTGACGGAATGGCAGTTGTTGCAATACGCTTGCTGGTGACCGGAGCCGACGAGGTCCGACCACGCCGATGCGTGCTTGGTATTGACCCACAACCCCTGTTGATCGACGTGACAATTGCCGCACGTCGTCTGCTTTGTGTTGACCGTGTAGTAACCGAGGAATCCGTTGACGGAGTCGCGCGGCGCATTGAATGGCGCTCGTGTCTTGAAGACGATCTTTTCATTCGTACAGGCGCCGAGGACGACCAATCCGAGAACCGGGAGGAGCCAACGAGACGTCGTCATGAGATCAGGCCTCCGAAAACCGTTCATGCGCAGAATCCGCCTGCGCCATGATACACCTCCGTAGAATTACGGGCAAGCACCTAAGTAGTTGATATGCATATGGTTGGAATGATGATTTCTTCATACAGGGGGTCGCCATTGTACCGGCTGCGGGGCCGCCTGACAATCAGAGAAGACCCTACACGCGCGAGCTCAAACCGCAGGGGCATGCCGCTCCGGCACCGCGGGCCGGTCAGGCGAGGGGGCGAGTCGTGGCTCGGCCCCGAGCCAGTAGAGTCCATTGGCCATGATGCAGAATCCCGTCGCCGCGAACCAGATCATCGCCGCCCCCACGAAGCCCGTGAACGAGAGCCACCAAAGACTGTGCACCAACGTCAGCACCGAGGCGATGTTGATATTGATCCCAACGGCAAGATAGATGCGCCGCTCGAGGTACCAGCGGTCGGTCTGCATGAAGTAAAAGTTGCCGCGCTTCTTCGCTCGCTCGCCCAACATCGGCGTGAATCCGAGCAGCCGCAGCAGATTCCCCACGATGCAGAAACCGGTGAATGCGACGGTGATCGACGCCAGCCCTGTCGCCATGATCCCGACCACCCACCACCGGTTGACCAGGAGTGCGAGCGTCGTGCTGATCAGCAACACGAACCCCGCGATCAGCCAGACGGTCCGCTCGATGTACCACCGATGCGTAGGAACGATGTACACGCCGGCGCGGAGAGCCATACGCCTACACTATCGCCCGGCCACGGGGGCGGCAAGAGCGGCTCACCCGCGTCCGCTCCTCTCGCTCGCGCTCGTCCAGCGCCTGCCGCACCCGGGCGATGTCGCTGCGCAGTCGTGGTGAAATGCGATGTTCCAGCATCCGCACCTGCCTGGAGGTCTGTGCCAGTGCCTGCCCCAGGCGCCGCAACAGCATCTCCCGCGGAGCCGCGTCGAGCAGCAGCTCGGTGAGTCGCTCGAATCCGTCCGCCGCGCGCTCCGCCGCCAGGCCGGTGCCGGCCGGTGACGTCCCCCGCGCGCCGAGCGTACGCCGAATGGGCGGCCGTGCCACGATGCGCGAGACGACCACGCCCCACACCGAACCCGGCTCCAAGTCCACGGTGAGATTCCGTCCCGGCCATGCGATCGCTCGCACTCCGGAGAGACCATGTTGCGCGAGGGCGCCAAGCAGGTGTGGATAGGCGTCACGTGCGAGGGTCGCGATCTCGTCGCGCGCGTCCGCGGCCGGCCGCGCGATCCGAAACAACTCGGTCACGAGAGCTTCCCGCTTGCGCCGGAGCACGGCTGCGCCGCGCGAGAGGCGTTGCAGCCGTCGACTAGCCCGGACCAGGGCCAGGCGCGTCGGGGCGAGCCGGGCCTCACTCATGATCGAGCCGCCCACGTCGCGTCACTGATACGGAGCAGATCCTCACGCGGCAGTGTCTCCAGGAGACGCCATCCCTCGTGCACCGTCTCCGCGATCGTGCGCCGCCCGTGCCCCTGGCCGATGAACTCTGCCTCGAACCGCTCTGCGAAGCCGAAGGCGCGGCGGTCGGCGGGCAACAGCCCCGCTTCGCCTACGATCGCCGCCATCATCCGTGCCTCCCGTCCCCGGGCGTACACGGCGTACAGCTGGTCGGCCCACTCGCGGTGCTCCGGGACGGTATTTCCCGCCCCGATGCCCGCATTCATCAGTCTGGACAGCGACGGCAGAACGTCCACCGGGGGAAACACGCCGCGCCGATGCAGGTCGCGGCTCAGGACTACCTGTCCTTCGGTGATGTATCCGGTGAGGTCGGGGATGGGGTGCGTGATGTCGTCGTCCGGCATGGTGAGGATCGGAAGCTGCGTCACGGACCCGGAGCGTCCGGCCACGATGCCGGCCCGCTCGTACAGGCTCGCGAGGTCGGTATACATGTAGCCGGGATACCCGCGCCGGCCAGGCAGCTCCTCGCGGGCCGTCCCGATCTCCCGTAACGCCTCGCAGTAGTGCGTCATGTCGGCGATGACCACGAGCACGTGCATCCCCGCCTCGAACGCGAGGAACTCCGCCTGCGTCAGGGCCAGGCGCGGGGCGAGCAGGCGCTCGATCGTGGGGTCGCGCGTCTGGTTCATGTACAACACGCTGCGCTCCACCGCGCCGCTGCGCTCGATGCGCTCGAGAAATTCGTCCCCCTCGCGCGCCGTGATCCCGATGCCGGCGAACACGACGGCGAACGCCTCGCCGCGCGGCGCTCGTGCGCCGGCCACGATGCGCGCGGCGAGCTCCAGCGCTGGCAAGCCAGGGCCGGAGAACACGGGAAGCTTCTGCCCACGCACCAGGGTGTTCATTCCATCCAGGGCCGAGATACCTGTCTCGATAAAGTCGCGCGGCCGTGCGCGGCGCACCGGATTGAGAGGAGCTCCCCATACGGGGCGCGACGCCTCACCCAGCGGTGGCGGTAGATCATCGATCGGCTCTCCGGCCCCCGACAACGCTCTTCCCAGGAGCTCCCGGCCCACGATCGCCGTGGCCCCGAGTCCGGTGAGCGTCACCTCGGCCCGGGCCGGGGGCAGGCCCATCGTGTCCTCGAGCACTTGGAGCACGCTGATGTCGCGCCCGGCGTCGATCACCTGGCCGCGGCGCGACGGCTGTCCCGGCACCCTGATCTCCACCCACTCGCCCAGTGCGACGGTGGGGGTACGACGTACGTACAACAGCGGACCCGCCGCGCCCGACGCTCCGTGATAGCGGCGTACGACCGTCATGCGGCCAGCGCCTCCGCGCTCGAGCGGGCATCGGCGGCGCGGCTCGGCACTTCGTCCGACGACGCGCGCCGCACCATCGCCAGCAGGCGCCGCGGCGTGGCGAGATCGAGCTGCTCGAACGTCTTCCCCGCGGCGAGCGCGCGCTGCCCGGCGCGGTATACCGCGAGCGCCGCGCCCACCAGCCGGTACGTCTTATCGAGCGTGGACGACGCGTCGTTGGGGTCGTGCGCGCTCTGACCCAGCACCGTCTCCCGGATCATGCGGGCCGCTTCGAGCAGCAGCCGGTCGGCGTCGACCAGCGCTTCGGGTCCCACCAGCTCCGCGATTTCCCGCAGCTCCCGGTCGCGCTGCAACAGCTCGAGCGTCGCCGAGCGGAGCTCGGTCCAGTCGGCTCCGGCGGACTTCGCAAACCACGCCTCCGTGACATCCGAATAGAGGCTATAGCTTGTTTCCCAGTCGACTGCGGGGAATTGTCGCTGGTGAGCGAGCGCCGGATCGAGGGCCCAGAGTGCTCCCACGACCCGCAACGCAGCCTGGGTGACGGGCTCCGAGAAATCTCCTCCCGGCGGAGAAATCGCGCCGATCACGGTGAGGGCGCCCTCCCGCTCCGGCGTCCCCGCGGCCCTTACCCGTCCGGCGCGCTCGTAGAACTTCCCCAACCGATTCCCGAGATACGTCGGGTACCCTTCCTCACCGGGCATCTCCTGGAGCCGGGCGCCGATCTCCCGCAGTGCTTCCGCCCAGCGCGACAGGCTGTCGGCCATCAAGGCCACCCGGTACCCCATGTCGCGGTAGTACTCGGCCACGGTGACGCCGAGGTACACCGACGCCTCGCGCGCCGCGACGGGCATGTTGGACGTATTCACAACGAGCACGGTGCGGTCCATGACCGGTTTGCCACTGCGGTGGTCGATCAGCTTGGGGAACTCTTCCAGCACTTCCGCCATCTCGTTGCCGCGCTCGCCGCATCCCACGTAGACCACGACGTCCGCGTCGGCGTATTTGGCGAGCGACTGCTCGATCACCGTCTTCCCCGTCCCGAATCCCCCGGGAACCGCCACGCTGCCGCCCTCGGCCACCGGGAAGAGGAAGTCGAACACCCGCTGTCCGGTCACGAGCGGCGCGCCGAGCGGCAGGCGACGGCCGATCGGGCGCGGCTCCCGGACCGGCCAGGCGTGAGAGAGCGTGAGCGGCGTGCCATCCGTCAATCGGCCGAGCGGCTCGTTGACGGTGTACGTCCCCCGCTCGAGCGCTGCGACGATGCCGGATACCGTCGGCGGGACGAGCACCCGGTGCTCGAAGCCCTCGCGCTCGAGCACCGTCCCGAGGACGTCGCCCCCACGGACGCTCGTCCCGACGGGGACGAGGGGGGTGAAGCTCCACTTCGACGTCTCATCGAGCGTCGCGGCGGCCGCTCCGGGATGAACGAAATCGCCCGTCTCGAGTGCCACGCGAGCCAGCGGCCGGCCGACCCCGTCGAGCACGGACCCGAGCAATCCGGGACCGAGCTGGACGGTGAGGGACTGCCCGGTCAGCGTGACCGGCTCGCCGACGCAGAGACCGCTCGTTTCTTCGTAGACCTGTATCGTGGCCCGAAGGCCAACGACCCGAATCACCTCACCGAGCAGACCCTTGTGACCCACGCGCACGAGCTCGTAGAGCGAGGCCTCCCCCAATGGCTCGGCTTCGGCGAGGGCGCCGCTGATGCGGACGAGTACCGGGGAGGGGCCGCTCACCGCAACCTCACGCGATAACCGATCACCTGACGCAGCAGCTCGACGATGTAGGACTCCGCGGCGGTGCGACGTTCGCCCCACTCGGGACCCGGAACGGGCACGACCATCGGCAGGGGGCGGCGCCCCAGCTCGGCACGCAGCTCCAGCGGCAGCGCGTCGTACAACGAATCTTCGAGCAACACCACGCCTGCGGTCGGGTCGCGCAGCAGCTCTTTCAGACGCGCCACGCCCTCCGGTACGTCGAGCGCTTCGTCGCTGCGCACGCCGGCGAGTCGAAACCCCGAAGCGACCTGGGGCCGCGCGAGGACGTGTACGGTGTGGCTCATGCTGCGGTCACCAGCGACGACGCGAGATCCGCACCGGGTGACCTGAGAGCCGCTCCCCAGATGATGCGCTGCAGGTCGATCACACAGGCCCTGAGGCGCAGCGCGAACCAGAGCACCGGGGCGGGACCGAGTGGCGAGAGTCGCGCGCGCTGCTGCAGCTCGTGCACCCGGAGTCGCAACAGCTCGTCTTGCAACCGGTTTGGATCGGACCCCAGATCATGGAACGCAGCCCCCAGCGGCGATGGGGCGAACGCCCGGGCCAGCCGGACCCCCGCCAGACCCGGCCCTCCCGCCGCCGCGGCCTCCTCGAACGTCACGATCGACACGCGAACGCCGCCGGGAAGAAACACATCCTTGGGAACGACGTCTCTCCCAGCCGTTGCCAGGAGGAGAGCGGTCTCGGCATTCGCCAGGTCCAGCGATTCGCGCACGAAGGCGAGCAAGTCGGGGCCGCCGCGCCTGGCGGCCGACAGGGCGCGTGCGGCGAACGTTCGGTCCAGCGCCAGGTCGATCGCGAACGGATCGGGTTCGGCGGATCGGGCCACCGCGCCGAGGGCTGCTCCGTATGGGCTGCCCCACACTTCGAGCAGCGTGACGACGGCCGCGACCGATACCTGACGTGCCAGCTCCTCGAGGGCCCGTTCCGGCAGGGTGGGAGTCGGTATCAACCCCGGCAAGCGTGCATCGGCAGGCGCCCCGCACAACGCACCGCGGAGCACCGCGCGGAGACTTTTGCGATCCTCGTCCTCATAGATGATGGCGAGCGCCGTCACGCGCCGCCCGGCCCAGCGGGCCAAGGTCGCCAGCGCCGCCGACGCCCAGCGGCGGACGGCAAGCTCCAGCTCATCTGGGGGACACACCCCCCCACCGCTCAGGGAAAACCCGAGCCGTCGCAGCTCGGCGGTCAGCGTGGGGACGTCCTGGGCCCGCGACACGAGCTGCAACTGGGCAGCCGAGAGCAGGTGCGTACTCAGCCCTCGTGCCCGCGCGTTCACGTCCTCCCACCGGGTCATGTGCCGGCACCGAGCTGCTCGAACAGCCGTCGGGTCAGCTCAGTCCGGCGCCGCTCGAGCCGCTCCTCGAGGGTGTCCACGACGTCGACGCTGCCGTCCGTGGCCTGCACGAGGAAACCGCTTCCGACGGTGTCGTCGGAGACGACCGACGTGCCCGCCGGTCGCTCCAGCGCCTCGAGCAGAGGGCGAAGCGCCGGCGTGCAGCGGATCACGACGGGTCCTTCTCCGAGCGCTGCAAGGGCGCCCCGGAGAACGGCCGGCAGGCTCCTGCGGTAGGAATCCAGACCGAGCGCGCCGGGCAACAACCCGTGGACGGCGTCGAACACACGCTGCAGCAGGCGCTGCCGGGCTTCGAGGACGGCGCGACGCCCGGCACGACGTGCCGCCGTGAGCGCCTGTTCCAGCTCGTAGCGGTGCTGCCGGTCGAGCTCCTCCAGCGCGAGCCGGCGGCGCTCTCCCAGGCGTGTGGCCGACTCGGCCCTGATGCCGTCTGCCTCGGCCCGCGCCGTTGCACCCAGCCGGTCGATTTCGGTCCTGGCGTCGCGCTCCAGCGCGTCGAGGAGGTGCGTGAGCGCCATCGGTCGGCCCCCCGCTCACCCGGCCCGGACCAGGATCACCACGGCGACGACGAACCCGAGGATCACCATCGTCTCGGGGATGGCGACGAGCAGGATCGCGGTGGTCGACAATTCGGGCTTCTCCGCCATTGAGGCTGAAATGGCGGGACCGATCCGGGACTGGGCCCAGGCGGTCGCCAGCGCCGGGACGCCAACGGCGAGGGCCGCCGCCAGAGTAGTGAGCACGATGTTCATGCAGCCTGCCTCGAGTTGCGGGATGCGGGCCGGGAACGGTCCGGCACGCGTGTCCAATGACCGAACGGTTGATACCGTACGCCACCGGGGGAAAAGAATTTCCCGAAGAACTCCACGTAGTGCAGACGCAGCGCGTGGATCGTCGGGCTGAACATGACAATCGCGAAATTGACGAGGTGAAACAGCAGGGCAAAGACGACACCGACGACGACGCTGCCCATCGCTCCCACCATCTTATTCGCTACGACCGCCATCATCACTGAAGCGACCCCCAGCGCCATGATACGGGCGTAGGAGAGGATGTTGCCCAGGGTCGCCAGCAGCTCGATCGGCGCCACCAGCCCTTCCAGCACGATGAGCACCGGAAACGCAACCAGCAGGGCGGTGACGGCGGGAGTGAAGAATGCCCGAGGCAACACATCAACCGCGGCGAGAAGGCCGACGATGACGAGCACGACCATGACGGCCGAAATACCGCGCCCCATCGCCTGACGCGGGTGGCGCCGCGCACTCACGACGCCGAGGATCAACCCGAGCAGGACGTGCACCACGCCGATGGCGACGGCCAGCAGCAGGAACGGCAGTAGCGCGTCCGCGCGGTCGAACAGGAGCGGCCGCATTCCGAACCAGCGCCGCCCCAGGTCTCCGAACAACTCACCGAACAGAATGCCGGCGATGATGGAGAACAATGCACACGGCCCGATGATCTCCGAGACGTTGCGCAGCGTCGTCCCCGAACGCGACCGCGCATGCAGCAACAGACCCAGCGCCGCGAGGACCACGCCATAGCCGACGTCTCCCACCATCAGCCCGAAGAAGGCCGGAAAGAAGACGGCGACGAAGGGCGTGGGGTCGATCGATCCGTAGCGCGGCAGCGGCATCAGTCCGACGAGCGTTTCGAAGGGGCGCAGGAGACGGGGATTCGAGAGCACGACCGGCGCCTGCTCTGACTCCCACTCCTCCCGCGACACCTCGCTTACCACGACGTCGTCTCCGAACACCGCGCCGAGTCCAGAGTCGAGCCGGTGCCTGCTGCTCGTGGGGACCCAGCCTTCGAGGACGAACGCCCGCGTCGTAACGCCCGTCAGAGGCAGCGCATCGAGCGCCCGGAGGCGGTCATTCAGTGCGGCGCGCGCGGTGCGCAGCGTCGCGCCATGCTCGCGCCCCTGGGCGCGGAGCCGCGCGCGGATCTGCTCGCGCTCGCGCGGGATTTCGCCGAGCCGCTCCAGCATGCGGGGGATCGCGGCCGTGAGGGATTTCCCGCCGTACGCTTCGGGAACGGGGATCTCCTGCACCCGAGCTTCAGCGAGGAGGCGCTCGACCCGGCCGGCGGCCTGAGCCGACACGACGATGAGGACAGCCGTCTCGCCGCTCGGGAGCGGCTGGCTGAACAGCTGGAACTCCTCGCCGATGGCCGTGGACAGCGTGGCACGCAGCTGGGGAATGGTGGCGGTATCGCCTCCGCGCAGCAGCACGTGATACGCCGTGGCGTTAGGCCACAGGGTTTCGCTCTCCAGCAACGCGCGAAACGCGGAGAAGAACTGCTGGTATTTCATGATCAGCGCCCGCTCTTCCTCGAGCGCAGTGGTCCGCGCTGCGAGGCGCTCCGTTTCACGCCGGAGTCGCGACGCCAGCCAGACCCACTTCGCCAGGTCGGCGCGCGTGACGGAAGTCAGAGCCGAGGCCGATCCCTCGGAGACACTGAGAGCACTGAGCGCGCGCTCGACGTCATCGAGCGCCGAAGCCAGGTGGCGGCGCTCACGCTCCTGTGCCGTCGTCAGCTGCACGCGCGCCAGCGGAGCGGCCTCGGGGCTGGACAGGTGGATGAGACTCAGGTCCTGCAGCACGCGCAGCACTTCTTCGAGGCGCTCGCGGGGCCCCAGAATCCGCAGCTTCGCCATGGCGATGATCATGGCGTCTCTTCTACTACGAGTTGATCCACCACATCCCGCGCCAGGGCGCCAATGCGCGCGGCGGGAACGCTGTCGTAGCGCGCGACCTGCTCGGCGGTCTCACGGGCGATCGCCGCCTCACGCTCCCGGCGTTCGGTCGCCGCCGCAAGGGCCTTTGCGCCGGCCGCCGTCTCGACGTCGGCGGCGAGAGCCGCCTCCGCCCGGCGCGACGCCTCCTTCGCGTCCTCGATCAACCGGGCGGCGTCGACGCGCGCCCGGCGGAGCGATTCGTCCAGCCGCTGTTCGGTCGCGATCAGTTTATCGAGATCCACGCCAGCTCCTGCAGACACCTGTCACTAGTCTCACGGCCCGCGCCTTCAGCGATCATGAACCGACCATAAAGGTCTCTTCACTCCAGTTTGGTTGTTGCCTTTCGGATTGATCGGTATCTGTGGAAGAACAATTTCAATCGACCGCACCTGCGGAGGCCCCGCCATGTATTTCCCCACCGCGCATCCCTGGGCCGAAGGTGAGACCCTCGACCAGTACCTCCAACACCGCGGCGTGAGCCGACGTGAGTTTCTCACGTTCTGCGGACAGATGGCCGCCATCCTCGGGCTCGGCGAGCTCGCCACACCGCGCATCGCGAAAGCGTTGACGGCGGTCAAGCGACCGAGCGTCATCTGGCTCTCGCTGCAGGAATGCACCGGCTGCACCGAGTCGGTGCTGCGTGCCGCCGATCCGACGATCGGCGACCTCGTGCTCGACGTCGTGTCGCTCGATTTTCAGGAGAACCTGATGGCGGCGGCGGGGTTCGCGGTGGAGAAGGCCCTGCGCCAGGCCATGGAGAAGAACAACGGCGAGTATCTGCTCGTGGTGACCGGTTCCGTGCCGTTGAACGACGGCGGGATCTACACCACGATCGCCGGTCGCCCGGTGAAGGAGATCCTCGAGGAAGGCGCGAAGGGGGCCAAGGCGGTGATCGCCATCGGGGCCTGCGCCCACTGGGGCAACATCCAGGCGGCGCGACCCAACCCGACCGGCGCCGTGGGCGTCGGCGACATCGTCAAGGACAAGCCGGTGGTGAACATCGCCGGCTGCCCGCCGATCGCCGACGTGGTCACCGCGACCATCGTGCACTACCTGAGCTTCGGCCGGCTGCCGGCGACCGACTACGAAGGCCGGCCGTTGTTTGCGTATGGCGCGCGGATTCATGACCAGTGCCCCCGGCGCGCCAACTTCGATGCCGGGCAGTTCGTGGAGGAGTTCGACGACGAGGCGGCGCGCAAGGGATGGTGCTTGTACCACGTCGGCTGCAAGGGGCCGGCGACGTTCTCACCCTGCCCCATCTTCCAATGGAACAGCGGTACCAACTGGCCGATCGGCGCCGGGCATCCCTGCCTCGGCTGCACCGAGCGGAATTTCTGGGACACGATGACGCCGTTCTACGGGCGCCTCCCCAACGTCCGGGGCTTCGGCGTGGAGCGCTACGCCGACACGCTCGGCGCGGCACTCGCGATCGGCGCGACGGCAGGCGTCGCCGCGCACGCGATCGCCACCGGCGTGCATCAGATGCGAGCACGCCGCAATCTCCCGGTCATCGAAACCCCGACGCAAGGCGAAGGAGGCGGCCATGGCCAGCACTAAGGTCGTCGTCGATCCCATCACCCGGATCGAGGGACACCTTCGCATCGAGGCGCAGGCCGAGAACGGCCGGATCACCAACGCCTGGGCGACGTCGACGCAGTTCCGCGGGATCGAGATCATCATGCAGGGGCGAGATCCGCGGGACGCGTGGGCGTTCACGCAGCGGATCTGCGGCGTCTGCACGGTGGTCCACGCGGTGGCGAGCTGCCGCGCCGTGGAGGATGCGCTCGACATCAAGATCCCCGCCAACGCGAACACGATCCGCAATCTGATCCACGGCATGCAGTTCGTGCAGGACCACGTGATGCATTTCTACCACCTGCACGCACTCGATTGGGTGGACGTGGTCAGTGCGCTCTCGGCCAACCCGGCGGATACGGCAGCGATCGCGAAGAAGATCTCGCCGTGGCCGAACAACTCGGAGACGTACTTCCGCGAGGTCCAGAACCGCGTCAAGACGTTCGTCTCGGGGGGCCAGCTCGGCATCTTCACCAACGGCTACTGGGGTCACCCGGCGTATAAGCTGCCTCCCGCCGTGAACCTGCTGGGCGTCGCGCACTATCTCGAAGCCCTCGACTGGCAGCGGGACGTCATTCGCCTGCACACGATCTTCGGCGGCAAGAATCCCCACCCGAACTTCCTGGTGGGCGGGATGGCGTCGGCCATCAACCTCGATGGGCGCGTCACAATCAACGCGGCGAAGCTGGCCGACATCCATGACATGATCGGGCGGGCACGCCGGTTCGTGGAAGAGGTGTACTGGCCCGACCTGGTCGCGATCGCCGGCTTCTATAAGGAGTGGGGGGCCATCGGCGGCGGGACGGGCAACTATCTCGCCTGCGGCGAGTTCCCCGAGACCGATGTACGCGATCTCAACTCGTTGTATTTCCCGCGCGGCATCATCCTGAACAAGGATCTTTCCAAGGTCGTGCCGTACGACCAGAACCAGGTGAAGGAGTTCATCAACAGCTCATGGTACGAGTACTCCAAGGGAGACACTGCCGGCCTCCATCCCTACGAGGGGGAGACGAAGGCCAAGTACGCGGGTCCTCCGACGCCGTGGACCTACCTGCAGGGCGAGAAGAAGTACTCGTGGATGAAGGCGCCCCGCTACGACGGGAAGCCGATGGAAGTCGGGCCGCTGGCGCGCATGCTCGTCGCCTACGCAGCGGGCCACAATGAAGTGCGGGAGATGGTGAAGGCAGTCCTCGACACCCTGGACGTCGGTCCCGTGGCGTTGTTCTCCACGCTGGGGCGTGTCGCGGCGCGCGGCATGGAGACCGTGCTGCTCGCGCGGCGGCTCGAAGTGTGGTACGGCAAGCTCGTCGACCGGATCAAGAACGGCGACGTGCGCACCTTCGACAACTCGAAGTGGGATCCGGCGAAGTGGCCAGCCAAGGCGCAAGGGTACGGCTACCTCGACGCACCACGCGGCGCGCTGGGTCACTGGGTGCAAATCGAAGATCAGAAGATCTCCCGCTACCAGTGTGTGGTCCCGAGCACCTGGAATTGCTCGCCGCGTGACGGGCAGGGGGTACCCGGACCGTACGAGGCGGCGCTGATGGACCACCACCCCCTCGTCGACCCCGAGAGGCCGATCGAGATCCTGCGCACTATCCACTCGTTCGACCCGTGTATGGCGTGCGGAGTACACGTGCTCGACGCCACCGGCCGCGAGGTGACGGCGCTGAGGGTCCAATGAGCGCCCCTCCGGGGAAGGGGCCGGTGCCGGGTCCGCGGCCGCGGCCCGGCATCTCGCTGGCGCACAAAGTGCCGCCGCCGTCGGGCGACTACCACTGGGTGTACCTGTGGGAGTGGCCGGTCCGGACGATGCACTGGGTGGCGTTCGCCTGCATCCTCGTGCTCGTCATCACCGGTTTCTATATCGGCCGGCCCTACTTCATGACGAGCGGCGAGGCGAGCGCGCACTTTCTGATGGGCTGGGTGCGCTTCCTCCATTTCGCCGCCGCCGGCCTGCTCATCGCGACGGCCATCGTGCGGCTCTACTGGATGTTCGCGGGCAACGAATTCGAGCGGTGGCGTGCTCTGTTCCCGGTGCGCCGCAGCGATTGGGTGAATCTCTGGAAGCAGGTGAAGTTCTACCTGATGATTCAGCCGGAGAAAGCACCGCACTACCTCGGACACAATCCGCTGCAGCAGTTCAGCTACACGGGGATGTACCTGGTGGCTCTGGCCCAGGTCATCACCGGGTTCGCGATGTACGGCCAATCGCGCCCGGGCGGACTCTGGTACACGCTCTTCGGATGGGTCGTGCCGCTGCTCGGTGGCATTCAGATCGTGCACTTCGTGCATCACGTCCTGACGTGGGCGTTCCTGATCTTCATCCCGATCCACATCTATCTCGCCCTGCGGGCCGACCTCCTGGAGCGGACGGGAACGATCTCTTCGATTGTGAGTGGTGGACGGTTCGTCCGCTCGGACGTCGAGTATGTGGACCAACCCAAATAACACCCCGGCCGGTGGTACCGTCGTCATCGGGCTGGGGAATCCGCTCGTGGGTGATGACGGCCTGGGACTCGCCGCGCTCGAGCAGCTTCGTGCGCGCGGTATCGACGGGGACGTCGAGCTCGTCGATGGCGGCACCTGGGGACTCTCCCTGCTGCCGGTGATCGAGTCGGCGGCCCGCGTGTTGTTGCTCGATGCAATCGACGCGGGCGGTCCGCCCGGGACGCTGCACATCCTGCGACGCGACGACCTCCCGCGCTACCTGGCGACGCGGATCTCCCCCCACGAGGTCGATCTCCAGGACGTGCTCGCGCTGGCCGAGCTGCGCGGCACACTGCCACACGAGACCGTCGCCATCGGCCTGCAACCCGGCCGCGTGGAGACCGGCTGCGAGTTGAGCGAGGCGGTGCGCACCCGCCTGGATGATCTCGTCGCCGCCGTCGAGCATCAGCTCGCCGCGTGGCGCCCCGTGACAGGCACAGCGAGTCCTCCCGTCCATGCATGAGCTCAGCGTCGCCCTCGAAGTGTGCCGCATGACCGAGGCGCGCGTCGGAGCGGCAGGCCCCGGCGCGGTCCGGGAAGTCGGCCTCGAGGTCGGCGACGACGCCGGCGTCGAGATCGGCAATCTGCAATTCTGCCTCGAGGCGTTGCTCGCCGAGCCGCCGTTCGCGGGCGCGCGACCCGTGATCCTGCGACGCGCGGGCGACGTGCTGCGCCTCGCCTACCTGGAAGTGGATGATGGCTGTCCGAACGATTGACGTGCGCGAGCGGGTCATGGCGAAGAACGACGAGATCGCGGGCCAGGTGCGCGCGCGACTCCAGGCCGCTCAGGTGCCGGCGCTGAACCTCGTGTCGTCGCCGGGCGCCGGGAAGACCCAGCTGCTGGAGCGCACGCTGGCCGATCTCGGGAGCGAGCTCGCGCTCGCCGTCGTCACCGGGGACGTGCAAACGCAGAACGACGCCGACCGGCTCGCTCGACACACCGACCGGCTGGTTCAGGCCGTGGTGACCCACGGCGCCTGTCACCTCGATGCCCGCCAGGTGTTGACCGCGATCGAGGCGATCGACCTCGCCGCCACCGATCTCTTGTTCATCGAGAACGTCGGCAACCTGGTGTGCCCGGCGAACTGGGACCTCGGCGAGGACGCGAAGGTCGTCCTGTTTTCCGTGACGGAGGGCGAAGACAAACCCGTCAAGTATCCCACCATGTTCGAGCGCGCCCGCGCCGTGGTGCTCACCAAACTCGATCTCCTGCCCTACGTGCCGTTTCAGGTGGACCGCGCGGTGGCGTTCGCCCTGCAGGTGAACCCGAACCTCGAGATCGTGCGCACCTCGGCCCTCACGCCGGACGGAATGGCGTCGTGGTACGGATTCGTTCGGTCGCTGGTGCGCGTCGGAGTGCCGCGGTGAACGTGCCGACGCCCGTCCCCGCCGCGGCCCGGTTGCGCGTAACGGGAGTGGTCCAGGGGGTGGGGTTCCGGCCGTTCGTGCATCGGTTGGCCGCGCGCCGTGGCCTCGCTGGCTGGGTGCGGAACACCGCCGGCGAAGTACAAATCGAGATCGAGGGTCCCGCTGAGGCGATCGCCGATTTCCGCCGCGCGCTCGAGTGCGAAGCCCCCACGCTCGCCCACATCGAACGGGTGGAGATCGAGCCGCTGCCGGCCATGGGACGGACGGCGTTCGAGATCCGGCCCAGCGCCCTCGATCCCGAGCGCCGCCAGCCGGTCTCCCCTGACGCGGCGGTATGTGCGGCGTGCGAGGCAGAGCTGTTCGATCCCGGGAACCGCCGCTATCGCTATCCGTTCATCACGTGCACCGACTGCGGTCCGCGCTTCACGGTGATCGAGGCGATGCCCTACGACCGCGAACGCACCAGCATGCGGGAATTCCCCCTATGTCCGGAGTGTTCGCGCGAGTACCACGACCCCGCAAGCCGCCGCTACCACTCCGAGACCAACAGCTGTCCAGACTGTGGTCCACGGTTGTGGCTGCAGCGGGGCGTTACGGCGCCCGGCACGCCGCCCGATGACGATCCGATCGCCGTTGCAGCCCGCCTGCTGCGGGCCGGGCAGATCGTGGCGGTGCGCGGGCTCGGCGGTTTCCACCTCGCGTGTGATGCGACCAACGAGTCCGCTGTCCATCTTCTCCGGGCACGCAAGCAGCGCGAGCAAAAACCCTTCGCCGTCATGGTTCGCACCCTGGAACAGGCACGCGCCCAGGTGCTCGTGACCCCGGCGGAGGCCCGGCTCCTGACTTCTCGCGAGCGCCCCATCGTCCTGATGCGCCGCATCCCGGACGCGACAGTCGCTCCCTCGATTGCTCCGGGCCTCGACACGGTGGGTGTGATGCTGGCGTACACGCCGCTGCATCACCTGCTGCTCGCCGCAGCCGGTTGGCCGCTCGTGATGACCAGCGGCAATGCCAGTGAAGAGCCGATCGCGATCCGGAATGCGGATGCCCTGGGCCGGCTCGCCGGGTTGGCAGATGCGTTTCTGCTGCACGATCGGGAGATCACCGGGCGCTACGACGATTCCGTGCTCCGCATCGCCGGGGACGCTCCCATCTTCGTGCGCCGCGCCCGCGGCTACGCCCCATTGCCGGTGGATCTGCCGCACGAAAGCCCGGTGCCGCTCGTGGCCGTGGGGGCACATCTCAAGAACACGTTCACGCTGGTGCACGGCCGGCGGGCCTGGGTCAGCCAGCACATCGGGGACCTCGAGAATCTCGAGACGCTGGAGCACTTCCAGGAAACGCTGCGGGACTTCCGGCGACTGTTTCGCGTGGAGCCCGAAGTGGCCGTGCGCGACCTCCACCCGGCGTACCTGTCCAGCCGCATCGCCGGTGAGCTCGGGTGCCGTCGCATCATTTCCGTGCAACATCACCACGCGCACATCGCCGCGGTGCTCGCGGAACATGGGTACACCGGTCGCGCGCTCGGCGTGGCGTTCGACGGAACGGGGTATGGCGACGATGGACTCGTGTGGGGCGGTGAATTCCTCGTCGCCGACCTCGCGGGATACACCCGCGTCGGACACCTGCGCTACGCCCCGCTGCCAGGCGGGGATGCCGCCGCCCGCGCGCCATGGCGCGTCGTCCGGGGGTATCTCGCGCTCGATCCGACGGTGGCGCCGGCGTTCGCTCCTGCGTTCGCGCAGGTCGAGCAGCACGCGCTCGCGTTCGTCGACCAGCAGATCGCCGCGCATCTCAACACGCCCCTCGCGTCTTCGATGGGACGGCTGTTCGATGCCGCCGCGGCGATCCTCGGCGTGCGCTCGGTTGCGCAGTACGAGGGACAGGCCGCGATGGAGCTCGAAGCATTGGCGGGGAACCGGCCAGAAGAACCCCTGCCGTTCCCTGCCCGGCAGACGGCGGACGCGATATGGGAGCTCGACCCCCTGCCGCTGCTCGTGGCACTGGGCGAGGCCGTTGCACGCGGAGGGGACAGGGGAGCGCTCGCGGCCGCGTTCCACGAAAGCGTCGCGGCCGGAGCGGCCGAGCTCGCCGCTCGCTGTGCGGCGGATCGCGGACTGACCACCGTGGCGCTCGGCGGCGGCTGTTTTCAGAACGCACGGCTCCACGAGGTGATCCGCCGGCGGCTGGAACATCGGGGACTCCGCGTTCTCGTGCCGCGTCGGCTCTCTCCCAATGACGGGGCCATCAGTTACGGACAGGCAGCGGTGGCAGCAGCGCTTCTCTCCCGGGAGGTTTGCCAATGAAGATTCCCGCGTCGATCCGGTACGAGCATGAGTCGCTCCACCGCGAGCTGGCCGACGTCAGCCTGGAAAGCGGCAAGGTCGGTGAGGCGGCCCGTGCCCTGGCGCAGCTCATGCACCCACACTTCCTGCGGGAGGACGAGTACGCCATGCCCCCTCTGGGGTTGCTGGCGCGATTGGCACGCCATGAAGTCTCGCCCGACATGGCGGATGCCCTGCCGCTCATCGCGCGCCTCAAGGAGGAAATGCCCCTGATGCTCGAGGAGCATCGGGCCATCAAGGGCGCGCTCCAGCTACTCGAACAGGCGGCCGACGCCGACGGCAAGCCGGAAATCGCCGATTTCGCGCGCCGTCTCGCCCTGCACGCCCGATCGGAGGAAGAGATCCTCTATCCGGCGGCGATCCTCGTGGGGGAGGTCCTCACACAACGTCTCGCCACCGCCGGCCACGGCACGCAACGATAGGAGAGCGATCCATGTGTCTGGGAGTGCCGGGACGGGTCATTGAGATCCGAGGGACTACCGCCATCGTCGACTTCTTCGGCGTGCGGCGCGAGACGCGGCTCGACGTCGTGGACGAGCAGGTGGGACCGGGCGATTACATCCTGAACCACGTCGGCTTCGCCATCCGCAAGATCCCCAGCCACGAGATCCAGGACACCCTGGCCCTCTACGAGCTGCTCCTCAAGGAAACCGAGGGGGACATGATGGCCGCCGACGTCCGGGGCGAAATCGAGGGTGTGCGCCAACGGCGAGAGCCCGATGCCTGAGACCCTGCTGAGTGAAGGCGTCGGTGAGCTGCGCTTCCGCGATCCCGCCAAAGCCAAGGCGCTGGCGGGCGCACTCGCTCGAGTGGTAGCCGAAATCGGGCGGACTCCGGTCTCGGTGATGCATGTCTGCGGCAGCCACGAACAGGCAATCGCGAAGTTCGGGTTGCGGGCAGTGCTGCCGCGCGACCTCAACGTGATCATGGGGCCGGGATGCCCGGTGTGCGTCACCGATGTCCCCGAGGTCGACGAGGCGATCGTACTCGCGCAGGACGGCGTGCGGATCGCGACGTACGGCGACATGCTGAAGGTTCCGGGGAGCGCGAAATCCCTCGCCGACGCCCAGGCCGAGGGGGCGCGGGTCGACGTCGTGTACAGCGCGGCGCAGGCCGTGGAGCTGGCCCGCGACACGACCGAGGACGTGGTGTTCTTCGCGAGCGGCTTCGAGACCACCGCCGTGGCGACGGCGGCCGTCGTACTCTCCGTTCCCCCCGGCAATTTTTCCGTACTGTCGGCGCACAAGTACATCCCTCCGGTGATGGAGATCGTCGCCGAGATGCCGGATACCCGGGTCGAAGGGTTTCTGGCCGCCGGGCACGCGGCGACGATTACCGGGTCCGCGATCTTCGAGCGGTTCGTCGAGCGGCACAAGATTCCCGTCGTGGTCGCGGGCTTCGAACCGCTGGACATCCTCGGCGGGCTCGTGAAGCTCGTCGAGCTGGTCCGCGACCGGACGCCGAGGGTCGTGAACATGTACCCGCGCTGCGTCACCCCCGAGGGAAACCGCAACGCCCAGTCGCAGCTGTGGCGGGTATTTCGCACCGTGGGAGGCAACTGGCGTGGCATTGCCCACGTGCCGAACGGCAACCTGCGGCTGCGGGACGAGTTCGCTGAGGTCGACGCCCGCCGCAAGTACGACATCGACGTGCGCCGCTTGTGGACGCGGGCCCCGTCGGCGCTGACCCAGGTCTGCATCTGCGGCACCATCATGGCCGGAACGGCGAGCCCGCACGAGTGCTCGTTGTTCGGCAAGCAATGCGTTCCGGACTCGCCGGTCGGTGCCTGTATGGTGTCGAGCGAGGGCACCTGCAAAATCTGGTATCAGTACGGAGGGCACCCCGACTTATGACCGCGACCACCACCACGACGGACCGGGACGCCATCATTTCCCTGCGACACGGCGCCGGCGGGCGCGCCATGCGCCGGCTCATCGCCGAGACCCTCGCCGTCGGCTACGCGCCGGCGCCGGTGGACGGCATCGGGCTTGGTGCGATGGATGACGGGGCTGCGCTCAGGATCGGAGACCGCTGGCTCGTCGTCACCACCGACTCGCACGTCGTGCACCCGATCTTCTTCCCCGGCGGCGACATCGGCCGGCTCGCCGTGGCGGGAACGGTCAACGATCTGGCGATGATGGGAGCAACGACACCGCTGGGACTCACCTGCGCGGTGATCATCGAAGAAGGCTTTCGACGCAGCGACCTCGAGCGGATCCAGCGCTCGATGCAGGAGACCTGTCGCGAGGCCGGCGTCACGATCGTCACCGGCGACACCAAAGTCATGGGGCGGGGCGAGCTCGACGGCATCGTGATCAACACTACTGGCGTGGCCCTGACCGATGCCGTCATCCCGGACGCCGGACTGCGGTCCGACGACCGGATCATCCTCACCGGGTCGATCGGCGATCACGGCATGGCGCTGATGGTCAAACGCCACGGTCTCGCGATCGATGCCGAGCTCCGCTCCGACGTGGCGCCGATCAACGGCCTGATCGCGGCGGCCCTGGCGGCGGCGCCGGGGGCGGTCACGGCGCTGAAGGACCCCACCCGGGGCGGCGCGTCCAGCGCGCTGCATGAAATGGCGGAAAAGAGCGGGGTGGGAATCGTGATTCACGAACCCAAGGTCCCCCTCTCGCGCACCGTACGGGCGGCCGCGGAGATGCTCGGCCTCGATCCGTTCCAGATCGCGAACGAGGGCAAGGCGATCCTGGGCGTCCGGCCCGACGCGGCAGACCGGGTCCTCGCGGCGCTCCAAGCCCATCCGCTGGGCGGAGCCGCCGAGCTGATCGGCGAATGCATCGCCGACCATGTCGGCCGCGTGATCCTCGATACGGGGATCGGGCGCCGCTTGCTCGTGGAATCGGAGGGCGAGCCCCTTCCCCGCATATGCTGACGCCTGGGGAGAACGCCATGGAGCACATCCGGATGTCTCGCGAAGACGCCGTGGGCATCATCACGCTCGACCGCCGCGACTGCTTCAACGCGATGGACGTCCGGATGGCTCAGGACTTCCGGAAGGCGGGACTCCAGTTCGCTCGCGATGAGGCCGTCCGCTGCGTGGTGATCCGCGGTGTCGGTGGCGTGTTCTGCAGTGGTGCGGATCTCAAGTACGTCCGGGCGCGTGGAGCGACGAGCGACTTCGGATACCTGCATCCGGAGGGCAGTGCCCCGGCACAGGGATATGGCGAGAGCTTCAAGCAGATCCTCGAGTATCTCCACAGCACAATTTCGGAGATCCGGCGCGCACCGAAGCCATTTCTCGCCGCGGTGGATGGCATCGCGGCCGCGGGCGGATTCGGCATTGCGATGGCGTGCGACCTGGTCCTCGCCTCGGAGCAGTCGTCGTTCGAGTGGGCCTACCACAAGACCGGCCTCACCGGCGCAGAAAGCTCGACGTTCTTCCTGCCGCGGCTCGTCGGCCTGCGCAAGGCGATGGAGCTCGTCTTGCTGAATCCGCGTCTGTCGGCGCACGAGGCGAAAGCCGCCGGACTGATCACGGCCGTGTTCCCCGACGCGTCGTTCGACGCCGAAGTGCTGGCGCTCGCCCGGCGCCTCGCGGCGGGGCCGACGAAGGCGTATGGGGTCGCCAAGACGCTGCTGAATGCCGCGGCCGGCGTCGACCGGCTCGACTATCACCTCGATGAGGAGCTGCAACAGCTCGCGCGAATCGCCGACGGCCCGGATTTCGCCGAGGGGCTGGCGTCGTTCTTCGAGAAGCGGGCGCCCGCGTTCAGCGGCGAATCAGCCTCGACCGCCGCTCCGCTTCGCGACGCAGCGCCGGCAGGAGCAGCCAGCGGATCATCACGATCCCGATCCCGAACACCCGCCAGTAGCGCCGGAACTTCTGCCGTGCCGCCTCGTCGGTCGCCACCACCCGGGTCTCGTGGCGGAAGCGGGTGAGCGAATCCCCCAGCGGCTCCGCCTCGAGGGTCCACACAATTTTCACAAGATCGGGCTCTGCGAAGGCGAGGAATCGGTCCTCCGGTACGGCCGTGAACGTCACATCAGCCTTCCACGGTTGCGTGACCCCACCCATGACCAGCTCTCTGCCAGGACGCTGAGCAAGGACACCCCAGCCCAGCGCTTTCGTCTCCGCCACGAGCCCTTTCTCGAACAGCTCGGCCGACGGGGGGGCGCCGCCGAGCAGCTTCGCCCGCAGCCAGAAGATGGCGCGGATCAGTGGAATGGAGCGCAGGTTGAAGTTCTCCGCCACGTCGAAGACGAGGTCGGCCGGTGCGCGGATGATGACTTCGTGGCGCTCCGTGATGTCCGCGTGCGGCAGAAAGCGCTCGATCAGCCTGCCTTCCTCCAGCGCCACGGAGGGCGGGATTGGGGTGGTAGCGGTCGTCATCGTTCGTGCCCTCCCATTGCCATCGGAGTCGATTCGCGCGTCACCAAGGGAGACGAACCGATCCGGGTCAGAAACCTCCAGCTCAGGGCGATGCCGGCGAGCGTCAGCGCGACGAAGAACGCCGTATAGGCCGGAGGTGACCCGAAGCCCTGGCGGGCGCTGAACCAGATCATCACCGCCACCCAGAGGCCGACGGTCGATGCCTTGACGAGCAGCATCCCGGCCAGCACGTAACCCCACGGTCGACCCCGCAACAGCATCACCGCGGCGATCACGAACGCCGGCAATACGATCCCCAGATCGAAGACGTGGACGATGTTCGTGGGCGCCTCGAACTGCACGACACTGGCAGGAACGCTACCGCGAAGCAGCGCACCGACCTCCTCCGCCAGCCACAGCGCCGCCACCATCACGGCGATCAGGATCAGGTACCCGGCGACGGACCGCACCGGCGCACGCTTCGCGCGCTCACACAGCAGGGCCGCATCGGTCCCGACTACTCCGATCGTCAACGTGAAGACCGACAGGCCGAAGAGGGCAAGGTACGCGAGGAACAGGGGGTTCCAGCGCACGCCGAGGGCGTACATGCCATAGGCATAGACCAGGTATCCCAAGGCGCCAAGCCACAACAGCCGGCTGCGCAGCGATCCGCGTTGCATCGCGATCGCGCTGACAGCCAGGAGCGGGATCCCGATGCAGAGAGTGACGAGGTCGGTGCCCAGGTTCTGGGGCAGGAGCAAGGCCGGGTCGCGGTAGAACCCGGGAACGAGCAGGCCGGTCAGATGCACCGGGATCGCCAGCACCACGATGAGCGCCGTCAGCCATCGCTCGGACCGTTTCATGCCGCCACCAGAGCCCGGCGTTCTGCCTCGGCCTTGATCCGCAGCAGCGCTCGCCGCATGACGAGGGCGACGCCGGGAACGATGAGGCGCCAGTAGATGCCGAACTTGCGTCGGGCCACGGCGTCCGTGGTGGCGGTGCGAGCTTCGTAGCGTACGATCGACCCGCGTCCCGCCGGCCGGACGGCGAGGCTGATGGCCAGCTTCGCGTTGCCCGGCTCCCGGAAGGAGATGAACTCAGCGCCGCTCACCGGCCGCGCGCCGTAGTCGTTGCGCCAGAACCGACCCGCCGCGCCGATCACGAGCTCGGTGCCGGGCTCCTCGGCGAGCCGGATGAACCCGGGGCCGATCTGCGCCATGTCGCCAAAGGTCACCCGTTGCGGAACGGGCGGAGGCGCCTCCACCCGCAACCGGCGCGCCAGGCGCAACGGGAGCTCGCGCAGCGCGAACAGAAAATCGATAACGGGGTCGCGGAGATCAGTCTCCCGGATGGCGGCGTAGGCGGTCTCCGGCGGCGCGACGACGCTCACCTCGCACACATGCGTGGCGTCGAACGTCGGGAGGTAGCGATCGATGAGCATTGGGATTCTCCTCATGACGACGAGCGAGAGTCGAGCTCGAGCAACAGCACCGTTTTCAACTTTTCCGGCTTGGTACGCCGCGGATCGCTGAGGTACACCTCCGCGTGCGTGTTCCCGGGCGTGAGGCCCGATCCCGTCACGACTGCGGCAATGCGCTCGATGCTCGCGCCTTCGGTTGCGTAGGGCCCGATGTGCAACACCCTGCCGCAGCGGGCCGCGGGTAGCTCCGACAGCGCGACGCGGGCAACCTCCGGGTTGCCTGCCAACTTCCCACCCTTCTTGTGCTGCGCGATCTCGACTATGCGAGCCAGCTCAGCGGCATTCACGTCCTGGGGCAGCGCGATCCGGAGCTGCCAGCACCACGACTCGCGGGGCGTGTCGGGCAGGCGCCGCGTCGGATGGTCCGTCCACCAGCGCGCTTCCAGCGGGCCGATCTTGAAGTCCCGCCGGCCGGCCTTCTTGCGGCCAAACTTGAGAGCGTACGCCACACCGTAGATCGCGGTGACACAGTTCAAGAAGGTCTGGCCTTCAGGTGCTCCCTGTCCGTCGAGGGTGAGGACGGTTCGAGTCGGAACGGGGACGATGTCGGGCGTCGTGCTGGCGTCCCACAGCACCCGTGGCATCGGCAGCGGCGCCGCCGCGCTCTTGACCTGCATCGTGCGTGTCATAACCGCCTCGAGCATTTCGGTTCGTGACCGCAACATCACCGGACGTGGCACAAGACGCGGTGAAGAGCGCCTGAAGAGTCTCTTGCCAAGCCTCGAAGCGGCGATGCAGCTTAGGCCCCCCTATGTCCATGTCCGGCACGGCAACCGAGCGCGGCGCACTCGCCCGCCACCTGGGTCTGGGCGCCGTCACGGCGCTCGTCATCGGCGAGGTGATCGCCGTCGGGATCTTCCTCACGCCCGCGGGCATGGCGCGCTCCCTCGGCTCACCATTCTGGTTGTTGGTGGTGTGGCTGCTGATGAGTGCGATGGCGCTGTGCGGCGCGCTCTGTTACGGCGAGCTGGCGGCCCGATTCCCCGAAGCCGGTGGTGGATACGTGTACCTCCGCGAAGCCTATGGGCCGGCGGTCGCGTTCCTCTACGGGTGGAAGTGCATGCTGGTTATGGACCCGGGAATCACCGCGGCGTTGGCGGTGGGTCTTGCGAGCTACGTGGGGTACGTCGTCGCGCTCTCGCCCGGCGCCCAGAAGGCGGTGGCGGTCGTCACGGTGCTGGTGCTCGCGGCCGTCAACATCATCGGCGTGCGATTCGGCTCACGGCTGATGCAATGGTTCACCGCGCTCAAGCTGGGTGCCCTCGCGGTGATCGCCGTTCTGGCACTCGCACTGCGCGCGGGGAGCTGGTCGAACTTCGTGCCGTTCGTCGCCCAGCGTGCCGGCTCAGATCCAATGCCCGGTGCCCTCGCCCCGGCACTGGTGGGGGCATTCTTCGCGTTCGGCGGCTGGTGGGAGATCAGCAAACTCACCGGCGAGGCCCGAGACCCGGCGCGGACGGTGCCGCGGGCACTGGCGATCGGCGTGGCGGCGGTCGCCGCGGTCTACATCCTCACGAGCGCCGTGTTCCTCTATTTGGTCCCGCTCGAGCACGTGACGTCCGGCGAAGCGTTCGCGGCCCAGGTGGGAGAGGTGTTGTTCGGCAGCGCGGGCGGGCGAGTGTTCGCGGGGATCGTGATCGTCGCGGTGCTGGGCAGCCTGCTCGCTCTCCTGATGGCGCTGCCACGGGTGTACTACGCGATGGCCCGAGACGGTGTCTTCTTCAAGGCTGTGGCGGCCCTGGACCCGCGATTCGGCACGCCGGCCCGCGCCATCGCCATTCAGGCGACGCTCGCCTCCGTGCTCGTCCTGTCAGGCTCGTTCAACCAGATCGTGGCGTACTTCATCTTCGTCACGGTCCTCTTCCTTGGTCTGACGGTCGCCGGGTTGTTCATCGTGCGTCGCGGGTCCGCGCCGACTGCGTCGTTGCCCCTGACCCCGGGCTACCCTGTGACGCCGCTGCTCTTCCTCTTTTTGGTCGCCGTGCTGCTCCTGCTCCTGGCCGGACACAACCCGGTGCAGGCGGCGCTCGGTGTGGGAATCGTGGGGTTGGGAGCGCCGGTCTATTTCTGGGTGTTCCGCCGGCCTCTCACACCCAGAAGGGATGTCCCCCCCGACGCGCCGTGAGGTGCCGCCGCGTGCTCCACCAGTCGAGCACGGCGAAGCACACGCCGACAGCGAGCCAGAAGATGGCGCGTATCCAATGACCTTCCGCGATAGCGTCCAGCAGAGCGATGCCGAAGAACAGCAGGAAGACGGTCAGCCCTTCGTGTCGCATGGGATCCTCCAGTCAACACGGCTGGACCAGCGTGGCGTAGCGCAGCGGCCTTCAGAAACGAGCCTTCGAGCCCAGTCTCACACGGTGCCGGGGGGCACCTACCCTCTCCACCGTGCGCTACGCCACCGATTGGAAAGTGGGGCGTGCAACAGAAGGAGAGCGTGATTTTCCGATGAAGGGATGTTAACCCTCGCCGCGCGCCCGCAATGCGTTGACGATCACGGCGGCGTCGAGCACTTCCTGAAGGAGTGCCCCAATAGAGGGCGGGATGCGACCGGTGCTCGCCACGATCATGAGGGCGAAGCTGACGCCGAGACCGACACCGATGCTCTGCAGGATGATGCGGCGCATCCGCTGGCTCAGCGCGATGGCATCGGCTACACGCGAGATGTCATCCACCAGCAGCACGATGTCCGCCGCCTCGGCGGAGGCAGCGGGCCCATGCTCTCCCAGCGCGATTCCCACCGTGGCAGCCGCGAGCGCCGGTGCGTCGTTGACACCGTCCCCCACCATCACCACCGTGCCGCGGTGAGCCTTCAACTCCTGCACGGCCGTCACCTTGTCGGCGGGGAGGAGGTTCGCCCGGACCGTCCCGATCCCCGCTGCCGCCGCGATCGCTTCGGCGGACTCCAAACGGTCGCCGGTCAACATGACGGTGTCGGTGACGCCGAGTCGCCTCAGTCGCTGCAGCAAGGCCGGCACCTGGTGGCGGAGGCGATCGGCAAAGGTGATGCATCCCGCATACCGGTGGTCGACCGCCACGAACGCGCTGGTGTGATCGGTGAATCCGTCCGCGACCGAGATCCCGCGGTTCAGGAGATAGACGACCGAGCCCACGTCGACCGCATGTCCGTCGACCGTGCCCGAAACGCCGAGCCCATGCGTTTCCTGGACGTCGCTGGCGGCGGGAATCGACAGCCCGCGACGCAGGCCGGCCTCGGCGACGGCCCGCCCAAGATGGTGGCCGGAAAGCTGCTCAACCGCCGCGGCGAGCCGGAGCAGCTCGTCGGCCGAGCGCCCGTTCGCGACGATGATCTGTTCCACCAGCGGCCGGCCCAGGGTGAGTGTGCCAGTCTTGTCGAAGACGACCACTCGCGCGCGACCCACCTGCTCGATCGCTGCACCGCTCTTCACGATGATGCCCGCCGCGGCGGCGCGGCTGATCGCCGCGATCACGGCGACGGGAGCCGCGAGAATGAGCGGGCAGGGTGTGGCGACGACGAGCACCGCGAGTGCGGTCACGGGATCGCGTGTCACGAGATATGCGATGCCGCACACGAGCAGCGTCACGGGAGTAAACCAGATGGCGACACGATCGGCGATCCGGACGATCGGCGGCTTCTCGGCCCGCGCCCGGTCGACGAGCCGCACGATCAGTTGATACTGGCTCTCCGCACTCGGGCGCAGTGCCCGGAGCGTGAGCGCGCCCTCCAGGTTCACGCTGCCGCTCATCAGCTCCGTGCCCGGCAGCGCTCGAATCGGGATCGGCTCGCCCGTGAGGGCCGACTGGTCCACCGCCGATGTGCCGGCCGTGACGACGCCGTCGACCGGCACGAGGTCCCCGGGTTTCACGACCAGCGTGTCGTCGGGTCGAACCTCCTCGACCGCGACATCCTGCAGCCGCCCGGCGCTGAGCCGGTGGGCAATCTTGGGAGCGCGGGCCAGGAGGGCCTCGAGCGACGCCGTGGCCCGGTGCATCGCATACGCTTCCAGCGCCTCGCCCCCGGACTGCATCAGGACGATCACCGCCCCCGCGAACGGCTCACGGAAGACAACGGCCCCGACGATCGCCAGCAGAGCGACGACGTCCGCGGCGAAGCGGCCGTGTGCCATCCCCCACAGCGTGCGGGCGACGAGTGGCGTCCCTCCAAGTACCAGCGTAATGAAGAAGACCCGGCGTGCGGCCACCGGGTCTCGAAAGAGAAATTGGATGACGAGGCCGGCGGCCAGTCCGGTGGCGGCGAGTACCGCCACCGGATAGCGCTGCAGGCCGAGGCGTCCCATCAGAACGGTTTGAAGCCGGGCGACCCGTACGTGGTCATTTGCAGATGCTGCCACAGGGGAACCGCGTAGGCGATGAGGACGATCACGATGGCGACGACGGTCCACAGGCCATAGCGGTCGAGCCAGGTGGTGTTGGACGACACGGGATGCAGCGGCTCGGCCCACTCGATCGGCTCCGGCTCACGCCGCTTTCCCGCGAGCCAGGTGCCCAGCATGACGAGCACGAAAAAGCCGGCGCTGGCGAAGAGAAACAGCCCGCCGACCGCCGAAACGCCGGTGAGCACCTTCCACTGCGCCGCGATCGGGCTCCCGCCGTAGGTCGCCTCCATAACGCGGCGCGGCATCCCCATCAACCCGGTGATGTGGTTCGAGAATGAGAACAGCGCCATCCCGATGAACCACAGGTAGGGTTGCACGCGGGCGAGCAGCCCCAGCTCGAGCTCGCGGCCCAACAGCCGGGGCAGCAGATAATACGCGGTGCCCATGAAGGTCAGGGCGACCGCACTCCCGACCGTCAGATGGAAGTGCGCCTGAATCCAGGCGGTGTTGTGCACGACCGAATTGAGCATGTACGAGGCGTTGATCGCCCCGCCGATGCCGCCGACGGCGAACAGCAGCATGGCGAGGACGACGCTCGAGAAGGTCGGATCGCGCCACGGCAGCTTTCCGAGCCAGTTGAGCCACCCGGTCGCCCCCTGGGCGCGCCCCGCGACCTCCAGCGACGCGGTGATCGTGAATGCGGTCACGAAGCTCGGGAACAGGATCCACATCGTGATCATCGAGTGGAGAAACTTCCAGCCGGCGGGGATGCCGGGATCCATGAACTCGTGGTGGAATCCGACCGGTGTCGACAGGATCAGGAAGAGGATAAAGACGAGCCGGCCCAGTGGATCGCTGAACAACTTCCCGCCCGCGAGCCGCGGCAAGATGGTGTACCAGACGACGTAGGCGGGCAGCAGCCAGAAGTAGACCAGCGGGTGCCCGAAGTACCAGAACAGCATGCGCGCGAGCATCGGATCGATCGTCTTCGTGAGTCCGAGCGACCATGGAATCAGGAGGACGAGATCCTCGATCGCGACCCCGACGGTCGCGATCAGCCAGAGAATCGCGGTGATGAGCATGCCGTGCATCGCGAGCGGCACGGGGACCCCGGGGTGCTCGCGGCGCCAGGCCCGATACGTGAGGATCGTCGTTGCGCACCAGCACCAGCTGCCGACGATGAGCAGCGCGGCGCCGATGTAAAACGCCGGATGCGCCTGAAGTGGTGGATAGAATGTGTACAGCACGCTGGCATGGCCCGACAGGATCGCGCCGGCCGCGAGGGTCGTGCCGGTGAGGGCCACCCAGAATCCGGTCCACGCGAGACCCGGAGCCACGATCGGTCGGCTCAGTGTCCGCGTCGCCACGACGTACCCGAATCCCATAATAAAGAAGGTCGTGAACACCAGGGCCATGAGCACGCCGTGGGCGGTCACGGAGAGGTAGTACATCTTGGGCGAGCGGAACGGCAGGTCGAGACTGGCGCGCGACAACGCCTGCATCATCGCCATGGCGGCCGCGATCCCGAACGCCACGATCGCGACGGCGAAATTCGCCAGCGGTAGCCGGTCGGCGCGGTTCATGGCGTCGCCTCCGCGATGAGCTTCGCGGACATCAAATGATGACCGCCGCCGCAGTATTCGTTGCAGACGATAAGGTATTCCCCAGGGGCGAACCGCGTGGTGAACTGGCTCACGTACCCCGGGACGACCATCGTATTGCCGTTGGTGCCGACGATCTCGAACCCGTGGGTGACGTCGATGCTGGTGAGCCGGAACGTCACGGGCTTGCCGGCCGGCACGCGGATTTCTGCGGGATTGAAGGTGAACATCATCGCGACCGCCACCACAGTCGCACCGCCCGCCGTCACGGTCACACCACGCTGTGCGAAGCGGGGATCCCCGAACACCTTCCCGGGGTCGATCGTCTCCACGTGGCTGGGCGGCTGGAGGGCGCTGGCGACGTAGCCGATCGTCACGGACAGCGCGAACACGACGATGATCACCGTCGCCGCCCACATCCAGATCTTCTCGTAGAAGGGAACGTTCATGGCGTCACCCCTCCCCGGCGCAGATAAATGAGGAGGTAGACGCCGAACCAGCTCAGGACGACCAGCAATC
>DATJJY010000070.1:0-3290 GCA_035491895.1 Gemmatimonadales bacterium
AGCGTCCCGACGTTGCCGGGGTCCTGCACGCCGTCGACCACCAGCACCACGGCGCCGGCGTCGAGCGTGACGTCGTCGGGCTTCCACCGGCGGGGCTCGATCACCGCGATGATGCCCTGCGGCGCGTCGGTGTCGGCGAGCTCCGCGAACACACGCGGCGTCACCTCCTGCACCGCCACGGCGTGGCTCTCGAGCGTCGCCCGCAATGCGGTGCCGCGCGTCGTGCGCGCCAGCTCGGTCGACACCACCGCGCCGACGAATCGCGCTCCCGCGCCCTGCGCTTCCTCGACGAGCCGCACGCCTTCGACGATAGCGAGGCCACGGCGACCACGGGCTTTCGGGCGTTTGAGATCGCGGATCGTGGACGCCAGATTAGTGGCGATGCGGACCCCTCCGAGTGGACCTACTAACTTCGCGCTCCGGACCCGCATCTCCAAGCGGCAGCCTCCCCCCCGGAGATTCGAGGGGCCATGCGGATCGCCCTGACGATCGCGGGGTCGGATTCCGGAGGCGGGGCCGGGATCCAGGCGGACCTCAAGACGTTCCATCAATTCGGCGTGTTCGGCACCAGCGTCATCTGCGCCGTTACGGCGCAGAACACGCTGGCGGTGACCGGGTGGGAGCCCGTCGCCACGAGTCTCGTGACGGCCCAGCTCGACGCCGTCGCGGAGGACCTCCCGCCCAACGCCGTCAAGACCGGGATGCTCGGGACGGCGGAGGTCGTCGAGGCGGTCGCCGACGGGATCGCGCGGTGGCGCCTGCCCAACGTCGTGCTCGATCCCGTCATGGTCGCGACGTCCGGCGACCCGCTAATGAAACCGGACGCCGTGAAGCTCCTCGTCCGCCGCCTCGTCCCGCTCGCCACTCTCGTCACGCCCAACCTCGACGAGGCCCGCATCCTGATCGAGCAGGACGTACGCACTGCCGACGAGATGGAGCGTGCCGGTCGCGCGCTGGTGCACCAGGGCGCGCAGGTCGTGCTGCTCAAGGGCGGCCACCTCGCCGACGACCAGCTGGTCGACGTGCTGGTGAGCGCCCGCGGCGTGCACCGCTTCACCCACCCGCGCATCGAGACGACCGCCACGCACGGCACGGGGTGCACCCTCTCGGCGGCGATCGCCGCCGGGCTCGCGCAAGGGCGGCCGCTCACTGCCGCGGTGGAAGACGCCATCGACTTCGTGCAGCGGGCGCTGGCCGCCGCTCCCGGCCTCGGCGCCGGGCACGGTCCGCTCAATCATTTCGTGCCGGCGCCGCCGCGCCCACCGACAGAAGGATTGTAACGGCGGCTCTTGCGGAGTCACCCCCCGGGAGAGACTGTTGGTGCCTCATCTGGAGGTGCCTTTGTCCGCGGGATTCTTCGACCAGGTCAATCGGCAATTCGATCGGGCCGCAGCGTTCACGAAGCACGACCCGACGCTGCTCAATCAGATCAAGGTCTGTAACAGCCTCTACTACGTCAGCTTTCCCGTCCGGCGCGACAACGGCACGATCGAGGTGATGCATGCCTGGCGCGCCGAGCACAGCCAGCACAAGCTCCCCACCAAGGGGGGCATCCGCTACAGCCCGGACGTGTCGGACGACGAAATCATGGCGCTCGCGGCCCTCATGACCTACAAGTGCGCGATCGTCGATGTCCCGTTCGGCGGCGCCAAAGGCGGCGTGAAGATCGACCGCCGCCAGTATTCGAGCGGCGAGCTGGAGCGTATCACCCGGCGGTTCACTTTCGAGCTGGTCCGCAAGAAGTTCATCGGGCCCGGCATCGATGTCCCGGCTCCGGATTTCGGCACGGGCCCCCAGGAGATGGCCTGGATCGCCGACACCTATGTGTCGCTGGCCGGCGGCGAGCTCGATGCGCTCGCCTGCGTCACCGCGAAACCGCTGGCGCAAGGCGGCATACGGGGCCGCACCGAGGCCACCGGTCGGGGCGTGTACTACGGCATCCGCGAAGCCTGCGACACGGCGGACCTCATGAAGGCCCTGGGGGCCAATAAGGGCATCGCCGGCAAGCGGGTCGTCGTGCAGGGCTTGGGCAACGTGGGTTACCACGCCGCCAAGTTCCTCCAGGACGCCGGGGCGATCCTCGTGGGGTTGGCCGAGTATGAGGGCGCCATCGCGCGCACCGCAGGACTCGACATCGACCAGGTCATGGCCCACCGCAAGGAGAAGAAGACGATCCTGGGCTTCCCCGGTGCGACCGACTTGAAGCAGTCGGCCGACGCTCTCGAGCTGGACTGCGATATCCTTGTTCCCGCCGCGCTCGAGCGCGTCATCACGAGTGACAACGCCCACCGCGTGAAGGCGAAGATCGTGGCCGAAGCGGCCAACGGACCGACCACGGTCGAGGCGGAGGACGTGTTGCACGAGCGGGGGTGCCTGATCCTCCCCGATCTGTGGCTCAACTCGGGCGGCGTGATCGTGTCGTACTTCGAGTGGCTCAAGAATCTCTCCCACGTGCGATTCGGCCGGATGGAGAAACGCTACGAAGAAGGGGCCGCGCGGCGGTTGCTGCAGGCGGTGCAGCAGTCCACCGGCAAGGAGTTCAGCGAGCAGCAGATCGGATTCTTCACCGAAGGGGCGGACGAAGAAGACCTCGTCAATTCGGGGCTCGAGGAAGCGACGGTGTCCTCCTACCAGCAGATCCGCGAGATCCAGCTGCGTCATGCTGCCGATCGGGTCAGCCTGCGGACGGCGGCGTTCATCAGCGCGATCGACAAGGTGTCCCGCACCTACGAAGAGATGGGGATCTTCCCGTGAAACAGCTGCTGGTCGTGCGCCATGCGATCGCAGGAGATGCGGCCGAGTACGCGCGCGAGCACCCCGATGACGCCGGGCGGCCGCTGACGCCCGAGGGCAAGAAGAAGATGAAGCGCGTCGCCGAGGGATTGCGCATCCTCGTCCCGGAAATCCAGCTGCTCGCCACAAGCCCGCTGACGCGCGCCGTGCAGACGGCGGAGATTCTCGCCGCCGCGTACGACGACCTGGAGCCGGTCGTCGTGCCGACGCTCGCCCCCGCCCAATCCGCCGCCGACGTGACGCGCTGGCTCGCCGGAGAGCGGCGCCACGAGAACGTGGCGATCGTGGGTCACGAGCCCGGTCTCAGCCACGCGGTGAGCTGGCTCTTGGCGGGCAGCGAGCGCTCGTTCGTCGAGATCAAGAAGGGCGCGGCGCTGCTGCTGGCGTTTCCCGATGCCGTCGAAGCGGCGAGCGCGACGTTGCTCTGGTCGCTCACACCATCGCAGCTCCGGAGGCTCCGTGACTGACCGGGCGACCGAGCTGCTGTCGCGTCCGGC
>DATJJY010000071.1:0-13448 GCA_035491895.1 Gemmatimonadales bacterium
CTACGAGGGACATCACCAGCGCGGGGTGGTGAAGACGGACGGCCAGCCCGGCACCGCTCCCCGGCTGGTGATCTGGAGCGACGACACCGGTCGCCGCGTCGAGGCGGAGCTGCACGCGCTGCCCCCCGGCGAAACGGACCAGGCGATCGAGGCGGCGCTCGAGCTCACGGCGCAGCTGGCCGCCATGGTTGGGCAGCGGACCGCGCTGGAGAAAGATCAGCGACTCGGCAATTTCGTGATCGAGCTGTCGCGCTGGCTGCTCGCCGCCCCCGAGCGCGACCTGATGCTGCGCTACACGCTGCAGAGCGTGATGCGGTTGTACGACGCCGAGGGCGCGTATGCGGCGCTGCTCGAGCCGCCGGACGATCACCTGCGGATCGTCGTAGCGCTGGGCCGATCGGCCGAGCTCGATGGAATGCGGATCCCGCTCGACCAGAGCACCACGGGACGCGTCGTGAAGAGCGGCGAAGCCCTGATGACCGACAACATCCGCGAAGAGCCGGACATCTTCGTGCCGCCGTCGGCGCTGTCGGCGGCGCTCGCCCGTGCGGCGCTGATCGTTCCGCTGCAATCCGCGGGCGGCGTACTGGGCGCGATTGGCCTGGTCCGTTACCGGCGCGCCGGGGCCGATGCCCAGCCGCCACCGGCATTCGCGCTCGCCGACCTGCAGTTCTTCATGGGTGTCGCGGCACACGTCGCGGCCGGCCTCGAGCTGAGCCACGTCGTGCAGACGACCCGCGCGGCCGCCGACAGGGCGGCAGCGATGGTGAACGCGAGCCCGCTCCCGTTGCTCCTGGTGGATACCGACGGCCGCCTGCATCTCGTCAACGAGGCGGGCCGGCGCGTGCTGGGCCTGCACGACCGCGCCGCCGCCGTGGGGACGCTGCTCGCCGACCTCGGCATTACCCGGGCGGAGGGAACGCTCGCCGATGCCTTGTCGGCGGCCGCGCACGACGCCCCCTGGCACGGCCGCGTCCTCGTGACCCTGGCGTCGGGCGACCGCCGCATCTGCGACTGCACGGTGACCGATCTCGAGGGCCTCGGTTCGAAGGATCTCCTCGTCGCGCTCTACGACCGGACCGAGGAGCTGCGTGCGCAGCACGAAATGGTGGCCCGCGAGAAGCTCGCCACCGTCGGAGAGATCGCGAGCGGCGTCGCGCATGAGGTCAACAACCCGCTCGCCACGATCCGGATGGAAGCGGAGCTTTTGACCGCGGACACGAACCCCGAGACCGGTGCGGCGGCGCGCACCATCATCCGCGAAGTGGACCGGGCGGCGAGTATCATCAGGAGTCTGATGCAGCTGGTCCGCCGCACCGACGCGACGCCGACGCCCGTCCAGCTCAACAATATCCTGCTCGACCTCACCGAGATCCGTCGCAATGTGCTGCGCTCCGATGCCGTCACGCTGCAGACCGATCTCGACGACACCGCGCCCCCCGTCCTCGGCCTGGGCCAGGAGCTGATGCAGGTGGTGCTGCATCTCGTGAACAACGCCGAGCACGCGGTGCGGGGCCGCGCACCAGGAGCCATCCGGATTACGACGCGCGCGCGCGACGGATGGGTGCGGCTCGTGGTGGAGGATTCAGGACCGGGCGTCGGCCAGGACATTCGCGGCAGGATCTTCGAGCCGTTCTTTTCGACGAAGAGCCCGGAAGAGGGATCGGGACTCGGGTTGACGGTCTGTCAACGGGTAGTGAGTGGGCTGGGCGGCAGGATCCGGGTGGAGGATTCGGACTTGGGGGGAGCGCGGTTCGTAGTAGAGCTGCCGGCGGCCCCAATGAGGAGTGTAGAGGAACTCGATATCAGGTAAGAATGAGGCGTCGGTACATCACGAGAACGATCAAGCCGTATGCTCCGATCGCGGCGAGCAGCAGCCCGAACGCGTGGTCGCTCCCGAACTTGTATGCTCCTGCCGCGATGTATCCCAAGCTCGCCACGAATCCGAGCGCCAGTACTTCCTTGCGCCCCATCAGGATTCCGAAGACATAACCCCAGCTGAACCCCCCCAACGCCAGCAGTGGTACGCCCAGCCGCAGAATGTGTCCCGGATCGATCAGATTGAGTCCGCCCGCGAACATGCAGAACAGCCCCAAGACCGTATAGCTCGCGAGATGGAGCGCCAGCGGCAGGGGGATCGTGTGCATCACGGCGCTACGGGATCGCGTGGTCATGCTGTAAAATAACAGACAAGACGCACCCATGCGAGTGACGCGCACGTACCTCGAGCTCTCGGAACCCGGTCAATTCCGGCCGGCGTTTGGCGACTTCCCCGACGTCGAGCTGGCGCACGTCCCCGCTCCGGCGCCCGAACTGTACCGCGAATGCTACCGCACCGTGGGTGAGGCGCATCACTGGCGCGACCGGTGGGACTGGACGGACGAGGAGATCCGGACGCATCTCGCGGGTCCCGGCATCACGCTCTTCGTCGCGCGGCGTGGGGACGTCCTCGTCGGGTATTACGAGCTGCGCGAAGTCGCAGACGACCGCTCCGTCGAGGTGGCGTACTTCGGGCTCGCTCCGGCCGAGGTCGGTCGCGGATTCGGGAAACATTTGCTGTCGTGCGCGGTGCGCGACGCCTGGAAGCTCCGTCCCTCGCGCGTGTGGTTGCACACCTGCACGCTCGATCACGCCAACGCGCTGCCGAATTATCTGGCGCGCGGCTTCGTCCCTTATAAGCGCGAAGAGTACGAGGTAGATTCCGTAACATGAACTTCTCATTCCAACTCTCCCGTCGAGCCAAATGGATCATCGCCGGGATCATCGTTGTCCCCATACTCGCTTTCTCGCTCTATACATTTTCCGCCTTGACGTTCACCTACTCGAAGGGTGAGCGGGCGGGATACGTCCAGAAGTTTTCAAAGAAGGGCTGGCTCTGTAAGACGTGGGAGGGCGAGCTGGCGATGGTGTCGATGCCCGGCACGATGTCCGAGAAATTCCTCTTCACGGTCCGCGACGACAAGGTCGCCGACTACATCAACAATTCGCTGGGCAAGCGCGTGGCCCTGAGCTACCAGCAGCACGTCGGGATTCCGACCAGCTGTTTTGGCGAGACGGAGTACTTCGTCACCGCCGTGAAGGTCGTCTCCCAGTGACCACGGCCAACAGCTTCAGCGCGCGCGCCAGTCTGGCGGTCGGCGCGCGGCGCTTCGAGATCTTCCGCCTCGACGCCCTCGAGCGGCGCGGGCTCGCGGTGGCCGGCCTCCCCTACTCGCTCAAGATCCTGCTCGAAAACCTGCTGCGGCTGGAGGACGGTCGCACCGTCACCGCGGCCGACATCGAGAAGCTGGCGCGCTGGGCGCCGGGCCGCGTGCCCGACAGCGAGATCGCCTTCATGCCGGCGCGCGTCCTGATGCAGGACTTCACCGGCGTCCCGGCGGTCGTTGACCTCGCGGCGATGCGCGACGCCATGGCGCAGATGGGCGGCGACCCCAGGCGCGTCAACCCACTGCTTCCCGCCGAGCTGGTGATCGATCACTCGGTGATCGTGGACGAGTTCGGCACGAAGACGGCGTTCCAGACCAACGCCGAGCTCGAGTTCCGGCGCAATCGCGAGCGCTACGCCTTGCTGCGCTGGGCGCAGCAGACGTTTCAGGGGTTCCGGGTCGTTCCTCCCGATACCGGCATCGTGCACCAGGTGAACCTCGAGTATCTGGCGCGCGTCGTCTTCACCTCCGAAGGACCTGATCCCCAGGCGTATCCCGACACGCTCGTAGGGACCGACTCGCACACCACGATGATCAACGGCCTCGGTGTGCTCGGCTGGGGCGTCGGCGGGATCGAGGCCGAAGCGGCGCTGCTCGGCCAGCCGGTCTCGATGTTGATTCCCGAAGTCGTGGGGTTCCGGCTCACCGGGAAGCTCGCCGAGGGAGCCACCGCCACCGACCTCGTCCTCACCGTCACCGAGATGCTCCGAAAGAAGGGCGTAGTCGGGAAGTTCGTCGAGTTTTTCGGGCCCGGGATCGCCACGCTGCCGCTCGCGGACCGCGCGACGATCGGCAACATGGCCCCCGAATACGGCGCGACGTGCGGCATCTTCCCGGTGGACTCCGAAACGCTGCGCTATCTCGAGTTCACCGGACGCCCCACGGAGCAGGTCGCGCTGGTCGAGGCGTACTGCAAGGAGCAGGGGCTGTTCCACACGCCCCAGTCGCCGGAGCCCGCGTACTCCGACAGCTTGAGCCTCGATCTCGGCACGGTCGAGCCGAGTCTTGCGGGACCGCGGCGGCCACAGGACCGCGTGGCGTTGGCGCGGGTGCGGGAGAACTTTCTCGCCGCGCTGCCGACGCTCGTCAAACCGTCGTCTCCGATCGCCGCGCCGAACGCCCAGCCCGTCGGCCGCTGGGAGAGCGAGGGCGGGGGCACCGCCGTCGCCGCGCCGCCGGCGCAACCCTCCCACGTCACCCTCACGATCAACGGCGAAGATTGCCAGCTGCGCCACGGCTCAGTCGTCATCGCGGCTATCACGAGCTGCACCAATACGTCGAATCCATGGGTGATGATCGCCGCGGGACTGCTCGCCAAGAAGGCCGTGGAGAAAGGACTCCGTGCCGCCCCGTGCGTGAAGACCAGTCTCGCTCCCGGATCGAAGGTCGTGACCGACTACCTCGATCAGGCGGGATTGACGCCCTATCTGGAGCAGCTGCGCTTCAACCTGGTCGGCTACGGCTGCACGACTTGCATCGGCAACTCGGGGCCCCTCCCTGAAGAAGTCTCGGCGGCGGTAGCCGAAGGGGAGCTCGTCGTCTGCTCGGTGCTCTCGGGGAATCGCAACTTCGAGGGGCGCATCCAGCAGGAGGTGCGCGCGAACTACCTCGCGTCACCGCCGCTCGTCGTCGCCTACGCGCTCGCCGGGACGATCGACATCGATCTGCAGCACGACCCGCTCGGCACGGGAAAAGACGGTAAGCCTGTTTACCTCAAGGACATCTGGCCGAGCGAAAAGGAAGTGGACGGTCTGATCCGCACGTCGATCAAGTCCGCGATGTTCCATAAGTCGTATGGAGAGGTGTTCACCGGTGACGAGCGGTGGCGCGGGCTCCCCGTCCCCGCCGGCGACCGTTTCGCCTGGGAGAACGACTCGACCTACATCCGCCGGGCCCCCTATTTCGACGGGATGCCGCGCACGCCCGCCCCGGTCACCGACATCACCGGCGCACGCGTGCTCTGCGTCCTGGGCGACTCCATCACCACCGATCACATCTCGCCCGCCGGATCGATCAAGAAGACGAGCCCCGCCGGGCAGTACCTGGTATCACGGGGCGTCCAACCGCTCGACTTCAATTCCTACGGCGCGCGGCGCGGCAACCACGAGGTGATGGTGCGCGGAACGTTCGCCAACGTGCGGCTCAAGAACCTGCTCGCTCCCGGCACCGAAGGCCCGGTCACACGGCATCTCCCCGATGGGCAGGAGATGACGATCTACGATGCCTCGGTGAAGTACCAGGCCGCGGGGACGCCGTTGATCGTCCTCGCCGGGAAGGAGTACGGCTCCGGGTCGTCGCGCGATTGGGCCGCGAAGGGCCCGCGCCTGCTCGGCGTGCGCGCCGCGATCGCCCAGAGCTACGAGCGGATCCATCGCTCGAATCTCGTCGGGATGGGCATCCTGCCGCTGCAGTTTGCCGCCGGCGAGAGCGCCACGACGTTGGGCCTCACGGGTGAAGAGGTGTTCGATTTCACGGGCCTCGGGAGCCTCCTGAGCGAGGGATTCCCCCGCGGCAAGGAGTTGTCGGTGAAGGCGACTCGCGCCGACGGCTCGAGCGTCTCGTTCAAGACCACGATTCGCATCGACACGCCGCAGGAGCTGCAGTACTACCGGCACGGCGGCATTCTGGAGTTCGTGCTGCGCCAGCTCGCCTCCGGCTCGTAATCGCGAGCTGCCGTCTTCCTGTTGACGTCCGCAGGCATTCCGGGGTCTCAGGATCGAGTGGCACACTGACCCGATCGTGAAGACGCCGTGAAGCTGTACCGTCTTCCGAACGCGCGATCTGCTGCCAGATTCCGGGCTGGTATTGAGCGCACACAACGTGGAGGACGGATGAGACAGTTTTCCCTGGCCATCAGTGTGGCGGCTGTATCGGTGTTGGGCGTCGGTCGGCTGGCGGCGCAGACGCCCGACGGCAAGTCGATCTACAGTGAGGAGTGTCGGACCTGCCATGGTGTGGCGGGGAAGCCGACGCAGCGGGCCGTCAGCCAATACAAGGGCATGCCCACCTTCGACGCCGCTTTCTTCTCGAAGCGGTCTCAGGACTCGATCGTGGCGGTTCTGAACCACGGGGCCGGAAAGGACATGAAGTCGTTCAAGAGCAAGCTGTCGTCCGAGGAGATCGCCGCGGTTGCGAGGTACGTGAAGGAGACGTTCGGCAGCCAGGCGGCCTCGAGCCACTGACGGAGCTTTCGGAATGGACCACGGGGCCGGTCTATTGCCGACCGGCCCCGTGGTGCTGTTCGACATCAGAAGTTGAGCTGTAGCTCGGTCGCCAGATCATTCGTCTTCGGCAACCCGCCCTGGGGACTGTCCAGCCGATACTCCAGGGTCCAGCGCAGGTACTGCGGCAGGTTGATCGGGACGACCGCGCCCGCCACGAAGTGCCGTACGCCATCATTCGAGGCATCGGTGTTAGGATCGACGAACTCGTACCGTCCGAACAGCACCAACGGCGTCCGGCGAACGTAGTACTGACCCGAGACCCAGTACCCGATCCCCTTATTCTCGTTGTTCGGGAACGCCAATGCCGTCGGAAGGTCGAAGTCCTTGCCGTACACGACGCCGCCTAGGAACTCCCAGTCTTTGTACAGCTTGTTGGCGGTGAGCGAGAGCCGCCAGAAATGCGAGTCGAGGCTGGGCGCGCCGACCGTGTCGACCCCCCGCAGCGTGCCGTAATAGCCCACGGCCTCGACCGCGGAGCCGACGCTGTCGTACAGGAGCTGTTCGATCACCGCGACGTCCTTGGAATTCCCGCTGGCGCCCGGAGCCCCGCTCCCGGTGAGGTCGATCCCGTTGGTGACCTGCACGGAGAATCGGTTCGACCCTTTCACATAGTACCCTTCGGCCCCGACGCCCATATCGAACGAGAACGGGATCGCCGCTGTGATCGTGCCGAGCGGAGCGATGTCGTTGATGCTCAGGTGACGATCGAATCCCGCTACGCCCCATTCGTTGATCGTGTGCATCTGCCCGATTCGGAATCCACCGTACGCGCGCGGTTTGCCCCACATCCCGGAGACATGGGCGACGAGATCGGTGGTTCCATCGGAGACCCGCTCGAACTCGAAGAAGCCCGAGAACGCCCGGCCCACTGGACCGGCGTAGAACAAGCCCACCTCGGGAACCGCAAAGGCTCCGGTCGACGGCTCGCCCTTCGTCTTCGTCCATTCGTACTGCATCACCCCGTGCCCGGCGACATAGTTCTGCACCCGTTCAACATCGATCTTTTCGCCGATCTCCTCAGGCATCCGGTAGCCGGCCCACTTGAACCGCATGCCAGTCGCGTTGAGACGGGGTGGGGCTGGATAGTGGCATCCCGAGCAATTCATGTTGTACTTCCGCGCCCACGCCGGGATCATGAGATGCGCGGCCTTCAGTGTACGCGTCGAGTACGTCGCTACATATTCGCGTACCCAGGCCCGCGCTTCGGTCCCGGGTGCCGCAGCGGCGGGTCCGCCCACTCCCAGTGTCGCAAGGAGCAAGAACAGTGGTGTTGCCATACCGATCCTCCCGTTGCCGGTGAGACGTACTGGCCGGAATCCACCTAATCTCGTGTGGACACATTGAGGATCTTCCTGAAGGCGGCCTGAGGGGATCTTCAGCTTGCGCACCCGTCACTTCGGCTTCGGGGGCTCCGGAAACGTGTCGACGAATTGCGGTTGCGCTTCCAGCCCCGCTTTGCCACGGAGCGTCGCCACGTACTCCGCCAGCTCCTCGATCTCCTCATGCGAAAGCACCGGTGGGCCGTACGCCGGCATACGCGATTCCGGATGAAACCGCGTGGGGAGCTCGATGTAGCTGTGCAGCCAAGCGGACGTATGGCGCAACCCGACCGTGGTCAAATCTGGACCCTGCTCACCGCCCTTGCCGAGAATCTTGTGGCATCCCACACACTGCTGCGACTGAAACAACGCCCGCCCGGCGCGCTCCATCGAGGTGAGGGGACGGCCGACCTCCGGAGGGATCGGCGGCCCCGCTGAACGGACGGCGGCACCGATCAGCAGTCCCGACCCGCCGAGGACGACCACGAGCGCGGCGAGGCCGATAGGACGATGCAGCAGGTTGCGGGTGCTGCGACGGTCGAAGAACGGCAGCGCAATCAAGACCACGACGAGCGCCGTCGGCACGCCTACCGCCACGAGACTCTCGAGCGAGCCCGGAACGAGCTTCAAGATCTGATACAGCGGGAGAAAGTACCACTCGGGACGCGGGACGTACGCGGTGTCGGTCGGGTCGGCCGGTGCTTCGAGCGGCGCTCCGAGTGCGAGCGCCAACAGCACGATGGCCGTTACGACGCCGAGCGCTACGATCGCATCCTTGCCGACGACGTCAGGCCAGAAGCGCACGCCGGCGCGCTTCGTAGCAGCGTAGGCTGCGCGATAGTAACCGGGATACGTTGGGGCGTTCGTGCGGGCGGGAGCACCCTGTTCCAGCGCGTGTGGCCGGGGAGCGATCCCTTGTCGAATCAGGATGACGAGGTGCACCAGCACCAGAATGCCGAGCAAGGTCGGAAACCAGAGCACGTGGAATGCGTAGAACCGGGTGAGCGTCGCGGCTCCGAGCTCCCCACCGCCCCGCAACAGCGTCGCCAGCTTCGCACCGAGCAGCGGCGTCGTCCCCGCGATGTTGGTGCCGACCGCGGTCGCCCAATACGCCTTCTGGTCCCAGGGGAGCAGGTATCCGGTGAAGCTGAAGGCGAGCACGATGAAGAGCAGCCCGACGCCGACGAGCCAGTTGATCTCCCGTGGGTATTTGTAGGCGCCGACAGAGAACACGCGGATCAGGTGGGCCAGAATCAGTACCACCATGGCGCTGGCGCCCCAATGGTGCATCCCACGCAGCAGCGAACCGCTCAGCACCTGGTGGTCGATGAACCGGATGCTCTCATACGCGTGATCGGGAGACGGAGAGTAGTAGGTCGCGAGTACGATGCCGGTGACGAGCTGGACGGCGAAGGCCGCAAGCGTCGCGCTCCCGAGGGTGTGCCACCACGTTAGCCGGGCGGGCACCTCACGATCGAGCAGCGCGCGCCGCGCGCTCCCCAGGTCGAGCCGCTCGTCGAGCCAGCGGAACGGGCGGATAATCGTTACACCTCGACCTTCTCGGCGACTCCTACGCGATAGGTCTTATAGGCACAGTAGAGATTGCCACCGTCGATCTTCGTCGCAAGACGGTCGAGGACCCGAGGCGGCGGCCCCCCGAGCACGGCCCCGGTCTGCACGTCAAACACTCCCTGGTGACAGGGACACTTGAATTGCTTGGATGCCTTTTCATAGCCGAAGCCGCACCCGAGATGCGTGCAACGACCGCTATAGGCGATGAATTTCTCGCCGTCCTCCGTGTAGACCCACACGCTCCGGAGCACCCGGTTCTCGACCCACGCATCGTTGATCGTTTCGACGAAATCCACTTTGATGGGGACGCCGACATCGAATAGATCGGCCTCGCCGAGCTTGATCCAATCCTCGGGAACGGGGCGCCGAAAGGTGGGGGACACGAACGCGCGCAGCCCGGGAACACCAGCCAGGACACCGGAGACGACTGCGCTTACGCCCGTCGCCCACTTGAGAAAAGTGCGACGACCCGCGCTGGGAGCGCCTCCCGATTCCGTTTCACCCATTGACATTACGTCCCCGCTGCACGATGCCGTTGCTCCTGAAAGTCCACGGTCCCGTGGTGACTCGCGAACGTGATTTTCGAACGTCCATCGAGGATGGCGGAGCCATTCTGAAAAAACGCTGAAGCCACTGTGAGATCGCTGGCGCCGGCTGCGCCGCGGAGACGCCAGGTTGGCCCACCACGCGCCGACCTGGCGTCAGTTCCCCTCACGGAAATGCCCCGCTGCACGAACGAAGATCGTGGCCGTGGTGGGAGGCCTAGCTCACTAGTGGAAGGTGATACCCAGTCCGAATTCGTACACGTTGTGTTTCCAGCCGGTTTCCAGCGTGGTGCCGCTCTCCTTCAAGTCGCCATCGGATCCGAAGTAGAAGTTGCCGACCGGAGTGATGGAGATGTTGGTCCCAACCCGGATATCGTACCCCAATCCCGCGACAAACCCGAACCCGTTGGCATCCGCCGACCCACTGTTGTGGAGCCGCGTGGTGGCGAATCCCACCCCGCCCTTCACGAAGAAGCCAGACTTCGGCTGGGGATAGTAGTACGCGGCGAACGATACGTTCCCCAGGTCGGCCGTGACGCCGTTCGTCGACTTCGTCCAGGCGTTGACCTCCCCGCCGAGCAGCACCTTCTCGCTCAACGTGCCGCCCATCTTCAGGAACCCTGTGGCACCGCTTTCGCGGTTCGACGAGCCACAGCCATCGCAGCTCACGTTACTCGAGCCATACCCGAATCCGAACCCGATCCAGAATCCCTTTCTGATCTGGGGCTTCTGTGCGGCGACGACGGATCCACCCAGGACGCAGAGCACGATGACGGCCGTCAACGAACGAAGCGCTGCGCTCCGAATCGAACCCATATGTCCTCCCGGTGACAGGGTTGAGCTAAGGTCGAATCATCGAGCAGGCCCGTCAAGCATGAGTCAATCGTGGAGCGCCTCACACTCTCTTGAGACAAGCTTCACGATGGGGCGGGTAGGTTCGCAGCAACGCCCTCCGCGAGGCGCACTATGCCCGACATTCAGCTCGAGCCCTACATCGAAGCCATCGACGAGTTTCCCCTCACCGGCACGGCGGCGGAGAAACTGCGGGCGGCAGTGCGGTATGCCGTACACGCACCTTCGAGCCACAACAGCCAGCCGTGGCAGTTCCGGATCCGGGACTCGAGCCTCGAGCTCCGCGCCGACCGCACGCGCGGGCTGGCGGTGGTCGATCCCGATGATCGCGAGCTGGTGATCAGCTGCGGTGCCGCGTTGTTCTTCTTGCGCCTGGCGTTGCGGCACTTCGGGTGCGCCCCACAGGTGGAGCGGTTGCCGGACGCTACGGAACCGGATCTGCTGGCTCGTGTGCGGATCGCCGGGGTCTGGGAGCGCACTGCGGTCGACGAGGCGCTGTTCCGGGCCATTCCGGCGCGCCACACCAATCGGCTGCCGTGTCTGGACCGCGTTCTCCCCGAGCACCTGCCGGACACACTCGAAGCGGCAGCGCGCGAGGAGGGGGCGTGGCTGCATGTGTTCCGTACGGCAGCTGCCCGCTCGGCCGCCGCGGACCTGATCGCCGAGGGCGATCGGTGGCAGATGGCCGATAAGCGGTTTCGCCGCGAGCTGGCCGCCTGGCTGCGGCCCAACCGCAGCGCCCGGCTGGATGGAATGCCCGGCTATGCGATGGGGTTGGGCGATGTAATGTCCGCGGCGGGCCCGTTCGTCGTGCGTACGTTCGACGTGGGACGAGGGGCTGCTGCCCGTGATCGGGAGCTGGCGGCCGGCTCACCGATGCTGGCGCTCGTGGGAACACGCCGCGATACCCCTGGTGACTGGCTCGCCGCCGGGGAGGCCGTCGCACACGTGCTGCTGCGCGCGCAAGTCGACGGCGTCAGTGCCTCGTTCCTCAACCAGCCGATCGAAGTCCCGGAGCTGCGGTCGAGACTCGAGCGCATCTTGGGGCGCGATGGGTTCCCGCAGCTGTTGCTGCGGCTCGGCTTCGCGCCGCCGGTAGCAGCCACGCCCCGCCGTCCCGTGTCCGATGTGCTATCTGCATGAAAACAACACCGGGGTCTCGGATTCGAGGCCCCGGTCAGTCCAACCCTCTCTAACTCTTCGGCTGTTCAGGCCTTCAGCGCTTTCGCCGGCGCGATCTCCACCGTAATCTGACGGGCTTTGGCCTTCTCCAGCTTCGGCAGCAGCAGCGTCAACAGGCCGTGCTCGTAGTTGGCTTTGATCGCCTCCGGATTCACTGTCCCGGGGAGCGTGAAGGTCCGCTCGAAGGCGCCGTAGGTGCGCTCATAACGATGCACCTTCTCGGCCTTCTCCTCGGCGACCTGCTCCTTCGTGCCCTTGATGGTGAGGACGTTGTCCTCGACGGTGATCCTCACGTCTTGCGGCTTCACACCGGGAATCTCCGCGACGATGCGGAGGCCCTCCGCCTCCTCGAAGATGTCCACCACCGGCACCCAGGCCGCGGTGGTGATCTCCGGAATCCCCCAGTCCACGTAGGTGAGGGGGTCGTTGAACACCTTTCCCATCCGGCGCTCGAGGTTATAGAGCAGGTCGAGCATCGGATCACGAACGGGTTTGCGAATTACTCCGAACATTGGTTCTCACCTCCTTTCATGAGCGCAACGTAGTGCGGCAGGCATGAACCAGCCTTGAAAGAAACGTGAGTCTTTTGCGACGGCCCTATTGCGGGATGTTCGTCCCGTGGCAGGCGGTGCACATCTGCGGGTTCTTGCGGCGCAGCCGGGCGGCATCGAACCCCGGCCCATGCGGATCGAAGCGCCGCCCACCGAACGATCCGTGGCAGCCGACGCAATCCCGCTCGACGTGGCACCCGATGCAGCTCTCGAGATTCTGACGAGCCGTCTGTCCATGCCCTAGGAGAAAGAACTGATTGGCGTCGTGGTAGCCGGAGGTGCCGAGCGGTCCCCGGGCGACGAGGCCCGAGGCCGCATGGCAGGTGACGCAGAAGCTGCCGTTGTTGTGACAGTCGTTGCAGCTCGTCTCGCGCGCGTACGCGGCGACAGGGTGCCGTGCCAGGAATCCGGCGGGATGGTATCCCGGGCCGCTTGCGGCCGTCGGACGGTGACAGGCGAGACAGTCGGCCCGTACGTGGCACCCGGCGCACGTCGCGCTCCGCGCCGAGGCGAGCCCGGCGTGCTGCTCGGTGAACCGGGCGCCATGGGACATGGGCGGCCGGCGAACGATCACGGCTCCCGGCCCGCGCTCCGGACTGCGGGCAAATAACGCGGCGGCGACGCGTGGGGTCCCGGCGTGGCACGCGAGGCAGCTCTCCTGAGTGTGACAGGTGGCGCATTGACGCTGCTCGGCGCGCACTCGACCGCCATGCCGCTCGAGGAAGTCCGGCACCGCGTGGGACGGCGGGGCCGCGAGCCGGACGGGGATCGCCGTTGCCCGCGCATCCTGCGCCAGCGCCTGGACCGTCGGTTGCTCCGGCGCGTCCACGTGGCAGGTCAGACAGAAATCGCGGGCGTGACAGGTGGCGCAGCTCGCCGCGATGCCGCCACCGGGCACCTTGGCGAGAGCGCCGTGGCCCACGTTGCCGGCCGCCATAAAGGCCGGAACGCGATGCGAGGGTGGCGTATCGATCGCCGCGATGTCGGCTCGCGTCAA
>DATJJY010000072.1:0-22966 GCA_035491895.1 Gemmatimonadales bacterium
CGGCCGGTCGTTCGACGACCGCGTCGGCGACGCCGCCTTCATTCTCGCGCTGCGCACCCTCGATCGCGCGAAACTGCGTCACACCGTCGTCTTCATCTTCAGTACACGCGAGGAAATCGGCCTCGAAGGCGCCAAGGCCGCAGCCACGGCGCTCGGCACGACTACGGCGCGCGTGCACGCCGTGGACACCTTCGTTTCCGCCGACTCGCCGCTCGAGCCCCAGAACTTCGCCGTCGCCCCGCTGGGACGCGGCGCGGTCGCGCGCGCGCTCGACAATTCCTCCGTCACGCCGCTGTCGCAGCTCGATACGCTGCTGCGCGTGGCCCGGACGCGGGGGATCGCCCTGCAGTACGGTACGACCAATGGCGGCAACGACGGCTCGATGTTCGTGCCCTACGGCGTGGTCGACGTCGCGATGGGGTGGCCGCTGCGCTACTCGCACTCCCCGGCCGAGGTGATCGATCTGAAGGACCTGGTGAGCCTGGGCGATCTGGTCCGTGCCGTGGCCGAGGACTGGTGAGGGCGCTCCTGTCGGTGTCGGACAAGCGGGGCCTCGTCCCCTTCGCGCGGGGACTCTGCACCCTCGGCTGGGAAATCGTCTCCACCGGGGGCACCGCCGAGGCGCTCCGGAAGGAGCAAGTCCCCGTCATCGCGATCGAGCAGGTCACCGGGTTCCCCGAGATGATGGACGGCCGGGTGAAGACGCTGCACCCCAAGGTGCATGGGGGCCTCCTCGCGCGGCGCGATCACCCCGGGGACCAGGCGGCGCTGGCCCAGCACGCCATCACCCCGATCGACCTCGTCGCCGTCAATCTCTATCCGTTCCAGGAAACCGCCGCGCGTCCCGGCGTCGCCGATCATGAGGTGATCGAGCAGATCGACATCGGCGGGCCGTCGATGCTGCGCTCGGCCGCGAAGAACCACGCCGCGGTGATCGTGATCGTCGATCCCGGCGACTACGAGACGGTGCTCGCCGATCTCCGTGGCGGGTCGGTCCCCGCCGAGCGGCGCCGCGCGCTCGCCACCAAGGTGTTCGCCCACACGGCGGCGTACGACGCCGCGATCACCGGATACCTGTCACAGAGCGCGGCAGAGCTGCCGCCGCGGCTTGCGCTGGTGCTGGATCGCGCCCAGGCGCTGCGCTACGGCGAGAACCCGCAGCAGCACGCCGCGCTTTACGTCACCGGGGAGCCGGGAATGCGGGAGCTGCGGCAGCTGCACGGCAAGGAGCTGTCGTTCAACAACCTGCTTGACGTGGACGCCGCCGTGCCGGCCGTGGCGGCGTGGACCAGCCGCACCGCCTGCGCGATCATCAAGCACACGACACCCTGCGGTATCGCGCTCGGCGCCTCGTGCCGCGACGCGTACACCCGGGCGCTCGCCGCCGATCCGACGTCGGCGTTCGGCTCCGTGATCGCCTTCAACACGACCGTCGATCAGGATGCCGCCCAGGCGATGGCCGACCTGTTCGTCGAGGTCGTCGTGGCTCCGAAGTTCGCCGACGACGCCGTGGCGGTCTTCTCGAAAAAGAAGAACCTGCGGGTCGTCGAGCTGCCACTTCCCGACGGCCGCCCGTCGCTCGATTTCAAGCGGGTGCGGGGCGGTTTCCTCGCCCAGGAGCGCCCGCGTCCGGCCGACGTGGTGCGGGAAACGGAATGGAAGGTGGTGACGAAGCGGGCGCCGACCGCATCAGAATGGGAGGACCTGCGCTTCGCCTGGACCGCGGTGGGAAGCGTCAAATCCAATGCGATCCTCCTCGCCCGGGATGCGGCGGCGATCGGGATCGGCGCGGGCCAGATGTCGCGCGTGGACGCGTCGTTCCTCGCGATTCACAAGGCGAAATCCGCGGGGCACGATCCCACCGGCGCCGTGCTGGCGAGCGATGCGTTCTTCCCGTTCGCCGACGGCGTGCTCGAAGCCGCCCAGGCGGGGGTCACGGCGATCATCCAGCCTGGTGGCTCGGTGCGGGACGCCGAGGTGCAGGCGGCGGCCGATGAACACGGACTGGCCATGGTGTGTACCGGGATGCGGCAGTTCCGGCACTAGCCGGGACGGAATCATCAAGTGAGGAATACGGTATGAACCGACTTCAACCGAACCCGACATGACCGACGCGACGATAACGACGCAGGAACGTCCACCCTACCTCTGGGCCCTCTTCGTCTTCTTCGGCACCCTCGCGCTGTACGTGGCGACGCTGGCGCCGACGACCCAGTTCTGGGATACCTCCGAATACATCGCGGCCGCCAAGGTGCTCGGCATCCCGCATCCTCCCGGCAATCCGCTGTTCACGATGCTGGCGCACGCCTGGGGAATGCTGCCGCTCGTGCCGGGATATGCGATGCGCATCAACCTGTTCGCCGCGACCACGAGCGCCGTCGCGGCGGCGTGCTGGTTCCTGATCGGCGAGCGGTTCCTCCGCCCCATCGTGCCCGCCGGCACGCCGCGCCGTCTCGCGGCGCTCGCCGGCGCGCTGGTGAGCGCGACGGCGTTCACGGTGTGGAACCAGTCGGTCGTGAACGAGAAGGTGTACACGCTGAGCCTGCTCTCGATCGCGCTGATCCTCTGGTTCATCGTGCGCTGGGACGACCAGGAACCGGGCGCCGCGCACGATCACTACCTGCTCTTGATCATGTATCTGCTCGCGCTGACCTCCACGAACCACATGATGGGGGTGCTCGCGGGCGCGGTGCCGTTCATTCTGCTCTTCCCGCCGCTCCTCAATCATCGCGCGGCGACCGACGAGGGGCGCACCACCGAGTGGATGCTCTGGCTGACGTACTGCGCCGTGCTGGCGTTGCTGTTCTCGCTCGGGATGGAAAGCAACGGCCTCATCTACGCCACCGCCGCGGTCTTCCTCGTCATCCTCGGCGTGTCGGCCTTCACCGGTCACTGGCGCTTCGCGCTCGCGCTGTTCGGCGTCGTCGTCGTGGGGCTTTCGGTATTCGTCTTCCTCCCGATCCGGGCGCATCACTATCCCGCGATCAACGAGGGGGAGCCGACCAACTGGCAGGCGTTCCTCGACGTGCTGCAGCGCAAGCAGTACGGCAAACCGTCGATCTTCTCCGATCCGCGCTACCCCGATGGGCCGGGAAACCCCCACCGGTCGCCGCTGCTCTTCATGCAGCAGATCCTCAACTACGTCCAGTACTTCGGCTGGCAGTTCGGCCGCGATCTGGCCGATGGTACGCGGAGCGGGCTTGCCGTGCTGTTCGGGTTCCTCGGCGTCCTCGGTGCGCACCGCCACTGGAAGGCGGACCGCCGGCAGGCGCTCGGGATGATCGTGCTGATGTTCACGCTCACCTTCGCCCTGATCTTCTACCTGAACTTCAAGACCGGGTTCTCGCAGTACGTCGGTCCCGACCAGGTGGCCCGCGAGGTGCGCGAGCGCGACTACTTCTTTATCTGCTCGTTCGCGTTGTGGGGGATCTGGGTGGGGCTGGGGCTCGCGACGCTGATGGAGTGGGTGTCGGACGGGCTGCGCGATCGCTTCGAGAACGAGTCGCGGCGCTGGGCGTATGCGGTTCCGGTCCTCGCCCTGGCCGTCATTCCTTTGTACACGAACCACCTGACTGCAAGCCGCGCCCACGAGACGCTGGCGCGCGATTTCGCCGCCGACCTGCTCAACTCGGTCGAGCCGTACGGCATCCTCGTCACGGCGGGCGACAACGACACCTTCCCGCTGTGGTACGCCCAGGAGGTGGAGGGCATCCGGCGCGACGTAGTGATCATCAACCTGTCGCTCGCCAACACCGACTGGTACCTGCGCCAGATGCAACGCCGGCCGGTCGAGACGTACGATGCGGCGGCGGGGCCGGCCATTTATCGCACCCGCACCTGGCCCAAGCCGGAAGGCAGGGTATTGAGCTTCTCCGACACGCAGCTCGACAGCATGCAGCTGTACTATCCGCTCGACAAGAAGTCGGTGCTCACGTTCGGAAACGTGCAGATCACCCTCGACCCCGACCAGGTGCACCCGCTCGGCAACGGCCAGGGATATCTCGAGCGCGCCGACGTCGTGGTCCTCGGCGCGATCCGCGACCAGCTGGGCAAGCGGCCGATCTACTTCTCCCGCACGGTGGGCACGTACGCCGATGAGTTCGGCCTCACCCCCTGGCTCGAGGGCAACGGCTTCGCCCGCGCGCTGCGGCAGACGCCGGTGGTGCAGAACGACAGCATTCAGGGGCTCGCCGGCTTCGGGTTTGTCAACGTGGCGCGCTCCAAGGCGCTGGGGTTCGATGTCTATCACTACGCCGCCGCCGCCCGGGCGCGGCCCCGCGGCTGGGTCGACCGGCCCTCGGAAGGCATCCTCGTGACGTACGGGTTGATCTACGAGGTGCTCGCGCAAACGCTGCAAACGAAGGACCCGCAGGGTGCGGCGCGCGCGATCGCGATCGCCGACTCGATCACGAAGAACAGCCGCGAGTTCCGCGCGAGTATCACGCCGCAGCCCGCGCCGCAGGCCCAGCCGTCGAATCGGTGACTCGATCAGGGAGGCAACGATGCAGTCCCGTTTCGTCTGGCTGGCGGTAGCGCTCGGCGCCGCACCACTCGCCGCCCAGCGCCCCAGCGGCGTCGTGGGCGCGTACGTCCCGCCGCGCGTATGGCCCCAGGAGCCGCGCCGCTTCGATCTGCTCCATCAGACGATGCGCATCCGCTTCGATCCGCCCAGGCGCGAGCTGCTGGGCGAAGTGACGACGCGCGTCGCGATCACGACGGCGACCGACAGCGTCCGGCTCGACGCCGAAGACCTGACGATCGACAAGGCGACCGATGCCCGCGGGCGGGTCCTGAAATTCAGCTTCGATACGAGTCATGTGACGGTGCGGCTCGGCCGGCGCGCGGCGGTGGGCGACTCCGTCGAGTTTACGCTGACCTACCACGGCTTCCCCGAACGCGGGCTCTACTTCGTGCCGCGGCGCAAGGTGATCTGGAGCCAGGGCGAGGCCACCGAGACGCGCGCCTGGGTCCCCACCTACGATTTCTCGAACGACAAGACGACCTGGGATTTCTTTGTCACCGCCGATTCGGGAATGGTGGTGCTCTCGAACGGGCGGCTGGTGGAGGTGACGCCGGCTCCCGCCGGGAAACAGCGCGTGTGGCACTGGACGCAGGAGCGCCCGGCTTCGACCTATCTCTACTCGGTCGTCATCGGACCGTTCGTGATCCTGAAGGACCAGTGGCGCGGCATTCCGGTCGAGTACTACACGTATCCCGACACGGTCAACTCCGCCTGGCGCTCCTTCGGCGAGACGCCGGCGATGATCGAGCTGTACTCCCAGGTGCTGGGCGTCCCGTTTCAGTGGGCGAAGTACGATCAATCGATCATCCCGGATTTCACTTACGGCGGGATGGAGAACGTCTCGGCGACGACACAGACCGATCTCGCGCTGACGCCGGCGGGAAGCATGCCCGAGGGCGACGCGCGTGGCCTCGTGGCGCACGAGCTGGCGCACCAGTGGTTCGGCGACCTCACGACGACCGCCGACTGGGCCGATATCTGGCTCAACGAGGGCATCACCACCTACATGGAGTCGGTGCAGAACGAGAAGACGCGCGGCTGGGATGCGGCGGACCTCGAGTGGGGCGACCAGCAGCAGGCCGCGATGGACGCCGACAAGAACGAAGTGCGCGCGCTCGTGTGGGGGACGTACCAGGGCACCGATCCGATCGCGCTGTTCTTCAGCGGCCACGTCTATCCCAAGGGCGCGCAGGTCGCCCATCAGCTGCGCCGCCTGCTCGGCGATTCGGTTTTCTGGGCGGGGATGCACCGCTTCCTGGTGGACAACGCGTTCAAGCCGGTCACGACGCCCGACTATGCGATCGCGATGGAAAAGACGTGCAGCTGCGACCTCGACTGGTTCTTCGACCAGTGGGCCTACGGCATCGGGTATCCGCAGGTGAAGTTCTCGCGCCACTGGGACGCGCCCACCAAGACGCTGCATCTGACGGTGGAGCAGACGCAGCCGATCGATTCGGTACATCCGCTGTTTCGATTCCCGGCGACGATTCGGGTGATCACCCGGGACTCCGTGGTACGCCACGAGATCACGGTCGCGAAGCAGAGCGAGACGTTCGCCATCGCCCTCCCTTCAGAGCCGCTGTCGTTCCGGTTCGACGAGGGAGGATGGCTGCTCGGCACCGTGACGGGCGATCTCTCGGGGGTCGAGTTGTCCCAGATGGCGAAGCACGACCTCGACGTGCGCGGCCGGCGCTGGGCGCTGCAGCAGCTCGTGGAGCAGCACGACTCGACCGCCGCGGAGGCGAGGCGGTTCGTGGTGTTGAACGAGCACGAGGCGACGCTGCGGCAGGGAGCGCTGGCAGGGATGACGCACGACTCGACCGACGCCACCCACGCCGTCGTCCTCGCGGCGCTCAAGGACGCCGACGGCCCCACCCGCGCCACGGCGCTCGCCACGCTGCGGGGGCTCGATCCGTCAACCGCGGTGGCTTTGGCGCCGGGGTTCTTTCAGACCGATCCAAACAACCAGGTGAAGCAGGTGGCGCTCGGCACGCTGGGTCGCCTCAAGCTCGCCGAATCGCTCGATCTGCTCGTGAAAGCCTCATTGCCCGACGAGCCGCTGGGCATCCGCTTCACGGCCGTCAACTATCTCGGCAAGAGCCGTGACGCGAAGGCGGAGGATGCGCTGGAGCGGCTCACGGCGCCGAGCGAGGATCGCAACCTGCGCACCGCGGCGCTCGACGCCCTGGCGGCGACGGGCGACAGCGCGCGGGCGTCGCAGGTGGCGCTCAGGCTGGTGGCCGATCCCGACCCGCTGTTCGCGCAGTCGGCGGTGGCCGACGCAGCCAAGGTCGGCGGCGCAAGCGCCCGGGCCGCCCTCACTCGGGCGTTGCCCAGGGAGTCACGGGTGTTCGTGCGACTCGCGATTCAGAACGCGCTCAAACCTCCGGCGGGTCCCGCCCAATAGAGGCGCCAAGGTCAAGGCGTTCGCTTCGGCAGGGCAAGACGGATAGATCGCAGGTGATCAGATCGCCGATACGCTCGACCGTGACATCAGCCGCCGGATAGGCGATGATGTTCTTGGGGTCGAGCGCGTAATGTCCCTGGCGCGGGAAGATGGTCGTCAATCGGTCTCCCCAGCTCTGCTTCATCGCCGCCAGGATCCGCAGCTTGTCGTCCACCATGACGTAGTGCCGGGCCGGGTATCGCTCGGTCACGGCATCCAGCATCTGCTCCTTGTGGATATAGATCAGCACTCGACCCTCGACCGCCGCCCACAACCCCGAGCGCTGGATCTTGCGCGGCTGGAACACGACGTCGCCATCCGACAGGATGACGGTCGGGCCTCGGGTGCGGAGGTGCCGGATGGCGTCGAGGGCGCCGGGATACAGTCGCGTGGCAAACGGATAGTCGACCAGAAACGACGACATCAGCAACAACCCTGGGTCGCTTTCCGCTCCGAGCCGGTAGCGCTGTAATGCACCCAAGTAGTCCGCGTACCCCAGCTCGGTGCGCAGCCGTTCCAGGATCGCCCAATAGCGATCGCGGTTGACGGCCCCGAACTCGCGGGCAAGATGGTCCCGGAGATCCTCCTGCACGCCGTCGTTGTCCAGCAGCGTGTTGTCGCAGTCGAGCAGGAATACGACGTCGTGGGACGCGTTCATGCGGGCGCGACCGACCGGTGCCACCGTGCGGCGACTGCTTCGATCAGGGCAGAGTCTTCAATCGGCAGCGGCATCGACCGCCTGCCTTCCGTCCTGGCTCCACTTCCAGTTTCGGATCTCCGGCATGTCTTCGCCGTGCTTGCCGATGTACAGCCTGTGCTCCACGAGCTTCTCCTTGAGCTGCTGCTTCAGGTAGATGCCCGCATCGCCGGTCTGCGGCAGGCGGTCGATGGTGTCCATCACGAGGTGGAAGCGGTCCAGATCGTTCAGCACGGTCATGTCGAAGGGCGTGGTGATGGTGCCTTGTTCCTTGTAACCGCGAACGTGGATGTTGTGGTGGTTGGTGCGGCGGTACGTCAGCCGGTGGATCAGCCACGGATACGCATGGAAAGCGAAAATGACCGGCTTGTCCTTTGTGAAGAGCGCGTCGAAGTCCGCGTCGCTCAACCCGTGCGGGTGCTCGCTTTGCGGCTGCAGCTTCATGAGGTCCACGACGTTGACCACACGGATTTTCAGATCGGGCAGATGCTCGCGCATGATGGAGACGGCGGCGAGCGTCTCCAGCGTGGGCACGTCGCCGCAGCAGGCCATGACCACGTCCGGTGCAACGCCCTGGTCGTGGCTGGTCCACGGCCAGATGCCGATGCCCTGGGCGCAGTGCGTGACGGCGGCGTCCATCGACAGCCACTGCGGCGCCGGATGTTTAGCCGCGATCACGACATTGACGTACTGGCGGCTGCGCAGGCAGTGGTCCATCACCGACAGCAGGCAGTTGGCATCCGGCGGAAAGTACACGCGCACGACATCGGCCTTCTTGTTCACGACCAGATCGACAAAACCGGGATCCTGATGGGTGAAGCCGTTGTGATCTTGGCGCCAGACGTGCGAGGTCAGCAGGTAGTTCAGCGAGGCGACCTTGCGCCGCCACGGCAGGTGCGACGTGACCTCCAGCCACTTGGCGTGCTGGTTGAACATCGAATCGATGATGTGGATGAACGCCTCGTAGCAGTTAAAGAGCCCATGGCGTCCGGTGAGCAGATAGCCCTCCAGCCAGCCCTCGCATTGGTGCTCGCTGAGCATCGAGTCCAGCACGCGCCCCGTGGGCGCGAGGAATTCGTCGTTCCGCATGGTCGCGGCGTCCCATTGGCGTGGGGTCACCTCAAACAGGGCTGCCAGGCCGTTGGAGAGCGTCTCGTCCGGGCCAAAGATCCGGAAATTGCGCTGCTCACCATTCAGCTTCGCCACATCGCGCAGGAAGGGCCCGAGCACGCGCGTGTCCCCGCTGCCCTGGGCCCCCGGCGTGGGCACGTCGGCCGCGTAGTCGCGGAAATCGGGCATCCGCAGGTCGCGGAGCAGTATGCCGCCGTTGGCGTGAGGATTCGCGCCCATGCGTCGGTTGCCCTGCGGCGCAAGTTCGGCAAGCTCCGGCTGCAGGCGGCCCTGCTCATCGAAGAGTTCCTGCGGTCGGTAACTCCTCAGCCAGTCATCCAACAGCTTGAGGTGTTCGGGATGGGCGGCGGGGTGGAGCGGCACCTGGTGCGATCGGAACGTGCCTTCATTCTGTAACCCATCCACCACCTTGGGCCCCGTCCAGCCCTTGGGTGACTTGAGGACAATCATCGGCCAGCGCGGCCGTGCAAAGATGCCGTGCGTCCGGGCGTCCCGCTGGATTGTTCGTATCTGCTCCACCGCGGCATCGAGGGCCGCAGCCATGGCCTCGTGCATCAGTTCGGGCTCGTGACCTTCGACGAAAACTGGCGTCCACCCGTAGCCGCGCAGCAACTGTTCCAATTCTTCGCGGGTGATACGCGCGAGGATGGTGGGGTTGGCGATCTTGTAGCCGTTGAGATGCAGGATCGGGAGCACCGCGCCATCGGTGGCGGGATCGAGGAACTTGTTGGAATGCCACGCCGTGGCCAGCGGTCCGGTTTCGGCCTCGCCGTCGCCCACGACGCAAGCCACGACAAGATCGGGATTGTCGAACACCGCCCCGAACGCATGACTGAGCGAATAGCCCAGCTCGCCGCCCTCGTGGATCGAGCCCGGGCACTCTGGCGACGCGTGGCTGGGAATTCCTCCGGGAAACGAGAACTGCAGAAAGAGCTTCCGCAGCCCGGCCTCATCCTGGCTGATATCGGGATAAATCTCGCTGTACGTGCCCTCGAGGTACGTGTTCCCCACGACGGCCGGACCGCCGTGCCCGGGGCCGGAGATGTAAATCATGTCGAGGCCGTACTTGTTGATCACCCGGTTCAGGTGCACGTAAATAAAGTTCTGCCCCGGGGTCGTCCCCCAGTGTCCCAGCAGCATGTGCTTCACGTCCCCCAGCGCCAGCGGCCGCTTCAGCAGCGGATTGTCGCAGAGATAGATCTGGCCGACGGACAGATAATTGGCAGCGCGCCAGTAGGCGTCCATCTTGCGGAGCAGGGCGGGCGCGAGGGTATTGGCGTGAGTTGTCGCTTTGCGCAATGAGGTCACCGTCTCGTCTTTCACAGCGAACGTTACCAACCCGCGCCATGACTCCCGAATCGCTCCAAAGGATGAGAAACGGTTAGGCGAGGTCGAGGAGGCGAATCACGGACCGCGCGATCATGAGCTCCTCGTCGGTGAGAATGACCCGCACGTTCACGCGAGCGCGATCGAAGGAAATCAGCGCCGCATTCTCCGCATTCCGCTTCGGGTGCAGGGCGATGCCGAGACAGCCGAGGCCGTCACAGATCCGCTCCCGAATGAGCGGCGCATGTTCGCCGATGCCTCCGGCGAAGACGAGCGTGTCCACTCCACCGAGCGCGGCGGCGAAGGAGCCGATCCATTTCTTCGCCTGATAACAGAATAGCGCCACGGCTTCCGCCGCCCGGACGTCACCGGCCTGCCGCGCGACCAGATCGCGCAGATCGGAACTGGTGGCAGATACGCCGAGCAAGCCGGACTCGTGGGTCACCATCCGCTGAAACTGCGCCGCGCTCATGCGCTCGGTGCGCACCAGGTAGTACGCCAGGCCAGGATCCAGATCTCCCGAGCGGGTGCTCATCACCAATCCCGAAGCGGGCGTGAAGCCCATGCTGGTATCGATGCTCTTGCCCCGATGCACGGCGGCGAGGCTGGCGCCATTGCCGAGATGCGCGAGGATCACTCGGCCCTCCGCCGCAGCGGCATCGAGGCGGCCGAGCTCCTCCATCAAGTAGGCGTACGAGAGACCGTGGAAGCCGTAGCGCTCGACCCCCCGGGCCGCGTACCGCCGCGGGATCGGCAGCAGCTTGGCCACCCGCGGCATGGTGCGGTGAAACGCGGTGTCGAAACACGCCACCTGGGGCAGCGAAGGGTGCCGCCGCCGGATCGCCTCGATCATCCTGATCTCGCGCCGCAGGTGCTCGGGGTCATACGGCGTGATGCGGCGCAGGTCTGCGAGCAGCCGCGGCGTGACCCGCTCCGGCTCGGAATGCTTCATCCCGAACACCACCCGGTGTCCCACGGCCGTGACCGACGCGAAGACCGGCTGCGCCTCGAGCCAGTCCAGCAGCACACCCATTGCGGTGCGATGGTCGGCGGCGGCAAGCCGGTGGGGCTGCGGGGTTCCCGCTGGATCGTTGACGAGCAGCGTCGTGCCGTGCACGCCGATGCGATCGATCTTCCCATCAAGCCGTCGCCGCGGCGTCGCGCCGGCCTCATACACTGCGAACCGGATGCTCGATGAGCCGCCGTTGATCGTCAGGATGGACGGCGGCGTCGGCCGCTGGCTACGCCGCGGTGACGTCGCCGTCGGCCTCAGCGTCCGTGTCGACGCTCTTCGCGATGTCCGAGCCAGGGTCGCTGTTGCTCCCGCCACGAAAGCCGTCGGCGAAGTGGTCGGCGGCCTCATTGTCGAACAGCGTGGGGAGGTCCTCGCTGGTCGCGCTCGCCCGGCCCGTCAACTCCTCGGGGAGGGGCGTCCCACCCTCGAGTAGAGGAGTAGCGGGGCGGCTCGTTTCAGCGGCGCGGCCGCGAGGTTTCTTGCCGGCGTTCTTGTGGTCAGACATGGGAACATCTCCTTGGTGTGCACTTCCGCGTCGCACATCGGCGTTGCCCGTCTTTACGCCCAGTTGGCACGTATCCGCAATGTAGTCTGGTTCGAGCACGCGGCCGACGTCACACCTTCTCTTCGTCGGGCACGGGGTTGTGCCAACCACCATCGGCCGCGATGAGCGCGTCCGCCTCCTTGGGCCCCCAGCTCCCCGGCTTGTAGGGACGGACCGGGCGGTGCGTCTTCAGAACGCGATCGACCACGGCCCAGGCCGCCTCCACCGCGTCCTCGCGGGTGAACAGCGCTCCGTCGCCCGCCATGGCATCACTCAACAGACGCTCGTAGGGCGTTTCCTCCCCCGGCTGCTCTTCCACCAGATACAGCTCGCCCTGCTCGCCGATGAATTCCTTCCCGGCGCTCTTGACGCGCGCCGCGAGTGCCACCGCGGAGTTGGGCGCGAGCCGGAAGCGCAGATAGTTGGCGCGACCGTCCACCGGCGCGGAGTCCGCGAACAGATGCTGCGGCGGCGGCTTGAGCTGGACGAGCACCTCGGCGGCCTTCTCGGGGAGCAACTTGCCGGAGCGCAGGTACCAGGGCACCCCTTCCCAGCGCCACGAGTCGATGAACAATCGCACCGCGCAGAACGTCTCGACGTCCGAGTTGCGCGCCACGTCCGGCTCCGAGCGGTAGCCCGCATACTGGCCGCGCACCAGGTCGGCCGCCTTGAGGGGGCGCATCGCCTGGAATACCGCCGCCTTTTCGCTGTGCACCGCGCCAAAGCCTCGGTACGACGGCGGCTCCATGGCCAGCAGCGCCACGATCTGGAACAGGTGGTTCTGGACCACGTCGCGCAAACAGCCGACCGTCTCGTAGAACGCGCCGCGCCCGTTCACCCCGAAATTCTCGGAGAGCGTGATCTGGACGCTGGCCACGTAGTTGCGGTTCCAGATGGGCTCCAGAAACGAATTGGCGAAGCGGAAGTAGAGGATGTTCATGATCGCTTCCTTCCCCAGGAAGTGATCGATGCGGAAGATCGCGTCTTCCGGAAAGACCGACCGCGCGACGCGATTGAGCTCTCGCGCCGACGCCAAATCGCGGCCGAACGGCTTTTCGACGATGACGCGCGCGTGGTCGGCCAACCCGGCGGCGCCCAGACTCTTGATCACGGTCTCGAACAACGCCGGTGGAATGGCGAGGTAGTGCGCCGGACGCCGGGCACGACCGAGCGCCTGCCGCAGCGCGGGGAACGTCTTCGGGTCGTTGTAGTCGCCGCTGACATAGCGCAGCAATGAGAGCAGATGCTGCAGCGCCCGCCGATTGTCGATCCGGCCTGCCTGACGGATTGCGTCCGTGGCGCGCTCGTGGAGCTGCTTCAGGCTCCACGGGGAGTTGGCGACGCCCACCACCGGGACGGCGAGCGCGCCCCGCTTCGCCATCGCGTACAGGGCCGGGAAAATCATCTTGTGGGCGAGGTCGCCCGTCACGCCGAACAGCACCAGCGCGTCGGACGGCGCCAAACCCGCTTGCCTACCGAAGCGTGTCATCAACGATTCCTTGCGCCTCCTGCACGATGCGCCGCAGGTGACCCCCTCCCCGAAAGCTCTCCGCATAGATCTTGTAGATGTCCTCTGTGCCCGAAGGCCGTGCGGCGAACCAGCCGCCGTCGGCGATGACCTTCACGCCGCCGATCGGAGCGCCGTTGCCGGGAGCGTGGGTGAGGATGCGCAGGACCGCCTCGCCGGCGAGGTGTGTGCAGCGCACCTGCCGCGGCGAGAGCGCCGCCAACCGCTGCTTCTGCGCCGCGGTGGCGGGTGCTTCGATCCGATCGGCGACCGGCTCACCGAGCTGCCGAGTGAGCTCGCGGTAGATCTCACCGGGATCGCGCCCCGCGTGCGCGGTGATCTCGGCGGCGAGCAACGCCGCGACGATGCCATCCTTGTCCGTCGTCCAGACCGTGCTGTCCTGGCGGAGAAAGGAGGCGCCGGCGCTTTCCTCGCCCCCGAAGCCGAGCGACCCGCCGAGCAGGCCGTCGACAAACCACTTGAATCCGACCGGCACCTCGTACAGCGCCCGGCCCAGTCGTGCACTCACCCGATCGATCATCCCGCTGCTCACCACGGTCTTCCCCACGCCGGCGTCCGCGCGCCATTGCGGTCGATGTGAGAACAGGTGCTGGATGGCGACGGCAAGATAATGATTGGCCGGGAGCAGCCCCGAGCTCTTGGTGACGATCCCGTGCCGGTCGTGGTCGGTGTCGCACGCGACGGCGATGTCGAAGCGATCCTTCAGACCGATCAGCCGCTGCATCGCGTAGGACGACGACGGGTCCATGCGGATGCGGCCGTCCCAATCCACGGTCATGAACCCGAACGTCGGATCGACGGTCTCGCTGACCACCGTGAGATTCAGGCCGTAGCGCTCGGCGATCGGGGCCCAGTAATGGACTCCGGCGCCGCCGAGCGGATCGACGCCGAGACGGATGTTCGCGCCGCGAATCGCCGCCATATCGATCACGGCGCCGAGATCGCTGACGTAGGAAGTGAGATAGTCGTGCCGGTGCGTCGTGGCGGCACGCAGCGCCTGCTCGACGGGCAGCCGCATCACACCCTGGAGGCCGCGCTGCAGCAGCGCGTTCGCCTCTGCTTCGATCCAGCCGGTGACGCCGGTATCCGCCGGCCCCCCGTGCGGCGGGTTGTATTTGAACCCACCGTCCTCCGGCGGATTGTGCGAAGGCGTGACGACAATGCCGTCGGCCAGGCCGGTGCTCCGCCCGCGATTGTGGGTGAGGATGGCGTGCGACACGGCAGGGGTGGGCGTGTACTCGTCGCGCTCCGATAGCATCACGTCGACGCGGTTGGCCGCCAGCACCTCGAGTGCACTGGTGCTCGCCGGCAGCGACAACGCGTGCGTATCGATTCCCAGGAACAGCGGCCCGTCGATGCCCTGCTGCGCGCGGTAGCGGCAGATGGCCTGCGTGATGGCGAGGACGTGCCATTCGTTGAAGGTCTTCTGGAACGCGGACCCCCGATGCCCCGAGGTGCCGAACGCGACGCGCTGGCCAGGGACTGCCGCATCGGGCACCTCGGTGTAGTAGGCGCTGACGAGTCGGGACACGTCCACCAGCATTGCGGGGGGAGCCGGCTGGCCGGCCAGAGGGCTGATCGTCAAGGGTCGTTCGAGAGCCATCCGCCGGCGAAGCCGGCGGCGCGCAGCCCGGCGACGACATACGGACATCCTCGCATCAATTGCCAGACCAGTCCCGACTGGTAGTTCTCGATCATCGCGACGATCGGCCCCTCGTTGATGCCGAAGTGCCACGGCGACACCCAACCCATTGGGGAACCACTGCCATCGGGGAAGGTCGGATTGAAGGTCGCCTTGTATCCGTATGGATGAACGTCGTGGAGATGGAGGCGGTTGAAGTGCCCGATCGTCGGCAGCACGATCTCGGGCGCGAACGGCAGCGACGCGACGACGGCCCAGGGAGCGATCGTGCCGTCGTCGGGGCCGTCGGGCACTCCTCGAGCACGGTAGTCGAAGAACTGCCGCTGGACGCCATCCACCCTACGACTCATCTCGCCCGGTCCATCGCTCGCGGTGATCCCCCAGCAGAACTCCCCATATCGCGCGAAGCCTGCGGGATTGCGGATGGCGTACTGCTGCTGCACCAAGGTGGCGCGCCGGGTGTTCTCGAAGTAGTCGATGCCGCGCTGGCGCATGAACGCGTCCTGGATGCCGCGAAAATCGATCCACACGTGGGAGAGCTGGTGCGTGAACAGCGGTCCCGCGTACAGGAACTGGGTATCGTAGACCGTCTTCCATTGATAGGTCGACGCCCACGCCCGATAGCTCTCCGGGGAGAGCGGGTGCGTCGGCGATCCGAGCCCGAGCACATAGAGCAGCAGTGCCTCGTCGTACCCTTCCCACCGGAACGGCAGAAACCCGCCCTCCGGTCTCCATCCGTGGGTCACCGTGGCTCCGCCGTTCTGGGCCCAGCGCCAATCGACGCGCGCGTACAGCCGATCGGTGAGGTCGCGGATCTCACGCTCGGCCGGTGCAGCACCGTCGAAGTACGCCGCGGCGGTCAGCATGCCGCCCAGCAACAGGGCCGAATCGACCGTCGACAACTCGCACTGCCAGGCGCGCGCGCCGGTTTGCAGATCGAGAAAGTGGTAATAGAAGCCGTGGTGTCCGGTCGCATCGGGCTCGGGTCCCTGCCTGCTCCGCCAGAAGAATCGCAACGTGGTGAGCGTGCGCTCCGCGGCTTCGGCCCGCGAGACGAAGCCGCGCTCCACACCGACCGGGTAGGTGGTGAGCCCCAATCCCACCGCCGCGATGCTCGCCGGCCAGTCCGCGCATGTCTTGTCGAGCACCAATCCGTTGCCCGGGTTGGTCTCGTGCAAGAAGTAGCTGAACGCCGAGCGCTGGATCGCACCGAGCATACGCGACGTTTCCATACCCCTCGCTTCGCTGGCCCGCCGTTCACAGAAAGGTGCATTCGTCCTGAAGTTCCGCCAACGGCTACCGCGGGGCACTTGTCTTGACAGCGGCCACGACCGCGTCAGGCTGCTCCTCGTAGATGTAGTGACCGCTGCCCAGCACGCTGTCGATGGCGAGTGACGGCAGGCCGGCGCGCAGCTCATCCACGTCGCCCGGCGGCACCCCTCCCTGGTGTGGCGCGGTGCCGAGCAGGAGGCGTACCGGGCAGTGGATCGCGCCGAGGTGGGGTGCCAGGCGCTCTGATTCGCGGGCGTGGGCCATTTGCACGAATGCCTTGAGTGTGCCGTCGAGGTCGGCCGCTGCGCCCGCCGTGTAGGCGTCCACCACCGAGTCGTTGACCCAGGTCGTGTCCCCTGACGCGGCCACGAGACTGCTCCTGATTTTCCCGCGAATCCGCCGGATCCCGCCGAACCACTTGATCCAGGGGGCGAACCGCATCGCCCGCCGGAAGCTCGGCGTCGCCGCCGCTTCCGCGGGACCACCCTCGAGCGAGACGATGGCGCGCACCAGATCGGGCCGCCGGTACGCCAGACGATATGCCATGGACGCGCCGAGCGAATGGGCCACGACGATCACATCGCGGAGTGCCAAGGTGTCGAGCACGGCGGCGATGCGGTCCGCCTGAGCGGTGAGCGAGTAATCTCCGTCTGCCGGGCGTGCCGACGACCCGATCCCGAGCGGCTCGACGACGATCACTCGATACCCAGCCCCGGCGAGGAGCGGAACGACGTGCCGGAATCCGAATCGCGAGCCAAAGAGGCCCGGGATCAGGACGACCGGCTGGCCCCGCCCCGTCACGCTGACTTGGAGCGATTCAGCTGGAGCGACCGATACTCGAAGTTCGGCGGTCGAATCTCCGAGGAGGAGGAGGGCGAGGATCCACATTTGGGCCTCCGCAGTACGATGACGGCGACGCCGAGGAGGATGGCGCACGCCACGTAGGTGACGAGTATCTGGGAAGAGATGGGGACGACGAGTCCGAGCGAGGCGAAGAACCACACTCTCGGAAATCGTCCCAGGAACGTGGCGCAGAGGTATTTCCACTTCGGATAGTGCGAGAGCGGCGCCAGCGTCGAGACGATCCAGTACGGGATCGGGCTCCACGAGCACAGCCACACCGCGAAGAACGGGCTGCGCCGGAACAGGGCCAGCAACCATTGCACAGTGCGGGAATTCCTCGCCTTCTCCAGGCGGGGGTGCCGGATGGCGGCGCCGAAGAAGTGGTAGTTGATGTTGTCCATGTACAGGTTTCCGGCGACCGCGATCACGGCAACGAGCAGCGGCGGATAGATCCGGCCGGTGACCATGAGCAGCGGCTCGAACATCGCGGGCACCACGACGGTGATCGGCCCGCTCATGAAGAGGGTCAGGCAGAAGAAGCCGACGAGACCCGCCACAGCGGGCCAACGCCACGTCGGGTAGATCGCCAGCAGGGCGACGACGCCGCTCGCCCGTACCATCGCGTCCCATTCCACGTTGCCGTAGCGCCGGCTGAGTACCGCGCGCAGGGCGCTCACAGGGCCGCTCCTGCCGGGGTCCCGAGTCGGGAAAACGACACGCCATCGAGCCCGTCGGGGATCGCAACTCCCAATGCGTCGAGCATCGTGGGCATGAGATCGACGGTCCGCACGGGGACGTCGGGAAGCGGAATGCTCGCCGCGATCGGCACCATCATGTGATCGGCGATCAAGCTGCCGTGACCCGAACGGTGCTCCGGGATCTCCCAGTCCCCCCGAAAGTCCACTCCCCGCTCCGCCGCCAATACGACATCGCCGCTGCGTGGCGACGAGAGGAGCTGCAGCAGCTGGCGCGGCGCATCGGGAAACTCGGTCGTGAGCGATCGCGCAAGCAGCTCGCGGTCGTCAACCCGCAGCAGCCGACCAAGCCCGAGCGGATCGCCGAGCAGCGGGTCATACGTCACCAGCGCGCCTTCGTCCGCCAGGCGCGCCTGCAAGTGCCCCCGCGCGACGACGACCCCGCCTCGCCCGTCGCGCCAGGCTCCCAGCGCCACGCCGGGAAGCCGGATGAGGCGCTCAACCAGATGCGTTGTTTCCGCCCGGGCACCGAGCAAGTAGACGTGTGCCGCACCGTTTCCCGATACCATGACCGCGGCCCTGGCACGGCGACGCCACACGTGCATCGGGTGACGGATCGTCCGAACACCCATCGCCTCCAGCTCGAGCGCTACGTCGCGATGCTCGCTCACGGCACTCGCCCCGTGGTCGGCCACGACGAAGACGGCCGGCGGCTCGCCGCTGCCGCGTGCACGCCACATGAACTCGCCGAAGGCGTCGTCGATCTGGCGGCAGGCCTCGAGGACCTTCGGATGCCCGGGGTCGTGCAGGTGCGTCAGCCCGTCCGGGCCGGGAAAGACGACGAACAGGAAACGCCACGGCCGCGCGGCAGCGGCGATCCAGGCGTGGGCGACTGCCCGGTCGAGCGCCGCATAGCTGCCGCGGTAGTGCGCCGCGGCACCGAGCACGGCCCTCCGCACGGGCATCAGGTGCGCCCCGCGACCCAAGCCGCGCGTGATCGGCGTGCAGATGGCGAGGCTCTCGGGCACGAGATCGAAGAGCGATGGCCCCCGGGCGATATCCCGGTTGATCCACCCCGCCTGCGGACCACAGTAACTGCGAGCGGCGCGCCAGCGGTCCAGCAGGCCGCCATCGGCGCCCGTTCGGTCGAACCAGCGAATCCCCGGCACGTTGGCCGGCCCCGGATAGCGACCAAAGAGGAAAGGGATGTAGGCGACGCCCGTCGTCGACGGAAACACCGTCGTGCCAGCCGTCAGCCCGCCCGGCTCGATCACCCAGCGAGCGAGGTTCGGCAGGTCGCCCTTGTCGAGAAGCTGTTGCAGCACGTCCGGCCGCACGCCGTCGATCAGGATGCAGACGACGCGACGCGCGTCCGGCGCGGAGTCGGGGCAGACGCTGGAAGTGGCGTACATGGGCCCGCCTAGTCCATGGCCGCGAGTGCGGCCAGGAGGTATCCCGCGGCGCCGCCGAGGGCCGTGAGCACCACTCCAGGCACCCGGCCGATTTCCATGCCCACGGACAAGCGTCCGCGCATGCGAGTCGCGGTGGCGCATCCGGCCGGTCCGCAGCCGGTGATCGTCGTCCCCCGCGCCAGCTCCGGCCGTGCCCCAATCGAGAACCAGTCGTTCGGACTCCATTTGACGAGGCCGAACACGGAACCAGGCCGCAGGTCGTCCCCAGTGGACGTCACGAGTGGCGTCCCCACGGCGACCTCGACGGACGCGGAAGCGGAGAGCCAGCGGCGGTAGCGGGCGGCCGGTCCGAGCGCGAACCCATCCCGGTCGAGGCTGGCGAACACCGACCCCCCAACCGCGTCCTTCTCCCCCACGTTGACCATCGCGCCCCAGTCCGCGACTTCGCGCAGCGCCGTCCCCGTGTACCTGGTGTTGCCGAAGAGCGCGTAGGCCCCGAAGCTCGTGAACGCGAAGGCGGAGCAGGCCGGCTTGGGACGAGCTTGGTAACAGAGCGGAGTGGGGTCCTGTGCGGCGAGTCCCGCCGATTGGGCCAGCAGGAGCGACGCGAAGAGCGCAGTGTGGGGGCGCATACCTACCTCACGAAGTGGGTCACCGCATTCAGCGTTCGGGACACACGTTCGCGCGGCTCTCTCAAGCCGATTTCAAGCAGCCTGGTTGGAGCGGGACCAGCTAATCGTTGATGGCGCTGGCGACCAGCAGGTAGAGCAACAACGTCGTCGCACCCGCAACCGCGGTGAGCGCCGCTCCGGGAACTCGCCCGAGCTCCGCGCCCAACGACACGCGCGTATGCGAGCGGGTGGCAATAGTGCAGCTCGTCGGTCCGCAGCCGAGTATTGTGGGCTTACGCAGCACCTCCGGTCGCACAGCGAGCCCGAGCCAGTCGTTGGGACTCCACCTTGCCAAGCCGAACACGGAGCCGCTCTCGATGTTTCGAGTGGAGCGTGCGATGGGCGTGCCCACGGCGACTTCCAGCGCCGCAGCGGACGAGAGCCAGCGACGATAGCGCACGGCGGGTCCCGCCACGAACCCCGTCTGGTCGAAACTCGCGAAGACCGAAACGCCGACCGCATTCCGCCGCCCTACGTTGAGCATCACCCCCCAGTCGGCGACCTCGCGCAGCGGCGTCCCCCCGAGCTCGTCCCGAATAGTCATGTAGGCACCGAAGTTCGTGAACGCGAAGGAGGAGCATGCCGGTTTGGGACGGGCTTTGTAACAGCGGGAAGCAGGAGCTTCCTGTGCAGTGAGTCCCGCCGATCCGGCGACGAGGAGGGGAACGACGAGCGACGCGATGGAGCGCATCCTGACCTCGCGAAGCGGGTTACCACGACGTTGGCTCGGCCCTCTCAAGCCGATCTCAAGGCTCATCCAAGTGTCTTCTTGACCAGAAGCAGATTCCTCCTTGATTTATCGGGCGACCCTCCGGAGATCCTCATGAATGGCACCCGCGTGCTCGCACTCGGTCTTGTTGCCGGCCTTTTGGCCCAGTGCGGATGCAGCGACGGGTCGACGGACCCGAGCGCCCCGAGAGCGTTGACGGTGACGGGCGGCAATCTGCAGACCGGCTGCCCGCTTTCTCCGCTTCCTGAATCGCTCGAGGTCACTCTCACGGGGAGCGACGACCACCCACTCGCTGGCGCACCGGTGGGGTGGCAGGTCACGAGCGGCTCGGCCACCCTCTCGAGCACGGTTCGTACAACAGATGCGGCGGGGAGATCCCGCGTGCAGCTCACGCTGGGTCTGGCGCTGACGCCAATTGCTGTCCTGGCGACAGTCGGCGCATTACCCGCCGCCACGTTCTCCGCCACGAGCAGGGTGGTGTCCTTCGGGCTCGGGCAAACCACAACCAGCACGTTGAACGCGAGCAGTTGCACGCTGCTGGGCGGCGGTTCCTTCGACGCATACGCCCTGACGCTGACTGGCTCGCAAGGCTTCACAGTGTCGCTGGCCTCCGACTCCTTCGACGCGGCGCTCGAGGTCGTGGACGAGGGCTTCGTGCTGGGGGGCGCGTACAACTTCGACAGCGTTCCGGGACGGGGCATCACCAACTCGTTCCTTAAGATGATCGCGGTCCGCGGGGCCTATGGAATTGCTGCAGCCGCGCAAAATCTCGGGGGAGCAGGGTCGTATACCCTGACCACGGCCGCGCGGCCGGTCTATGCCGACAGCTGCCTCAACAACATCTGGGTGACGCGCGGCATCACCACCCAGCAGGAGCTGAAGTCCACTGACTGTGTAGACGGCACCGGCCCCTATTATTTCGACGCGTTCCAGATGGTTCTGGTGGCCGGGCAAAAGGTCACTATCACGGAGAGCTCCGCCGCTTTCGATGCCATGCTCTTCCTGCATTCGACTTCCGGTAAGATCGTCTTCGATGACAATAGCGGCGGAGGGACAAACGCCCGCCTCAGCTACACGAATACGTCGAGCGGGGCCGAACAACTCTCCATTCTCCCATCCACGGCTACGGTCGGTGCAACCGGCGCATACACCCTCACCATCGATCCGGCGGTGGTGACAGCTTCCGGGGGGACAACGACACTCCTGTTCGGGACCCTCAAGGCACCCCGTCACTTTGGAGGAGCTCTGCGCTCCCGGTAGCGCCGGACTTGTCCCGGCGTCACCATCTCCTGCAGCAGAATCGCGCGCTCGATCGGCGCCGTGAACGCGTAGCCACGCGCGTCGACCGCCACCCAGCGGTCCCACTCGAGCCGGTCGAGCGCACCCTCCACCTCGCCCGGTGCGAGGCCGGTCGCACGCGCCAGCTCCGCGGCGGTGAACCGCTCCGCGAGCGACGCCGCGGCGGCGAGCACCGTCTGCGACGGCTCCGCGAGCTGGCGATACCTGAGACACACTGCCCCGACCACCGCGGGCGGGAGGTCGCCCGGGAGGGTATCGACGAGAGTGTGACGCTCTCCCGGCCAGGCGGGGGCATCGGGCGACAGGCGAAACCCGAGCGACACTGCCTCGAGCATCGCCGCCGCGAGCAGCGCCACGCCCGCACTGTCCCGCTCCACTCGACGCACCACCCGCACGATGTCCGCCGGCTCATAGCGCGGCAGCCACCAGCGCGCCAACGCCTCGAGCGCCGGCCTGTCGAGCCGGCCGACGCGAATCACGTCCCCCAGAACGCCACGCCCGATCTGCGCGCGCAGCTCCTCGAGCCAGGCCGGCCGACGCTCGCCGCTCGTCATGCTGACGACGATCAACGCCCGCTTCCCGGCGACGTCGCGCGCCAGCTGCGGCAGCGCGGCGGCGGTCTCGGCATCGAGGTCCTGGGCATCATCGAGTGCCAGGAGAACAGGCTGCTCCTCGGCGGCGGACCGCACGGCGGCGGCGAGCGCCTGCGGCGGCTCGATGGTGCCGGCCCCGGCGGGACTCGGCGCCTTCGTCTCCAGATCCGGGGCGAGCGCGCTCAGGGCGGCGAGCGCCGCAGCGGATGCGCCGGCGATCCCCGGTGCCACACCCAATCCTCCACTCAGAAGTCCCACGAGACCAGCCCACGGCACTCGGGCGTCGGATGGAACCGAGCGGGATGAAGCGACGGTCGCGTCCTCGAGCCGCGCCCGGTCGAGCAACTCCTCGAGCAGCCGCGTCTTTCCCTCGCCCGGCTCCCCTTCGAGCAGCACCAGACCGGCCATGCCGCTCCGCGCACGCTGCCACGCCGTCATGAGCCGCGGCAGCTCCGCTCCGCGCCCGACGAGTGGCGCGCGCCGCCCTGCCCCACTCGGCGCCGCAACGACCCGCCGGCCGACTCGCGCCTCCCGCACCCGCTCGATGAGCCGGACCGTCTCCGGAGCCGGCTCCGTCCCGAGCCGCTCGCGCAGCTCGCG